>JBBRLM010000076.1:0-32136 GCA_038231335.1 Mycobacteriales bacterium
CAGACCTGCGAGAGGCAGCCACATCTGCCCGACCCGACCCCGACCGACCCGGCCCCCGACCGCGGTTCCCATGCGCCACGCACAGTCCGCTCCAACTTCAAGCCGAGCCACAGAACCGGCTTCTTCAGCGCCGTCCTAGGTCGACGCGCAGGGCCGGGCCAGGTCCGGACCAGCCTGGGCATGCCATGACCACCCAGGTCCGCTCGGCTGTCCCTACTGTGGGGTGATGCCACAGGACCGCGCCGCACTGGGAGGGTTCCTGCGTTCCCGACGCGACGGGCTCAGCCCGTCGCAGGCCGGCATCGCGGCGTTCCCGGGTCCGCGGCGGGTGCCGGGTCTGCGCCGGGAGGAGCTGGCGGTGCTGGCCGGGCTGAGCCCCGACTACTACAGCCGGCTCGAGCAGGGACGCCAGCCGAACATCTCCGACGAGGTGCTCGACGCACTCGCGCGGGCGCTGCGCCTCGACGAGGTCGAGCACGCCCACCTTCGCGATCTCGCGGCGCCGACCTCGCGTCGTCGCCGTCCCGGGCCGGAGGCGCCGCAGCGGCCCGATCCCGGCCTGCTGCGGTTGATGACCACGCTCGATCACGTCCCGGTGCTGCTGCTCGGCCGTCGCGGCGAGGTGTTGGCGCGCAACGCGCTGCTGCGCGCCGTGCTCGGCCGCCCGCTGGAGCCCGGCACGTCGTTCTTCCGGTTCCTGTTCCAGGATCCGGTGGCCCGCACGCGCATCGTCAACTGGTCGGACTTCGCCTCTGCCTCGGTCGCCGGGATGCGCCGGGAAACCGGCCGTCGGCCGCACGACCGGCGCCTGTCGGCGCTCATCGACGAGCTGCGCGACACCGATCGCGACGTCGCCCGCTGGTGGGACGATCATCAGGTGCGCGACTACGCGTCGGTGGCCAAGCACATCCAGCACCCCGACGCAGGAACCCTGTGGTTCGACATCGAGAGCGTGGCCGCACCACACGAACCGGACCAGACCCTCGTCGTCTACACCGCCGAGCCCGACTCGGCGACCGCGCGCGTACTGCCCATCCTCGCCAGCTGGGACGTCGGCACCTCGATCGACCATCGAGTCACACAGTGAGGACGATCGATCATGGAACTTGCCCTGCACGTCCCGGACTTCACCTGCTTCGGCGCCCCCACCGCGATAGGCCCGGGCCTCGCCGCGACGGCCCGCGCCGCCGAACAGGCCGGCTTCGCCACGCTGACGCTGATGGACCACTACTTCCAGATGGACCAGATGGCCCCGGCCACCGACCCGATGCTCGAGGGCTACACCGCTCTCGGGTTCCTCGCCGGCCAGACCGAGAGCCTGCAGCTGGGCCTGCTGGTCACCGGTGTGACCTACCGCCACCCCGGGCTGCTGGCCAAGATCGTGGCCACCCTCGACGTGCTGTCCGGTGGCCGGGCGCTGCTCGGTATCGGCGCCGCCTGGTACGAACGCGAACACGCCGGGCTGGGTGTGCCCTACCCGGCGGTGTCCGAACGCTTCGAACGACTCGACGAGACGTTGCAGATCTGCCGGCAGATGTGGAGCGCCGACGACGGCCCCTTCCACGGCGCGCACTACGACCTGGCCGAGACCCTCTGCCGACCGCAGCCGCTGCAGCCCACAGGCCCACCGGTGCTGATCGGCGGCATGGGGGAGCGCAAGACCCTGCGCCTCGTCGCCCGCCACGCCGACGCCTGCAACATGTTCGACGCCGGCCCCGAGGTCATCGCCGGCAAGCTCGAGGTCCTGCAGAGGCACTGCGACGACGCCGGCCGCGACCCGGCCACCATCACGAGAACGATCATCAGCAGCATCGATCCGCTGGCCGACACCGACGCCTTCCTGACGTCGATGAAGGCCTACGCGGCGCTGGGCGTCACGAAGGTGTGGGTCGGCTCGCAGGAGCCCGACCTGCCCGGCTGGGTCGGCCGCGTCGGCGACCTGGTCGCTCCCCGCCTCCGCGAACTCTGACCACTTCCCACGGCGACCCTCGTCCGTTTCCTACCTCATATCCGCGGTCCTGGTGGCGATCTACTCGCTGACCGTGTACAGGCCACGGTGGGCGGGACCGGTCGCCGTGGTGGCCGCGGTGGCCGGGCAGGGGGGCGCGCTGGTCGTGTACGCGGCGATCGGGCCCGCAGCCTGAGGGAGTTCGTGCGACAACATCGCACGGAGTTCCACTCCGGGGTGGGGGCGTGACCCAGATCCCGCCGGCCTACGCCGAACATCTCCGGGTCTCCGTCACCGGCGATGCCGAGCGGCTCGCCGCCGTGTGGTCGCCGCACGGTGTGGGCCCGACGCTACGCGACCGTGCCCGCCACGAACTGGGCGCCGCTCTGGATGGTGCCATTGCTCGGGTAGCTGAAGTGATTGCCGGAGGTGGTGCCTCGGCCCCCGCAGACCTGGTCGCCGCTGTTGCAGTACTCCGCGGCCTTCGACCCGAAGTTCGGGCTCGATGTGATCGACCGCCCCTGGGCCTGGGCCGGGTTGCCGTAGACCACGACGGCGGCCACCCGCGGCGCCAGCGACGCCGGGATGGGTGTCCCGCCCCCGCCGAAGACCCGGACGCCGACCGCGCTGTCGGTGACGCTCGCACCTTGTGAGTAGCCACCGATCACGAACTTCGTGTTCGGGCACCGCTGAGCCTCCGAGGAGACCCGGTTGGTCATGTCCGTGGTGCCCGAGGCGGAGTTCTGGTTCGACGAGGCCGGATAGTTCACGGCGTAGGAGGAGACGGTCTTGCCGCTCAGCTGCGAGGTGACGGCACGGACGAACGGGGTGCCGACCGAGCCGAGGCCGGCCCGTTCGCCCGTGCCGCGGGCGAAGACGACCTGGACGTCCGAGCAGGCCTCCTGGGCCGAGGCCGGCGTGGCCACGACCACAGCCCCGGCAGCGAAGACGAAGGCCGCCGCGATGCTGATACCGATCCGGGCCAAATGACTGAGTGTGGTGATCACGCGATCATGGTCACCCAATCGGACGATAAGGACAAGGGGGGTGAGGGTGACGACGTGACCGGGGAGGGTGGGTGCCGCGCTCCCAGGAGAGGCGGCACCTGTCCCCGTTCCCGAACCGGCGTGATTCTCTGCGTATGACACGTGGAGAAGACACCGACCGGAAGGTCGTGCTCGTCACCGGCGCCAGCAGCGGTATCGGACGCGCCACGGCCGTCCGGCTCGCGGCGGGAGGGCATCACGTTGTGCTCGGGGCCCGCCGCAAGGATCGGCTCGACGCCGTCGCCGAGGAGATCAGGGCGGCCGGCGGCGGCGTCGACGCCTGGGCGCTCGACGTCACCGATCGAGACGACATGACCTCGTTCGTCGAGCGGACCGTCCAGGAGCACGGCCGCGTCGACGTACTGGTGGCCAACGCGGGCGTCATGCCGTTGTCGCGGCTCGATGCGCTCCTCGTCGACGAGTGGGACCGCATGGTCGACGTCAACGTCAAGGGCCTGCTCCACGGCCTCGCCGCGGTCCTGCCTCCTTTCCACCGCCAGGGCGTCGGGCATGTCGTCACGGTCGCCTCGATCGGGGCGCACCAGGTCTCGCCGACCTCGGCGGTCTACAGCGGGACGAAGTACGCGGCGTGGGCGATCACCGAGGGTCTGCGTCAGGAGTCCGACCCCGGGATCCGGGTCACGACCATCTCCCCCGGGGTGGTCGAGTCCGAGCTCGCCGAGTCGATCACCGACCCGGACACCCAGGAGCTGATGCGCACCTACCGGGCCGACACCATCTCCCCGGACGCCGTCGCCGGCGCGATCGCCTACGCTGTCGGCCAGCCCGCGGACGTCGACGTCAACGAGATCATCATTCGCCCCACCCGGCAACGCTGAGCGAGCCCATGTCTTCCACGGCCCCGTCACCCCTCGGCGACTACCTGCGTAGCAGAAGGGCCGACGTCCGCCCCGCCGACGTCGGTCTGCCCCCGGCCGGTCGCGCCGGGTGGCGGGTCTGCGGCGGGAGGAGGTCGCCCTGCTGGCCGAGGTCAGCGTCGACTACTACGTCCGGCTCGAGCAGGGACGCGAGCGCCATCCGTCCGCTCAGGTCCTGGGTGCGCTCGCGGTGGCGTTGCGGCTCGATGACGACGGCCGGCTGCACCTGTTCCGGCTGGCCGGGCTCACCCCGAGGCCCGGCGTGGACCGGCCCGAGCGTGTCGATCCCGACCTGCGGCGGCTGATGGACGGCTGGCCGGACAACCCGGCGCTGGTGCTGAGCAGAGCCTACGACGTCCTGGCCCGCAACCGGCTGGGCGAGGCCCTGTTCGCGCCGTTCGGTCACTCGGAGAACCTGCTGCTCAACGTGTTCCTCGACACGGCGGCGCGGGCCTTCTACCTGGACTGGCGGCATGCCGCGGCCAACACGGTCGCCGGGTTCCGCCTCTCGGCCGGGGAGATCCCCGACGATCCCCGGGTGCGGGCCATCGTCGGTGAGGCCGGGTCCGGAAGCGCGACGTTCCGGGAGATGTGGGCCCACCACGAGGCACGCGGCAAGAGCACCGAGGTCACGACCTTCGTCCACCCGGACGTCGGCCCGCTGACGCTGCGGATGCAGACCTTCGACGTGCGCTCGGCACCCGGCCAGCAACTGGTGGTCTACCACGCCGAAGCAGGCTCGCCCAGCGCCGTGTCGCTGGCGCTCCTCCAGACAGTCGCGGCCACCACCGGCCGGTGACGTCGTCTGCGTCACACCCCGTAGTTCCAGCAGGAGCACGAGCTCTAGGTTACCCATGGGTATGACATGTTTCCTGCTATTCCCGGCGACGGTCCGGGCTCAGTGGAGGTGGGCCCCGTGTCGCGCGTCCGTCGTCTCAAGGGTCTGACAGTCGTGGGTCTGGTTGCCGTGCTGTGTGTCGGGGTCTCGGTGGGGGTGGCACAGGCGGCACCTCGTCGGAGGGCTGCCTCTTCCTCAACGTCGCGCGCCCGGCCGGTCCGACGCCGGCCGGGGGCTTCCCGGTGATGGTGTTCATCCCAGGGGGCGCCTACGTCCTGGGCGATGGGGCCGGCTACGACCCGACACCGCTGGTGGAGCGCGGCGACGCCGTGGTCGTCACGCTCAACTACCGGTTGGGCCCCTTCGGGTTCCTCACGCTGCCGGGTCTGGACGCCGAGTCGACCACCGGCACATCGGGCAACTGGGGTCTGCTCGACCAGCAGTTGGCCTTGCGCTGGGTGCGCGACGACATCGCGGCGTTCGGCGGTGACGCGCGGGCGGTGACGCTGTTCGGTGAGTCCGCCGGCGGCAACAGCGTCTGTGAGCAGCTCGCGTCGCCGGCCGCGGCCGGGCTCTTCGACCGGGCGATCGTGGAGAGCGGTGCCTGCGTCGGCACTCCGCTCGGACCGCTCAGCGAGGTCGCGGGTCAGGACACCGGGGTCCGTTTCGCGGCCGGCCTGGGCTGCGCGGACCCGGCCACGATGGTGGCCTGCCTTCGTGCGGTTCCGGCCAAGCTGCTGGTGGCCGGTCCGACAACGGCCCTCACCAGCCTGGCCGCGACCTGGACCCCGACGTTGGACGGCACGGTGCTACCCCGGTCGCCGGCCGATGCGTTGGCGTCGGGGCGGGTCCCGCCGGTGCCGCTGTTGATGGGTAGCAATCACGACGAGGGGCGCCTGTTCACCGCGCTGTTCCAGCACCTGCACCTCAACCCGGTGAGCGAGTCGTTCTACCAGTCGGACGTCGCCGAACGTTTCGGGGCCGGCGCAGCTGAGGTGCTGGCGCGCTACCCCTCGGCGCGATTCGGGTCGCCGTCACTCGCGCTGTCCGCCACGGTGACCGACCAGACATTCGCCTGCCCGGCACAGTGGACGGCACAGGCCGCGCACACCGGAGGAGCCGACAAGGCCGGGCTGTGGACCTACGAGCTCGACGAGCCGAACCCTCCGCAGGTCCTGCCCGACCCCTTCATGGCACTGCGCAGCTATCACGGAGCCGAGCTGACCTACTTGTTCGACAGCATCAGCGGTATCCCCGTGGTGCGCGACACCGCCCAACGAACGCTCTCCGACCAGCTCGTCGGCTACTGGACCCGCTTCGCCGCGACCGGGAACCCCAACGGGGCCGGTCTACCCGGATGGCCCGCGTGGAGCGCAGGTGCCCGACCGGTGCAGACGCTCACCTCACGCGGCACCGCCCCGCATGACGACACGGCGTTCCTGGCCGACCACATGTGCGGATTCTGGGGACCACGCGCCGGAATCGGCTGACCGGCTCCGGGTCCCTGCCGTGTCGGCGGTGGTGAGTCCTAGCCGGGCCCGCAGCATCGCCCCGGCGAGCTGATCATCGTTCGGTGTCGGTGGGAGTGTCACGGCGGCATCCTCCGACCTCTCCGGAGGAACGCGGTGCGTCGGGCGACGTGCTCCGGGTTCGACGCGGCCACGCCCTGCGCGAGTGCTTCCTGCTCCAGCATGGCCGGTAGGTCGGCACTCGCTGCGCGGACGAGCAGTTGTTTGGTGAGGGCGAACGCTGCGGTGGGTCCATCCGCGAGTTCGGCGGCGCGCTCGGCTGCGAGCGCACGGAGATCCGCGTCGGGGACGGCGCGGTTGGCCAGCCCGAGCGCGACGGCCTCCGCGGCGTTGATCGTGCGCCCGGTGGTCGCGATGTCGAAGGCGAGCTGGTGGCCGAGCCTGCGGACCAGGAACCACGATGTCCCGCTGTCGGGCACGAGGGCTACGCGGCCGAAGGCGCAGGACAGGGCGGCGGACTCGGACATGAGGACCAGGTCACACGCGAGCGCGAGTCCCATTCCGGCGCCGACGGCGAGACCGTTCACGGCGGCGATGACCGGTTTCGGGCACGTACGCAGGGCGTGGATGAGCGGGTTGTAGGTGCGTGCGACGGTGTCGTGGGCATCGTCGAGTTCCGCGACGGCGGCGAGGTCCTGGCCGACGCAGAACGCGCGGCCGGTGCCTGTGAGCACGAGCGCGTGCACGGTGTCGTCATGGGCCGCCTCGATGATCGCTGCGAGCAGCGCGACCCTCGTGGGCTCGTCGAGCGGGTTGAGCCGGTCGGCGCGGGTGAGCTCGATGGTGACGGTCGCGTTGTCGCGGTGGCTGGCGACGGTGGGTGTCATGCGTGGTCGTCCTTGTCGAGAGGAGCGTGGAAGCGCTCCGCGTCGGGGTGGGTGGTCGTGGTCTCCCGGCCGGGAACCGAGTAGCCGCGTGCCGGGTAGGGGAACGCGTCGAGCTCGCTGGTGTGGTCGCGCTGCTGGTAGTACGAGCGGATCTCGGCGATGAGGTTGTCCCGGATTACGAACCATTCGGCGCCGCGGGTGGCGACGCGCTCGGAGCCCGGGCCGGGCCGCCACCACATGGTCCACTCGATCACGGCCTCGTCGGGTCCGGTCAGGATGTGGTCGACGACCCATCGGGCGTCGATCATGCGGGTGACCTTGCGCCAGTAGCGGGCCAGGTGCTCGGCACCGGTGACGGGTGCGGACCCGACGTTGGGCGCGAGGAAGTAGTGGACGACGTCGGGGTGCAGGGTCGCGCGCAGCTCGTCGAGGTCGCCGGCGGTGCAGCCGTTGTAGTAGCGCCGCACGAGGCCGGTCACCGCAGGATCGTCGGTCATCGGGGCGCCGGGCGTGGGTCCTTCGCCAGGGATGGAGGTCAGCGGGGTCCGGTGCCGCGAATCGCGGCATAGCGCTCCTCGGCGCTGTCGATCGCGGCGATCTGGGCGAGGATCTGGCCAGGTGAGGACTCCCCGACGACCTTCTGCAGCAGCGGTGTGCGGTCCAGGACCGCGTCGCGGAGCGTCCGCAGGGGCCGGGGTGCGTGGTGGAAGAGCCGGCCGAGGACGTAGGCCTGCTGGACCTGCCGGGCGGTGTGCGGCTTGCGGGGGATCTCGAACGCGTCGAGAGCCGCGCGTACGGCGGCGTGGTCCGCGAGGTCCACCCCGGCGAGCCTGCGGCCGAGGAAGTAGCCGTCCTCGGTGGCCATGCCCGCGCCGTAGGCGGCATAGGGCGAGGTCGGGTGAGCGGCGTCGCCGACCAGGGTGGCCCGGCCTTTCGACCACTGGGGCAGCGCCTTGCGATCGCGCAATACCCACCGCTGCACGCTGGCCGGGTCGGTGGCGGCGATCAGCTGTGGCAGCGGGGCGGGAAACTCCGCGCCCATCGCGGTGGCCGTGGTGTGCAGGTCCCCGGTGAACCCCGCCCTCGCATCGTGCGCACCCAGTACCCACCACTGGAAGCCGTCGCGGCCCTTGTGCCGGATCGCGGTCCAGCTCCCCTGCACGGTGCGGCTGTGGGAGATCATGCAGACCCCGCGCTCCGCCACGATGTCGTCGTCGAAGGTGAACCCGCCGAAGATGTGCAGGTTGTGCTCCCGTTTGGGGGAGTCGCCCCACAGCGTGCGGCGAACCAGCGAATCGATGCCGTCAGCCCCGACGAGGACGTCCACGTCGATGGTCTCGCCGTCGAGCATGTGCAGTCGCACCCCGGACTCGTCCTGGTCGAAGTGGTCGACGCTCCGGTCGACCTCGAGTACGCCCGGGGGCAACGCCGCGAGCAGCCGCTCGTACAGCGCGGGCCGCAGCAGGCCGATGAAGCCGCCGCCGTAGTCCCGCACGACGCTCTCGGGGAGCGCGGTCCGCACCCGGGTGTGGCCGCCGACGGACCGGAACTCCGAGCGGCACGGCGCGCCCAGGTCGGTCACGTCGACGCCGAGCAGGCCGAGCGCCTTGATCGGTGGTGGCCACAGGTTGAGGATGTTGCCCGCCGGCCGGGCCTGGGGGTAGCGCTCGAGCAGGATGACGTCGTGGCCGGCCTGGTGGACCGACAGAGCCGTGGCCATGCCGGCCGGACCGGCGCCGATGACGGCTACCCGACCTCGCGGCGTTGCGGGGGCGCTCAATGGTTCTCCTCGTCGAGGGGGACGACCGGTGTCGTGCCCGAGGAGTGTCGTGGTCGCCGGGGTCCGGCGGAAATGACTGTTGCGTATGGCCGGTCATCCGCCGTGCGGATACCCGGTCGGCTCAGGCGCGGGCCGGCTCCCGATCGGGGGCCAGGCCGTCGGCCGCGGCAAGCAGGACGTCGAGCAGCCACCGGTGGCCGGGGTCGAGCCGGCGGCTGGAATGCGACCAGACGGCCTCGACGATCGGGGGCAGCTCGATCGGCAACCCCACGGTGCGCAGGGCCCGCTCACCGAGGTGGTCGGCGAGGCGTTCGTGCAACAGGACGAACAGGTCGGTGCCGGACACCAGCCGGTCGAGCAGGGTGAAGCTCTCCACCCGGACCGCGCAGCGGCGGTCCACACCGAGTGCGGTGAGTGCGGCGTCGGCCGGTGAGGCCATGACGAGCTCGTGGAAGGGCATGACCCAGCGGGCCCGGGCCGCCTCGTCGAGGGTCAGGTGCGTCCCCACCGACGTGTTCGCGATGCTGGTGGCGCAGACCCAGCGGTCGCGGTAGAGGTCCACGCTCGGCATGTCGGGCAGTGAGAACAGGCCGCGGGGGACGATCAGGAGGTCGACCTCCTGCAGCAGGCCGACCGGATCGGTGAGCATGCCCTTGGTCATCGCGCGGAAGTCCAGCGTCACACCGGGCGCGGCCCCGGCCACCGCGGCGACGATCCGGGGAGCCAGCACGGCGAGGACCGAGTCGGAACAGACGACCACGTAGCGGCGTTCGGCCGTGGCGGGATCGAACCTCGGATGCGCGGTCATCAGCTGCTGCAGGTCCTCGAGGGTGCGCCCCACCTGATCGGCGAGTCCCTGGGCGAGCGGCGTCAGGACGTACTGGTTGCCGACGCGCTCCAGCAGCGGATCGTCGAAATGCCGCCGGAGCCGGGCGAGCGCCGAGCTCGTGCCGGGCTGGCTCAGCCCGACCCGTTCCCCGGCCCGGGTGACGTTGCGCTCCTCGAGCAGGGCGTGCAGGACCACGACCAGGTTGAGGTCGAGGCTGGGCAGTTCCACCCCTGTTCCCTCCTGACGGGCGGGCCATCCGGCCGGCGAATGGTCGGCCATACGGATTGTGCGTTTCCGCCAGGCCCCGCGTCCGCCGATGCTAGCGGGGCGACGCCGCGCCGTCGTCGCCGTAGCCATCACAGAGGAGTGGGCCGGATGTCGTTCGGACAGGTCACCAGCATCGAGCACGCCGGGCCGTGGGCGTTGGGTCGGCTCGCCGCCGCCGACGGCCGGGCCTTCCCGGCAGTGGTGTCGCGCGATCGCGCGCTGGACCTGTCGACGCGGGGCGAGCTCGGCCGACCGCAGGACACGGCGGTGCTGCTCGACCGGTGGGAGGAGGCCCTCCCGCTCCTCGACGCCGCTGCGGCCTCGACCCAGGGGTGGCAGCCGCTGGCCGGCCTGCGGGTGCTCAGCCCGATCGAGCCGCGGCAGGTGTTCCAGGCCGGGGCGAACTACCGCACGCACGTCATCGACATCGCCGCGGCGCACCACGACGGCAGCGACGGCCGCACCGTCGAGCAGGTGCGCGCGGAAGCGGCGGCGCAGATGGACGACCGCCTCCGGTTCCCGCCCTACATCTTCATCGGCCTGCCGAGCGCCGTCTGCGGCGCCTACGACGACGTGGTGCTGCCCGTCGACGGTGAGAAGCCGGACTGGGAGCTGGAGCTCGCCGCGGTGATCGGCCGGACCGCGCGGCGGGTCACCCCGGCGGAGGCCCTCGACGTCGTCGCCGGATGGGTGATCGTCAACGACCTCACCCTGCGGGAACGTGTCCTCCGCAAGGACATGCCCGCGCTCGGGTCGGACTGGCTGGCCGCGAAGAACTCGCCGACCTTCCTGCCCACCGGACCGGTGATGGTGCCGCGGTCGGCCGGGGGCGATCCGTCCGACCTGCGGATCACGTTGCGGCTCAACGGCGAGGTCATGCAGGACGAGAGCACCAAGGACATGATCTTCGACGTCGCCCGCATCGTGTCCCGGTGCTCGCAGGTGGCCACCCTCCACCCCGGGGACCTGGTCCTCACCGGCAGCCCCGCCGGCAACGGCATGGCCCGCGGCCGGCTGCTGCGACCCGACGACGTGATGGACTCGAGCATCACCGGCCTCGGGGCGCAGTCCAACCGCTGCGTGGCCGAGCAGTGAACCCCACCGCCGAGTTCGTCCCGACCGTCGACCTGCACGCCCACGTGGCCGTCCCCGCCGTCGACGCGCTGATCGCCGACGAGCCCGGACGGGCCCGGCAGCTGCAGGTCGACGCGACCACCCTCGGGCCGACCTCGCTGGCCTACAACCAGCAGCACATCGCCGAGCTGGTTCCCCGGCTGACCGACCTCGACCTGCGCATCGAGGCGATGGACCGCGCCCGCGTCGACGTGCAGGCGGTGACCGCCACGCCGCTGCCGCACGCCTGGGCCGGTCGTCGGCTCGCGGCGCGGATCGTCGAGGCCACCAACGAGAGCGTGGCGCAGTTCTGCGCCCGACGGCCTGATCGGCTCGTCCCCGTCGCCACCGTCTCGCTGCAGCATCCCGACCTGGCCGTGGAGCAGCTCCGCGCAGCCGTGCGCGACCTGGGCGTGCGAGGCGTGCAGATCTCCACGGCGGCGGCGCCCGGGGTCGAGCTCGACGACCCGTCGCTCGGGGAGTTCTGGGCCGCCGCGGAAGATCTCGACACACCCGTACTCCTCCACCCGTGGGGCTGCACGCTGGGCGCGCGGCTCGACGCCTACTACCTGTTCAACACGGTCGGCAACCCCACCGAGACGGCTCTTGCCCTGTCGCGGATCGTCTTCTCAGGGGTGCTCGAGCGCCACCCCGCGCTGCGCGTCTGGTCGGCGCACGGCGGGGGCTACCTGCCCAGCTACATCACGCGCGCCGACCACGCGTGGGCCGCGCGCGATGACGCCCGCACCACCGCGCTGGCGCCCTCGGTGCTGCTGCGCCGCACGTTCGTCGACTCGCTGGTCTACACCCCGCTGCAGCTGCAGCACCTCGTCGCGGTCATGGGGCCCGGTCAGGTCACCCTCGGCAGCGACTACCCGTTCGACATGGGCGTCGAGGACCCCCTGGACCGCCTGCTCACCGCGGGGTTCGACGAGCCCACCACCACCGCCATCCGCGGCGGGAACGCCCTGCGCCTCCTCGGCCCCCTCCCCGTCACCACCGGAGCACCGTCATGAACGACCGTCTGATCACCCACCTGCGCCACGTCGACCTCGCTGTCCCGGACTTCGCCAAGCAGCGCGAGTTCTACTCCACCCTGTGGGGCCTGACCCCGGTCGCCGAGGACAAGGGCATCGTGTTCCTCGCCGCCGAGGGATCCCCGGAGCAGTACATCGTGCGGCTGCGCAAGGACGCGGAGAAGCGCCTGGACCTCATCGCCTACGGCGTCGCGACGCGCGCCGACGTCGACACCCTCGCCGCGCAACTGGGCCGCGACGGCGTGACGCTGATCGGGGAGCCCGACACGCTGCAGACCGCTGGAGGGGGCTACGGCTTCCGCTTCTTCGACGTCGACGGCCGCACCATCGAGATCTCCGCCGAGGTCGTCGACCGCGTCCACCGCAGGATCGAGGAGCGGGAGGCGATCCCGGTCCGGCTCTCGCACGTGGTCGTCAACTCACCCGACCTGGACCGTACCCAGGCGTTCTACGAGAAGCACCTGGGCTTCGCGCTGACCGACAGCCTGACCCACCCGCACGCCGGTGACCTCATGCGGTTCATGCGGTGCAACCCGCAGCACCACAGCCTGGCACTGGCCAAGGGACCGCACGCGTCGTTGCACCACGTGTCGTTCGAGATGCGCGGTCTCGACGAGTACATGCGCGGCACCGGTCGCCTGCTACGGGCCGGCGCGCGGATGATCTGGGGCCCCGGGCGGCATGCCGCCGGCGACAACACCTTCTCCTACTTCCTCGATCCCCACGGCAACACCGTCGAGTACACCACCGAGCTGGAACTGCTCGACGAGGACACCTGGCACCCCAGCGTCTACGACGTCTCCCGGGAGGAGAACCAGGACCAGTGGGGCACGGCGAACCCGTTCGCCGAACTCGTCGCGAAGGAGAGCCTCAACGACGTCGACCGCGGTGTGTTCGTCGCGCCGCCGGTCTGATCCGCGTGCCCACCCGGACAAGGGAGTCCTGAAGTGCCTGCGGTGAACACCGTTCTGGTCGTCGGCGGCGGTACCGCCGGAGCCGTCGCCGCGAGCCTGCTGGCCGACGCCGGTGTGAGCGTCGAGTTGGCTGAGATCACCCCGGAGGTGACGGCCCTCGGCTCGGGTATCACGTTGCAGGGCAATGCTCTTCGCGTGCTGCGCCACGTCGGGGTGCTCGACGAGTGCCTGGCGCTCGGTTGGCCGGGCGACGGGCTCGTCCTGCGTGCCCCCGACGCCCACGCGACCGTGCTGGCCGAGCTCCCCGAGCACCACTCGGGCGGACCGGACCTCCCGTCCAGCATGGGCATGTACCGGCCGACGCTCGCGCGCATCCTCATGGCCCGCGCCGTCCGGGCCGGGGTCACCGTCCGCTTCTCCACCGCGGTCGACGCGCTCGAGCAGGACGGGTCCGGGGTGGACGTCCGGTTCACCGACGGGTCCACCGGCCACTACGACCTCGTCATCGGTGCCGACGGCGTCCGTTCCCGGACCCGTCGGCTGCTGGGGGTGCCGCTGGAGACCCGGTCGGTCGGCATGGGCATCTGGCGGGTGTTCGCGCCACGTCCGCCCGAGGTGACGGGCTCGGAGGCGATCTACGGCGGCCCCTGCTACATCGCCGGGTACACGCCCACCTCGAAGGCAGAGCTGTACGCGTTCCTCGTCGAGGACGCCCAGGACCGCACGGCGCTCTCCCCGCAGGAGCAGCTGGACGTGGTGCGCGGCCTGACCGAGGACTACCACGGACCATGGGACGAGATCCGCGAGTCGATCACCGACCCGTCGGCGATCAACTACACCTGGTTCGAGGAGCACCTGCTGGACCCGCCGTGGCACCGCGGCCGTGTCGTCCTCATCGGCGACGCCGTGCACACCTGCCCGCCGACGCTCGCCCAGGGCGCCGCGCTCGCCCTGGAGGACTCCGCCGTCCTCGCCGAGATGCTCACCAGCGCGAACGCCGTCGACGACGCGCTCCTGAGCCGCTTCGCCGACCGCCGCCACCCGCGCGTGGCGCAGGTCGTCGAGGCCTCGCTGCAGCTGGCGCGCTGGCAGCTCGCGCGCGAGCAGGGCGACGTTCCATCCCTCATGGGCCGGATCGCGGCCCTCACGAGTGAACCGGTCTGAGGAGTACTGCCATGCAGGGTTACGACATCACCGCCGACTTCGGCACCGATCCGGCCGAGGCGATCGCCGCGTCGGCCAAGCGCCACAGCAACTGGAACCGGTGGGGTGCCGACGACGGCATCGGCACGGTCAACCACCTCGACGAGCAGAAGCGGGTCGCGGCGGCCGCGCTCATCCGGCGTGGCACCTCGTTCAGCCTGTCGCTCCCGTTCGACGAGAACGGGCCGCAGTTCGGCTGGAAGCGCCGGGTCAACCCCGTCCACACCATGATGTCCACCGGCATGGAGACCGCGGAGCAGATGGGCCTGCCCCACGGGCTGTCGGTCGCCGACGACGCGGTGTTCATGCCGTTGCAGTGCAGCACCCAGTGGGACGGGCTGGGCCACGTGTTCGACCACGGCGTCGGCTGGAACGGCAGGCTCGGCCGAGACACCGTCACCAGCCAGGGCGACCGGGCCACCGGCATCGAGAGGATCGCCGCGCCGGTCATCGGCCGCGGCGTGCTGCTCGACGTCGGCCGCGCACTCGGGACGGACGGCGAGCTTCCGGACGGCTGCCCGATCACCGGAGCCGACCTCGACGAGGTGATCCGGCGCCAGGGCGAAACGGCCGCGGTCGGGCGCGGTGACATCCTGCTCGTCCGCACCGGCCAGCTGACGCGGGCCCGCCGCGGCGTCGCCGAGGGGGCCGGCTGGGGCGGCTACGCCGGGGGGCCCGCCCCCGGTCTGTCGTTCGAGACCGCCGGCTGGCTGCACGGCCGCGAGATCGCCGCGATCGCCACGGACACCTGGGGCGTCGAGGTCCGGCCCAACGAGTGGTCCGACGCCATGCAGCCACTGCACCAGGTGGCGCTACCGCACATCGGGCTGCTGCTGGGGGAGATGTGGGACCTCGACGTCCTGGCCGCCGACTGTGCCGCCGACGGGGTGTACGAGTTCTTCCTCGCCGCCCAGCCGTTGCCCTTCACCCACGCGGTCGGCTCGCCCGTCAACCCTGTGGCGGTGAAGTGACATGCGGCTGACCACCCTCTCGGGCCCGTCCGGGCCGCGCGTCGGCGTCCTCGACGGCGACCTCATCCGGCTGCTGGAACCCGGCGCGACGCTGCTCGACGTCATCGCGGGCGGGGAGGCCCTGTCGGACGTGGCCCGGCGCGCCCGGTCCGGCGACGGGGTCGAGGTGGCGGACGCATCCTTCGGACCGCTGCTCGCGCCCCCCTCGGTCCGCGACTTCCTCACCTACGAGCGGCACCTGGCCGCCCTGGCCGGCGCGGTCCCGGAGTCGTGGTACGAGCAGCCGCTGTTCTACTTCTCCAACCCTGCCGCGATCGTCGCGCCCTACGCCGACGTGCGGATGCCACCCCTGGTCACGCAGTTCGACTACGAGCTCGAGGTCGCCGCCGTCGTCGGCGCAGCAGGCTCGGACCTGACGCCGCAGCAGGGCGCGCGGCACATCGCCGGCTACACGATCATGAACGACTGGTCCGCCCGCGACCTGCAGGTGGCCGAGTTCCGACAGCCGATGGGGCCGTCGAAGTCGAAGGACTCCGCGATCACCCTCGGCCCGTGGCTGGTGACACCCGACGAGCTCGAGGACGTCCTGGAGGACGGCCGTCTCACGCTGACCACGGAGGTCAGGCTCAACGGGGTCCGCACCGGTGGCGACTCGACGGCGAACATGTCGTGGTCGTTCGGCGACCTCGTCGCCTACGCCTCGCGCGGCACCGTCGTCCGGCCCGGTGACGTCCTGGGATCGGGCACGTGCGGCACCGGCTGCCTCGCCGAGATCCGACGCACCCGACCCGACACCGCCCCGGCCTGGCTCGGCCCCGGCGACATCGTCCGCATGGAGGTCGAGCACCTCGGCTTCACCGAGAACTGCCTCGTCCCCGGCGCAGCGCCCGTCCCCATCCCGCCGGCCCGACGCACCGTCACCCCCTGATGGGCGCAGCAGCATCCGCAGGAATCGGAGGCAGACGGCGGGCGGGCCGTACCTCCCGCCGCCACCCATCTGGAAATCCGGCTGGTCGTCAGCAGTCGTGCTCGTCGGTCAGGAAGTCGGTCACCAGCTTGTAGGTCGACTCCATCTGCTCCACCTGGGGGATGTGCCCGCACGCGGGCAGGACGTGCACCTCGCTGCGCGGGATCCGGGACGCGAACTCCTGTGCGTAGACCGGCGGGATCACCCGATCGTCCTGGCCCCAGACCACCAGTACCTGGGCTGTGATCCGGTGCAGTCGCTTCACCAGGCCACGATCGGGCACCGGCCACACGAACTTCGCGCCGCAACCCATCGTCCAGGTCAGCTGGGCGAGCGCGTCGATCGCCGCCTCCGGGTCGTCGGGAAGGGCCAGCATCGCGCGGGGACGTTCGGCGGACGGGTCGGCGAAGAGCAGCCCGGGCAGCTCGCTCGGCGGACCGGTGAGCACGTCGAGGTTCCAGGGGTGTTCCGGGAACCACAGACCGGCCGGATCCAGCAGGACGACATGGCCGAACAGATCGGGAAAACAGGACGAGAGCTCGGCGGCGATCATGCCGCCGAGGGACTGGCCGATCACCGGGGCGCCGACCAGGCCGAGTGTGCGCAGGGCTTCCTCGTAGATCAGGACCAGGTCGAAGACGTCGTCCACCTCGTGGATCGAGAACGTGTCACCCGCGCTCGTCCCCGGCAGTTCCGGCGCGAAGATCGTGTGGGTCTCGGCGATCTTCAGCAGGAAGTCGTCCCACACGAGCCCCCCGAGCGGGGGCACGTAGACGAGCGCAGGCCCCGTGCCCACAACCTGGAACGACAGCTGGACCCGGCCGCCCCAGGTGCTGACCGACCGCGTCTCGGCACCTGTCCGGGTGCTCATGTGAGCCGCGCTCCCGTCATCTCGGCCTGCATCTGCGACACCGGTTGCCCTCCCAGACGCACCGGCCACCAGCGGTTGTCGTCGTCGTACTCCGACCAGATCGGACGGAGGTACGGAGCCACCTCTGCGGTGAACAGGTCGATGTTGTGCATCGTCAGCTCCTTCGGCATGGAGCCGACCTGGAGGAAGACCAGCAGGTTGCCGAGGCGGAACGAGCGGGCGTAGTCGGCGAGTATCTCGCGTACGGTCGCGGGACTCCCCGCGACGACGGCCCCGGCCGTGACGGCCTCGGCGTACGACGGTGCGGCGTTGTGGCCGGCGGCGGGGGCCTGCCGGGACAGGAGCGCCTTGAGGCCCTGGGGGCTGATCCCTCCCGGCAGTGCGAGCCGGTGCATGGGGATGTGGCCGATACCGCGGGCCAGGCTGTACTCGACGTGACGGGAGTAGAGGTGCGCCGCCTGCTCGTCGGTGTCGCCGACCAGCACGGTGACCGCCATCGCCGTCCGGTAGGGGTTGTTGTCCAGCCCCATCTCGCCGGCCATCGACCACATCGTGTCGAAGATCGGCGCGGCGAGCCGCTTCGGGTCGCCACCGAGCACGACGAGGTTGAAGCCCAGGTCGCGCTGGAGGGCGAACCGTGTCGTGTTGGGGTTGCCGACACCGGTGATGCTCACCGGCGGATGCGGGCTCTGCATCGGGCGCGGCCAGATGTTGACCGCCATCGACTGCGAGAAGCGACCGTTCCACGGAAAGGGCTCCCGCGCGGTCCACGCCCGCAGGACGAGCTCGAAGTTCTCGTCGTAGCGCGCACGGGTCTCGATCGGTGGCACGCCCGCGTTGACGTTCGCGTCGTAGGCCAGACCGACCGGGAAACCGGAGATCAGACGCCCGCCCGAGAGACAGTCGAGCCACGCCTGTTCCTCGGCGACCCGCAGCGGTTCGCGGCTCTTACCGAGTGACCGCCCGACCGTGTAGATGCCGACCGGCAGGTTCTCGACCTCGGTGGCGTAGGCGAGTGCCGCCGCGCCGAGATCGGGGTTCGGGTTGATGTCGTAGGAGCTGCCGCCGTGTTCGGTCATGGCGACGGCGTCGAAGCCGGCCCGGGCGGCGTACATCGACTCGTCGAGGGCGCTGCGCAGGTCGTCGTGCACGAGGTCGGGCTCGACCAGCTCGTGGAAGGCGTTGGTGACCACCGACTCGGTGTGTCGGGACTGGAAGTCGTCCGGAAGGTGCCGGTACGGGATGTGCTGGATGTAGGTGAGTTTCAACGGTCCTCTTCTCCGATCGGATCGGTCTGTGACGGGCCTGCCGCGTCGGACCGGACGCCTTCGTCGCTCCAGCCCTCGGCGTGGCGCCTGCGGTTGAGCTGGTGTGTCAGTGCGGGGTGGTCCTCGATCGCCGTGGATGGATGGGCCACGAAGCTCCCCGCGTGGAAGAGCAGGGGTGCGGTCTCGCTACGGCCGTACGCGACGACCTCACCGAGGAACAGGACGTGGTCCCCGGCCTCCGCGGCCCGCCAGGGCAGGCATTCGAGCCAGGCAGCGCATTCGCGGAGCCGGGGGACGGCAGCGCCGCCCTGCCACGGGACCCGCAGCCCCTCCCGGGGTCTGCCTGCGAAGTGCATGGCGAGATCGGCCTGGTGCGCGCCGAGGATGTTGACCGCGAACGGCGCGTCGGCGAGTCCGGTGCGAGCGCGGGCGCGCGCGCCGATCGAGACCAGAATCAGCGGCGGGTCCATGGATACCGAGACGAACGAGTTCACGGTGGCGCCGCGCGGGCCCGACGGCGAGTCATAGGTCACGAGGGTGACACCCGTCGGGAAAGTGCCGAAGCATCGTCGCAGGTCAAACCCAGTACGGCTGGATGGGTCGATCGGTCGGGTGGTCGCGGGACTCGCTGCCATCGAGGCTCCTGAGCTGACAGGGCGGGCGGACTGCACCACGGAGACCCGGCAGGTCGTGCGCCGGCTCCGCGGTGAGCGATCTCTCAAAGCGAATGCGAGCTCACATTCTCATTACTGGAACCGTACGTCAAGACCCGCGGCCTGTGTCGGCGACGGCCGCGCCACGCCGATCTCTCGCGCGGCCGTACCCTGCAGGTCGTGCCCGACTCCTCGCCCGACATCCCGACCGCTCTCCAGGAGCGGAGCAGGAGAACGCACGACCGCATCTACCTCGCGGGCACCAAGCTCCTCGAGGACGGCGGCCCGGACGCGCTCACGGTCGCGAACGTCGCCGCCGCCGCAGATGTGTCGGTGGGTGGCATCTATCGGCGGTTCGGTTCGAAGGAGCAGTTGCTCGCCGTGATCCAGTACGAGTTCGTGGAAGGGTTCAAGGTCGAGTTCGCTTCGCGGATGGCCAGGGCACGACTCACCCGGGACGCGTCCTCGGTCGATGTGGTCGGTGCCGCCGTCGGAGGTTTCGCCGAGACCTTCCAGGAGCACCGTGCGCTCCTGCGTGTCTTCATGTTGCTGGGGACGGAGAACGCCGGCGTCCTGGCCCTGGGGTCGCGCGCCAGCATCGAATGCGGGGCGAGCTTCCGCGAGTTGCTTCTTCGCATGAAGGGGCAGATCCGACGGGCTGACGTGGAGGTCGCCATCGACTTCGCGTTTCGCCTCGTGTACGCGACGTGCGCCCACCGGGTCGTGTTCGGTGAGAAACTGGAGTCGCTGGCGCCCCTCACCTGGGCAGACCTCATCCGCGAGATGACATCCGCCGTGCACGCCTACCTGACCGGACCGGAGGCCCCGACAACGAGCGCTCGGTGACCGACGGGCTGACAGATCCCGGATCCGCGTGACGACGGCGAGCGGAGGCGACGCCGGCAGGAGGGCCGGTGGTGTCAGGTGAAGTCGGTGTCCCCGGCGTCGCCGCGGTGGCCTTCGGCGGCGGTGTCGCCGCGTACCGCGTTGTCCACGAAGTGATAGAGCGTCAGGACCTGGTCCAGGCCGGTGAGCTGGATCGGGCGCAGCACAGGGCGGGCGTGGTCGACCACGACCCGCAACTGCTCACCGAGCCCGGCCGCGGCGCGCTGTGCGTCGACCAGCGCACTGAGCGCGGTCGAGGCCAGGAACGTCACCTCGGTCAGGTCGATCACGACCGGCGCGCCGGCCGCGTCCCGCAGACCATCGAGCACCGCGGATCGCAGTTGTGCCACGGTGGCGGCGTCGACCTCGCCGCGGCAGGTGAGCACGACGACCTCACCCACCCGGGCCCGGTCGACGACCAGCAACTCCTGCGCCGGCGGGCGTGCACCCGTGTCATGACCCATCGCGCGAAACTACACCCGCTTCACGTGGTGCTCGGGCGGTCGCCGTGGGCGGCCTGCTCGCGCCGTGTGCCGACCCGACGTTGTCAGGTGACGGGCGGGGGATCGGGAACGCCGAGCCGTAGGTGCGCCACGTGGAAGATGGCCTCGTCGAGGAGCTGCGCCACGTGGTTGTCGTAGAGGGCGTAGATGATGGTGTGGCCGTCGCGCTCGCCCTCGACCAGGCCGAGGTTGCGCAGCAGTCGCAACTGGTGCGAGACGGCGGACTGGCTCATGCCGGTGGCCGTGACGATCTCACCCACGGTGGCCGGGCTGTTGCGCAGGCGGCTGAGGATCAGGAGCCGGCTGGGGCTGGCGAGCGCCTGCAGGGTGGTGGCCACGGCCTTCGCCTCGGCGAGGCCCAGGGGGTCGTTGCGGACGCGACCGCCAACAGTGTGGCCCATAGGGTCGACCCTAGCCTACGAAGCATGAACAGGTGCTCATCCGTGGGGGCGGATGTGGGGCCCCACGCCTATGCCTCCTTCCGCGGACGACCGGTGTGGGGCCAGGCCGCTTCGCGCAGCAACCGGAGCCCGTTGAGCCCGACGATGATCGTGGATCCCTCGTGCCCCGCGACGCCGAGCGGCAGGGGGAGCGTGCCGACCAGGTCCCAGGTGACCAGCCCGGTGATCACCACCGCCGCGATCACGAGGTTCGCGACCACGACCCACCGGGTGCGGCGGGCCAGTGCGATGACCGAGGGGATGCTGGCGAGCTCGTCCCGCACGATGACCGCGTCGGAGGTCTCGAGCGCGAGGTCCGAGCCGCTGCGTCCCATCGCCACACCGAGATGCGCCGCGGCCATCGCGGGGGCGTCGTTCACACCGTCGCCGACCAGCAGTACCCGGCGGCCGCTGTCCTGCAGCCGGCGGACGTGCGCGACCTTGTCCTGCGGGAGCAGTCCGGCCCGGACGTCGGTGATGCCCACCTCGGCGCCGAGCCGCTCGGCGGCCGGGGCGTTGTCCCCGGTGAGCAGGACCGGTTGCCTGCCGGTCAGCTCGGCGAGCGCGGCGACCGTGTCCGCTGCATCGGGGCGCAGCCGGTCGGCGAACGACACGACACCCGCCGGCCGGTCCCCGACGATCACGACGACCGCCGTCCGTCCCTGCTGCTGGGCCGCGGTGATCCCCGTGGCGGCGTGGCGCACCGCGGCGTCGGCGGCGTCGAGGTCCGCGAGCACGGCCGGCGAACCCACCCGGACCGATCGACCCTCGACGGTCGCGCTCACCCCGCGGCCCGGCGTGGAGGTGAAGGCCGCGGCCGGCGGCACGGTGATCCCGCGCGCGTGCGCCTCCGCGACGAGGGCGGCGGCGAGCGGGTGCTCGCTGGAGCGCTCGGCGGCCGCGGCCAGCGCCACCAACTCCTTCCCGGCAAGCGTGGCACCGTCGAGCACCGTGACGTCGGTGACGCGCGGCGTGCCCTCGGTCAGGGTGCCGGTCTTGTCGAACGCGACGGTGTCGGTCAGCCCGAGCTGCTCGAGCACGACGGCCGACTTCACGAGCACGCCGTGCCTCCCGGCGTTGGCGATGGCCGAGAGCAGCGGCGGCATGGTGGCCAGCACGACGGCGCACGGCGAGGCGACGATCATGAAGGTGATCGCCCGCAGCAGCGTCGGCTGCAGGTCCGCGCCCAGCGCGAGCGGGATGGCGAACAGCGCGAGCGTGGCCACCACCATGCCCACGGAGTAGCGCTGCTCGATCTTCTCGACGAACAGCTGCGTGGTCGCCTTGGTGGCCGACGCCTCCTCGACCATCGTGACGATGCGCGCCACCACCGACTCCTCGGCGCGGCGCGCCACCCGTACCGTCAGCACTCCCGTTCCGTTCAGGGTGCCGGCGAACACCTCGGCGCCGGGTTCCTTCACCACCGGCAGCGGCTCACCGGTGATCGAGGCCTGGTCGACGTCGCTGGCGCCCACGACGACCCGGCCGTCGGCGCCGATCCGCTCCCCGGGCCGCACCAGGACGACATCGCCGACCGCCAGCTCGGCGGTGTCGACGGCCTCCTCCTCCCCGCCCGAGAGCAGCCGGGTGGCCCGCTCCGGCGCCAGATCCAGCAGTGCCTTCACCGAATCCTCGGTGCGCTTGGTCGCGAGCGCCTCCAGCGCCCCCGACGTCGCGAAGATGACGATCAGCAGCGCTCCGTCGAACACCTGGCCGATGGCGGCGGCCACGATCGCCGCCACGATCATCAACAGGTCGACGTCGAGCGTCTTCTCCCGCAGGGCCGCCACCCCGGCGAGCCCCGGCTCCCAGCCCCCCGCCGCGTAGCAGGCCAGGTACAGGGTCCACCACGCCACCGCAGGTGCCCCGGACAACTGCGCCAGCCCACCGAGTGCGAACAGCGCCGTCGCCAGTGCCGCCCAGTGCACGTCGGGCAACGCCAGTACACCGGCCACGTGACGGGCCCGAACCCCGCCACCCGACGGGACCTCTCGCGGCGGAGCGGAAGACAAGGACGACGACACGAACACCTCCGAGAACGGCCCGCCACCGTTCGACGAGGGCCTCGACGGAGAGTACAGCAACTATGAAGACGTCTTCATGTTCGTATGATCAGAAGGTGCCTCGTACCTGTGGAAGGGGTGCGCTCCCGCCACAGCTGTTGCACCAGCGCCCTCCCGCGCCCATCGTGGCAGACCGCCGGGCAGCGGTGACCTGACGTGGTGTTCAGCATGATCCACACGCGAGGAGGCAGGTGATGTCGGGAAGCACCGGAGCCGGGCGGGAGAGCGGCACAGGCTGGTACCGGGGCGGGCGGTACACGCGTACCTGGTTCACGACGCTGGCGGGGCTTCCGGTCCTGTCCGGCGTCTTCTTCTCGGTGCTCGGCGGCACCCGCGCGTGGATCGTGCTGGTGCCGCTGCTGGTGGTGATCGTCGTCGTCATCTGGGCGGTACCGCTGGCGGTGGTCGACGCCGGGGGCATCCGGCTGGTCATGGGGCGCCGGTCGGTCCGCTGGTCCGACGTCGCGTCGGTGCTCGAGCCCGCACCGGGTGACGAGTCGGTCCAGTTGGAACTGACCGACGGCCGGGTCCTGCGGGTTCCCGGTGTGCCCCCGGGCGCTGCGCCCGCGTTGCGCGCCGTGCACCGCGCCCACCGCTGACACGGTTCCCGGCGACGGGTTCCGGGAACGTCACGCGTAGCTGATCCCGACCGGAAGGAGCTCGCCGTGCCGCAACAGGCGTGGAGCAGGAAGCGTGAACGGCAGTACGAGCACGTGAAGGAGTCCGCGGAGCAACGTGGCGTGGACGAGGATCGCGCGGAGGAGATCGCGGCCCGCACGGTCAACAAGAACCGGGCGCAGGCGGGGGAGTCGGAGCAGGCCAGCCGCACCTCCCTCGACGACGTGTCCCCGCAGCACCGGGGTGGCAAGCGCTCGCACACCGGCTCCCGGGGGAGGACCAAGGCGCAGCTCTACGCCGACGCGAAGCGTCAAGGGGTCGCGGGGCGCTCGCGCATGTCGAAGGCGCAGCTGGAGAAGGCGGTCGGTGGCTGAGGTCCCGTGACCGGTCACGGTCGGCACGCCGGTAGCCGCACCTCCATCGTCGTCCCGGCGCCCGGCGCGCTGTGCACTCTCAGCGAACCGTCCATCGCCTCCGCGAGTCCGCGGGCGAGGACCATGCCGAGGCCGGTGCCCGGGCCGTCGTGGGCCCCGAGCCGGTCGAAGGGCACGAACAGGCGGTCGAGCATCTCCGGGGGGATGCCCGGCCCCGAGTCCGCCACCCGGACCGCGACGCACGTGCCGGCCGGCTCGGCCGTGACCCGGACCCAGCCGCCGGTGCGGTTGTAGCGCACACCGTTGGCGACGAGGTTGATCAGGACCTGGCGGAGCCGGCGGGGGTCCGACCGGACCACCAGGCCGCTGCAGGTGCGGTCGAGGCTGATGCCGTGCTGGTCCGCGGCCGGCTGGAGCAGGTCGACGACCTCACCGAGGAGCTCGTCCAGGGGGGTGGCGGACAGCGTGAGCGGCAGCGCCGCCGCCTCGATCCTGGCGATGTCGAGCACGTCGTCGACCAACGACAGGATGTGTGAGGACGCGCCCGCGATGTGGCCGAGGGCCGCGCGCCGACGGTCGTCGGCGAGTTCGAGGGTGCCCAGCAGCTCGGTGAACCCGGTGATGGCCTGCAGCGGGGTGCGCATCTCGTGGCTGAGCGCGGACAGGAAGTCCGACTTGGCGCGGCTGGCCTCCTCGGCGACGCCCTGCGCGAGCTCGGCCTCGCGACGGGCCCGGCGCTCGCGCTCGGTGGCGCGCCGCGCGGTGACGTCGAGGACGTTCATCGACAGGTAGAGCGGAGCCCCGTCGGCGCCACGCACCACCGACGCCGTGACGGCGGCCTCGACGGCCGCACCTCCCGTCCGGGCGAGCGTGGTCTCGAACTGGACGGACTCCCCGGAGCCGGAGATGAGCCGGCGCAGCGCGCCGACGGCGGCGGGCTCCAGCAGCGACGCGAGGTCGGCGGCCAGGAGCTCGTCCTCGGAACGCCCCAGCATGTCCTGGAGCGCCCGGTTGACCTTGCCGAACCGCCGGCCGGGTGCGGTGAGGGCCATCCCGACGGCGTTGTCCTCGAACGCGCGACGGAACCGCGCCTCGCTCTCGGCCAGCGCCCCGTAGAGCCGGGCGTGCTCGATCGCCACGGACGCGAGGTGGGTGAACCGTTCGACGAGCCGGTGCTCACGGGCCGTCGGTGTGTGGGGTTCGTCGTGGTAGACGGCGAAGGTGCCGAGCACGCCGGCGCCGCGGCCGTGGATCGGGCTGGACCAGCAGGCCCGCAACCCGTGCGGCATGGCGAGCGCGCGGAAGTGCACCCACCGCCTGTCGCACGCTATGTCCTCGGCGACGACCTCGTCGTCGAGGTAGGCGGCGGCCCCGCAGGAGCCCGCGCTCTCGCCGATGGGCAGGCCGTCGACGGCGTCGGAGTACTCGTGGGGCAACGTCGGGGCCGCGCCGTGGCGCAGGGTCCCGGTGGCGGCGTCGAGCAGCAGCACCGAGCACCGGCTGCTGGGGATGAGCTCCTCCAACGACTGCGTGACGGCACCCAGCACGTCGGGCAGGGCGACGCCCGCGGCGATCAGCTCGAGGACCCTGGTCTGGTGTTGCAGCAACCCCAGACTGTCGGCGTGGTCGAGGTCGAGATCGATCGACGGGAGCATCACGGCTCCAGCTGGTAGCCGACGCCGCGCACCGTGCGGAGCCGCCGCGGGCGGGAGGAGTCGGCCTCCAGCTTGTGGCGCAGCCGGTGTACGTGCTCGGTGACGGTGGCCTCGCTCGTCCACTCCGGCTCGCTGCGCCACACCTGCTGCAGCAACTGGGCCCGGGTGAAGACGTGGCGGGGATGGCGGGCGAGGAAGGCGAGCAGGTCGAACTCGCGGGCGGTGAGGTCGACGGGCGTGCCGTCGACGGTGACCTCGCGGGTGTCCGGATCGACCACGAGGCCGCAGGCCTCTGCGGGCGCCGTCCGGTCCGAGCGACGCAGCACCGACCGCACGCGGGCCGCGAGCTCGCCCGGTGAGAACGGTTTGACGAGGTAGTCGTCGGCGCCGAGGTCGAGCCCGACGATGCGGTCGGTCTCGCCGCTGCGCCCGGACAGCACGATCACCGGCAGCGGTGATCCGCTGCCGCGGACGCGGCGCAACACGTCGAGGCCGCCGACCCCGGGCATCGACAGGTCGAGTACGACGAGATCAGGCCGGTCCGCGGCGATCCGCTCCAGCGCGCCCGCGCCGTCGCAGGCGTGGGTGACGGCGAACCCGTCCGCCTCCAGCTGCCAGGACACGACGGTGCGCACCCGCTCGTCGTCGTCGACGACCAGCACCCGCGCCGCGCGTTCGGCCACGACCACTCCCCACTGAGCTCGCCGGTACCCCCATCCTGCCCGGGGTGGGGCAGCAGAGGCAACGGGCTCAGTGGGGAAGGGGCCAGCCGGAAGGGACGCTACGAGGCGTTGACCTTCGGCATGATGTCGCCGTGGATCCGCTTGAGGTCGTCGATCGTCTTCGACGTCGGCACGTCGCGGAACGGCGGCCAGAACATCGGCATGGTCAGGCCCGCCTCCTTGTAGGCCTTGAGCCGGTCCTCGATCTGCTGCGCGGTGCCCACGAGCAGGTTCGTGACCTTGCCGTTGTCGCTCTGGTCGATCGGGTCGTCGGTGATGACGGTCCAGATCATGCTGGACATCTCGAAGCCCTCGGGGAAGCCCTTCCCGAGCTCGCCCAGCTCGCGCTCCATCTCCCCCTTCCAGCGCTTGATGTCCTCGGGGGAGTCCTGGATGCCGATCCAGCCCTGCAGGCCGTACTTCGCGATGCGCTTGGCCGACCGCTTCGGGTCCTTCAGGCCGGAGAAGAAGATCGGTAGAGGGTCCTGGAGCGGCTTGTGGCCGAAGCCGCCGAGTTCGATGTCGGCGAACTCGCCCTTGTACTCGAACAGCTCGTTGTTCCAGATGCCGTTCATGATCTCGAGCGTCTCGCGCACGTGGCCGTGACGGCGCGGGAACAGGTCCCCCACGCCGGAGGCGGCGAACTCCTCGGGCATCCAGCCCGACCCGACCCCGACGTTGAGCCGGCCGTTCGAGAGGTGGTCGATCGTGGCGAGCTCGGTGGCCAGGACGGCCGAACCGCGGAACGGCGTGTTGGTGATGCTCATGCCGAACCGGATCTTGGTGGTCTTCGCGGCGAGCCACGGGAGCAGCGGGTAGCCCTGGAACCACTTGCCCCGCGAGACGACCGGCAGGCCGTTGGGGAGCCCCTCCATCATGCCGAACGGGTGACTCATCTCCGCGCGGTCGGAGGCCTCCGGGACGAACACGCGGTCGAGCGTCCATACGGAGTCGAAGTCGAGGTCCTCGGCGAGGGTGGTGAGGTCCTCGAGCTCCTTGACCGTCACCTCGTCGCGGAAGTTGGGCAGGTAGAGCGCGAGCTTCATCGTTCGGCCTCCTCGAGACGTCGTCGTCAAGCCAAGATCGTGCTCCGGCCTTCTCAACCCGGGAACACATGAATCTCAACGGACCGACAACGGCATCTGCCGTCACGGCGGACGCTCTATGTTGCTGGCATGACCGACACGCTCTGGAGCCCCACGGCGGACCGGATCGAAGGCTCCGCGCTGCGCGCCTACCTGGACTGGCTGGGGAAGCGTGAGGGGCGGCCGTTCCCGGACCACGACACCCTCCACGCCTGGTCGGTGGACGACGTGGACCGGTTCTGGATCTCTCTCGTCGACTACTACGGGGTCGAGTTCTCCACGCCGTGGACGCAGGTGCGTACGGCCGACCCGATGCCCCACACCCGCTGGTTCCCCGGGGCCCGGCTGAACTTCGCGCAGCACGCACTGCGCCACGGGGACGACGACGCCGCCGCGCTCGTGTGCGCCCAGGAGGGAGGGTTGCCCGCACGCGAGATCACCTGGGCCGAGCTGCGCCGCGCGGTGGCGGCGGCGGCCGGCTGGCTGCGCCGGGCCGGTGTGCGCCCGGGCGACCGCGTGGGCGCCTACCTGCCGAACACCGAGCACGCGGTGATCGGCTGTCTCGCCGCCGCGGCGGTCGGCGCGGTGTGGGCGTGCTGCTCCCCGGACTTCGGTGCCGACGGCACGATCGGCCGCCTCGCGCAGCTCGAACCGACCGTGCTCATCGCCGCCGACGGTTACCACTGGAACGGCAAGGAGATCGACCGCGGCGACGTGGTCGCGCAGCTGCGGGAGAACCTGCCGACGGTGCGCCACGTCGTCCACGTGCCGGTGCTCGACCGCCCCGCTGCCGAGGGTGCAACGCCGTGGGACGAGCTGCTGTCCCCTCATCCCGACGCCGACGCGCCGCTCGAGTTCGAGCAGGTCGAGTTCTCCCACCCGCTGTGGGTGCTGTTCACGTCCGGCACCACAGGTCTGCCCAAGGGCCTGGTGCACGGCCACGGTGGGATCACGCTGCAGGGTCTGGAATGGGCCGGCCTGTACGGCGGGCTCCGCACCGGCGAGCGGATGTTCACCTACACCTCCACCGGCTGGGCGCTGTGGAACATCCAGATGGATGCGCTCACCCAGGGCGCGAGCATCGTCCTGTACGAGGGCAGCCCCAACCATCCGGCGGGCGCGATCTGGGAGGTCGCGGCGCGGACCCGCGCCGATCTCATGCTGCTGGGCGCCGCCGTCGTCATGTCCACGGCGAACACCGGGGTCTCCCCGCGGCAGGAGCACGACCTCACCCGGCTGCGGCACGTGTCGGTCAGCGGCTCGGCACTGCCTCCCGCCGGGTACCACTGGTTGCTGGAGCACGTCGGTTCGGACCTGCGGATCGACTCCACCAGCGGGGGCACCGACATCTCCGGATCCTTCGTCGGCGCCAACGAGTACGCCCCGGTGCAGGCGGGCCGCATCGGCGGCAAGATCGCGGGCGTCGACTGCGCGGCCTGGGACGAGAACGGCAGACCAGTGGTCGACGAAGTCGGTGACCTCGTGATCACCCAGCCGATGCCGTCGATGCCGGTGCACCTGTGGAACGACCCCGATGCCGTCCGGTACACGGAGTCCTACTTCGACACCTGGCCCGGCGTGTGGCGGCACGGTGACTGGGTGACGATGCACGCCGACGGCTCGATCTCCATCCACGGTCGGTCGGACTCGACACTCAACCGGCAGGGCGTGCGGCTGGGCAGCAGCGACTTCTACGACGTGCTGGAGACCCTCCCGGAGATCACCGAGACGCTGGTGGTGGGGACCGACCTGCCCGATGACAAGTACTGGCTGGGGCTGTTCGTCGTCCCGGCGCCCGGGCACGCGCTGGACGACGAGCTGAAGCAGAAGATCGTTACCACCCTGCGGACGCGCCTGACGGCCCGGCACGTTCCGGACGAGATCGTCGAGGCGCCGGCTGTACCGCACACCCTGAGCGGGAAGAAGCTGGAGGTCCCGATCAAGAAGCTGCTGACCGGCAGGCCGCTGGAGAAGGCCGCCAACATCGCGTCCGTCGACGATCCCGAGGCGCTGCGCTGGTACGCGCGGTTCGCCGCGGACCGGTTGAACTGACATGCGCCTGGGGGCCACGCTCGCCCACCTCGCTCCGGCTCCGCCGATCGCGATCGCGGAGTGGGCGAGACGGCTGGCGGGCGCCGGATTCGAGAGCCTGTGGGTACCCCAGATCATCGGGCGTGGCTTCCTGGTCCCGGACCCGTTCGTGACGCTGGCGGTGGCGGCCACGGCGACGGAGGGAGTGGAGGTCGGCACGGCGACCGTGCAGGTCCCGCTGCACCATCCCGCCGACCTCGCGCACCGGATCCTGTCGCTCGCGTCCGTGTGCGGCGACCGCCTCACCCTCGGCGTCAGCCCCGGCTCGACCGACGTCGACTACGCCACCTTCGACCGCGACTACGCATCACGTTTCCGGACCTTCGACGAGAACCTGGTGCGGCTGCGGGTCCTGCTCGCGCAGGGGCGGGACGACCTCGGCCCTGACGCAGCCGTCCCGCCACTTCTCCTCGGTTCGTGGGGAGCGAAGGTCGTGAGGGCCGCCCGAGAGTTCGACGGCTGGCTGGCGTCGGCCTATCGCAGCACGCCCGAGGAGATCATCGCCGCCCACGCCCGGTACCGGGCCGCCGGTGGCCGGCGGGCGATCGTGTGCGCCGTCCCGCTGTACGGAACCGACGACCTCGGACCCACGGGCGAGGCGCTGCACCGCTACGCCGAAGCCGGCTTCGACGATGCCGTCGTACTGATCGAACCGGGAGGGCCGGACCCCGAGCAGGTCAGGGCACTTCTCTAGTCGTAGCGGGGGACGACGACGAAGACCTCCAGGTCGGCCGGCGTCCCCTTCGCCCGGAACGCGCGGCGTCGGCGTACGACGTACCTGTCCCGGTCGATGTTCTCCAGGGCCGGGCCCGAGACGAGGACCTCGCCGCCGTTCGCGGCCGCCGCCACCCGGGCGGCGATGTTGACGTCGACGCCGAGGTAGTCGCGCCGGACGACGCGCGGGTGCCCGGCGTGGACGCCGGTCCGCAACTGGGGCCGGTACCCCTCCACGCTGACGGCGTTCACGGAGCCGGCCATCTCGTGGCAGGCGGCGATCGCGGACGCGGTGTCGGCGAACACGGCCATGTGGCCGTCGCCGAGGGACTTCACCACCGTGCCGTGATGCCGGGTGATCGCCTCCTCGCTGACACGGGTGACCGCACGGATGAGGCGCAGCACCTGGTCGTCTCCCGCCCGGAGCGCCCAGCTGGAGAACCCGACGAGGTCGGTGAACACGATCGTGACCTCGGCACCCTCGCGGCGGACGCTGCGTCGCGCGGCCAGGGCCTGCCAGGCCTGTATTCCGGCGATCCCTACCTCGCGGGTGGCGCTGGGCTGGTCGGCTCCGGCTTCGGCGACCAGCCTCGCGATCCGGCTCGACGTCCTCGCGGCCGACGGCGCCTCCTCGTCGAGGAGGAGGTCGGCGCCCGGTGCGTGCCGGCGCAGCGCCTGTGCCGCGCGCACGACGCCGGCGTTGCGGTCGGCGGCCCGCACCCGCCTGCCGAACTCGCGCAGGGACCAGAGCGGTTCCCGGTCGTCGATCACGGTCGGAGGGTAGCCGTAAGATCCACCGGTGCCCGTCTCCGATGATCTCGACCACCTGGACACCTCGACGCTGCCGCAGCGCCAGCAGCGGATCCTGGTCGCGATCCGCGACTGGGTGGTCCGCTACGGGTACCCGCCGAGCACCCGGGAGATCGGCGACGCGGTCGGACTGCGGTCGGCGTCGTCGGTGTCGAAGCACGTGGCGAGCCTGGAGGAGCGGGGATTCCTGCGGCGGGGCACCGCGTTGTGCCGGCCGATCGACGTGCGCGCCTTCCTCCACGAGCCCCGGGCGGAACAGCCCGGCGGTGACATGGTGCCCGTGCCCGTGGTCGGCGACATCGCGGCCGGCGCTCCCATCGTGGCCGAGGAGCACGCCGACGACGTGCTCTCGCTGCCCCGCGAACTCGCCGGGCGCGGCACCGTCTTCGCGTTGCGGGTCCGCGGTGACTCGATGATCGACGCCGCGATCTGCGACGGCGACACCGTCGTGGTGCGCCAGGAGTCCGAGGCCCACTCGGGCCAGATCGTCGCGGCGATGATCGACGGCGAGGCCACGGTGAAGGTGTACCGCCGTCGCAACGGCCACGTGTACCTCGAGCCGCGCAACCCGGCCTACGACGTGATCGACGGTGACCGGGCCGTCGTGCTGGGCGTCATCGTGTCGGTCCTGCGCAGCGTCTGAGGAGGCACCGTCGGGAGCCGGCGCGCCACCGCGATGCGGACGGTCCTACGCGCTCTGAGCAGCGGTGGTTCTGGTGCGACCCGGCTACGAGGTCGGCCCCTTCGCCGATGCCGACCGCCCCGATGAGATGGTGCTGAACGTGTCGGGCAGGTAGCCGGGGGCGCGGCGGCGGCCTGGGCCCGCCCGTTCGTCCCCTGCGGGGGCGTCGGTCTTGCTCCCGGCCCGGCCGAGCTGCTCGAGGAGGGCAGGGGCGCTGTCCTGCAGGCGAATCGCCAGGTGCGGGGTGTCCTCGGGCAGGCCCGCGCATCGGTGGGCGGGATCGAGTGTGCTGCGTCCCGACGCCGGGCGGGTGCTGCGGCGGGAGTGGCGAGCCCAGGGCGAAGATCGTTGTGGTTCGCACATCCGCGCCCGGGTGAGGACGTTCTCGTGCGGCCCGTGACGATCATCCGCCGCCACGGTTGCGTGTCTGGTGGAGGCGCCGGCGTTGCCTGGGCATGCCGGTGGAATCGGCATCACTGGTGCGGTGTCGGTTCCACCGGCGGAGGTCAGAACGGTGGTGGGTCGTTGTTCGAGGGGGTCGGTGGACCGGCCCGC
>JBBRLM010000077.1:0-31922 GCA_038231335.1 Mycobacteriales bacterium
ACTCGGCGTGGTGGGCCGGTCGACCCGCGCGGGTGGGTGGTGTGGAGTCGCGCCGTGACCTCGCGCGTTCTAGCGTTCCCCCGTGGGTGTTGTCGTGGTCGGGGCCGGGATGGCCGGGGTGGCGTGCGCCGTCGAGTTGACAGCGGCGGGGATTCCCGTCCGGGTCCTCGACCGGGGTCGCGCGGTGGGCGGTCGCATGGCCAGCCGACGCATCGGGGGTCGGCCCGTGGACATCGGCGCCGCGTACTTCACCGTGCGCGACCCGGAGTTCGCCGAGGTGGTCGGCCGCTGGCGCGCCGCGGGTCTGGCCCGGCCCTGGACGTCCGAGCTGGCCGTCCTCGGCGACGAGAGCCGGGACCGCTCGTCCGGTCCGGTGCGGTGGGCCGCGCCCGGGGGGCTGCGGTCGCTCGTGCGGGACCTCGCCTCGGGCCTGGACGTGACGCTGGAGCACGAGGTGGGCCACGTGGGCCCCGGCGCGACGGTGGACGGCGAGCCCGCCGACGTCGTGGTGCTGGCGATGCCCGACCCGCAGGCGCTGCGGCTGGTGGATCCGTCCTCGTCGGCGGCGGCCGAGCTGGCGGGGCGGGAGTGGCGGCCGGTGATCGCGGTCGCGGCGGGCTGGGAGTCGCGGCAGTGGGACCCGCTGCCCGCCGCGTTCGTGAACGACAACCCGGTGCTCTCCCTCGTCGCCGACGACGGTGACCGCCGCGGTGACGCCGCCCCCGTCCTCGTCCTGCACAGCACCGCCGACGTGGCCCGGGAGCACGACGCGGCCCCGGACGGCGCCATCCCGCCGATGCTCGCCATGCTCCGCCGGCTGCTCGATATCGGGGTCACGCCGACCTGGACCCATGCCCACCGCTGGCGGTTCGCCTCACCCGCAGGGAAGCGCGACGTCGACTTCCACCTCGGCGAGGACGGCATCGCGCTGGCCGGCGACGGCTGGGGCTCGTCGAGGGTGGAGACGGCGTGGCGCTCGGGGACGATGCTGGGCCGGGCGATCGTGGCCCGCCGGCCGTAGGTCGCGGTCGGCCTGCGCCGTACCGGGCTACCGTCAGTGCATGACGGCGACGGCGCAGTTGTTCGAGGGCCTCCCTGCCGTCCGGGTCATCACCGACCCGGACGTGATGGCGGCCTACAGCCACGACGAGGCCGAGTGGGCCGAGCACGGACGGCCGCTCGCCGTGGTCCGGCCCACCAGCACGGCGGAGGTCGCCGCCGTGGTCCGGACGTGCGCGCAGCGCGGCATCCCGATCGTGCCGCGCGGTGCGGGCACGGGGTTGTCCGGTGGCGCCAACGCCGTCGACGGTTGCGTGGTGCTGTCGCTGGAGCACATGCGGGAGATCGTCGAGATCAACACCGCCGAGCGGCTCGCGGTCGTCCAGCCGGGAGTGGTCAACGACGTGCTGCGGGCCGAGGCCGCGAAGGAGGGTCTCTGGTACCCGCCCGACCCCGCGAGCTCCCCGTGGTCGACGATCGGCGGCAACGTCGCCACCAACGCGGGCGGGCTCTGCTGCGTCAAGTACGGGGTCACGCGCGACTACGTACTGGCGCTGGAGCTGGTCACGGCGGCGGGCGAGATCGTGCGGGTCGGCCGGCGCACCGCGAAGGGCGTCGCAGGGTACGACCTGGCCGGGCTGATGGCCGGCTCCGAGGGCACGCTCGGCGTCATCACGGAGATCACCGTCAAGCTGCGGCCGCTGCGCACCACCGCGCCGCGCACGGTGGTCGGGTTCTTCGACTCGCTCGCCGAGGCGGGCGACGCCGTCTCCCGGGTGACCGCCGCCGGAATCGAGCCGTCGATCTTCGAGCTGGTCGACCAGGTGTGCCTGAAGGCCGTCAACGACTGGAAAAGGGCGGGCCTGCCGGAGAACGCGGCCGCGCTCCTGCTCGCCCAGACCGACCTCCCCGAGCCTGCCGCCGAGCAGGTGGCGCAGGCCATCCACGACGAGTTCGTGGCCGCGGGGGCGCGGGAGGCGATGATCTCCACCGACGCCGTCGAGGCCGACGCGCTGTTCGACGCCCGCCGCCTGGCCTACCCCGCACTCGAGCAGCTGGGGCAGGCGATGCTCACCGAGGACGTCTGCCTGCCGCGCGGCCGGCTCGCGGAGATGCTCACGCGCATCGAGGAGATCGCCGTGGCCCGCGACACGACCATCGCCACCGTCGCCCACGCCGGCGACGGCAACCTGCACCCGCTGCTGCTCACCCCGCACGGCGACGACGCCGCCCGCATCCGCGCGCAGGCCGCGTTCGACGACATCGTGAACGCCGCGATCGAGCTGGGAGGCACGGTCACGGGGGAGCACGGCGTCGGGCTGCTCAAGAGGGCCGGGGCGGCGAAGGAGCTGGGGCCGGTCGTCGTCGCCATGCAACGGGCCGTCAAGGCCGCGCTCGACCCGCAGAACATCCTCAACCCGGGCAAGGCGATCTAGCCTGTGCGCGGATATCAGTGGCCCCACACTGATTTCCGCTCACGACCGGGCGAGGATGGTCCCGTGACCGCGCTGCTGCCCGCCCTCCTCGACCCACCCGACCGCGTCGCCCTCCGGTTCGGCGACACCGAGCTCACCTACGCCGAGCTGGCATCGGCCGCCGGGGCCCTTGCCGGTGAGTTGCGCGGCCGCACGCGGGTCGCCGTGTACGCCACCCCGAGCATCCACACCGCCGTCGGCATCAGCGCGGCCCTGCTCGCCGGCGTCACCGCGGTGCCGCTCAACCCCAAGCTGGGTGAGCGTGAGCGGGAGCACCTCGTGTCGGACGCCGGGCCCGAGCTGGTGCTCGCCGCGCCCGGCGCGGACGTGCCCTACGACCTGCCGCGCGTCGACGTCGACATCACCGCGTCCGGGTCCGTCCCGCGCGACCAGCCGACGGCGCCCGCGCTCGTCGTCTACACCTCCGGCACCACCGGCCCGCCCAAGGGCGCCGTGCTCTCCCGCGGCGCCGTCGCCGCCAACCTCGACGCGCTGGCCCAGGCCTGGGAGTGGACGGCCGACGACCTGCTGGCCCACGCGCTGCCGCTGTTCCACGTCCACGGGCTGGTGCTCGGGGTGCTCGGCCCGCTGCGCCGCGGCGGCACGCTCCACCACCTGGGCACCCTGGACGCCGCGACGCTCGCGGCGTCCGGGGCCACGCTCGTGTTCGGCGTACCCACGCAGTACCACCGCCTCGTCGACCAGCTCGAGTCCGACGCCGAGGCCGCCGCGACCATCGGCCGCACCCGGCTGCTCGTCTCCGGCTCCGCGGCGCTCACGGCCGTCGACCACGCGCGGATCCAGGAGGCCACCGGGCTCGCGGTCCGGGAGCGCTACGGCATGACCGAGACGCTGATCATCACCGCCGCCCGCGCCGGCGACGAGCCCGAGCCGGGCACCGTCGGCCGCCCGCTCGACGGCACCGAGGTGCGCATCACCGGCGACGACGAGATGGGTCCGGTGGAGGTCCGCGGGCCCGCGCTGTTCGACGGCTACCTCAACCGCCCCGACGCCACGGCCGCGGCCCGCACCGCCGACGGGTGGTTCGCCACCGGCGACATCGGCCGCTGGACGGCGTCGGGCGCACTGGCGCTGGTGGGCCGCAGCGCCACCGACCTGATCAAGTCCGGCGGCTACAAGATCGGCGCGGGGGAGATCGAGAACGCGCTGCTGGAACATGCGGGCGTGGCCGAGGCCGCGGTGATCGGTGTGCCCGACGAGGATCTCGGTGAGCGGATCCTCGCGTTCGTCGTGCCCGCGGGCGAGCAGCCGGGGGAGCGGGAGCTGATCGACCACGTCGCCGCCCTGCTCGCACCGCACAAGCGGCCCCGCGCCGTCCGCTTCACCGACTCGTTGCCGCGCAACGACATGGGGAAGGTGGTGAAGTCCAGGTTGCCGCGGGGTTGACAACGGGTGTGAGCGGGAACCCCACAGGCAATGACTACGACACAGGACCGCAGCACCACCAGCACCTTCCGCGGAACGGCCGAGGTCGGAGCGCCCCGCCTCGCCGGTCTGCCCGGCGTCGCGCGCGACGACGTCTCCACCGCCGAGGTGTTCGAGATCGAGCGCTACGACACCGACGACCGTCGTCTCACGGCGGCCGGCATCACCCTGACGCTGCGCCACGGCGGTGACGACAACGCGGGCGACCCCGACCAGTGGCAGCTCGACCTCCCCGACGGCGACGCGGCGGAGCACCTGCGGGTGCCCGCGGGAACGGATCCGTCCGTGCCGGCCGAGCTCGACGAACTGGTGCGCGGCGCGTCACGGGACCGGGCCGTTCATGCGGCAGGCCGGATCCGTACCGTGCGCACCACCACGCGGCTGCTCGCGTCCCGCGGCAAGCTGCTGGCCACCGTCGTCCACGACGAGGTCACCCTCGCGACCCTGGGCCGCTCCACCGACGTGGAGGGCTGGACGGAGGTCGCGGTGATCCCCGCCGCGGCCGGGGCCGCGCTGCTCGCCGCGATCGAGGAGCGGATCGTCGAGAGTGGGATGCGGCCGGCCACCCCCGCGGGTGAGGCCGAGCTGGACCGCCTCCTGCGCCCGGTCACCCGGCGCCGTTCCCCGGCCCGGAAGGGCACCGCGGGTCGCGTGGTGCACGACTACCTCGTCGAGCAGGTGCACCGGCTCGCCGCCCAGGACCTGCGCGTACGCCGCGGCGAGCCCGACGGTGTGCACCAGATCCGGGTCACCGCCCGCCGGCTGCGCAGCGCCCTGCAGTCGTTCCGCCCGCTGCTCGACCGCGAGCGCACCGACCCGCTCGTGGACGCCCTGCGCACCCTCGCCGGCGAGCTCGCCCCGGCGCGTGACACCGAGGTCCTGAGCGAACGGATCACGGCGGGTCTCGACGCGCTGCCGCCCGCGCTGCTGCTCGGGCCGGTCCAGGCGCAGGTCACCCGGCACTTCGCCCGGGCCGAGGCCGAGGCCCACGCCGCGGTACTCAGCGCGCTGGACGGCGCGCCGTATATCGCCCTGCGCCGTGAACTCGACGAGCTGGTGGAGCGCCCGCCGTTGACGAAGGGCGCGTCGGCGAAGGCCGGGAAGGCCCTGCCGTCGCTCGTGGCGCGCCGCGTCCGCAAGCTCGACCGGGCGATGGACTTTGCGCTGGCCGGCGACGATGTCGCCATCCACACCGCGCGCAAGGCCGCGAAGCAGCTCCGCTACGCCACCGAGGTGGCCCGCCCGGCCGCCGGGAAGCCCGCCGCCCGTTTCGCCCGCAGCCTGAAAAGTGTTCAGCAGGCGCTGGGGGAGCACCAGGACACCGTCGTGGCCCGGGAGACCCTGCGCGAGCTGGGCGCCCAGGCCGAGAACGGCTTCAGCTTCGGGGTGCTGCTGGGCCAGGATGCGGCGAAGGCGGCGACGATCGAGGCCGACCTGCGGGAGACGTGGACAGCAACGCGGGGGAAGAAGCTCCGCCGCTGGCTGTCCTGACCGTCGTTCGAGCGCCGAGTGTGCGTCCGCGCGTGTAGCTACGCGCGCGGACGCACAACCGGCGCGCGGATGCGTCCGGGTCAGCCCGCAGCGCGGTGGATCAGTTGGGCCACCGTGCCCACCGGGAGCAGGTCCGTGCGGATCGTCGGGGCGAACCGGTCGGCTGCGCGGGCCAGATCCCGGTCGGTCCGGGTCCGCCCCGCCCCGCCGCGTGTCCGCGCGACGTCCGCCGGGCAGCGCAGCAGCACCGTGAGCCAGCCGGGGAACGCGTCCAGGCTCGTCACCGCGTCCACCGTGACGACGGGCAGCCCACCCGCCTCGCGGATCTCGTCGAGTCGCACCCGGTCGTGGACGTGCACGTCGCCGTCACGGGTCACTTCGTGGAACACCTGGGCCCAGGCGCGCAGGTCGGAGATGTGGGCGGCGTTCGACGGAGTCACGTCGAGTGGGCTGTCACGTGCGGTGGTCAGCGCCGGGAACCGCACGTAGCGGCGGCTGAGCGTCGTCAGCGCGAACACGGTGGTGCGCTTGCCCGCTCCGGGCGCGCCGGCCAGCACGATGCCGGCCCAGTCGGGACGGTCCATGCCTACGATCGTAGGCATGGACGAGCCCCGCGACGCTGTCGCCGACCTGCGGCGCATCGCCTTCCTGCTGGAACGGGTGCACGAGTCCACCTACCGCGTGCGGGCGTTCCGCGGGGCGGCCGCCGTGCTGCGCGACAAGGATCCCGATGAATTGACGCGCCTGTCGCTCTCCGGCGAGCTGGTGCGGCTCAAGGGTGTGGGCGAGGTGACGGCCCGGTGTGTCGTCGAGTCACTCACCGGCGAGGAGCCGGTGTACCTGCGCCGGCTGGAGGCCACCGAGGGCACACCGCTCGACGAGGCCACCCAGGATCTGCTGACCGCCCTCCGCGGCGACTGCCACAGCCACACCGACGCCTCCGACGGCGGATCGCCACTGCGCGAGATGGTGGACACCGCGAGGTCGTTGGGCCACGAGTACATGGTGATCACGGACCACTCGCCCCGGCTCACCGTGGCCAACGGGCTCTCGGCCGACCGGCTGCGCGCCCAGATCGAGCAGGTCGCCGAGCTCAACGAGGAACTGGACGACTTCCGGGTGCTCACCGGCATCGAGGTCGACATCCTCGACGACGGCGCGCTCGACCAGCAGGAGGACCTGCTCGCCCAGCTCGACGTCGTCGTCGCGTCGGTGCACTCCAAGCTGCGGATGCCCAGGCGGGAGATGACCGAGCGGATGCTGTCGGCCGTCGCGAACCCGCACGTCGACGTGCTGGGGCACTGCACCGGCCGGATGGTCACGGGCAACCGCAAGCGCCCGGAGTCGGAGTTCGACGCCGACGCGGTGTTCGCCGCCTGCGCCGAGTACGGCGTCGCCGTGGAGGTCAACTCCCGGCCCGAGCGGCTCGACCCGCCCAAGCGGCTGCTGCGCCTCGCTGTCGAGGCGGGATGCGATTTCACCATCGACACCGACGCCCACGCGCCCGGCCAGCTCGACTGGCTGAGCAACGGCTGCGAGCGCGCCGCCCGCTGTGGGGTGCCGGTCGATCGGATCCTCAACACGTGGCCGGTGGAGGACCTGCTCAGCCGCACCCGCTGACCAGCCACGGAACGTCACCACCAGGTCGGGTTCCCCGACACGCCGACCCCGACGGGCGCCCTCCGATCGGGTGGCTGATCTCGCGCTGCACACGGATCCGGGCTGGAATGACGCCATTCGATGCGGGTGATGCAGGAGGTGTCAGTGGTGCGGATGGGTCTGTCGCGGTACGCGATGGCGACGCTCGGCGCGTGCGCGCTGCTCGCTGCCGAGGTGACGCCGGCACGGGCCGCCACGGCGGATCCATCGGAGTGCACCCGCACCGCCGCACAGAAGCTCGGCTGGGGCACCCCGTCGCGCGAGTCCGATTTCGGCGGCACGACCCTGCCCACCGACTGGCACGCCTACGGCCCGGAGCCCGGCCACACCCGCAACGGCATCCGGACGCCCGACGCGATCACCGTCGCCGACGGGAACGCCACGATCACCGGCACCGCCGGCGGCACCACCGGCGCGATGAGCTGGCACCCCGGGCAGAAGTACGGTCGCTGGGAGGCGTGCGTGCGGTCGGACGAGGGCAGCGGTGGTCTCAACGCGGTGTTCCTCCTCTGGCCCGTGGCGGAGGACTGGCCGGTCGGCGGCGAGCTCGACTGGATGGAGATCTCCGACGCGTCACGTCAGGAGACCGGCTTCTTCCTGCACCACGGCGCCGGCAACCAGCAGGAGGCCGGCACCGTGACGCACGACGCGACGCAGTGGTCGGCCTACGCGGTGGAGTGGACGCCGGAGCGGATCACGGCGTACGTCGACGGCGAGCAGTGGTACTCCACGACCGAGACCAGCCACTTCCCGCCGCGGCCGATGGCCATGACGATGCAGCTGGACTACTTCGGCGACGCGCGCCAGGGCACGGCCATGCACATGGACTGGGCGAAGCAGTGGGCCCTGCCCGAGAGCGAGCCCGCGCAGCTGTCGCTCGCTCCGGGCGACCCGGCCACCGGCCAGCCCGGCGACCATCCCGAACGCGTGCCCCGCACGCCGGGCTGACGCCCCACAGACCGTGGGCGGCGGGTGGCGAATGGATCTGGGGCCGTCATCCGCCGCCCGCGAACCCGCTACGACTGCCTTGTCTTGAGATCGTCCGCCGTGGGTGGGTCGGCCCCGCGGCGCGAGCAGGTGATGGCCGCGGCGAGCGCCGCCTCGTCGAGCAGCGCGTCGAGCGTCGGGCCGTCGACGGCACGCAGCTCGGCCCGGGCGTCCGCCCCGAGCAGGCCGCGCCGGTGCAGCCCGGCGAGCAGGGCCGCGGAGAACGTGTCGCCCGCGCCGACCGTGTCGATCACCGTGACGGGAACGCCGGGTCGCCGGGTGCGCAGCCCGCCCGCGGTGCCGGCCAGCACGCCGTCCCCGCCGAGGGTGACGGCGACGATCGCGGGGCCGCGCCCGAGCCAGTCCTCCAGCACCTCCTCGGGGGTGCCGCACGACAGCCACTCGAGGTCCTCGGAGCTGACCTTCACGACGTCGGCCACGGCCAGCAGCTCGTGCACGCCCACCAGCACGTCCGCGGGGGCGCCCATGAGCAGCGGGCGACAGTTCGGGTCGTAGCTGACGGTGGCGGTGGCCGCAGCACGGACGAGGAGGTCGCGCAGCACAGCCGCGCCGGGAGCCGTGGTGAGCGCGAGCGACCCCGAGTGCAGCGCCACGACCGGCCCGTCGAGCGCGCCGTCGAGCTCCTCGGCGGTCCACTGCCAGTCGGCCGTGCCCGCGATGCGGAAGTCGTAGCTGGGGCCGCCGTCCGGCCCGACCGACACCATGGCCATCGACGTCTGCTCGGTGGCCGCGGCGACGTGGTCGAGCTGCACCCCGTTGGTGCTCAGGTGCTCGCGCACCCGGCGGCCCAGCACGTCGTCGGCGATGCGGGCGAGCATCCGGGCGGGAACGCCCAGCCGGGCCAGCCCGACGGCGACGTTGGCGGGGCTGCCGCCCGGCGCCACCTCGTAGTACTGGGGATCGAGGGCAGGGACGAGGTCGACGAGCGCCTCGCCGGCAACGGCGACGATCCCTACCGGTGACGTGCTGATGATCAGCTCCCTATCCGCTGGTGCGACCAGACCTGACCAGGGACCCTAACAACGTGACCCAGCAGGTGAACATCTCCGACGCCAGGACGCACCTGTCGAAGCTTCCGAAGCGCGTCGAGGCGGGACCGGCCACCGCGTGTTCCCGGTGCCTGGGCAGGCAAGGTCTGGATGTCGGACGACTTCGACGAACCCGATGAGGAGCTGACAGACCTCTTCTACAACGGGCCGATCTTCCCGAAGGACGATGACGCACGTCGCTGTCCGTCTCGCCTCGACTGGGGCCTGCGGCGTGCGCGGCCATCGTCGACCCGGCTTCCGACGTGCACGTCTCGGCCGTCAGCGCGAGCGAGATCGCCATCAGGAAGGCGATCGGGAAGCTCACCGCGCCCGACGACCTGGAGCACCAGATGTCCGCGAACGGGTTCACCGAGCTCGGCCTGAGCATCAGACACGGCCCGGCCGTCGGCGCTTTGCCGCTGCACGACGGTGACCCGCTCGACCGGACGCTGATCGCCCAGGCCCGGGTCGAAGGGCTGACTCTCGTGACAGCGGACCGAATCATCGTCGACTGCGACGTGCCGATCCTCACCGCCGACGCCTGAGCTCAGCCGCGGACGGCCGCGTCCAGGTTCGCCAGTACCCCGTCGTGGATCCGGGCGAGGCCCTTGGGGGCGAAGGTCTTCTCGAAGAACCCGCCGATGCCGCCGGCACCGTTCCAGGTCGTCTCGACCGTGACCGTGCTGCGGTCGGTGCCCTCGGACGCCACGGTCCAGGTGGTGACCATGCTGGAGTTGGCGTCGCGCTCGATGATGTGGTCGCGGGCCACCTCCACCGTGACGAGCTGGTCGCGCACCCGCTTCTTCGTGGCCTGCAACGTCCAGTGCACGCGCTTGTCGGGCTCCACGCGGTAGTCGCCGTAGTTCTCCGTGAGGATCTGCGGCCGCACCGTCTCGTAGTCGGCGAGGGCCGCCGTCACCTTCTCCGCGGGAGCCTCGATCGTGCGCTGCGTCGTCGCCGTCACCTGTGCCATGGGCACCATCTTGTCAGGCCTTGTCGGCGCCCTCCGTGGCGCCGCGGACGAACCAGCGCTGGAAGACGATGTAGACCACCGTCACCGGGATGGTCATCAGCAGCGCCGCCGCGAGCTTGAGCGGGAACTGGTTCCCGGAGCTGAGCTGGCCGCCCACCAGCGTCGAGACGCCCGTGGTCAGCGTGTTCAGGCTCGCGCTCTGCCGCGACACGATGAAGTGCGGCAGCTCGTTCCACGATCCCCGGAACGACAGGGATGGTCAACGTGATCAACGCCGGACGGGCCATCGGCAGCACCACGGACCAGAACGTGCGGAACGGGCCCGCGCCGTCGATCCGTGCGGCCTCCTCGACGCTCACCGGGATGCCGCCTGCTCCTGGTGCGCGCTCTGCGCGGCGATGCCCCAGCACTGCGTGAACGACAGCGTTCCGGCTTCGGCCGGCCCCGCAGGGAGCGGTTCGACCGTGTACTTCACGGTCGGGTAGTCGGCCTGCATGCTGCCGAGGAACCAGTTCCCCTCGATGATCATCGCGGCCTTGCCCTGGCCGACCGCCTCGATCGCGTCACCGGCCCCGACCTGCTTCGGGTACTTCGCCGCGCCGGAGGACAGCAGCCCCTGCACGTACTTCAGCGCCTCGACGTTCTGCGGGCTGGTGGCTGTGGCCTGTGTCTGAGCGGCGTCGGTGACCCACCCGCCGGCCTGCTTCATGAAGGCGCCGATGCGGTCGCGGGTGTCGCCGACGACCAGGCCGGCGGCGGCGTTCACAGCGGCGGTGTCGGACGGGTCGCCGGCCACCAGCACGTTCAGGGCGGCCGGTCCGGTCTGCTGCGTCGCCGGGGCCGAGCTGTCGCTGAACCCGCTGCCGCACGCGGCGAGGGCCGGCACGGCCGTCGAGGCGGCCACCAGTTTCGGGAGTGAACGCCTCGATCCTCCTTGATCGGTCAGTGGGACGGGCGGACGACGAGCTCGGGGGTGAGCAGGACAGGTTCCGGACGAGCGCCCTCGAGTACCGCCCGCAGCTGGCGGACGCATGCGGCGGCCACCTCGGCCACGGGCTGGCGGATGCTCGACAGGCCCAGGTAGGCGGCCACGGGGGAGTCGTCGAAGCCGATCACCCCGTCGCGGAGGCCGAGCTCGGACGACACCCCGAGGGCCAGGGAGTCGCTGGCGCAGACGAAACCGGTGGGCGGCTCGGTGGACGCGAGCAGTCGCCGGGCCGCTCCCCGCCCGCTCTCGATTCCGTCGACCACAGCGGCGTCGGGCCCCGGAGGAAGTCCGGCGTGACGCAGCGCCCGGCGCCAGCCCGCCCGGCGGTCGTCACCACTGCCCGAGCCCTCGGGCCAGCCGACGAACGCGATCCGGCGGTGTCCGCGGCGCAGCAGGTGCGCGGTCGCCACCTCGGTGCCGCCGGCGCCGTCGACGTCCACCCACGGGTGGGCGCCCTCGTCCCCCCACGGCCGTCCGAACGTCACGAACGGCAGGTCGTGCTCGCGCAGCCAGCGGGTACGGGATTCGCTGTGGTGGGTTCCGGTGACGACGAACGCGTCCACACCGGTGCTCGCGACCAGGTCGCCGTAGGCGCGGATCTCGGCCTCGTCGTCGTCCGCGGTGAACAGCATCGTGCGGTGGTCGTGACGCTCGGCGGTGGCGGTCAGGGAGTGCAGGAAGCGGTCGAGCACGACACCGTTGATGCCGTCGCGCACCGGCTCGATGCGCAGCTCAGGAACCCGACGTGAGGAGCTCCACCGATGGTCGACCGGCAACCCCTCCTGCACGACCTGGCGGTGACGCTGTGTGCCCCGACGGTCTGCCTGTCCGGGGCCGACGGGCAGATCCGTGACGCAGGCACGCAGGGTGTCCTGACCGCCGACGTGCGGGTGCTGGGGCGGGCCGTCGTCACCGTCGACGGGGCGGAGCCGGAGCCCGTCGCGCACGGGGTGGACGGCGCGTCGCGGGAGCACTTCGTCGGCCTGCTGCGCGACCTCGGCGACGCCGGCCCCGATCCGACGGTCTGGCTGCGCCGCGACCGCGCCGTCCGCGCCGACGGCATCGAGGAACGGTTCACGCTGGTCAACCGTTCGGATCACGACGTGACGGTCGAGCTCGCCCTCGCGATCGGCGCCGACCTCGCGCCGATCGCGACGATCAAGTCCGGCGGCTCGGGCACGCCGGTCGTCCCGGACGCCTCCGGCTGGTCGGCGGCAGGGGTGCGGGTGACGGTGGACGCGCCGGGCGCCACTGCCGGCCCCGTCTGGTCGGTCACCGTCGCGGCCCGCTCCAGCGAGAGCCGCGGCTACTCACTCTCCGTGCAGGACGACGGGGCCGTGGTCGCCGCCGCCCCGACGCACCTGGACCGCACGCTCAGCGTCCACGCCGACGACCCCCGCCTGGCCCGCCTGCTGGACCGCGCCCTCGACGACCTCGACGCGCTGCTGCTCACCGAACCCGGCCACGACGACGTGTTCGCCGGCGCCGGCGCCCCCTGGTACCTGACGCTGTTCGGCCGCGACTCGCTGTGGACGGCCACCCTCCTGCTGCCCGTCGACGTCCGGCTGGCGGCGGGCACGCTGCGCACCCTCGCGCGGTTCCAGGGGCGCGTCGTCGATCCGGCGACGGGGGAGGAGCCGGGCAAGATCCCGCACGAACGACGACGCACCGAGACCGTGCACGTCGGCGACACGGCGGGCGACATGACCCTGCCCTCGCTCTACTACGGCACCGTCGACGCCACCGCCCTGTGGATCTGCCTGCTCCGCGACGCCTGGCGCTGGGGCATGCCGGAGGCCGAGGTGCGCTACCTGTTACCCGCGCTGCACGCCGCACTCGGCTGGATCCGCGACCACTCCGACCGCGACGGCGACGGGTTCGTCGAGTACTTCGACGACTCCGGCCGCGGGCTCACCAACCAGGGCTGGAAGGACTCCGGCGACGCCGTGCGACGGGCCGACGGCACCATCGCGCCCGGCCCCGTCGCACTGGTCGAGGTGCAGGGCTACGTGTACGAGGCAGCCCTGGCGGGCGCCGACCTCCTGGACGCGTTCGGCGCGGAGGGCGCGGCGTGGTGGCGCTCCTACGCCGCGGAGCTGGCCCTCCGGTTCCGCGAGCGGTTCTGGGTGCCCGGGGGCTTCCCGGCCCTCGCCCTGGACGGTGACAAGAAGCCCGTCGACTCCCTGACCAGCAACATCGGTCACCTGCTCGGCACCGGTCTGCTGGACGGGGGCGAGAGTGAGACCGTCGGCGCGCGCCTGCTGGCCGCCGACATGGCGGGTGGCTTCGGCCTGCGCACCATGTCGAGCGCCTCCGGTGGCTACAACCCGCTGAGCTACCACTGCGGCTCGGTCTGGCCGCACGACACGGCGATCGTGGTGCGGGGGCTCGGGCGCGCCGGCCAGCCGGACCGGGCCGCGCAGCTGGGCCGCCAGCTCCTCGACGCCGCCGACGGTTTCGACCGGCGTCTGCCCGAGCTGTTCGGCGGCTTCGGCGCCGACGAGGTGGCCGCCCCCGTGCCCTACCCGGCGTCCTGCCGCCCCCAGGCGTGGTCGGCGGCCGCCGCCGTGGCGCTGCTCTCGGCGGTGCTCGGGCTGTCGGTGGACGTACCGGCCGGCGTGGTCACCCTCCGGCCGCCGGCACCGTCGCCGGTGGGGGCGGTGTCGGTGCGCGGACTGGCCGTGGGGCCGGGCCGCCTGGACGTGGACGTCGACCGCGACGGAAGGGTCACCCACGTGGCCGCGCCGGTCGGGATGCGGGTGGACCTCGCCTGACGATCGCTGCCTGCGGTGCAGGGACCTGCACGGATGCAGCTGCGGCACCCGCAGACGGTGATCACGGGCGCGGCTTGTCCCAGTCCCGACGGTCCTGGTTGCCGCCGCTGGTCTGTTTGCCGGCCTCGATGAACGTCCCGGCGTCCAGGTTCTCGGCCGTGTCGGTGATCGACTCGGCTGCCACGCGCAGGCCGGGCGCCGCCGCTCGGACCTGCGCCGTCGTGTCGCGGATGGCCCAGCTCAGCTGGGCCGCGGTGCCGCCGGCCGCGTGCAGGACGTCGAGCAGCTCGGAGATCCGGCGGGCGATCCTCCGGGCCAGATCGAGGGCCTGGATCACCGTGCCCACGACGAAGGTGGCGACCGACCCGCCCGCGGTGATCACGGCCGACAGGGCGCAGAGCACGAAGAACTCGATCAGCCTGCTGAGGAACTCGGCGATCCAGTCCCGGATCAACGCCCGCTCGGTGCCCACGCCGGCTCCGGAGAGCAGGATCAAACCGGACAGCCGCTCGGCATCGCCCGCGGTGCTGTCCAGGGCCGCGGCGAAGCCCTCGGCCGTGCGGCGGTAGGCGTCGGCGGCGTCGCCCTCCCATCCTGGAACTGCAGCTGCCGCCCGCTGCGCGGCCGCCACCCCCGCGATCTCCTTCGCAACGTTGTGCCAGGTCTGCGCCTGGGCGGTGATCTGCTTGGGGTCGCCGCACAGCGCGTCGAGGGGTTCGTGCAGGAACGAGATGTGCTCGATCAGCCAGCCGATGCCGGCCTGCAGTAGTGCGTCGAGCGGGTTCAGGACGGCGCCGAGCGTGTCGAGCCCGGCGGCCGCGGCGCTGTAGCCGATCTCGAATGGATCGGGTTGGTCGGACGCCAGCGCGTCGTTCAGGTCGGCGATGCTCGAGACGAACCCGGCACCCTCCCAGCTGTCGAGCGGCTCGGCGTCTTCGTCCCCCGGTGCGACGACGAGCGTGGCGGGCGTGGTCACGGTGGGCCTCCGAACGTTGCGCGGTTGCGGTCCTCGACGTGGCGGTAGTCGGCGTGGGTGGCGCGCAGCTCGTCGCCGAGGCCCGCGGTGAGCTCGGCGAGTCCGGCAACGGAGATCGAGCAGTCACTGGTGGCCCCGGCGACGGCGACCGCGAACATCTGCCCGACGATTCCGTAGGCGCCCACGTCCAACGGGCGGCCGGCGTCGGCGGCGAGCCGCATCCGGCCGGCCAGCCCGTCGACCTTCTCGGCCTGCGCGACGAGGGCGGCACCGTCCACGCGGAAGCCGTCGGTCATCGCGCACCACCCAGATGTGCGCGGACCACCCGCATCGCCTCGCTGTCCTCCCCGAGCAGCGGGGCGACCGCCTCGGCGGCCCGCCGGGCCGCCTCGCCCTGCGCCTCGCGGGCCGTGGCCAGCACCGCCGCCGCGAGCTGGACGCGGCTCAGCTCCGCGCTGCGCTCGCCCAGCACCAGCCGTTGCAACGCCCCCGCCGGATCGACGGTGACGGTGACCGCGCCGTCGCGGCTCGACGCCGTGGCCTCGACGCCGGCCAGCGCGTCCCGGGCCTGTGCCGCCCGCATCCCGAGCGTCCCGAGCCGCTCCCGGTACGACGCCAACCACTGCTCCCCGTCCATGTGGCGAGGGTAGGCAGCGGACCCCGTTCCCCGTGGCGTTTCGGGACAAGTGGTCCCCACGGTCTACAGATCATCGCAGCGACGGAACACAAGTGTTGATTTTCTCCGCAGATGCGGAACATACTGCGGCTCGCGCGTGTCACGCGCCACATCACCCCAATGCCGGGAGGCACTGTGACCCTCACCGCCGATCAGGCCACTGATCTCGACCGCACTCGCTTCTTCATCAACAACGAGTGGGTCGAACCGCGCGGCACCGAGACCCACACCGCCCTGGAGGCCGCCACCGGCGAGCAGCTGGGCACCGCGTCGATGGGTACCGACGCCGACATCGACGCCGCCGTCCACGCGGCCCGCGACGCGCTCGACAACGGCCCGTGGGGCCGCACGACCGCGACCGAGCGCGCCGAGGTCATGCACCGCTTCGCCGCGGCCCTGATGGCCCGCGCCGAGGCCACCAGCACACTCGTCACGCGTGAGAACGGCATGCCGATCGGCCTGTCGTCCGCGTTCAACGGTGCGGCGCCCGCCGGGCTGCTGCAGATGTACGCCGAACTGATCAAGACGGTGCCGCTGGAGGAGGTCCGGCCCAGCCCGTCGGGCTCCACCGTCGTGCGCCGCGAGCCCGTCGGCGTTGTCGGGGCCATCACGCCCTGGAACTACCCGCAGGTCCTGGCCATGTTCAAGATCGCGCCCGCGCTGGCCGCCGGCTGCACGATCGTGCTCAAGCCCTCGCCCGAGACCGCGCTCGACTCGTACGTCTTCGGTGATGCCGCCGTCGAGGCCGGCCTGCCCCCGGGCGTGCTCAACATCGTGCTGGCGGGCCGCGAGTCGGGTGCGTCGCTGGTGAGCCACCCGAACATCGACAAGATCGCCTTCACCGGCTCCACGGCCGCGGGCCGGATCATCGGCGCCGAGTGCGGCCGGCTCATCCGCCGCACCACCCTGGAGCTGGGCGGCAAGTCCGCCGCGGTGTTCCTCGACGATGGTGACGTCGAGACGTTCCTCGCGGGCCTGGGCATGGCGTCGTTCATGAACAACAGCCAGACCTGCACCACGCAGTCGCGCATCCTGGTCGACCGCAAGCGCTACGCCGAGGTCGTCGACGCGCTGGCCACCTACACGACCGGCCTGAGCGTGGGCAATCCACTCGACCCGACCGTCGAGATCGGCCCGATGGCCAGCGAGACCCACCTCAACCGGGTGCTCGGCTACATCGACGTCGGCCGCAACTCCGACGCGCGCCTCGTCTCCGGCGGTGGCCGCCCGGCCGGTCAGGACCGCGGCTGGTTCGTCGAGCCGACGGTGTTCGCGGACGTGAAGAACACCGACCAGCTCGCCCGTGAGGAGGTGTTCGGCCCGGTCATGGCCGTGATCCCCTTCGACGGCGACGACGAGGCCGCGCAGATCGCCAACGACAGCAACTACGGTCTCGGCGGCTCGGTGTGGACGGCGGACGACGGGCGCGGCATGGACTTCGCGCGCCGCGTGCGCACCGGCACGATCGGCGTCAACTACTACAACATCGACCTGGGTGCGCCCTTCGGTGGCATGAAGGACAGCGGCATCGGCCGCGAGCTCGGACCCGAGGGCCTGAACAACTACCTCGAGTACAAGTCGATCTACGCGAGCGCCGACCACCTCAAGGGCTGAGGTTGTCCCGCTGATCCACCTCCCACTAGTCTCAACGTGACTAGTGGGAGGTGATCGGGGTGACCGCAGCAGAGGTCCACGCGCCGCTCGGTGAGGTCGTCCGCGACGGGCCGCGTGTGCAGTGCCACCTGTGCGGTGGCTGGTACCGGTCGGTGCTCGCCCACATCCGTGTCCACGGCTGGGACCAGCGCGCCTACCGGGAGGCGTTCGGCCTGGAACGCCGGGAACCGCTCGAGGGCGACGCCACGCGGCGCCGTCGGGCCGACGCGCTGCGGGTGCGGCGCGCGCTCGACCCGGCCGTCCGCTCCGGCTGTGCGGCCGGTCAGGAGCTCGCCCGCTCCGGACAGCTGACGGAGGCGGCCGCCGACGCCGCCCGTGGTCGCCGCCAGCCCGAGCAACGCCGTCGCAAGACCCTGCTCACCCTCGCCTCGATCGGACCCGAGGCCCGGGCCGCAGGCACCCGCCGCCACGCCGCCGAACAGTTGCGGCGCACAGCGCTCGGCGCGGCCGAGCGTCTCGGGTACCCAGGCATCGGCGCGCTGGTCCGCGACCGTGTCGACGCCGGGCACAGCCTCGCCCGCATCAGCCGCGACGCCGGCCTGCACAAGGACTGGCTCTGCCGTCACCTCACCGCGGTCGATCCGGACGCCGCACGCCACGCCGCCGAGGCGGCCCCGCACCGCCCCGACGCCGCCTGGTTGCCGGCGCTGCGCGCCCTGGGATTCTCCGACGTCGCGGCGTACCTGGCCGACCGGCACGTCACCCGGCGGCGGACGGTGGCGGCCATCGCGGCCGAGGTCGGTGTGCGGCACGGCACGGTGGAGACGGCCCTGGCCCGCCACGACCTGGCGCGCATCCCGCACGCCGCGTCCCGGGCGCAGTGCCGGGACCGCGCCACGGCCGTCGCGGAGCGGTTCGGCCACCCCGACCTCGACTCCTACTTCGCGGACCGCCGCGCGGCCGGCCTGAGCTGGCGGGCGATCGCGACCGAGTGCGGCCAGTCCCCGTCCTGGATCCGCCGCCGCGCAGGTCTCGAGCGTCGCCGCTAGAGGTCTCCGATCATCGTGCGGAGGGCGTCCACCGTCTCGTCGACCACCGTGGCCAGGTGTGGCTCGCCGTTCTGATCGAGCCATCGGGTCAGCGACACGTTGAAGACGGTGACGGCGAGCGCCGAGGCGAGCGACGCCGTCAGCTCGTCGGCCCCCCGTCGCCGGAGTCCGCGGCCGATGACGTCGGACAGGGTCGCGAGCTTGCGCAGTTCGCGCTCGCGGAGACCGTCGTCCGACACCATGACGGCCCGGCGGGCCCTCAGGTACTCCAGCCGGCCCTCGAACAGTGGCGTCATGACCGTCCGCAGCCCGTGGACCACCACCTCCATCGGGTCGAGCGTCGGCGGGGCGTCGGCGACGAAGCCGTCCACGAGGGCCGGGATGCCGTCCTCGCCGGCGAAGAGCACCTCGCGCTTGTCCGCGAAGTGGCGGAAGAACGTGCGGGTGGTGAGGCCGGCGCGGGCGGTGATCTGGGGGACGGTCGTCTCGGCGAAGCCCTGCTCCGCGAAGAGCTCCAGGGCCGCGTTCTCCAACCGTTCGCGCGCTCCCGACTGCCAACGGCCCATCCGTCCACTCTAGGTGATGACATTGCATGTCATCGAGCTGCTATGGTGATGACACGTGATGTCATCACCATGAGGAGTTCGGGATGAGCGACGAGATCTGGGTACTGGGCGCGACGGGCCGGACGGGCCGCGCGGTGGCCGCCCGGCTGCACGCCGCCGGACATCCGGTCGTGCTGGTCGGCCGGGACCGTGAACGCCTGGCCGACCGGGCCGGCGGGGCGCGGACCGTTGCGGGGTCGCTCGACGAGGTGCTCGGGGAGCTCACCCGCGAGTCCCCGGCCGCAGTGGTCAACACCATCGGGCCGTTCACGGTCACTGCGCCCCGGGTGGCCCGCGCCTGCCCGCCCGGCACGCACTACGTCGACGTGGCGGCCGAATACCGGGCGGCCTCCGCCGTCCACGATCTGCACGGGGCCGCGACCGCCTCGGGGCGGACGTTCGTGACCGGCGCCGGCTTCGGCGTACTCGCCACCGAGAGCGTGTTGCGACGGGTGTGCGAGGGCGAGGCGGTGCCGTCGCGGGTGCGTGTCGACGCCGTGGCCTCGGTCGCGGCGGAGCAGGGCGTCGTCGGTGCAGCTCTCGCGTCGACCATCGTGGACGCCGCCTCGTTCGGGGGTCGGCGGGTGGCGCACGGCCGGCTGACCCGCAGCCGGTTCGGTGCGGAGCCCATGACGCTGACCACCCCCGACGGCGACGAGGTCGTCACCGGCAGCTCGCCCACCGCGGAGCTGCTGGCCGCATGGCGGGCGAGCGGTGCCGACTCGGTCGTCGCCGCCTCGGGGCTGATCCCGAGTGGGGCGGTCGCGCGGCTGTTGTCCGCCGTCTCTCCCGTCGTCCGCGTGCCGGGCATCGCCCGGGCTGGGGTCGCGCTCCTCGCGCGGGTCCCGCTGAAGACACAGGACCGACCCCGCCGGCACTCCTGGGCGCGGGCCCGCGCGGACTGGTCGTCGGGAATGTCGCGGGAGGGCTGGCTCCGGACGGGCGACGGGATGGACTTCACGGCGGCCGCGGCCGCGGAGGTCGCCCTCCGCCTCGCCCGGGGTGAGGGCCGGCCCGGTGCCTGGTTCCCCGGGGAGCTGTTCGGGGCGGAACTGGCGCTCGCCGCCGGTGGCGAATTCATCCTGGACGCGTCGGCCGGCCGCTGATCTCGTCCAGGAACGCCATGGCGGCCGTCGCCGTGGAGTGGCGCCAGGCCAGCAGCACCTGGTCGAAGCCGTCGCCGCGCTCGACGACCAGCGCCGCTGCGATCGGTTCGAGGACCTCACGCTGCCGGCGCAGCAGCTCCGTCGGATCGGCGCCGGCGCGGTCGAGCAGGGCCAGCTTCATCAACAGCTGCGAACGGATCTCACGGACGTGCTCGACGGGCTCGTGCAGCCACCGCCGGACCGCCGCGCCTCCCTCGGGGGTCGCGGCGTAGAGGGTGCGCTGCGGCCCCGGCCCGGACTCGACGACGGTGGGCACCACCAGCGCCGCCTCCTCGAGCCGGCCCAGCGCCCGGTAGACCACGGGTCGCGGGATCTGCCAGACCCGCCCCAGGTCCCCGCCGTCGGCGGTGAGGGCGGCGATCGCGAAGCCGTGCCGCGGTTCCTCGTGGAGGACGGCGAGCACCGTCCACTCCGGGAGGCCCCACTTCACGTCATGTCCCGGTTCACGCCCGCTCCACGATCACCTGGGTGGCGGCCGCGGTGGCCACCGCCAGGGAGCCGGTCTCGATGCCGAGCTCGTCGGCGGCCTCGGTGCTGATCAGGGACTCGATCGTGACGTCGCCGCAGAGCATCTCGACCCGGCACATGACCTCGCCGCGCTCCAGCGCCGTGACGAGTCCGACGAACCTGTTGCGCGCGGAGCTGTGGACGCCCCTGCGCCCGCGGGCGCGGTCCTGGGCGAGCCGCGCCGCGGACGCCCCGTCGACCACCCGTCGTCCGCGCCCGTCCGGCTCGGCGTCGAGCTCGCCGGTGTCGATCCACCGGCGCTCCGTGTCGTCACTGACGCGCAGCACGTCCGCGATCTCGACGATCCGGAACTGCGGCACACCGCAGATGCTAGGACTGCATCCCGTCTACGACGCCACCGCCACCGGCTCCGGCGTCGCCGGGGTGGTGCGACGGCCCGTGGCCCGCCCGAACCGCATGGCGGGGTCGTCGATCCTGCGCAGCTTCATGTCGACCACGTCGAGCAGGTAGTTCTGCCGGGCCAGCCATGGGCGCGACGATCCCTGCTTGGGCAGCTTGTCGATCATCCGCTGCACGTATCCCGAGGTCAGGTCCAGGAACGGGCGCGGCTGCGAGCGGGCGGGGTCGGCGTCCTCGATCACGGGCGTGCAGGTGGTGAAGCCGTGCGCGGACAGGTGGTTGAGCAGCCGGGCGACGTACTGCGAGACGAGGTCGGCCCGCAGCGTCCACGAGTTGTTGATGTAGCCGATGCACCAGGCGAGGTTGGGGACGCCGCCGAACATCATGCCCTTGTAGACGTAGAGCGAGCCGGGGTCGACGGTCTTCCCGTCGACGGTGATCTCCATCTGGCCGAACGTCACCATCTTCAGGCCGGTGGCGGTGACGATGATGTCGGCCTCGAGCTCGCGGCCCGACTCCAGCGCGATGCCCTTCTCGGTGAAGCTCGCGATGCGGTCGGTGACGACGTCAGCCTTGCCCGCGCGCATCGCTGTGAAGAGGTCGCCGTCGGGCACGACGCACAGCCGCTGGTCCCACGGGTCGTAGCTCGGCACGAAGTGCGGGTCGGCGGGGATGTCGGCGGGGAGCGCCCCGGCCACGCGCTTGCGCAGCACTGCGCCGAGCGGCTTCGGCCAGCGCCGGCACGCCTGGTAGAAGGCCGTGGTCATCAGGACGTTCTTGGTGCGCAGCACCTGGTGGGCCACGCCGGCGGGCAGCAGCGCGCGGATGCCGTCGGCGAGCGGGTCCTTGCCGGGCTGCGAGACGACGTAGCTGGGGGAGCGCTGCAGCATCGTCACCTTGGCGGCGTCGCCGGCCATCGACGGGATGAGCGTGATCGCCGTGGCGCCGCTGCCGATGACCACGACCTTCTTGTTCTTGTAGTCGAGGTCGGCCGGCCACTCCTGCGGGTGGACGACGGTGCCGGTGAACTTCTCCTGGCCGGGGAAGGGGACGGCGTGCCCGCCGGTGTAGCTGTAATAACCGCTGCACATGTAGAGGAACGAGCAGGTGAAGGTGACCGGGCCGGCGGTGGTGGTGGCCTCGACGGTCCAGAGCGCGTCGTCGGTCGACCACGACGCGCTCACGACGCGGTGGCCGAACCGGATCTCCTTGTCGATGCCGAACTCTGCGGCGGTCTCGCGGATGTAGCGCAGGATCGACTCTCCGGAGGCGATCGAGGTGGACTCGGTCCACGGCCGGAACGGGTAGCTGAGCGTGAACATGTCGGAGTCCGAGCGGATGCCGGGGTAGCGGAACAGGTCCCACGTGCCGCCGATGGCGTCGCGCGCCTCGAGCACCGCGTACGTCCGGCCCGGGGCCTGGGTCGTGATCCGGTAGGCGGCGCCGATACCGGACAGGCCGGCCCCGACGATGAGGACGTCCACGTGCTGACCAGCCACGATCCACTCCGATCCCTAGACTTACCGTCGGTAGGTTACCGACGGTATCAGTTTTCGGCGATCAGATGGAGTGCAGGAACTCGATCAGGGCATCGTTGAACGCGTCCGCCCGGTCGATGTTCGCGGCGTGCCCGCAGTCCTCGAGCACCAGCGCGCGCCCGAGCGGGTTGTCGTGCACCGCAGCCTCCGCGTGCTCGCACGGCCAGAACTGGCTCTCGCGCCCGGCCACCATCAGCACCGGGACCTCGGCCCGGGCGACGACGTCGCGCCAGTCCTGCTGGGCGTGGTCGCGGAGCAGGGCCAGCGTCTCGGGGAGGATCTCCCGCGGCGCCAGGGCGTCGGGGCCCAGCCGCTCCAGCAGGCGCAGCATCGCCGGGCCCGCCTGCTCGGGCGTGTACCCCCGGCCGGTCGGCGGCACCCCGTAGGCGAAGAACGTGCCGGCATTGCCGTCGTCGAAGCCGTAGAAGCCGTGCTCCCAACCGTCGCCGGTCCGCATGCGGGGTGTCTGGTCGACGCTGACGATCGCGCGGACGTGCTCCGTGCCGAACAGGTCGGTGTACGCCCAGATCGTGCTCGCGCCCATCGAGCCGCCGACCAGCACGACGTCGTCGAGGTCCAGCGCCCTCAGGACGTCGTGCACGTCCTTGCCGTGCCGCGCCATCCGCTGGCCGTACGCGGGCGCGTCGGAGCGGCCGTGCGAGCGGCGGTCGATGCAGACGGCCCGGTAGCCGCCGGTGGTCAGGGCGTCGACCTGGAACGCCCAGGTGCTGGCCGGGGCCATGAACCCCGCGATCAGCACGACGGTGGGCCCGGCGCCCTCGTCGGTCACGTGGAGCTGGACACCGTCGCTGGTCGTCACGTTCATGGGTCGATCATGCCGCGGGGAGCGGGGTGAGCAGCCGGTGCGGCTCGCGCAGTGCCAGGCTGACGGGATCCTCGCGCCGCGGTGACGCCGCCGGCCCGGGCCGGATTTCCAGGTCGACGGGGCCGGGCGTCACCTCGCACGACCGGCAGGTGCCCGTTGCGTCGACGGTGGTGCCGCACGTCGTGTGCACGAAGATGCGCCGCGGGCCGTCCGGGGCGCGGTGGCGCTCGCCCCACTGGCTCAGCGCGTACAGCGCGGGCCACAGGTCCAGCGCGTCGGGCGTGACGACGTACTCGTGGCGGCCGGGGCGGTACTCGCGGCGTTCCAGCAGTCGGGCGTCGACGAGGTCGGCCAGGCGGGCGGCCAGCACGGCACGGGAGATGTCGAGGTGATCGCGCAGGTCGGTGAACCGGCGGACGCCGAAGAAGCAGTCGCGCAGCACGAGCAGGGTCCAGCGCTCGCCCACCACCTCCAGGGCGCGGGCGAGCGAGCAGTCCTGTCCGGCGTAGTCCGTGCCGAGTGCCATGGTGGCCAGTGTACGGCGTCACGGTCTGTTGATAGAACCGTCTGATTGTGGTTCGGTGACGAGACCGTCTGAAGGAGCCCACGATGACATCGACCGCCACGGCCTCCCGCGAGCAGTCCCGCACCCTGACGGTGGCGGCGATCGGCACCGTGCTGGCGCTGGTCACCTACACCACCCCGATCGCGACGCTGGCCGGCACCGCCACCGCCCTCGGCTCCGGACCCGGCGGCCAGGCCTGGATCCTGAGCTCGATGAGCCTGGGTCTGGCCGTCGCGCTGCTGCCCCTGGGGGCACTGGGCGACGACCGCGGCCGAAGGCGGATGTTCGTGGTCGGGACCATCGTGCTGGCCGTGACGTCGGTGCTCGCGGCCGTGGCCCCCACGACGTCCGTGCTGGTCGCGGCCCGCATCGGGGAGGGGCTCGGCTCGGCGGCGATCCTCGCGTGCAGCCTCGGGCTGATCGGCCACGCGTTTGCGCCCGGCCCGCGCCGGGTGTACGCCACGGGCATCTGGGGTGCGTGCGTCGGCGGCGGGATCGCCGCCGGGCCGCTGCTCGCCGCCGCGGTGGACGCCGCGTCCGGCTGGCGTGGGGCCTACGGGCTGATCGCCGTGCTGGCGGCCGTGCTCGGACTGCTCGCGCAGAAGTTGCTCACCGAGTCGCGCGCCGACCGCGAGCAGCCCGTCGACCTGGTGGGCATGGCGCTGCTCGGCGGGGCGCTCGCCGCGGTGCTCGCGGGTCTCGTCGAGGGCCGGTCGGGCTGGGGTTCGCCGCTGGTGCTGCTCCTGCTCGGCGGCGGCGTCGTGCTGGGGGTGGTGTTCGTGCTGGTCGAGCTGCGGCTGGCCGGCCCGATGCTCGACCTGCGGCTGTTCCGCCGTCCGGACTTCGCCGGCGTGACGATCGCCGGGCTGGCCACCGGCGCGGGCGTGATCGCGACGATGTCGTTCCTGCCGACGCTGATCCAGCGCGGGCTGGGCCACGGCGTGCTCTACGCCGCGCTGGTGCTGCTGGGCTGGTCGGCCACCAGCGTCGTGACGGCACTGCTCGCCCGCCGGCTACCGGACCGGTTCCACCCTCGCGCCCAGCTCGTCGTCGGGCTGCTGGGGGTGGCCGTCGGGCAGGCGATGCTCACCGGGATCGACGCCGGGGCCGGGGTCGGCCGCCTGCTGCCCGGGCTGCTCGTGGCCGGCGCGGCCAGCGGAGTGCTCAACGCGGCACTGGCCCGGCAGGCCGTGGCGAGTGCGCCCGCCGGGCTCGCGAGCATCGGCAGCGGCGCCAACAACACCGCGCGCTACCTCGGCGCGGCCCTCGGGGTGACGGTGATCGCGGTGCTCGCGACCCACCCCGACGCGGACGCGATGATCCAGGGCTGGAACGTGGCGGTGGTCGTCAACGCCGGAGTCTCGGTGCTCGGGGCGCTGCTCGTGCTGGCCTGCCGCCAGCGGCAAACGGCTGCCTGACACCCCCTGATCGGCGTAGGCCGTTGTCGCAGGTCGGATCGAACCCCGGGTATGAAGCCGCCGCGGGGAACGGCACCGGTCACCAGGATCCTGCTCGGCCTGGCGATCCTGGGACTCGTCGTGGGCGGTGTCCAGACCGTCCGCGGGTTCGGTCCGGTGGTGGCGCAGTTCCTCGTCCCGGGCCACGGCCGGGTCCTGGCTCCCGAGTCGTCCGGACCGCCCGCCACCCTCGTGATCGACAACTACGACTACACCCCGGGGGTCCTGACCGTCCCCGCAGGCGCGACGGTCGAGGTCGACAACCAGGACGGCGTCATCCACACCGTCACGGCACTCGACGGCTCCTTCGACACCGGTGAGATCGCGGGGTACCGGCCCGGGCGCTTCACGGCGCCGGCCCGCCCCGGCCGCTATCCCTACCGCGACACGGTCCTGCCGTTCATGACCGGCACGCTGGTGGTGACGTGAGAGCGCACGTCACCCGAAGGTGATGTCGTAGGCCTGGACACCCGCCGCGGCGGTGAGGACCAGCGTGGACCGGCGGTCCGGGTCGCCCCGGGCCACGGTGTACAGCGTGGGCGGCCCGGACACCTGCACGGTCGTGGTGACGCCGTCCACCACGGTGGTGACCGTGCCGGAGCCGCCCAGCACGACGAACACCGTGCCGGCCTGGAAGCTCAGCTCGAGCCGTGCGTCGGCGCCCGCCGTCAGTGACTGCGCCCCGGCGCGCCACGTCCCGGCCAGCGCGAACGTGTCGGGGTCGAGCACCGCGGGGAAGCGGTAGGTCCGGGTGCGGTCGCGCACCGGCACCGGGCCGGAGATCCGCTGCGTGTAGCGGTAGCCGAGATAGGTCTCCGCGGTCTGCGTGAAGCTCGGCACCCGGGTGTCGATGACGTCGGTGGCGGCCGGGAGCACCAAGCCGGGGTGCGCGGCGGAGAGCAACTGCCGGATGAGCTGCTCCGTCGTGTCGTACGCGCCCTCGCCGAAGTTGTAGTGGCGCACGGTTCCGGTGGCGTCCACCAGGTACTCGGCGGGCCAGAACCGGTTGTGGAAGGCGTTCCACGTGGCGAAGTGGTTGTCGATGGCCACCGGGTAGCTCACCCCCAGCGCCGCGGCCTGGGCGGCGACGTTGCCCGGGACGTGCTCGAAGGCGAACTCGGGGCTGTGCACCCCGATGACGACGAGCCCGGCGTCCGCGTAGGCCCGGGACCAGGCCTCGACGTGCGGCAGGGCCCGCTGGCAGTTGATGCAGCTGTAGGTCCAGAAGTCGATCAGGACGACCTTTCCGCGCAACGACGCGGGGTCCAGCGGCTGGTCACCCGGGGTGTTGAGCCAGGCGTCGATGCCGGTGACGGCCGGAGCCGGGCCGCAGTCGGCGAGCGCGCTCGCGCCCTCGACGCACGGCGCAGCGGGGCCGGCGGTGGCCGGAGCAGGGGGAACCGTGGGGTCCGGGCCGGTGGCCAGATCGTCGAGCCGCTGGGTGGCGGCCTGGTTCGTCTCGACCGTGGTCTGCAGCGCGGTGGTGTAGCCGGGCACGAGTTGCTGCAGTCCGTCGGTGAGGTTCAGCCCGAGCGCCGCCGCGACCACGATCATGATCACGCCACCGGTGACCCGCAGCGCACGGGCCCGCTCCCGCAGCACGCGTGTCCGGCGCAGGAGGGCGTCGCCCGCCAGGGCCAGCACCAGCAACGGCACCCCGACCCCCACGCCGAACGCCGCGGTGAGCACCACCGCGTCCGGCCCGACGCGGTGGGTGGCCCCGAGCACCGCGATCGTCGCCAGCACGGGCCCCGCGCACGGCACGAACAACAGCCCCGCACCGAGGCCGACCACCAGGCCGTTGCCGTCCGGGTCCACCGCGCGGCCCGTCAGCCGGGCGAACGGGCGCTCGACGAGCTCCCCGAAGCGGGTCCAGACCATCCCGAGCCCGACCAGCACGAGTACGGCGATCCCGGCGTCGCGGAGCAGGTCCTCGGGCAGCCCCAACGCGTCGAGGACGACCGAGCCGAGCAGCGTCGAGGCGCTGAAGCTGATCACCAGCCCGGCCACGACCCCGAACGGCCGCCGACGTCCACCGGAACCCGCGGCCAGCACCACGGGCAGCACCGGCAGGACACAGGGGGAGATGCTCGTGACCAGCCCCGCGAGGAGACCGATCCCGATCAGGACCAGCATCAGCCCGACGGACGTGGGCGCAGCAGCGCGCCCGCCGCCAGTGCGGCGACGAGTTCGGCCGCCGTGGCCAGGATCTTCGCCGGGAACCAGATCGGCTCGTACATGTCCGGGAGCCAGAACACCGGCCCGAGATCGACGTAGCGGTAGAGCAGCGCCACCACGGCCGCGCTGCCGGCCACGGCGACGACCAGCAGGGCGGTGACCCGTCGGCGGAGCACCAGAACCAGCAGCGCGGCGAGGATCGAGACGGCGGCCTCGATCCGGAACAGGACGCCCTCGCTGACGAGGCTCCCGGTGTTGGCGTCGTAGTCCGTGGCGAGAGCGAGATGCACGGCGGCGTCGACGGCCAGTCCTGCGGCGGCCACGATCCGCAGGACCGTCCGGAACACCGGCGTCACGTGACGACGAGCGTGCCGGTCATGAACGGGTGGATCGCGCACTTGTACGGGTAGGTGCCCGGCTTGCTCGGTGCCGTGAACGTGCCGCTGGCACGGCCGGCGATGTTGCCCGTGTCGAATGACCCGTCGTTCGCGGTGAGGGTGTGGTTGGCACCGTCCTGGTTGTCCACCCGCACCGTGGCGCCGGCCGGAACCGTGATCGAGTCCGGGGCGAACAGGAAGTTCTTGATGACGACCGTGGTGGCGCCGGTCGTGGCGGGAGCCCCCGAAGCCGGCGCTGCGGCGACCGGCGCCGGGGAGGTCGGTGCTGCGGAGACCGGTGCTGCGGAAACCGGAGCTGCCGTGGTCGGCGCGACGGGAGCGGCGGCGTTGCTGCACGCCGTGACGCCCCCGAGCAGCACCAGAAGCGCGATCGCGACCGCCCCGGAGGGCCGGGACATCCCCGTGCGGATGCCCGGCCCCTGACCGACAGCCAGGTCATCGCGACTGTCGGTCGTCCGTGGATGCGCCAGGGCCGGTCGTCGCGGGTTCGCGGCTGGCGATGTAGGCCGCGGTGCCCGCGGCGCCGAGGATCGCGGCCCCACCGACGAGCAGCCCGGTGTTCGGTGTGCTGCTCGGACCACCGCCGGTGTCGACCCCGCCCGAGGGCATCATGCCCATCTGGGAGGCCAGGAACGGGGTGACGTCGGCGAGGACCTTCGCCTTGGTCAGTGGCGTCTCGAACGCGCCCATGTAGACGCCGCCCTCCGCGGGCAGGTTGAGCAGGTTGCCGACCAGCGCCGCGTGCCGGGCCTCGACCCCGAAGATGCTCGCGGCGGCGGCCAGCACGTCCTTGTTCTTGATGAAGCCGGCCGCACCGAGGTAGGCGCCGACGCCGACGTTCTCGAACGTGTGGCTGGTGGTGAGGTACTTGGCGCGGCTGGAGAAGGCGTCGCCGAAGTTCACCGCGGGCGCCGCCACCGGCGTCCCGCCGAGCTTCTTGATCGTCGCGGTGATCGCGTCGACGTGGGCCTGCTCGTCGGAGGCGATCGTGTCGAGGTAGCCCTTCTCGGTGCCGGAGAGCAGGTTGGCGGCCTGACCCTGCTTGTAGAAGGTGGCCTCGAGGTACTCGAGGGTGAGGGCGTAGTTGAGGACGTCGATGTCGCTGCCGAAGTCGGCGGCCTGGGCGAGCGCCCAGCGGGTGTTGAGTGCCTCCAGCGCGAGCGAGGAGGACACGGTGCTGGTCTGACCTTGGACGAATGCGCGTCGGGACATGGCTGGGTCTCCGTTCAGCTGAGGAAGGGCTTGGCGGCGGCCAGGACGGTGGCCATGTCCTTGGGGGTCTCGAACGCGTTCGGGACCGGCTTGCCGCCGATCAACGACGCGATGACCGCGGCGTGCCGGGACTCGACGCCGGCGATCGAAGCTGCGGCACCCAGAACGTCGCCGCTCTGGATGAGGGGAACCTGGCCGTGGTAGGCACCGACGCCCAGCTCCTCGAACGTCGAGGCGGTCATGAGGAACTTGTCCCGCGAGTCGAAGGTGCCGGCGGGGAACGTGATCATCGGCTTCGCCACCGCGGTGCCGTTCAGCTTCTTGATCGTCGCGGTGATGGCGTCGACGTGGGCCTGCTCGTGCGCCTCGATGGGCGTGATGAGGTCCAGCTCGCGGCCCGAGAGCTTGCCGGCCGCGATGCCCTGCTTGTAGAACTCGGCCTCGAGGTACTCGAGGGTCAGCGCGTAGTTGAGGATCCCCAGGTCACCCGTACTGGACGCGGCGGCTGCCGCTTCGGTCGTGGGCGTCTGGGCGAACGCCGGTGACGCGAGTGCCGCGCCGCCGCCGATCACGAAGCCGGCGCCGACCCCGATCAGGCCCGCCCACCTCAGGAACGACCGCCGGTCGGTCTCCCGGTCGAACCTGACGACCGGCCTGCCCTCGAACAATGGTTCAGAACCCACCTTGTCCACCTCCGACTTGTCGATTTGGCTACATGCGACATTCGCGTGGTCAACCTGGTCCGGTTCGGTTGAATTACTTCTTTCACGAACTGCGAAATTGTTAGCCCATACGGGTTGATGTCAGGTGGGCGTACGCCACGATGTTGTTCTCGTAGTTGCGGGTGGCGCTGTCGAAGATCCCGCCGCAGGTGATCAGCCGTAGCTCGGCGTCGGGGGTGTTGCCGTAGACCTGCAGCGACGGGAACGTGTCCTTCGGGTAGGACTCCACCCGGTCCACCACGAAGCGGGCCACCGTCCCGTCGGCCCTGGTGACGTCCGCCGTGTCCCCCGGCTTGAGGCTGCCGAGCCGGTAGAACACGCCCGGGCCCCACTGGGCCGAGTCGACGTGTCCGAGCAGGACGGCGGGCCCGAGCTCGCCCGGAGTGGGTGAGTAGGTGAACCAGCCGGCCTTGGAGTCCTTCTCCAGCGGTGGAACCTGCACGGTCCGATCGGGGTTGACGCCCAGTTGCAGCAACGACGAGTGCGCGCCGATCGCCGGCACGTCCAGCGCCACGGGCAGCGACCGGGCCAGCACCGGCCCCGTCGGCGGGGTGCTCGACGGGGCCGGGGGACCGGGGGTGGCCGCAGCCGAGGCGACCGCGGCGGGTTGCGGAGGGGGCGGCGTGGAGGTGGGCAGCAGCACCGCCGCGACGACGACCGCGCCACCCAGCACCGCGAGAACCGCCGCGACGACGCCCCAGGTCCTGCGCCGTCGGCCGGTTGCGGGCGCCTCCGCTGTCTCGGGTTCGTCAGCCATTCCTCGTATTCGGTTGCCGGCTCCGGTACGGCCTACGCCATTCGGGCGGGGCGTCGCGACGAATATCGGGCGGGCGGGCCGGGGCGTCGAGAAACGCCGGCGAGTGGTCGTTCCAGACAGTTTCCCGTCGATTTCGTCGCGTTCCGGTGTGGCGGTCGGTCTTCGTTCGGCCGCGCTCAACGGTTCGGTACCGGCTCCGCATGTGCGGGGACAGCTCGTCGAACGAACCGCAGATGCGCTGTGGTGCATCGGTGCTCCCGGGGTCATGATGACCACACGCCGACGAAGGAGTCCGCCCGTGTCCGAGCCCCTGCCGCCCGCCGCCCCACCGATGACGGGCATCCATCACTTCTCCCCGACCGTGTCCGACGTCGAGGCGAGCGCGCAGTGGTACGAGCGCGTGCTGGGGTTGGGGCGGCTGCCCGTGACGTTCCCGCACCACCTGGTCGAGGAGAGCGGCTTCGCGGTGCTGATGATGGACCCGCGCTCGGGCGTCACGATCGGCCTGCACCACAACGAGGCCAACAAGGGTGAGAGCTTCGACGAGTGCCGCACCGGCCTCGACCACATCTCGTTCAGTGTCGCGGAGCGTGCCGACCTCGACACGTGGACGGCCTGGCTCGACGGGCTCGGCGTGGCGCACTCGGGCGTGCAGGACGTGAAGGAGCCGATCCCGTTCTCGACGATCGTGTTCCGCGACCCCGACAACATCCAGCTCGAGTTCATCCACATGGCGGGCTGATGGCGGCGGTGAGCGAGGCGGAACGGGCCGCGAGCCTGGTGGCCGCGGAGGAGAAGGCGGAGGAGCTGTTCGCCGAGGTGGCCCGGCGCGAGCTGGTGCGGCCCGGCGCGCAGGAGTCGGCGGTGAGCAGGGCCGTGCGCGATCTCGGGGCCGAGCTGTTCGGCACGGACAAGCACTGGCACAAGCGGATCGTCCGGTCCGGGCCCAACACACTGGCGCCCTACCGCGAGAACCCGCCGGACCGCACCATCGAGACCGACGACATCGTGTTCCTCGACTTCGGGCCGATCTTCGCCGAGTGGGAGGCCGACTTCGGCCGGACGTTCGTGCTCGGCGCCGATCCGGTGAAGCTGCGCCTGCAGGCCGATCTCCCGCGCATCTGGGTGGCCGGGCGCGCGCACTTCGACGCACACCCCGACATCACCGGTGCCGCGCTCTACTCCCACGTCGTCGGGCTCGCCGAGGAGGCCGGCTGGGAGTTCGGCGGCGCGCACTCGGGACACCTGGTGGGGGAGTTCCCGCACGAGCTGATCGACGGCGAGCGCATCGAGAGCTACATCGCCCCCGGCAGTACCGCGCCCATGCGCCGCACCGACCGGGCCGGCCGCGAGTGCCACTGGATTCTGGAGGTCCACCTCGTGGACCGGGAGCGGGGGATCGGCGGGTTCCACGAGCAGTTGCTCACCCTGCGGGGGTGAGTGCCCGGGATCAGGTGCGCAGCGTCTGTTGCTGC
>JBBRLM010000078.1:0-31456 GCA_038231335.1 Mycobacteriales bacterium
GGCGTCCAGGCTGGTCTTCTTCGCTGCGGGTTTGCGCACCGCCTTGGGTGCTGCCTTGCGGGCGGCTTTAGGGGCGAGCTTTCGGGGAGCGGGTTTCTTGCGTTTTGACATGGCGACCGTTCTACGCGCTAACGCCTGCTCCCGTCGAGATCAGTTGCCTGCGTAGGAGATGCCGGCGCGCGGCTCGGTGATCGCCTGGTCGACCAGGGCGATGGCGCGTTCGCGATGGCCGCCCTTGTTCGGCAGTGCCTTGACGAGCTCGGCTCGCGCGGCCTGGAGCGAGCCGAGGGCTGCCTGCATGTTTGGTTGGGCGGCGGTGGCAATGGTCGCACCGGCCACCAGGCCGAGCGCGAGGCAGGCGATGGTTGTCTTGATTCCAATACGAGACATGAGATTTCCGAACGGTGACTTACGCTCGGGAAAATCTCGCGCGTCCTAAAACGCTATCACCACAGGGAGCGTGCGCAGAACCGCTATTTCGCGGCGGCAGCCCGGTTGGCGGCGCAGGTCACAGCCTTGAGCGAGGCCGTGACGATGTTGGAGTCCATGCCGACGCCCCACAGGACGCGGCCATTGGCCGTTTCAGCCTCGATGAAACTCACGGCCTGGGCATCGGAGCCGGCGCCGGTGGCATGCTGGTGATAGTCACGCACCTTGATCGCGACATCGCAATTCTTCGCCAGGGCATCGACGTAGCCCGCGATCGGGCCGTTGCCACGGCCGCTGATCGTTCGGTCCTGGCCGTTGAACGTCACCTTGGCGTCGAGAAGACGCACGTCGGGATGGCCGGGTTCGGGCACCGTAGTGTGGCTGGCGAACGATACCGGCGACTTGTTCTCGAGATACTCCTTGCGGAACGTGTCCCAGATCAGCGCCGGTAGGATCTCCTTGCCGGTTTCGTCGGCGATCTGCTGGATCAACTTGGAGAACTCGACTTGGAGAAGACGCGGCATGTCGATGCCGTAGTCGCTCTTCAGAATATAGGCGAGGCCGCCTTTGCCCGACTGGCTGTTGATGCGGATGATCGCCTCATAGCTGCGGCCGAGATCGGCCGGGTCGATCGGCAGGTAGGGCACTTCCCAGACCTTGCTGTTCGACGATTGCAGCGCCTTGAAGCCCTTGTTGATGGCGTCCTGGTGCGAGCCCGAGAAGGCGGTGAACACCAGGTCGCCGCCATAGGGATGGCGCGGATGGACCGGCAACTGGTTGCAGTATTCGACCGTCTGGCGGATCTCGTTGATGTTGGAGAAGTCGAGCTCCGGATCTACGCCCTGGGTGAACATGTTGAGGCCGAGCGTCACCAGGTCGACGTTGCCGGTGCGCTCGCCGTTGCCGAACAGGCAGCCCTCGATGCGGTCGGCACCGGCCTGGTAGCCCAGCTCGGCCGCGGCCACGCCGGTGCCGCGGTCGTTGTGCGGGTGCAGGCTCAGCACGACGCCGTCGCGGCGGGCGAGGTTGCGGTGCATCCACTCGATGCTGTCGGCGTAGACGTTGGGGGTGGCCATCTCCACCGTCGCCGGCAGGTTGACGATCATCGGCGACTCGGGCGTGGGCTGCCAGATCGCGGAGACCGCGTTGCAGACGTCCACGGCGTACTGGAGCTCGGTGCCGGTGTAGGACTCGGGCGAGTACTCGAAGCGCCAGTCGGTGTCCGGGTACTTCTCGCTGAACCGCAGCACCTCCTCGGCGCCGTCGGTGGCGATCTTCGCGATCCCGGCGGTGTCGGAGCGGAACACGACACGGCGCTGCAGGATCGACGTGGAGTTGTACAGGTGGACGATGGCGCGCGGCGCGCCCTCGCAGGCCTCGTAGGTGCGCGCGATCAGCTCCGGGCGGGCCTGCGTCAGCACCTGGATCGTGACGTCGTCGGGGATGAGCCCCTCGGTGATGATCTCGCGGACGAAGTCGAAGTCGGTCTGGCTCGCGGCCGGGAACCCGACCTCGATCTCCTTGTAGCCCATGCGGACGAGCAGCTCGAACATGCGGCGCTTGCGCGCGGGGCTCATGGGGTCGATCAGGGCCTGGTTGCCGTCGCGCAGGTCTACGGCGCACCACAGCGGCGCCGTCGTGATGCGCGTGTCGGGCCAGGTGCGGTCGGGCAGCGCTACCGGCTCCACCAGCTCGTGGAACGGCTTGTAGCGCTGGTAGGGCAGGTGCGAACCCCGCTGCGGGTTCCAGACGGGCTGGCCGTCGGGCGCGGGCCGTGACGGCGTGCGCAGCCGGCTCTGGGTGGACGACGAGTAGGCGTCGGGCGACGTGGTCATGCGAAGTGCTCCTGTGGGTGGCCGATCAACAGACGAGACCGGCGCACGCCGAACACCCGCGACGAGGGGCCGGTCGGTCAGACCCCGCCGCGGCGGCGAAGGAGCAGGCGCACCACGTGGACGACAGTAGTACGTCCCCCGGGTGGCCCGGCAACCCCCAGCCCGAGGCAGCTCACCCGATCGGGTGATACCCACGAGTAAGTACTGGGGGTGCCCACGTGCCACTATGTCCCCCTTATCAACAGGGGAGGACAGTCATGGCTGTGGGAACCACCGCCCGGCGCGGCGCGGGTCTGATCGCGAGTCTGCTGCGGATCGTCGGCCTGCTGATCGTGGCGGTGCTCGTCGTGTTCATCGTGCTGACGCTGCTCGACGCGAACTTCGCCAACACGTTCGCCTCGGCGATCAAGGACCTGGCGACCAACGCCGACCTCGGCCTCTCCACCCTGTTCCTGCCGGCCGACCCGAAGATCCGCGTCCTGCTGAACTACGGTGTCGCCGCGATCATCTGGTACGTCATCACGTCGATCGTCGTCCGGTTGGTCCGCCGCGTCAGCTGAACCCCGTACGCATCGACGACGAGAGCCCCGCCGGACCAGGTCCGGCGGGGCTCTCGCGTGTGCGGCCGACCTACATCTTGGCGGCGCCGGCCTTGATCGCCTCGCGGATGCGGTGGTAAGTGCCGCAGCGGCAGATGTTGCGGATCTGGTCGAGGTCGTCGTCGGTGATGTTCGCGCCCTTCTCCTTCACCAGTGCGGCCGCCGCCATGATCTGGCCGGGCTGGCAGTAGCCGCACTGCGCGACGTCGCCCTCGAGCCACGCCTCCTGCATCGGGTGCAGGTCCTTGCCGACGCTGGCGGCGAGGCCCTCGATGGTGGTGATCTCGTCGGTCTCCTTGATGTCCGAGACCGGCACCGAGCAGGGGTTGAACCCCTTGCCGTTGATGTGGCTGGTGCACGCCTTGCAGACGTTGAGCCCGCAGCCGTACTTCGGGCCGTGGACGCCGAGCAGGTCGCGAAGCACCCACAGCAGCCGGACGCTGTCGTCGCACTCGACGGAGACACGCTTGCCGTTGACGTTGAACACGTGTGTGGACACGGGGTGCTCCTAGTTCTGCGGGTTCGTGAGGCCGTCGGTGGGCGAGTTCGGTGACGAGGGCTCCAGCACGTAGGGCGTGAAGCCGAGCGTGCCGTGGTTGATCGGGAGGTAGGTGGGGATCTTCCCGAGGAACTGCGCGTACGCGCAGGCCACCGCGGCCATCGACGGCGCGACGGCCAGCTCGCCCGCTCCGCCGGGCTCGCCGGTGGTGGGCGGCATGATCACGACGTTCATCTCCGGAGGGGTGTTCCACTGCCGGGTGTAGTAGTAGTTGTCCCAGCTGCCCTCGAGCGGGATGCCGTCCTTGATGTGCAGGCTGGAGGTCAGAGCCAGCGCGAGGCCGTCGTTGAAGCCGCCGATCATCTGCGCCTCCAGGCCGCGGGGGTTGAGTGCGAGCCCGACGTCCACCACCACGGTCGCGCGGGTCACGCGCGGGCCGGTGACGGCGTCCCTGATCTGCCGGTTGACCGTCGCGGGTCGGCAGTCCAGCTCGACGAGCGTGCAGATCGCGCCGCGGTACTCGCCGTGCACCGCGATGCCCTGGAAGACCCCGTCGGGCAGCGACCTGCCCCACTCGCCGACGCTGGCCGCCTTCTCCAGCACGGCGCTGATCCGCGCGTCCTTGAGGAAGGACTTGCGGAACTCGAGCCGGTCCTTGCCCATCTGCTTCGCCAGCTGGTCGACGACGAGCTCTTCGGCGGTGACCACGTTGGGCGAGTAGATGTTGCGCATGCTGCCGGTGTTGTAGCCGAGGTCCACCTCGTTGAGCAGCTGCGTCGTGACACCGAAGTTGTAGGGCGACGACTGGCTGAGCAGGAAGATCGACTGGGCGAACGAGTAGTTGCCGACCAGCGGGGACTTCGCGGCCGTGGCGGTGAGGACCTCGCCGAGACCGTGGGTGAAGTCGGTGCGGACGCTGGTGTGGCGCTGCTCGTAGCTGATGACGTTGCCCAGGGCGTAGGTCGCCCGGACCTTCGCGACGCACATCGGGTGGGTGCGGCCCTGGCGGAAGTCGTCGGTGCGCGTCCAGGACAGCTTGACGGGCTTGCCCATCTTCTTGGACGCCTCGGCGGCCTCCAGCGCCACGTCGTGGAACAGGTGCCGGCCGAACGAGCCGCCGCCCTGAGCCACGTGGACGGTGATCGAGCCGGGGAGCATGCCCAGCTCCTGCTCGATGTTCTCCTTGGCCCAGATCGGCACCTTGAGGCTCGCCCAGATCTCGCCCTTGCCGCCCTTGATGTCGGCGATGGCGCAGTCGGGCTCGAGCGGCGAGTTGCTGGCGAACGCGAAGGTGATCTCGGTGTCCACCGACTTCGTGAGCAGGTTCGGCACGACCAGCGGCAGCTGCGCGGCCTTGAGCTTCTTCTCGACGGTGTCGTCGGACTGCCCGTCGACCGTCCCACCGGCCCAGGTCACGTCGATGACCTGGATGGCGTCGATGCACTGGCCGAACGTCGCGGCCCGGATCGCCACGCCGTAGGTGATCATCGCGACGTCGGTGACACCCGGCAGGGCGAGCACCGCGGCCAGGTTGTTGACCTTCTTGGGCTTGCCGTTGATCGTCGGCGGCCGGGCCACCATCGTCGGCATCGCGCCGGGGACCACGTCGAGATCCATCGCGAACTGCTTGCGCCCGGTGACGATGTCGAGGGCGTCGATGCGGTTCTGGGAGGTGCCCAGGAGCGTGAACTGCGACGCCGGCTTGAGCACCACGGACGTCGAGGTCAGCACGGACGAGGCGGCAGGGACGGCCAGCGAGCCGTAGCTCAGCGCCTGGCCGGTGGGGCCGACGATGTTGCCCGCGGCGGCCTTGAGGTTCGCGACGGGCACGTTGAGCTGCTTCGACGCGGCGAGCAGCAGCTGCCCCTTGGCGATCGCGGCGGCCGTGCGGACCGGGATGTAGAGGCTCCGCACGGAGTTCGAGCCGCCGGTGAGCTGGTTGAGCAGCAGCTCGGGGCGGGCGTCGGCGAGGGAGACGTTGACCTTCGCCAGCGGCAGGTCGAGCTCCTCGGCGATCATCATCGCCACCGTCGTGGTGATGCCCTGGCCCACCTCGGCGCGCGGCATCGCGAACGAGGCGGTGCCGTCCTGGTTGATCACGATCTTGATCAGGTACGCGGTCGGGAGCGCGGCGTCGTTCTGGAGGTCGCCGAGGTCGTAGGCGTCCGACGGCTGCGGCGGCGACGGGATGGCGGCGCTGGCGTCGGTGGGCCTGAGCAGCTCCCAGGCGCCCCCTGCGGCCACGGCGAGGGTGGGGGCGGCGATCAGGTAGCCCATGAACCGGCGACGTCCGACCTCGCGGGACGGCTTCTGCTCGGCCTCCGGTGCGGACGCTCTGCGATGAGCGGGCATCGACAGTCCTCTCTCCCCTCCCTGAGCGGACGACGGAAGTGGTGGTGGCGTCGTGGGGAGCCGTCAGGGGCGGTCGGCGCCTCAACGAGCGCGTTGAGCCGACGATGCGGTGCGGGTCACGCTCCGCAGTGAGCTGCAGTGCCCGAACGAAGCACGGGTGGCGTCGGTGTCAACCGCACCGGCGGAAACCTGAGGAGGAATGGGGGCGCAGTTGCGGCGTCTGACGGTGATATCGGACACCCGTCGACCACAGTGGGCACTGTGTTTCACGCGGACCAGGTTCACCCGTTCGGGTGTGTGGGTTCAGCCGCGCGCGGAGAGCCGGGCCCCGTCCGTGTGCCGTCGGTCATTCCGGTCGGCGCAGCGGCTGCGTCCCGGTAGGGTGAGTTCCCGACCGGCGGGCGGAGCGCGGCCCCGGCGCGGGCCCGGCCGGGCGGTGCGCCCAGGGGTACGCACGCCGTGCCAGTAGGAGGAGGTCGGCGGTGGCCCTCGTCGTGCAGAAGTACGGCGGTTCGTCGGTGCAGGATGCGGATCGCATCAAGAAGGTCGCCGAGCGGATCGTCCGCACGCACAAGGAGGGGCACGACGTCGTCGTGGTCGTCTCCGCCATGGGTGACACCACCGACGAGCTGCTCGACCTCGCCGAGCAGGTCTCGCCCGCCCCGCCTCCGCGTGAGATGGACATGCTGCTCACCGCGGGTGAGCGCATCTCCAACGCGCTGGTCGCCATGGCCATCCACTCCCTCGGGGCGCAGGCGCGGTCGTTCACCGGCTCGCAGGCCGGCATGGTCACCACGTCCAAGCACGGCGACGCGCGCATCCTGCAGGTCAACCCGCAGCGCTTGCAGGAGGCCATCGGCGAGGGCTCGATCGTGTTGGTGGCCGGTTTCCAGGGCGTCAGCCAGTCGACGAAGGACGTCACCACGCTCGGCCGCGGCGGATCCGACACCACGGCCGTGGCGCTGGCCGCGGCGTTGAAGGCCGACGTCTGCGAGATCTACACCGACGTCGACGGCATCTTCAGTGCCGATCCACGCATCGTCCCCGATGCCCAGCTCATCGACCAGATCACCTACGAGGAGATGCTGGAGATGGCGGCGTGCGGGGCGAAGGTCCTGCACCTGCGCGCGGTCGAGTACGCGCGCCGCTACAACGTCCCGCTGCGGGTTCGCAGCTCGTACAACGACAAGCCGGGATCGCTCGTCACCGGCTCGATCGAGGAGATTCCGTTGGAGAACGCGATCATCACCGGGGTCGCGCACGACCGGTCCGAGGCCAAGGTCACCATCACCGGCGTGCCCGACACGCCCGGCATGGCCGCGCGCATCTTCCGGACCGTGGCGGACGCCGACATCAACATCGACATGGTGCTGCAGAACATCTCGCACGTGTCCGACCGGCGCACCGACATCACGTTCACGCTGCCCCGCACCGACGGCGCGCGCGCGGTCGCCGCGATCAGCGCGGCGCAGGCGGAGATCGGGTACGCCGAGCTGATCCACGACGACGAGGTCGGCAAGGTCTCGCTGATCGGGGCGGGGATGCGCAACCACCCGGGCGTCACGGCCACGTTCTGCGAGGCGCTGTCGAAGGCGGGTATCAACATCGAGACGATGAACACCTCGGAGATCCGGATCTCCGTGATCTGCCGGGTCGACCAGCTCGACACCGCCGTCAAGGCGCTGCACGAGGCGTTCGAGCTGGGCGGCGAGGAGCAGGCCGTGGTGCACGGGGGGACGGGGCGATGAGTGCCGACGTGAGCAGTCCCGCGGCGGCGCCGAACGGCGCCGTTCTGGCGATCGTGGGCGCCACCGGTGCCGTCGGCACCACCATGATCGAGATCATCGACGCACGGGAGAGCGTGCCGTGGTCGGAGATCCGGCTCGTCGCCTCCGCCCGCTCGGCGGGCAAGGTGCTGACGGTGCGCGGAGCGGACATCACGGTCCGGTTGCTGGAGCCCGAGGTCTTCGACGGCGTCGACGTCGCCCTGTTCGACGTGCCCGACGAGGTCAGCGCCAAGTGGGCGCCGATCGCCGTCTCGCGTGGTGCGGTGGCCGTCGACAACTCCGGCGCGTTCCGGATGGACCCTGAGGTACCGCTGGTGGTGCCCGAGGTCAACGCGGAGGCCGCTGGGCATCGCCCGAAGGGCATCATCGCCAACCCCAACTGCACCACGCTGTCGATGATGGCCGCGATGGGCGCGCTGCACCGGGAGTTCGGCCTCGAGGCGCTGGTCGTGGCGTCGTACCAGGCCGCCTCCGGAGCCGGTCAGCCCGGCATCGACCGGTTGCAGGCCGAGCTGTCGGCCGTCGCAGGCAAGGACCTCGGCCATCGCTCCGGGGACGTGGCCGAGGCCATCGCGGCTGCGGGTCTGTCGGCCGACTCGCCGTTCCCCGCCCCGCTCGCGCTCAACGTCGTGCCGTGGGCCGGCTCGCTGAAGACTGAATATCTCCACTATGGCGGATGGAGCTCGGAGGAGCTCAAGGTCCGCAACGAGTCGCGCAAGATCCTCGGCATCCCCGACCTGAAGGTCTCCGCCACGTGCGTCCGGGTCCCGGTGATCACTACGCACGCGCTGTCCGTGCACGCCACGTTCGCGCGCGAGGTCTCGGTCGAGGCTGCGCACAAGGTGCTCGGCGCGCAGCCGTCGATCGTGTTGCGCGACGACCCGGCCGCGGGCGAGTGGCCGACGCCGGCCGACACCGTCGGCGGCGAGCCGACGGTGGTCGGGCGCGTCCGTCAGGCGCTCGACTTCCCCAACACGCTCGAACTGTTCGTCTGTGGTGACAACCTCCGCAAGGGCGCGGCGCTGAACACCTACGAGATCGCGGAGACGGTCGCCGCGTCATGAGCAAGGAGCACTCCATGGCCTTCGAGGAACTGCTGCGCCGCTACGAGGCGGGCGGTGGCCGGCTGGCGGCCACCCGTGCCGAGGGGCTCGCCGTCCCGCCCGCGCTGCACACCGCCGTGCTGACCTGCATGGACTCGCGGATCGACGTGTTCACCCTGTTCGGCATGCAGCTCGGTGAGGTGCACGTGCTGCGCAACGCCGGTGGCGTGGTCACCGACGACGTGATCCGCTCGCTGACCATCAGCCAGCGCAAGCTGCAGACCCGCGACATCCTGCTCGTGCAGCACTCCGGGTGCGGGCTGGGCACGTTCACCGACGACGACTTCACCGAGGAGCTCGCCCAGGAGGTCGGGATGCGGCCGTCGTGGCGCACCCACGCGTTCCGCGACCCGGTCGTCAGCGTCCGCCGCGACCTCGCGCAACTGCGACACGACCCGTTCCTGCACCCCGACACGAGGGTGCGCGGGTTCGTCCTCGACATCGAGTCGTTCACCCTGGGCGAAGTGTTCGTGGACGGCGAGCTCTCAGCTGCCGGCTGACCGGGGTCAGCGCGGCGGGCGTAGTGCCCCGAAGGCCGCCGCGATCGTCGGGGACATGCCGTCCAGGACCTCGTCCGGGTCGCCGGGGCCGGCGTCCAGGCGCCGGTGCAACTCGTGCTCCAGCACGTCGGTAACAGCGGTGAACTGCGCCGCGACGAGCTGGCTACGCCAGTCCGGGGGCCCGCCGGCCACCGCGGCGGCCAGGTCCTCGCGTAGTGCGGCGGACAGGAGCGCCCGCCGCGCCCGCAACGCCGTGCTCGCCTCGATGGTGCGGGAGAACTGGGTGACGGTGGGGAGATGCCCCCGGGCCTGGATCTGCGCGAGCCGCCCGCGGTAGTGGGCCTCCAGCACCTCGGCGACGGGCCGTCCGGCCGCGGCCCGGACCGCCGTGGCGGGGCCGTGCACCCACGCCGTGTCGTCGAAGAGCAGGTCCTCCTTCGTGGGGAAGTGGTTGAAGACCGTCTGGACGGCGACGTCCGCCGCGGCGGCGATCTGGGCCACCGTCACGTCGTCGAACCCCCGCTCCAGGAACAGCGAGGTGGCGACGTCGGAGATGGCCTGGCGGGTGAGCTGCTTCTTGCGCTCCCGGCGGCCCGTCGGGGCAGACATCGGATCAGGGTAGCCATATTCATGGAGCCGAGCTAATGTTGTAGCGACTACATGAATGGAGACGATCTCATGACTGTTCTGGTGACCGGTGGACGTGGTTCCGTGGCTCGCGGCGTCGTCGACGGTCTGGTCGCGGCGGGGGTGCATGTGCGGCTCTCCGGCCGTGAACCCGCGTCGCTGCGCGCGCCCGACGGCGTCGAGACGGCGCTCGTCGACCTGTCCCGCCCCGAGACGCTGCCACCCGCCCTGGACGGGGTCGACCGGGTGTTCCTCTACGCCGAGCCGGCGGGCGTCGACGGTTTCGTCGCCGCGGCCCGCGATGCGGGGGTGCGGCAGGTGGTGGTGTTGTCGTCCGCGTCGGTGCTCACCGCAGGGTCGAACCCGATCGGCGACAGGCACCGGGCAGTGGAGGACGCTGTGGCCGCGGGCGGGTTCGCCACCACGTTCCTGCGCCCGGGCGGGTTCGCCGGCAATGCGCGTCAGTGGCTGGCCCCGATCCTGGGCGACGGCGTCGTCCGGCTGCCCTACCCGGAGTCGGGCGACGCGCCCATCGACGAGCGTGACATCGCCGCCGTCGCCGTTGCGGTGCTGCTCGCCGGCCCGGGAGGGCCGCACGACGGCAGCGCGCCCGCGATGACCGGGCCCGAGTCCCTCACCCGGCGCCAGGAGGTGCAGATCCTCGCCGACGCGCTGGGTCGCGAGGTGCGGATCGAACCGCTCGGCAACGACGAGGCCCGCGCGTTCATGGCCGAGACGATGCCGGCGTTCGTCGTCGACACGCTGCTGGGCTACTGGGCCGCCTACGACGGCGTGCGGGACCCCGTGACGGACGCGGTGGAGTCGATCACCGGCCGGCCCGCGCGGACCTTCGCGACCTGGGCGCGTGAGGTCGCCGTTCCGCTGGCCGTCAGGTAGGCAGGCGGAGGGTGCTGGTGATCGCCCGGTGGTCGCTGCCGGGGAGGTCGTGCACCCCGAAGTCCTCGGCGGCGATCCCGGACGTCGCGAACACGTGGTCGATCTGCGGCCCCGCCACGTCGCGCACGCCGGGCCCGGCCGAGTACGGCCCCCACGTCGGCACCAGGCCGTCGCCGCGCTGGGCGGCCGAGTCCCCGCACCCCGCCGTGCCGTCCCGCAGCGGGGAGTTGTCGAGCGTGGCGTTGAAATCGCCTGCGACGATCGCCGGGGTGCTCCCGGCGCACCACGTGCGCAGCAGGTTCATGTCCGCCACCCACTCCGGCACCGAACCCGGCACCGGCGCCACCGAGTGGAACGCGACGAAGTGCAGCGGGCCCAGCGCGCCGCCGGTGACGTCGACGTAGGGGAACGTGGTGGTGTCGTGACCGATCCGCACGTCCACGTTCCCGAGGCGGTCCGACACCACCGCCGTGACGTTGTTGACGTCGTTGCGGCCCTTGCCGGTGGTGGAGTGCAGGTGGTAGCCCATCGGTTCGATCAGCACGGCGAGCTTGGCCGCGAACCGGCTGCCGGACTCCGGGAGCGAGATCAGGTCGGGCCGGTCGGTGCGGATCAGTTCGGCCAGGGCCGGGACGCCGGCCTGGCCCTCGTAGGTGTTGAACGCCAGCACCTTCAGCGGGGTGCCGCCGGTGGGCAGTGGCTCGGCGAAGGCCCGCGGCAACGTCATTCCGGCGCCCACGAGCAGCACCACCAGCGTGCCCGCCAGGAACGGCCACACGCGCCGGTCGAGCCGGAGAAGCACCGCCAGCAGCACGAGCAGCGCGAGCACGCCGACCAGCACCACCGGACGGAACGAGACGAGCTGGGCGAAGGGGCTGCGCCGGTCGAGTTCGAACAGCAGGTCCGGGACGGTGCCCACCGCCACGACCAGCGTGAACAGCACGGCCACCAGATAGCGCAGGACGTGGCGGGCACCCCGGTGCGAGAGAGCAGGCGCGGTCATCGGCGCCGAGTCTGCCCTAGATCGGTTGAGAGACCGCTGAGGACGGACGTCGCCACAGTGCCGCCGCGATGCCCGCCACAGCGAGCCCGGCCGATCCCGCGACGAGCAGGGCGAGCGCGGGCGAGCCGACGTCGATCAGCAGGCCCGCCACCGGCGTGCTGATCGCCGCCCCGAGCGTGATCGACGACCCGTGCAGGCCGGTGGCGAGGCCGCGGGACTCCTCGGGTGCCAGCAGCGAGACGGCCTCCGAGGCCGCCGCCAGCGACGGGGCGCACAGCATCCCTGCCGGCACGAGCAGCAGGAGGTAGCTCCACCACGGGCCGCCGAGCGCCACGAGCATCGTGGCGACGCCGAGCACGGCGACCAGCCCGAACAGCGGCGCCCGCCGCCGCGCGGCCCCGTAGGCGAACCCGCCCGCGAGCGACGCGAGACACCACATCGCGTTGACCACGGGGATGAGGCCCGCGTGCCCGCCCGTCTGCAGCGCGGCGATCATCGCCAACTCGGTGCCGAAGAGCATGAACACCGCGGCGGAGGTGGCCAGCAGGACGGCGACCAGCCGGACGTCGAGCCAGGTGCGGATCGGCGCGGGCTCCGTGTCGCCGCCCTCCGCGCGGGTGGGCGGGTTCAGCCACCACAACCCCAGCCCTGAGCACACCCAGCCGATCCCGACGATCCACATCGCCGCCGTGGAGGAGGTCGTGAGCGTCAAGGTGGTGCCCAGCGCCGGCCCGACGATGTACGAGAGTTCCACCGACATCGCGTCGAGCGCGAAGGCCGGGCGTCGCTGCGGGACCGGCACCATCGCGGCCAGCGACTGGCGCACCACCGAGTAGACCGGCAGCCCCAGCAGCCCGCCCAGCAGTGCCCCGACCAGCAGCCCCGGGTAGGACAGTGTCGGTGCGACCGTCCAGAACGCGGCCTGGGCCACGGTGACCAGCGCGAGCATCGGGCGCAGCCCCCGGCGGTCGACCAGCCGGCCCAGCAGCGGCGCACCGATCGCCATCCCCACGGTGGACGCGGCGGCGACCAGCCCGGCGGCCCCGTAGCCGCGCCCCAACGTGAGGACGACATGCAGCGTGAGAGTGATGGCGGCGGCCGTGGCGGGGATCCGCGCGAGGAACGCGACACCCGAGAGCGTGCCGACACCGGGCAGGCGCAGGACGGCCCGGTACTCGGTCGTGATGGCCACGACGTCATCGTCACCCGGGGGACCGACAGAACGCGATGGGGTTAGCCAGGCGGGAGCGCGGGAACCCGAGTGCAATCCCACCGCGAAGGAGTCACCGTGACCGCAACCGAACCGCGCCACACCACGACCGACGGAGGCGCGCCGGTCGCGAGCGACGAGCACTCGCTCACCCTCGGCGCCGACGGCCCCATCCTGCTCCAGGACCACTATCTGATCGAGCAGATGGCGCAGTTCAACCGTGAGCGCATCCCGGAGCGCCAGCCGCACGCCAAGGGCGGCGGGGCGTTCGGGTACTTCGAGACCACCGAGGACGTCAGCCGCTTCACCCGCGCGGCGCTCTACCAGCCCGGGGTGAAGGTCGACACGCTGATCCGCTTCTCCACCGTCGCCGGTGAGCGGGGCAGCCCCGACACCTGGCGCGACCCGCGGGGCTTCTCGCTGAAGCACTACACGTCCGAGGGCAACTACGACATGGTCGGCAACAACGTGCCGATCTTCTTCATCCGCGACCCCCTGAAGTTCCAGCACTTCATCCGCTCGCAGAAGCGCCGCGCGGGCAACAACCTGCGCGACCACGACATGCAGTGGGACTTCTGGACGCTCTCGCCCGAGTCGGCGCACATGCTGGCGTGGCTGATGGGCGACCGGGGCATCCCGAAGACCTGGCGTCACATGAACGGCTACTCCAGCCACACCTACATGTGGGTCAACGCCGAGGGCGAGAAGTTCTGGGTCAAGTACCACTACAAGACCGACCAGGGCATCGAGTTCCTCGAACAGGCCGACGCCGACCGCATCGCGGGCGAGGACGGCGACGCCCACCAGCGCGACCTCTACGACACCATCGAGGCGGGCGAGCACCCCACCTGGACGCTGTACGTGCAGGTCATGCCGTTCGAGGATGCGAAGACCTACCGGTTCAACCCGTTCGACCTCACCAAGACGTGGCCGCACAGCGACTACCCGCTGATCAAGGTCGGCAAGCTGACGCTGGACCGCAACGTCACCGACTACCACACCGAGATGGAGCAGGCGGCGTTCGAGCCGAACAACCTGGTCCCCGGGATCGGCCTGTCCCCGGACAAGATGCTGATCGGCCGCGGTTTCGCCTACGCCGACGCGCACCGCGCCCGGCTCGGCGTCAACTACAAGCAGATCCCGGTGAACCGGCCGACCGTGCCGGTGCACAGCTACTCCAAGGACGGCGCGATGCGCGTCGACAACGTCTCCGACCCGGTGTACGCGCCCAACTCCTACGGCGGTCCCCAGGCCGATCCGTCGCGCACCGACGAGTCCGGCCTCTGGTACGCCGACGGCGAGATGGTGCGGTCGGCGTACACGCTGCGCGCCGAGGACGACGACTGGGGCCAGGCGGGCACCATGGTCCGCGAGGTCCTCGACGACGCCGCACGCGGCCGCCTGGTCGAGAACGTCGTCGGACACCTCAAGGACGGTGTGACCGAGCCGGTCCTGGCGCGTGCCTTCGAGTACTGGCGCAGCATCGACAAGGAGACCGGCGACAAGATCGAGGCCGCCGTCCGCGCAGGCTGACCACCCCCCACCCGGCGAGTTGACGATCTCGACACGCTGAGAGTGCCGATCCGGCACGCCGTGCCTGGTACGGATCGGCAACGACGGCGTGGTCGATCGGTCAACTCGCCGGGGGTGGTGGGCTGTGGGCCGACGAAGTGGTCCGATTTCACGACTTCTTCGCGTGGCATCGAGCTCATCGTGTCGGTGGCCGGGGGGCCTCGGGCACGATGCCCGTCATGAGTTGGTGGAAATCCGCTGTCGTGTACCAGATCTACCCCCGCTCGTTCGCCGACTCGAACGGTGACGGGATCGGGGACCTGCCCGGCATCACCGCGCGGCTCGACCACCTCGCGCTGCTGGGCGTAGACGTCCTCTGGCTCTCGCCGATCTACCGCTCCCCACAGGACGACAACGGCTACGACATCAGCGACTACCAGGACATCGACCCGATGTTCGGCACGCTCGCCGACTTCGACGAGCTGCTCGCCGCCGTCCACAGCCGGGGGATGAGGCTGGTGATGGATCTCGTGGTCAACCACACCAGCGACGAGCACCCGTGGTTCGTCGAGTCGCGCAGCAGCCCCGACAACCCCAAGCGGGACTGGTACTGGTGGCGCGAGAAGCCCAACGACTGGCAGTCGTTCTTCTCCGGTCCGGCCTGGGAACGCGACGGTGACGAGCACTTCCTGCACCTGTTCTCCCGCAGGCAGCCCGACCTGAACTGGGAGAATCCGGAGGTCCGCCACGCGGTGTACGCGATGATGCGGTGGTGGCTCGACCGCGGCGTCGACGGCTTCCGGATGGACGTCATCAACCTGATCTCGAAGCCCGACGGCCTCCCCGACGGTGACGCGAGGGCGCTGTGTGCCGACGGCCCGCGCGTCCACGAGTTCCTGCAGGAGATGCACCGCGAGGTGCTGGCCGGCCGCGACCTGATCACCGTGGGGGAGACGCCCGGCGCCACCGTCGCCGATGCCCGGCTCTACAGCGACCCGGCCCGCGGCGAGCTCGACATGGTGTTCACGTTCGAACACGTCGGCCTGGACGCGGGCGCCACCAAGTGGGATCTGCGACCGCTGCACCTGCCTGATCTCAAGGCCAACCTCAGCGCCTGGCAGGACGGTCTCGCCGACGCGGGCTGGAACTCGCTGTACTGGGACAACCACGACCAGCCGCGCATCGTCTCGCGCTGGGGCGACGACGGCGAGCACCGTGTGGCCAGCGCCAAGAGCCTCGCGACGGTCCTGCACCTGCTGCGTGGCACGCCGTACGTCTACCAGGGCGAGGAGCTGGGCATGACCAACGCCCACTTCACCCGCCTCGACCAGTACCGCGACATCGAGTCGGTGAACTGGGCCGCGACCGCCGGTCGTGCGGCGGAGGAGATCCTGCACGCGCTGGCCGTGAAGTCGCGCGACAACGCCCGCACGCCGGTGCAGTGGGACGCCTCGCCGAACGCGGGTTTCACCACCGGCGAGGCGTGGCTGGCGGTCAACCCGAACCACACGGAGATCAACGCCGCGGCCGCCGTGGCCGACCCGGACTCGGTCTTCCACCACTACCGCAGGCTCATCGCGCTGCGACACGACCACCCGGTGGTGGTGCACGGCGACTACCGCCTGCTCCTCGCGGACGACGAACAGGTCTTCGCCTACGTCCGCGCCCTCGACGGCGTGACGCTGCGGGTGGTGGCGAACCTCAGCGGCGAGCCCGCAACGGTCGATGCCGGCCTGCTCGACGGCCGGCTACTGCTGACGACGCACCCGGACGCCGCCGGCGACGAGCTCCGCCCGTGGGAGAGCCGGGTGCTGCTCACCCCATGATCGCCACCCACCGCACGCTGTGGCCCCGGCGGGGGCACGAAGGTGGGGCGGACGCCGATCATGAACGCCGCCGCCGGACTCGCGGTTCCGCACCCGGTCGCTGATCGCCACCTACCGCACGTTGTCGCCCTGACGAGGGCCACGAAGTACGGGTAGATGCCGATCATGTGGCGCCAGGGTCGCCGCCGGGTCAGAGCTTCAGCCAGGCCGACGTGTCCGGGGGGAGGGCGCCGTCGGCCGTCAGCTCGTCGCTCGCCAGGAGCAGCGTCGCCTCTGCAGGAAGCGGGACCGGCGTCCGCCCCATGTTGACGACGCACACGAAGCCCGGGCCGCGGTCGAACGCCAGCACGTCCTCCCCTCCGTCGGCCCGCCACTGCATCGGCCCGTCACCCAGCTCCTCGGTGGCGCGCCGCAGGTGCAGGGCCTGGCGGTAGAGCTCCAGCATCGACGACGGGTCGCCGCTCTCGGCCTCCACCGTCGACGCCGCCCAGTCCTTCGGCTGCGGCAGCCACGTCTCCGCGGCCGTCGTGAAGCCGTAGGGCGGGGCGTCGCCCGACCACGGGATCGGCACGCGGCAGCCGTCGCGGCCGCGGTCGGTGTGCCCGGAGCGCTCCCACGTGGGGTCCTGCAGGACGTCCAGGGGGAGGTCCTCCACCTCGGGCAGGCCCAACTCCTCGCCCTGGTAGACGTACGCGCCGCCGGGCAGGCCGAGGGTGAGCAGCAGGGCCGCGCGGGACCGCCGGGTGCCGACTGCGAGGTCGTAGGGCATGTCCAGCAGATCCTGGAGCCGGTGCCGGCCCGGGAGCTGCTCCGCCCGTGCGTACCGCGAGAGGTGCCGCACGACATCGTGGTTGGACAGCACCCACGTCGGCGGGGCCCCGACCTTGACGTGCTCGGCCAGCGTCTCGTCGATGGCCTTGCGCATCCCCGGCCCGCTCCACGGCGCGACCAGGTAGGTGAAGTTGAACGCCGTGTGCAGCTCGTCGGGGCGCAGGTAGTGCGTCAGCCGCTCCGGCTCGTCCACCCACGCCTCCGCGACGAACACGCGCGGCGGCGAGTAGGAGTCGGCGATGGCCCGCCACTCCCGGTAGACCTCGTGCACCTCGTCGCGGTCCCAGTGCGGGTGCGGGCGCCACGGCGGCAGCACGAGCTCGCCGTTCTCCTCGACGTACTGGCGCGGGTAGACCAGGTCGCCGACGTCGGGCAGGCCCGGTTCCTTGATCAGCGAGTGGGCGACGTCGATGCGGAAGCCGTCCACCCCGCGGTCGAACCAGAACCGCAGGGTGTCGGCGAAGTCGGCCCGCACCTCCGCGTGCTCCCAGTTGACGTCGGGCTGCTCGGGCGCGAAGAGGTGCAGGTACCACTCGCCGTCGGCTGCGCGGGTCCACGCCGGCCCACCGAAGTTGCTCACCCAGTCGTTGGGCGGCCCGTCGCCACGTCCGGGCCGGAAGATGTAGCGCTCCCGGGCCGCCGAGCCCCGGGCGGCCGCGAGGGCCTCGACGAACCACGGGTGCTGGTCCGAGGTGTGGTTCGGGACGATGTCGAGCAGCACCCGCAGGTTCCGCTCGTGTGCCTCGACGACGAGCGCCTCGGCCTGGCTCAGCGTGCCGAACCGGGGCTCGACGTCGCGGTAGTCGATCACGTCGTACCCGGCGTCGGCCATCGGCGACGGGTACCACGGGTTGATCCAGATGGCGTCGACCCCGAGCGAGGCGATGTGGTCGAGCCGGGAACGGAGCCCGGCGACATCGCCGAGCCCGTCCCCGTCGCCGTCTGAGAAACTGCGGATGTAGACCTGGTAGATGACGGCCGAACGCCACCAGTTCTCCGAACCCACTTAGGACTTCACCCCTCCGGCGGTCAGTCCGGACACGATGCGGCGCTGGAAGATCAGCACCATGATGATCAGCGGGATGGTCAGGATGATCCCGGCGGCCATGATCGTGCCGGTCGGGATGTCGCGGCCCGTGGTGCCGGTGAAGAACGTGACCGCGACGGTGGCCGTGCGGATGTCGGCCTTGTTGGTCATGGTCAGGGCGATGATGTACTCGTTCCACGCCGCGACGAACACGATGATCGCGGTGGTGAACACGCCCGGGGCGGCGATCGGGATGATCACCTTGCGGAACGCCTGCCCCTGGGTGCAGCCGTCGATCATGGCGGCCTCCTCCAGCTCCGCGGGCATCTGGCGGAAGAACGCCGTCAGGTTCCAGACCGCGAGCGGCAGCGCGAACGACATCGCCGGGAGGATCATCGCCTGGTAGGTGTTGATCCAGCCGATGTTCGTGAACAGCTGGAACAGCGGGATGACCATCGCGATGCCCGGGAACATGGAGCACGCGATGATGAGGCCGAGCGCCGCGTTCTTGAACCGGAAGTCCAGCCGGGCCAGCGCGTAGGCCGCGATCGTGCCGATCAGCAACGTGAGCACCGTGACGACACCGGCGACGATCACGCTGTTGATCAGCGCGATGCCGAAGGCGTTCTTCGGGTCGAACACGTCGATGAAGTTCTGGAACGACAGCGGTGACGGCACCGGTGCGATGGAGAACGTGTCGGTGGGCTGCCGCAGCGCGGTGACCAGCATCCAGTAGAACGGTGCGAGGCAGTAGATGATGATCACTGCGATGCCGACGTACGCGGCCCACATGCCGTAGTTCTTCTTGGCCGGGACGGGCTCGATGGCGGCCGTGGGCGTGCTGGTGGTCGTCGTCGTGTCGATCGTGCTGCTGCTCACGGCGTGTCTCCCTTCGCGACGGTGCGCAGGCCCCGGCGGCGCCCGGCGGGCTTGGGGGTCTTGGCCCGGTTCTCGCCGATGACGTCGGCGCCGAGCAGCTTGACGAACGCGTAGGACACGAGGACGACGTACAGGAACAGCACGACCGCGTAAGCGGCAGCCGGCCCGTACCTCGAGTTGGTGTTCTCCAGGTAGGCCAGGATCGAGATGGTCTCGACGCTGGGCTTCTGCGGGCCGATGAGCACATAGGGCAGATCGAACATGCGCAGGTTGTCGAGCAGCCGGAACAGCACGGCCACCAGCAGGGCGGGCTTGACCAGCGGGAGCGTCATGCTCCAGAACTGTCGCCACGCGTTGGCGCCGTCGATCTTCGCGGCCTCGTAGACCTCGGCCGGGATCACCTGCAGGCCGGCGAGCACCAGCAGCGCGATGAACGGTGCGGTCTTCCAGGTGTCGGCGATGATGATGGCCGCCTTCGCCTGGGGCCCGTCGGTGGCCCAGAGGACCTGCTGGGCGAGCAGCTTGTTGGCGATGCCGTTGGAGTCGAAGATCCACCGCCAGAGCAGGGCCGAGACGACCGTGGGGATCGCCCAGGGTACGAGGATGCTCGCCCGGATCAGGCCCTTGCCCTTGAAGGCCTTGTTCATGATCAGAGCCATCGCCACACCGAGGACCACCTCGATGACGACGCAGATCACGGTGAAGAACGTGGTGTTGTAGAACGCGTTCCAGAACCGGGCCCCGGTGTCACCGGAGAAGATCGCCCCGTAGTTGCCGAGCCCGACGAACTGGTCGCCCTGGACCACGAACCCGTCGGCGTCCGTGCCCTGGTTCTGCGAGTACAGCGACTGGTAGATCGCGGCCAGGATCGGGTAGCCGATGACGAGCAGCAGCACGCCCATCGTCGGCGTCAGGAGCTTCGCCGCGAGCGACCCCTGCCTGCGGGTGTCGGTGGTCTTGACCACCTTCTTGGGAACAGGCGTCTGCGGCGGCGCCTCGACCACTGCCATGCTGACCCTCCTTGGGCGAGAGAAAGGGGCGGCGGGCGTGGTGCCCGCCGCCCCGCGGACGACGATCAGCTACCGCTGGTCAGGGCCTCGAGCTTGGTCTGGAGCTGGCTCAGGGCCTGGTCAGAGGTCAACTGGCCCTGGATCGCCCCGTACGCGGCGTCCTGGATGGCCAGCGTCGCGTCGCCGTAGCGCACGACCTTCGGGCGGGCCTGGGCGCCGAGGATCGACGCCTTGAGGGTGGCCAGGTAGGGCAGCGTGGCCTGGAGGCTGGGGTCGTCGTAGATCGACGTGTACACGGGCGCCAGCGAGGCCTGCTTGACCTGGATCGTGTTGGAGTCCTTACTCGTGTAGAAGTTGATGAAGTCCGCGGCGGTCTTCTTGTTCTTCGAGTACGTGGAGATCGCCAGCGCGTGGCCGCCGAGGCTCGAGACGCCGGGGCCGGTCAGGCCGGGCAGCGGGGCCACCGCGATGTTGCCGGCCACCTTGGAGGAGCCGTCGGTCTTCTCGGCCAGGGTGTACATGTACGGCCACTGGCGCTCGAAGACGAGCTTGCCCTCCTGGAAGGCACGGCGGGCCTCCTCCTCCTTGTAGGTGATGGCCTCCTTCGGGATCTCACCGGTCTTGAACGCGTTGACCAGGAAGTCCAGGCCGGCCTTGGCCTGCGGGGTGTTGACGTTCGGCTTGCCGCTGGCGTCGGTGATCACACCACCGGAGCTGTTGACGGCCTCGGCGAAGTTCACCGTGAGGCCCTCGTACTTCTGGAACTGGCCCGCGTAGCAGCTGACGCCGGCGCCCCCCGGGGTGGCGGCGACCTTCGCGCAGTCGGCCTGCATGTCCGCCCACGTCTTGGGGGCCTCGGTGATGCCGGCGGCCTTCAACAGGTCGGTGCGGTAGTACAGCAGCCCGCCGTCGGAGGCGTAGGGGATGGCGAAGAGCTTGTCCTTGTACTTCGCCGCGGCGATCACCGGCGGCAGGAAGTCGGTGGTCTGGGGGAACGTGGCGTCCGGCAGTTCGGTGATGTAGCGGTTGGCCGCGAACTCCGCGGTCCAGACGTTGTCCACGGCGAGCACGTCGTAGGCGTCGGACTTGGCGTTGGCGTTCTGGATCATCTGGGCACGCTGCGCGTCGGCGTCCTCGGGGAGCTCGATCAGCGTGACCTTCTGGTCCGGGTGCATGGAGTTCCACGCGTCGAGCCGGCCCTGGACGAAGTTCGAGGTGTCCTTGCCCTGCACGAGCGTGATCGGCCCGACCCCGTCCAGTGCGGCGGGGGCGCTCCCGGAGCTGGTGCTGCTGCTTGATCCACCACCACACGCACTCACGAGGAGGGCGGTGGTGGCCATGAAGGCTCCGACCGCGAGTGACCTGCGGCGCATGGGCGTTCCCTTTCGTCGACGTCGACGCGATGTCCCCGGCGGGTGCCGATGGGAGATAGCGTTTGCGGTCCGTAGAGTGTCACGAATCACTTGGATGGGCCAGAGATGAAGTGTGCGTTTCCAATTCGTGACCTTCCAGGGGTTCCTACCTGGAGGATCATGCAGGGGCGCTGACTGCAAACGGTTGCATTACCATGACCCAAAGGCATGACGATCAGGAGGCGGGGCGGATGCCGGACGAGGTGCAGCCGGCCAGGCCCGCACGCCCGCGGCACGCCAGCATCGTCGACGTGGCGACGCTCGCGGGGGTCTCGCCGGCCACCGTCTCACGGTCGCTGCGAGGGCATCACAACGTCTCGTCGGCCACCCGCCAGCGAGTGCTCGAGGCCGCCCAGGAGCTGTCCTACAGCGCCTCGCCCCAGGCGTCCGGGCTCGCGTCGGGCCGCACGCGCACGATCGGTCTCGTCGTCCCCTTCGTCACGCGGTGGTTCTTCGCCAACGCCGTGGCGGGGGCCTACCAGGTACTGGCCGACGCCGGCTACGACGTGCTGCTCTACCACCTCGGCAGCGCCGCCACCCGTGACCGTTTCTTCGAGCGGATGCCACTCACCCGGCGCGTCGACGCCGTGGTGACGCTCGCGCTGCCGCTCGACGAGGAGCACACGCTCGCTCTGCGGGCCCTCGACATGCCGCTCGTGACCCTGGGCGCGCAGATCCCGGGGGTCTCGTCGGTGCGCGTCGACGACGCGGCGGCCGTCAAGCTCGCGGTCTACCACCTGATCCACCAGGGCCACGAGGACATCGCGATGATCTCGGGCGACCAGGACGACCTGGGGTTCGGCTTCCTGTCGTCGCAGGACCGCTGCGAGGGTTTCCGGCAGGCGATGGAGTCGGCCGGGCTGCGTGCCCGCGAGGAGCTCATGGTGTCGGGCGAGTACGGCATCGAGGGTGGAGCCCGGGCGATGGCGGCCCTGATGACCGGCCCGACCCTGCCCACCGCGGTGTTCGCCGAGTACGACGAGCTCGCGATCGGGGCGCTGCGCACGTTGCGGCGCGCCAGCATCCCGGTGCCGGGGCGGGTCTCGGTGGTGGGGGTGGACGACCACGAGATGGCGTCGGTCGTCGATCTCACTACCGTGGCCCAGCCGGTGCTCGAGCAGGGGGCCACCGCCGCCCGGCTGCTCCTGGACGTGCTCGACCGGGGGGAGACCGAGGCCGTCGACGTCGTGGTGCCCACCCGGCTGGTGGTGCGGGGGACCACCGCTGCGCCGTTCCAGAACTGAGGCTGTCGCGCGCCGCCGGTTCATGGCACAGTGCGGATTTCAGCCCTCACTCGGATCGTCCGGCACGTTCCTGCCGGTGAGACAAAGGATGTACCAGCAATGGCTGCTGTCACGTACGACCATGCCTACCGCATCTACCCGGGCTCCACGAAGCCCGCGGTCGAGGACCTCAGTCTCGAGGTCGCCGACGGGGAGTTCCTCGTTCTGGTCGGCCCCTCAGGATGCGGCAAGTCCACCTCCCTGCGGATGCTCGCGGGGCTCGAGGACATCGACAAGGGTTCGATCCTGATCGGCGGACGCGACGTCACGCGCGTCCCCCCGAAGGACCGCGACATCGCGATGGTCTTCCAGAACTACGCGCTCTACCCGCACATGACGGTCGGCGACAACATGGGCTTCGCGCTCAAGATCGCCGGTGAGTCGAAGGCGAAGATCGCCGAGCGGGTGGCCGAGGCCGCGAAGATCCTGGACCTCACCGACTACCTCGACCGCAAGCCCAAGGCGCTCTCCGGCGGCCAGCGCCAGCGCGTCGCCATGGGCCGTGCGATCGTCCGGAACCCGCAGGTGTTCTGCATGGACGAGCCACTGTCCAACCTGGACGCCAAGCTCCGCGTCTCCACGCGCACGCAGATCGCGTCGCTGCAGCGCCGTCTCGGCGTCACCACCGTCTACGTCACCCACGACCAGGTCGAGGCCATGACGATGGGTGACCGGGTCGCGGTGCTCAAGGACGGCATCCTGCAGCAGGTCGACTCGCCGCGGCAGATGTACGACAAGCCGGCCAACGTGTTCGTCGCGGGCTTCATCGGCTCACCGGCCATGAACCTGCTGCCCCTGCAGATGGAGGGCGACGTCCTGAAGTTCGGCTCCGCGGAGATCCGCGTGCCGCGCCAGGCCGCCGACGCCGCGGCCGGCAGCCGCTCGGTCACGGTGGGGGCCCGCCCCGAGGACATGAAGATCGTCGACTCCGGCCAGGGCCTGGCCACGGAGGTGGAGGTCGTCGAGGAGCTCGGCGCCGACGCCTACATCTACGGCAGCACCGAGCTCAACGGTGAGCGCCGTCCGATCATCGCCCGGGTCGACGGGCGCAACGTGCCGGAGAAGGGTGCGATCCTGCACCTCGCCCCGGCCGACGCCCGCCTGCACCTGTTCGCCGGCGACACGGGCGAGCGCATCGAGCTCTGACGCTCCGGGCTCCGACGCACGGAGCCCCCGACTCAGCGCCACCGAGGCCCCGACCCGCGGGAACGTCCCGCGAGTCGGGGCCTCCGTGCGTACGAGTCGGGGTGTGGGCGCGGTCAGCTGCCGACCGGAGCCGGGAGTGCGGCGCGGAGGCGCACCTCGCCGTCCACGATCTCGGCCGACGGGCGCAGGCCGGCCCGGCGCAGCAGCTTCGTGATGCCCAGGTCGTCCGGGCGGGCGACACCCGTGAGCTCCGTGATGCCCTGCTCGGTGGCCAGGTCCGCCACGCGACGCAGCAGCGCCGTGCCCAGCCCACGGCCGTGCCAGGCGTTCTCCACGAGCACGGCGAACCGCGCCATGCCGTCGCCGTGGATGTCGAGGTTGGCCAGGCCCACGGCGCTGCCGCCGTCGGCGGTGACGGCCATGACGGCCTGGCCCGTACCGGTCTCGCCGTGCAGGAGCTCGTCGAGCTGACCGGAGGCCAGTCGCGGGGTGGGGCTCAGGAAGCGGGAACGGCGGGCCTCGGGCGAGCACCGCGCGTGCAGCGCCGCGGCGAGCGGGGCGTCCGACGGGCCGGCCGCCCGCATGCGCACCTCCGAGCCGTCACGCAGGAGCAGGATCCGGTCGTTGGCCGCCACCCGCGTCGGCGCGCTCATGGCCAGCTGGGCCGCGAGCTCGAGCAGTGCCGCGGCCCGGGAGAGCTCGGTGGCGGTGAACGGCCAGGCCCGGCCCAGTCGCAGCTGCTGCGCGCCCACGCGCAGGGTGTGGATGTGGCCTGCGGGGTCGACGGCCGCGGGGTCGACGAGCCTCGCCCGGAGCATGGTGGCCACGGCACGGGGGGCGCTGCCGGGGTCGGCGGCGACCATCCGGGCCAGCGCGAGGGCGGTGGTGGCGGGATCGGACAGCTCGGTGGCGTCGGCCCGCACCAGCAGGGTGCACGGGATGCCCGCGCGCTCCACGGCGTCGACCAGCGCCGTCGGGTCGATCGGGTCGGGCACCTTCACCAGCAGCTCGTCGGTGACCGAGCCGTCGTCCGCCGGCTCACCCACCACGTGCAGGGAGATGATGTTGCATCCGGCCACGCCGACCGCGGTGGCGAGCTCGCCGAGCCGTCCGGGCCGGTCTTCCAGCTCCACATGTACGCGCCACAGCACCACGCGACCACCTCCTCGGGGACGACACCATCTTTCTCGGGGTGTGTTTCCTCATTGCTACCGGGTCGTGACAGGCGGCCCCCGGCGAGATACGTTGTGCACGACATATCCCGATGAGAGGACGCACCATGGCGGAAGCGATCTACACGGCAGAGGCGACCTCGTCCGGCGGTGGCCGGGACGGTCGGGTCCGCACCTCGGACGGCATCATCGACCAGGACCTCAAGATGCCCCCGGCCCTGGGCGGCCCCGGCGGTGCCACCAACCCCGAGCAGCTCTTCGCGGCGGCCTACGCCACCTGTTTCCACGGTGCCATGCGCCTGGTGGCGAAGAACAAGGGCGTCAAGGTGCCCGACGACGCCACCATCGACGCGGCGGTCAGCCTGAGCCCGGACGACACCAGCTTCGCGATCAGCGCCGTGATCACCGCACACCTGCCCGGGCTGGACCAGACCCAGGCCGACGAGCTCGTCCAGGGCGCCCACCAGGTCTGCCCGTACTCGAAGGCGACCCGCGGCAACGTGGACGTGGTGCTGAAGGCGACGGTCTGAGGCCGTCCCCCATTGCAGCAAAGCCACGTTCATGCAATGAGATGGCGTGAACGTGGCTTCGCTGCAATTCGGTCAGCCCACCGCGCGCAGGGCGAAGGCCACCTCTGTGGCGATGTGCTGCAGCGTCTGCTCCACCACCAGGCTCCCGTGGCCCGCGTCGAAGCGGCACACCTCGTAGGTGACGTCGCCGCGGGCCGCGAGCGCGTCGAGGTAGTTGTCCACCTGCTGGATCGGGCAGCGCGGGTCGTTCTCCCCGGCCAGCACGAGCACCGGTGACCGCACGGCGTCCACGTACGTGAGGGGTGACGCCGTGCGGTACAGCTCGGGCTTCTCCTCCGGCGAGCCGCCGAACAGCGCCCGGTCGAACGAGCGCAGCTGCTCCATCTCGTCGGCGTAGGCGGTGAGGTAGTCGGCCACCGGCACCCCCGCGAGCGAGGCGGCCCAGCGCTCCGGCTGGGTGCCCGCGGCGAGCAGGGCGAGATAGCCGCCCCACGACCAGCCCTCCACGACGCACCTCGCCGGATCGCTGATCCCCGCGGCCACGAGGTGGTCGTACACCGCGGCCACGTCCTCCAGCTCGGTGGTGCCCGGCCGGCCCTCGATCGCGTCGCGCCACGGAGAGCCGTAGCCCGTGGATCCGCGGTAGTTGACCTCGACGACGACGAACCCGGCGTCCACCCACACCGCCCGGACGGCGGAGAAGCGGTCCTCGTCGGCGGCATGCGGGCCGCCGTGCAGGGAGAACACGGTGGGCAGCGGCCCGTCGCCGCTCGGACGGGCCACCAGGGCGTGCACGTCGCCCACCCAGACGTCCTCCACCGGCACCGAGCCCGGCGGCCGCTCACCGGGGGGCGTGACGAGCACGCGGTCCGTGCCGTCGGGGTGCAGCGCCCGGATCGTCGACGGCTCGGCGGCCGACGAGCACGAGTACTCGACGGTGCCGTCGGGCCGGACGTCCGCGGACCCGACGCAGCCCGGCGCCACCGGCAGCTCGGTGAGCTCGGCGGTGGCCAGGTCGTAGCGGTGGAGCCGGGTGCGGGCGGCGTGGGTGTGCCAGACCAGCAGGAACGACGCGTCGGGGGAGAAGTCGGCGACGATCTCGCCGGGCAGGTCCATGTGCAGCTCGGTCTCGGTGTCGGCCACCGGGTCCCAGATCAGCAGCTCCTCCCGGCCGTGGCGTTCGTGGACCATCAGGAGCCGGCCGTCGCCGGCGAGCGGGGCGAACGCCAGCGCGCCGAGCCCGAGGCCGGGCCCGTCGTGCTTCTCCGCCACGGTGCTGCCGTCGGCCACCCGGATCACGCGTACCGCGGGGTGCCGCGAGTCGCCGTGCTCGGAGTGGCTGATCGCGAGCAGCGTCTCGTCCTCCGACAGCGCGCCGACGCCGCCGTCCTCGGCGTGGGCGTAGACCACCTCGGCCGCACCGTCACCGCGCCGGACCCAGACCTTCGTGCCGTCGTCGGTGGAGGTACCGACGGCCACCACGGTGCGGCCGATCTCCAGGCCCGCCGGGTACCCGTCCTCGACGCCCGGCACCGCCGGCTCCGCGACGGAGTCGGCGGGCAGTCCGCCGAAGGGCTCACCGACCCAGCGGCCGAACTCGTCGCCGTCGGTGTCGTCGAACCACCAGATCGTCTCCCCGTCGGGCGGGAGCGTGGCGGAGTGGGTGCCGCTCTTGCGGTCGGTGACCTGACGGTGCAGGTCGGTGGCGCGGTCCCACGCGTAGACCTCGGTGGTGCCGCTCGCGTTCGACGTGTAGAGGTTGCGGTCCGGGGCGTCGCGCGCCCAGTTCGGCCGCGACATCCGCACCGCGGTGAACCGGGCCCGCCACCGCGGCTCGCGCTCGTCGTCGAAGAGGTGCTCGGGGACCGGGGCAACGGGATGCGGGCTCACGGTTCCCGATGGTGCCATCATCGGGCGTGTGACCGAGCCCGTGCGTCCCGAGCCCGTGCGCCCCGAGGACATGCGCGTGTCCGATGTCGAGCGCGGCGAGGTGCAGAAACGGCTCTCCCGGGCCCACGACGTCGGGCAACTCGACCTCACCGAGTTCGACGAGCGGCTGCGCGCGGTCCTGGCGGCGCGGACGCGGGGCGAGCTGGACCGCACGACGGCCGACCTGCCCGACGCCCCGGCCGCGACGCCCGACCCCGGGGTCTTCGCCGCTACCGCGGGTGGCACCACGATGCGGGTCCTGACGATCATCTGGGCGTCGCTCGTCGCCGTGAACCTGGTGGTGTGGGGGATCGTCTCGACCACGAACGCGGAGCTGCTCTACCCGTGGTTCCTGTGGGTCGCGGGCCCGCCCGGCGTGGTGCTGGCCGTGCTCTACGCGGCCGGGATCGGCCGGCCGGACAGGGGCTGAAGGAACTCGAGCCGGTTGCCGAACGGGTCGGCGGCGTAGAAGCGGCGGTGGCCGGGGAACTCGCCGTCCCAGTCCGGCTGGACGCCCGCAGCCGCGAGCCGGGCGGCGAGGCCGTCGAGATCGGTGACGAGGATGCCCGGATGTGCCTTGCGGGCCGGCCGGAAGTCGGCCTCGACGCCGAGGTGCAGCTCCACCCCGCCCGCCCGGAACCAGGCCCCGCCCCGCGCCGCGAGCACCGGCGGCTTGGCGATCTCGGTCATGCCCAGCGCGTCGACGTAGAAGGCGCGGGCGCGGTCCTCCTCGCCGGCGGGCAGGGCGAGCTGGGTGTGGTGGAGGTGGTCGAACACGGTGGTGATCGTAAAGTGCGGAGTATGCATGGGGCCACACCGCTGGAGCGGCTGCGCGGGATCGCGGCGGCGGGGGAGTCGCTGGCCCCGGTGCACAGCGCGCTCGGCACCGTGATCGACCACGTCGAGCCCGGTCACGTCCGCGCCCACGTGCCCGCGCTCGCCGGGGCCGAGCTGCGCGGGGTGGGCCCGATCCCGGTGCTGGCGGACCTGGTGCTGAGCGGGGCCGTGTCGACCACGCTGCCCGCCGGCGGGTTCGTCACGACGTTGACGATGCACGTGGCCACCCTCGGCCCGATGCCCGCGGCCGGTTCACCGCTGCACGCGACCGGGCGGCTGATCAGCGTCGATCCGGACAGCGCGGTGAGCTCCGCCGAGATCGACGACGGCGACGGCCGCACGCTGGCGGTGATGACCAGCCGCTGCGCGATCGTGGGGGAGCCCTCCGGGAACGGGCGTCCGACCTACGGGCGACGGGCCGTTCCCGCGCCGTTCGCCGGGTTGGCCCTGCGGGGCGGCGACGGGCTCCGGGCGACGGCCGCCTCGGCGCTGGCCAACTCCGGCGGCGCCGTGCAGGGCGGGGTGCTGGCCGCTGTGGCCGCCCACGCCCTGGACGAGGCGATCGGTGCCGTCCGGCCGGCCCTCGCCGGGGCCCTGTGCGACCTCGACGTCACGTTCGTGCGCGGGATTCCCGCGGACGGCGCGGAGTTCACGGTCCGGGCGGAGGTGCTGCGGGCCGGATCGCGCTTCGCGAGCGCGAGAGCCGAGGTACTCGACGCCGCGGGCCGCTTGGCGGTGGTGGCGTCGGCGTCCCACTGGCGCGGCCGTGCAGAGCACATGGTCACCGTGCAGACGTCATGACCTCTGCACGGTGACCATCAGGTCTGCACCGTGGGGACTAGCGGACCTTCTCCGGGATGTGGTCGATGGCGTCCAGGGCGTGGCCGGCCAGTTTCACCGCGGCCTTCTCACTGAGCTTCGAGTTCGCCCGGAGGGCTGCGGCGACCAGCGCCACCCGCTGGTCGTGGACGGAGACATAGGTGGTGGTGGCCATGGTGGTGCTCCGAGTCTCCCGTGCGGCGATGCGCCGGGGGTGAGCTGACGTCGGGGACGACGCGGACTCGAACGTCCGCGTGCGAGATGCGCCCGACCACCGCAGCCTACGCCGAACCGCAGGTCAGGCCGTGGCGGTCGGACTGGGACGGGGGCTTCGGGTGGGAAGGGTGATGCCGCACGCCTGCAGCGCGGCCTTGGCCTCGGGGGAGCTGAACGCGGCGCCGAAACCGCCTCCGCCCGGCGCGCCGGTGGGTCGCGGCTGACCGGAGGGGCGAGGTGCGCCGGACGGGCGCGGCGTGAACGTGGGCACCGCGACCCCGGCCGCCTGCAGGCAGGAGGTGATCTTCTGGCGTAAGGCCGGATCGATGCGGGCGCTGCCGCCCTGCGGCGTGGCCGTGCTCGCCGCGGCCGGCGGTGTGCCGGCGGAGCTGCCGCAGCCGGTCAGCCCGCAGGTGACCGCGGCGGCGAGTACGACGGCGGCGCCCCCGCGCCGGACGGTGGTGGTCCTCATGGTGTTCCTCTCGATCAAGCGGCCTTGCGGCTCGTGACGGACGTGGCCGTGACGGTCCCGTCGGCGTTCGTGGTGCCAGCCACCGACACGGTGGCGCCGACGGCGAGTCCGCCGAGGCCGGGCGTGGTGACGGTCGCGGTGGGCGGCACGGTCACGGTGACCACCGTTCCCGCGAAGTTCGTGATGGTCAGGGTGGTGCCGCTGAGGGACTTGACGGTGCCGATGGCGACGGGCGGGCCGCCGCCCGCGGTCTGGCCGGTGCCCCCCGCCGCCGTCCCACCCGCCCCGGCGCCACCGGTCCCGGCGGCACCACCCGCGCCGCCGAACCCGCCGGCTCCGCGGGCCCGGCCCGCGGTGGCCGAGGCGGCCAGGCCGGCGTCGTGATGCTTCTGGACGGCGACTCCACCAGCGAAGGCGAGCGCTGCCACCAGGGCCGCGAGCAGCACGAACGTCAGCTTGTTCGTGCGCTTCGGGCGGTTCCAGTCGGGCTCGAAGAGGTCGTCGTCGGGGTCCTGGGCCGCCGTGGGGTGGACGCCGTTGGGCGAGGCGGGAGCGGCGGCCCAAGCGTCGGTGGTCGTCTCGTCGGGAGCAGGCACGGTCATCGGTCCGCTGCTCTCACTCGGAGCGCCGTCACTCATAACGGAGCGCGTCGATCGGGCGCAGCGAGGCGGCGCGGTTGGCGGGGTAGATCCCGAAGAACAGGCCGATCGCGACCGAGACACCGAACGCGAGGACGACCGAGTACGGGGCCACCACCAGCTGGAACGTGCCGAACTGGAGCTGCCCGACCAGCACCCCGATGATCACGCCGATCAGGCCGCCGAACACCGACAGCATCACGGCCTCCATGAGGAACTGGCCGACGATGTCGGACCTCTGCGCGCCGATCGCCTTGCGGATGCCGATCTCCCGCGTCCGCTCGGTGACGGTCACCAGCATGATGTTCATGACGCCGATGCCCCCGACGAGCAGCGAGATCCCCGCCACGCCGCCCAGCAGGACCGTGAAGACGCCGGTGATCGTGCCCAGGGCCGAGAGGATCGACGTCGGGTTGAAGATCGAGAAGTCCTCGTTCGCCGCGGTGACGCGGTGGCGCTGGTTGAGGATGGAGGTCACCTCGTCCTGCGCAGCGGTGACGACGGTGGAGGAGGCGGCCTTCACCGAGATGCTGCTGATGCTCCCGTAGCCGGTGAGGGTGTCCTGCACGGCGGTGAGCGGGGCGACCACGCGGTCGTCCTGGTCCTGCGGGCCGCTGCTGCCCTTGGCGGTGAGGACCCCGACCACCTGGTAGGCGATGCCGTTGAACTGCACGGTCTGCCCGAGGATCGCCGACCCGTCGCCGCCGATCAGGTCGACGGCCACGGTGTTGCCCACCAGGCAGATCCGCTTGCGTGCGACGTAGTCGGAGTCGGTGATCGGCACGCCCGCCTGCAGCGTGTCGTTGTCGTTGGTCAGGTAGCTCGGTGTGCTGCCGGTGAACGTCCCCACGGTGTGCGAGGCGCCCTCGTAGGTCGCCGTCACCGACGGCGCGGTGACGACCGCGGCCACCGACGACACGTCCGGGGCCTGGGTGGGGTCGACGAGCGCCTGCGCGTCGTCCAGGGTGAGCTGCGGCTGCTGGACCAGCGTGCCGTTGTTGACGGTGGACGAGGATGCGGCGCCGCCGCCCGCACCGCCCGCGCCCGCGCCGCCGCCCGCCGCTCCGCCGCCCCCC
>JBBRLM010000079.1:0-31097 GCA_038231335.1 Mycobacteriales bacterium
GGTGTGCGGCACGTAGACCAGCGGGAGCGCGGCTTTCGCGGCATCGGAGAGCATGTTCGGCCCGGCGTTCGCGTAGACGTTGTGCGGGTCGGTGACCGGGGGCATCCCGGGGAGCTGGTCGCCGATCGGTGGGGCGGCGACGGGCACCGGGCCCTGCGTGACCGGCACCGGAGCCCCGGCGATCCCCGGGTCCGGCGTGGCCGAACACCCCGCGAGCAGGGCGAGCGCGGAGCCGAGCAGCACCGCCCGGCGGATCGTGAACGACACGGCGGTCCCTCTCACGCGAACAGGGCGCCGGCGGTCACCGGCTTGAGGCCGCGGGCGGCCAGGTCGTCGAGCAGGCCGGGGAGCGCGTCGAGGGTGCCCGGGTGCCCGAGGTGCATGCTCACGACATCACCGGCGACGGCCTTGCGCACGTTGCGGCGGATCGCGGCGGCACCGGGGTCGGTGAAGTCGCGCGAGTCGACGTCGTAGGACAGCACGTGCTGGTAGCCCGCCGCGCCCGCGAGCCGCAGCACCTCCTTCGTCGCGTGCTGCGCCGCGGACGGGCGGAAGAAGTCGCCGGGCGAGCCGGTCAGCGCGGCGAGCCGGTCGCGGCAGCGCTCGATCTCGGCGCGGACGCCGGCCTCGTCGAGCGTGGTGAGGTCGGGGTGCGACCAGGTGTGGTTGCCCAGCTCGTGCCCGTGCTCGGTGACGACCTTCACCGCGTCCGGGGACTGCTGCAGCCACGTGCCGATCGCCAGCACCGTGACGGCCGCGCCCCGGTCGGCGAACCCGGTGAGGATCTTCGTGGCGAGCGAGAGGTCACCGGCGCCGTGGAAGGTCAGGGCGACCTCCGGGCGGCCGCTGGTGGCGGTGAGGAGCTCGGTGGCCGTGCCGGTGAAGGGTGCGGCCGTGGTGGGGGCGGCAGCCGCCGTCGTGGGCGCTGCGGCCGGCGCCGGGGGGGCGGTCGGCGCGGACGCGGCGGGTGCTGCGCAGGCACCGACCGCGACCACCGGGAGGGCGGCGAGGAACGCCCGTCGGGACACGTGGGTGGTCACGGTGGCGGACAGTAGCCGCCTCCCTGACCTGGGAAACTCTTTACCCGGGAATGCCCCGGTCAGAGCCGTGCTCGTCGCGCAGCACCCGTTTGAGCAGCTTCCCCGACTCGGTGCGCGGCAGCGCCTCGCGCACGTCCCAGCTGCGCGGGCGCTTGTACCCGGCGAGGTGCTCGGCCACGTGCGCGTCGAGCTTGCCGAGGTCGAGCTCGCGGCCCTCGCGCGGCACGACGGCGGCGTGCACGGTCTGGCCCCACTCCTCGGACGGCAGCCCGAACACCGCGGCGTCGAGCACGTCCGGGTGGGCGTGCAGCACGGCCTCCACCTCGGCGGGGTAGACGTTCATCCCGCCGGTGATCACGAGGTCGCCGCCGCGGTCGCGGATGTGCAGGTAGCCGTCGGCGTCGAGGTGGGCGACGTCGCCCACGGACTTCCACTCGTCGTCGCCGAGCGCCTCGCGGCCGTGGTAGCCCGCGAACGTCGTGGACGAGCGGACCTGCAGCTCTCCCGGCTCCCCCGCCGGCAGAACCGCGCCGTCGGGCCCGACCACCCGCAGCTCGACGGTGGGCAGCGCGCGCCCGCACGACCCCGGCCGGGCGAGCTGCTCCTCCGGCGGCAGCACCGCGTCCACACCCAGCTCGGTGGAGCCGTAGACCTCGAACAGGAACCCGTCGCCCAGCTTCGCGACGATCTCCTGTTTCAGCGCGTACGGCACCGGCGCGGCGTTGGCCACGAGCGAGCGCATCGACGACAGGTCGGCCCGGGCGAGCACCTCGGGCGGCAGCGCGACGATCCGCTTGAGCGGCGTGGGCGCGGTGAACGTGTTGGTGACGCGGTAGGTGCGGACGAGATCGAGCCAGCGCGCGGCGTCGAAGCTGCGCATCAGCACCACCGTGCCCCCGAGCACGTGCGTGAGCGTGGCCCAGGCCAGGGGTCCGGAGTGGTACATCGGACCCGTCGTCAGGTGCACCTCCTCCCCGGCCCGCAGCCGCAGGATGCTCACCAGCGCCGCCGTCTGCTCCGGGTCGGAGCGGGTGCGCAGCGCGCCCTTCGGCTTCCCCGTCGTACCGGACGTGTAGATCATCTGGCCGCCGCCCTCGGCCGGCGGGAGCGCGTCCGCGGAACCGCTCGCGAGCACGTCGCCCCAGCCCAGGGCGCCGTCGAACGGCTCCCCGCGGAACACCACCACGTCGCGCACGGCGGGCAGGTCGGCGCGGACGGTGGCCAGGCGGGCGGCCGGCTCGGCGTCGACGAGCACCACGACCGCACCGCTGTCGGCGATGACGTGGCGCATCTCGTCGGGGGTGAAGCGGTAGGCCAGCGGCACCGCGACCAGCCCGAGCTTGCGCGCCGCGTGCAGCACGACGAGCACCTCGAGGCTGTTGGGCCCGCACCAGACGACCCGGTCGCCCGGCCCCAGGCCGAGCTTCCGCAGGCCGTGGGCGAGGCGGTTGGCCTGCTCCTCCAGCTGGGCGTAGGTGACGTCGACCCCTTCCGGGTCGATCACGGCGACCTTGTCCGGGATCGCGGCGGCGTGGGCGGTCAGCGAATCGAGCACATCCTCGGGCACGGCTCCACTCTCGCCGACGGAGCCCGCCGACGCGAGAGCCCGTCCGAGCATGATCGCGACGAACCGTACGAACCGCCTTCGTGGGGCGAGAGGGCGCGGACCACGGCGATCATGAGCGCGGTCGTGCGGGCCTGTGGACAACTCCCGCGGCCCGTCGGCCCTCCATGCCACCCTCATGCTCATGACGGCGATGCCCCACTCCTCCGCCCCGGTCGTGCCGATGACCGCAGCCGAATACGCCGCGCTGCCCGAGGACGAGGAGATCCACTACGAGCTGCAGGAGGGGTGCTGGTCCCGATGGCGCGTCCGGCCCCTGAGCACCAGCTCGCTCTGAGCGAGATCATGGCCCAGTTGCAGGCCTCGCTGCCGAGCCGCCTGTGCGTCCTCCACGACGTCGACATCGACCTGCAGATCGTGCCCGCACACCGCCGACGCGCCGAGGGCGGGGTCCTGAGGGCGTCCGAGCTGGTCGTCGCCATCGAGCTGGTCTCCGTCGGGTCGGAGCGCACCGACCACGTGATCAAGCGCGGCGAGTATGCCGACGCCGGCGTCCCGCACTACTGGATCGTCGAGATCGACGATCGGCCGGCGCTGGTCGCCCACCACCACGCAGGCGAGTTCGGTTACGTGGCCGCGCTGCCCGTCACCGGCACGTTCACCACCGACGAGCCCTTCCCCGTCCGGCTGGATCTCGACCGGCTCGGCTGAGCGGGCCACTGCCGGCCCCCGTGTCGGCTGTCGGAGCGCGCCCTCCGCATCTAGGGTCGCCTCCGTGACCAGCGCGGGCAACATCGTCATCGTCGGGGCCGGGTTCGGCGGGATCGCCGCCGCCATCGAGCTGCAGGCCCACGGCTTCACCGACATCACGATCCTCGACGCGGCCCCCGAGATCGGGGGCACCTGGTTCCACAACACCTATCCCGGCGCGGCCTGCGACGTGCCCAGCCACGGTTACTCGTTCTCGTTCGCCCAACGGCGGGACTGGTCACGGCTGTGCTCGCCGCAGCCGGAGATCCTCGACTACCTGCAGGGGGTGGCGCGTGAGTACGGCGTGGACCGGCTGGTGCAGCCGAACACGGAGGTCACCTCCTGCGTCTTCGACGACGCCACCCAATGCTGGACGGTGACGGCCGCCGACGGTCGCACGTTCGACGCGTCCGCCGTCGTGATGGCCACCGGCCAGCTGAACCGGCCCGCCACCCCGCGGATCGAGGGGCTCGAGACGTTCACCGGCCACGCCTTCCACTCCGCGCGCTGGGACCACGACCACGACCTGCGGGGCAAGCGCGTCGCCGTGGTCGGCACGGGCGCGAGCGCGGTGCAGTTCGTGCCGGCGATCGCGCCGGACGTGGCGCACATGACGGTGTTCCAGCGCACCGGCAACTGGTTCATGCCGCGCCGCAACCGCCCCTACCCCGCGCTGATCCGGACGGCGATCCGTGGCGTCCCGGGCCTGCAGGCCTACCGGCGCGGCTTCCTCAACCAGTACCTGGAGCTGCTCACCGCCGCGATCCGCAACCCCGACCGGCTCGGCCGCGTGGTGCGCGTCCTGTCCGCGGCGTTCATGCGCAGCCAACTGCGTGACGCCGGGGTTCGGCGCAAGGTCTGGCCGGACTACACGTTCGGCTGCAAGCGCGTGCTGTTCAGCTCCACGTACCTGCCGGCGCTGCAGCGGCCGAACGTCGACGTGGTCACCGCGCCCATCGCCCGGATCACCCCCACCGGCGTCGAGGACGCCGAGGGCGGCCACCACGACGTCGACACGATCATCTGGGCCACCGGCTTCGCCACCACCGGCTTCATGTTCCCGATGGCGATCACCGGCACGGGCGGTCAGTCCCTGGCGGACGTGTGGGCGAAGGGCCCGCACGCCCACCTCGGCATGACCGTGCCCGGCTTCCCCTCGCTGTTCGTGATGTACGGGCCCAACACCAACACCTCGGGCGGCTCGATCATCTTCTACCTGGAGCGCCAGGCCGCCTACCTCCGCCAGGCCCTGGCCGCGGTCCGCGAACGCGGTGCCACGGCGATAGAGGTCCGCCCGGACGTCGAGCAGAACAGCGACACCGCGCTCCAGGCCCGGTTCGCCGGCACCGCCTGGACCCGCTGCGATTCCTGGTACCGCAACGACGAGGGCCGGATCGTCACGAACTGGCCGGGCTACATGCGCGACTACGCGAAAGCAACGGAGACGCTCGACGCCTCCGACTACACCTTCAGCTGAGCACCCCGGATCCGCCTCATGGTCCCTTGTGGCGGTCAGCCGCGGCCCCTGACCGCCACAGGTGACCTTGTGGCGTCAGGCGTCGGTGCGGACCTCCGTGCCGTCCTGGCCCCAGCGGGTGTGGAAGCTGCCTTCCGCGTCCGTCCTCAGGTAGGTGTGGGCGCCGAAGAAGTCGCGCAGACCCTGGATCAGGTTCGCAGGCCCCCGCTCGCGGCGGTAGCCGTCGTAGTAGGACAGCGAGCTGGAGAACGCCGGGATGGCCACGCCCTGCTCGGTGGCCGTGACGATCACCCGCCGCCACGCGTCCTGGGCGTCGGCCACGGCTTGCGTGAAGTAGGGCACCATCAGCAGGTTCTCGAGATCGCCGTGCTCGGCGTAGGCGTCGCGGATGCGGTTGAGGAACTGGGCCCGGATGATGCAGCCACCGCGCCAGATGGTGGCCATGGCGCCGAGGTCGAGGTCCCAGTCGTTGGCCTTGGACGCCGCGCGCATCTGCGCGAAGCCCTGCGCGTACGCCACGACCTTGCTCGCGTAGAGGGCCTGGCGGATGTCGTCCACCAGCGAGTCGGGGTTCTCCCCCTCGCCCGGCTTCGGGCCGGCCAGCGTGGTGGACGCGGCCTTGCGCTCGTCGCGCAGCGCCGAGAGGCCGCGCGCGAACACGGCCTCGGTGATGCCGGTGAGCGGGATGCCGAGCCCGAGCGCGTCGAGCGCGGTCCAGGTGCCGGTGCCCTTCTGCTCGGCCTGGTCGACGATCACGTCCACCAGTGGGCCGCCCGTCTTCTCGTCGGACTTGGCCAGCACCTTCGCCGTGATCTCGATGAGGAACGACTCCAGGTCGCCGGTGTTCCACTCCTCGAAGATCGACGCGATGGCCGGCGCGTCGAGCCCGGCGACGTGGGTGAGCAGGTCGTAGGCCTCGGCGATGAGCTGGATGTCGGCGTACTCGATGCCGTTGTGCACCATCTTGACGTAGTGCCCGGCCCCGCCGGGTCCGACGTGCACGCAGCACGGGGTGCCGTCGACGACGGCGGCGATACTGGTGAGGACCTCCTCCACCTCGGCGTACGCGGACTCGTCACCGCCGGGCATGATGCTCGGCCCCTTCAGCGCGCCCTCCTCGCCGCCGGACACGCCGATGCCCATGAAGCGGATGCCGTTCGCGGCGCACTCGTCGGTGCGGCGCACGGTGTCGGGGAAGTGCGAGTTGCCGGCGTCGATGATGATGTCGCCCTCGTCGAGCAGGGGCGTGAGGTCGGCGATGACGCCGTCCACCGGCTTGCCCGCCTTGACCATGACGATGATCCGGCGCGGCTTCTCCAGCGCGGCGACGAACTCCTCCAGCGACTCGCTGCCGGTGAAGGGGCCCGTGTCGCCGAACTCCTCCATGAACTCCTTGGTCTTCGCCGTCGTGCGGTTGTGCACGGCGATCGGCACGCCGCGCGAGGCGATGTTGCGGGCCAGGTTGGCCCCCATCACCGCCAGCCCGGTGACCCCGATGCGGCTCTGTCCGGCGGTGTCACTCATCGCTCTCCCTCGCAGATTGGTTCGGCGGGCACGACGCTACCCATCTCCCGTGACCCCGCGTACCCGCTGCCGGCTCCGCGCAGACGACGCGAGCATCACAGCGGTGGATCCGCGCACCGCGGCCGTTACCGGACGACATGCCCGATCCGGTGAAAGCTCCGATCCATCGTGACGCACCGTCACAACGGCTACCGTCGAGGGCATGCACCGCGGATGCGCCGGGCCCTCCCGACGGCATGTCCTCGGGCTGCTCGGCCTCGGGGCGGCCGCCGTGCTCACGGGCTGTGGCACGGACACGGCGACGGCCCCGGGACCGACGTCGCGCGCCGTTCCCCCGCTCCCGGCCGTACCCGCCGCGCGACCGGGGCCGTCGACGGTCGTGTCCCACGGCCCGGCGGACGGCCGGCGCATCGTCCTCACCGTCGACGACGGCACGTGCGCCGACTGCGTGGCGGGCTACGCCGACTTCGCCGTGCGCACCGGCACGCACCTGACGTTCAGCCCCAACGGCACCTACGCCCACGAGTGGCAGCCGCACGCCGCGGCCCTGCGCCCGCTGGTGGCTTCCGGCCAGGTGCAGATCATGAACCACACGTTCTCCCACAAGGACCTGCGGAAACTGCCCGAGGCGACGATCCGCGAGGAGCTGGAACGCAACGACGAGTGGGTGGTGTCGACGTTCGGCACCACCACGCGCCCCTACTACCGCCCGCCTTTCGGGTTCCACAACGCGACCATCGACGGGGTCGCCGCGGAGCTCGGCTACACCCGCACCGTGCTGTGGAACGGCTCCTACTCCGACTCCGAGACCGTCACCCCGCAGTTCCTCATGAGCGAGGCCGCGAAGTACCTGAAGCCGGGCGTGATCATGCTCGGCCACGCGAACCACCCCACGGTACTGGGGCTGTTCGACCAGATCCTGGCGCTGATCCACGACCGGCAGCTGACGCCGGTGACCCTCGACGAGATGTTCGGCACCAGCCGCTCGGCCGGAATCGCGTGACCTACATGTCGGCGACGGCCGGCACGATCTCCCGCCCGATGACCTTCAGCGGCTCGAGCTCCCACACCCGGGGCACCCAGCCGTGCGTCTCCTGGACACCCAGCTTCGCGAGGGCCTCGATCTGCGTCAGCATGCCGTCGATCTTCTCGCCCTTCTCCCCGGGATCGAGCGGGAACATCACGGTCTTCTCGATCTCGTCGTAGTCGCGGCCCACGGCCTCGCAGTGGCCACGCAGGATGTCGAGCTTGCGTTCGACGTCCGGCCCACCGAACAGGTTGCAGGCCTGGGCGTACTGCGCCACCAGCCGCAGCGTCTTCTTCTCGCCGCCGCCACCGATGAGGATCGGCGGGGTGCGCAACGGCTGGGGGACGTTGAGTGTCCTGCCCAGGGTGTAGTGCTTGCCCCGGTACGGCTCGACGGAGTCGCTCCACATCTGCTGGCAGATCTGCAGCGTCTCCTCCAGCCGCTCGAAGCGCTCAGCGGTGGACGGGAAGAACAGGCCCAATCCCTCCGCCTCCTCGCCGTTCCACGCCGCGCCGATGCCGAGCCAGGCGCGGCCCTTCGACAGCACGTCCAGGGTGGACACGAGCTTCGCGAGCATCCCGGGGTCGCGGTAGGACACGGCCGTGACCCAGGCCAGCAGCTCGACCTTCTCGGTGCGGGCCGCGATGTAGCCCAGCGTGGTGTACGCCTCGAGCATGTCCGTGTCGACCGGACCGACCGGCCCGATCTGCCACACGTGGTCCATGACGCTGACGCGGGCGAAACCCGCCTCCTCGGCGGTGGTCACCACGCGCGTCAGGTCGTCGGCGAGCCCGGCGGGCCCGTTCGGATAGGTGAAGTCCGCGACGTGCAGACCGATCTTCACTGCTGCCTCCCTCGGCACGTCCGTCCGCTACGGACGGCCGGATCCAACGCTAGTCCGGCCCGCGTTCCGCTGCCCGGCACAACCAGTACCAGGCTGCCGTGCCAGGCCCGTAGCGTGACGACCATGGCTGAGTACGAGGTCGTCCTCCTGCGCCACGGCGAGACCATCGGCTACGACGGCGACCTCGGGCTCACCCCACGCGGCGAACAGCAGGCCCGCGACCGGGGCGCCGCGCTGGCCGCCGAGATCAAGCCGGGCACCACCGTGCGCATGCCGCACGCCCGCACCGCCCGGGCGATCGCGACGGCCGTGACGGTGCGGGCGGCGCTGGTCGAGGGACTGGCCGACGACGTGGGGCCGCTGCACCCCGAGCCGTGGTTCGACAACCTGCGCTACTCGCGCCGTGGCGAGAGCATCGATCCCTCGTCGGCCGTCGCGGAGCGCCTCACCCTCACCGGCGACCTGCCCGACTGGGCGCGCGAGTACGACCGCTTCGACAGCGACTACCGGTCGGTCGCGGCGGCGGGGGGCCCGATCGAGTACTGGTTGCACAACCCGACGCTCTACTTCGAGCCGCCGCACGTGGCCGCGCACCGGTTCTGGTGCGGGATCACGGCGGAGCGCGACGACACGGTGGAGAACCTGCTGGTGGTGGTGGCCACCCACTCGGCCCCGATGCGCGCGTTCCTGGCCACCACACTCGGCACCGACCCCGGCGAGCCGCACAACCTGGAGGACATCCGGGTGCGCGTGAGCGACGACGGCAGCACGGCCGTCACGTTCCGCGGGGAGACCACCGCGATGACCGTGCCCCCGCACCTGCCACCGTGGATCGACCGGGCCTGGTTCGAGTCCTTCGGTCGCTGAGCTACAACTCGGCGGCGGCCGGCACGATCTTCCGCCCGATGATCTCCAACTGCGTGGGGTCCCAGACCCGCGGCACCACGACGTGGGCCTCCTGGAAGCCGTGCGCGGCGTAGCCCCTCAGCTGCGCCAGGATCGCGTCGACGTTCTCGCCGTTGGGCCCCGGATCCGTCGGGAACGTGACCGTCTTCTCGATCTCGTCGTAGTCGCGCCCGAGCGCCTCGCAGTGGCCGCGCAGGACGTCGAGCTTGTGGGCGACGTCGTCGCGACCGAACAGGTTGCACAGTTGCGCGTACTGAGCCACGAGCCGCAACGTCTTCTTCTCCCCGCCCCCGCCGATGAGGATCGGCGGGGTGCGCAGCGGCTGAGGCACGTCGAGCGTGCGGCCCAGCGTGCAGTGCTTCCCCGTGGAGGGCTCCTCGGACGCGCCCCGCATCTGCCGACAGATCTGCAGCGTCTCCTCCAGCCGCTCGAACCGCTCGGCCAGCGGCGGGAACGGCAGGCCCGGGCGCCTCGTCGGCTGACGCGGCGCCGATGCCGAGCATCGCGCGCCCCTTCGACAGGACGTCGAGAGTGGAGACGAGCTTGGCCAGCATCCCGGGCTCGCGGTAGGTCACGGCGGTGACCCAGGCCAGCAGCTCGACCCTCTCGGTGCGGGCCGCGATGTAGCCGAGCATCGTGTACGCCTCCAGCATGTCGAGCTCGGGCGGTCCGTGCACGACGATCTGCCACGGGTGGTCCATGACGCTGACGACCGTGCGCGACGATCAGATGTTGGTGTTCTCCGGCGCGATCCCGGACGGTACCGAGCCGGCCGCTCCTGTGCCGTCCAGTGGGGACTCCCCCGGGAGATCCAGCGTGTAGGCGGTCATCGACAGCGAGCCGTAGGCGTAGCCGTCGACGAGCACGTCGGCGCCGCGACCTGCGGCGGCACCCAGCCCGGCCAGGTAGAGCAGCGGGATGAAGTGGTCGGGGGTGGGCACGGCGGCGTCGAAGTCGAGGGAACCCCGGACGGTCGGCAACGCGTCGGGCGTGCCGGTCATGACCTCGCGGGCGGCCTCGTCGAACCGCTCCGCCCAGTCGAAGCCGGACTCGGCACGGCGCGGATCCATACCGCCGAGGTTGTGCACCACGTTCCCGCTGCCCACCACCATGACGCCGCTCTCGCGCAGCGGGGCGAGCTTCGCGCCGAGCTCCAGGTGGTAGTCGAACGGCTTCATGGCGTTGATCGCCAGTTGTACGACCGGGATGTCGGCGTCGGGGAACATGTGGGTGAGCACCGACCAGGTGCCGTGGTCGATCCCCCAGCTGTCGACGTCCTGCCCCACCCACGTCGGCTTCGCGATCTCCGCCACCTCGGCGGCCACCTCGGGCGCACCCGGCGCGGGGTACTCCACCGCGAAAAGGTCGTCGGGGAAGCCGTAGAAGTCGTGGATCGTGCGAGGACGGCGCATGGCGGTGACCGCGGTGGCGTTGATGTACCAGTGCGCGGAGACCACCAGGATCGCGCGCGGCCGAGGCAGCCGCCGCCCCAGCGAGGCCCAGGAGTCGGTGTAGCGGTTGTGCTCCAGGGCGTTCATCGGGCTGCCGTGCCCGATGAACGCCGCCGGCATGCTTGTCATGAGCCCGAGACTAGGACGCGAAGCGCAGAACGGCGACGACCAGGGAGAGGACTCCCAGCACCAGCGGCGGGATGAACGCCTCCTTGCGCCGGACGTGCACGACCACCGCGCCCGCCATCACGAGCGCGAGTCCGACGGCGGCGAGCGGGGTCAGGACCGGGGCGATGCCGGTGAGCCACGGCACGACCAGGCCGATCCCGCCGATCACCTCGATGGCGCCGATGAGCTTGACGTTGTTGTCGGACACCGGCTCGGCCCAGCCCATACCGGCGCTGATCAGCGCAGGCTTCGGACGGGCCAGCTTCATGCCGCCCGCAGCGATGAAGGCGACGGCGAGCACGATCTGCAGGATCCAGGCGACGATGTTCATGGGTACTCCAGGCTGGGAGCCCGGCGGCGCCGAGCTTGAACACTCAAGAATGTAGCCCTTGATTCATGAGCACTCAAGCAAGACGTGGGACGGTCACCCAAACGTGACTCTTGCGGCACCGGCCCATCCGAACTCCCGTCGCGAACCATGCGAACGTCCGCACATGTCGCTTCCCGTCCTCGAGCACGAGGGCGTCAAGGACATCGGGGCCGGCTTCATCCTCGAGTTCCGCGAGCCCGACGGCATCGCGCTGGAGCTGATGGCCCCCGCGGCGAGCTGACCCCCTATGGCAGCAGAGCCACGTTCACGCCATCTCGTTGCGTCAACGTGGCTTTGCTGCAAATCGGGAAGCCCCTCAGAACGCGGGCCAGGGGATCGCCGGGCCGTAGCCCGTCGGTTCCGGGTAGCGCGGGTCGTCCAGCAGCGCGGCGACCCGCGCGACCAGGGTGCGCGTCTCGCGACGGGTGATGTGCTCGCCCAGCACGTCGAGGAACGTGCCGTCGAGCTCGGCGCGCAGCTTCTCCAGCGCCTCGACGACCTCGGCGGGCAGCGGCTGGCCGACCCAACCCCACAGCACCGTGCGCAGCTTGTCCTCGACATGCATCGTCAGGCCGTGGTCGACGCCGTAGAGATTGCCGTCGGTGCCGGCGAGCACGTGCCCGCCCTTGCGGTCGGCGTTGTTGACCACCACGTCGAACGCGGCCATCCGTTTGAGCGCGGGGGTGTCGGCGTGGGCCAGCACGGCGGGCTCGCCGCGGTCGCCACGGGCCCGCAGCACACCCAGCCAACCGGCGGGCACCTTCTTGGGCGCACAGACGTCCACGAGCTCGCGCTCGTCGTCGGTGTCGACCCAGACCTGCATCATCCCGGGCCCGAACGGCCCGTCCTCGCGGAGGATCGTCTGCGGTACGACGTCGAACCCGGCGGCCTCGGAGACCAGGAACGCCGACACCTCGCGGCCGGCCAGCGTGCCGTCGGGAAAGTCCCAGAGCGGGCGCTCGCCGCGCACCGGCTTGTAGACGCACTTGACCTCGACGCCGTCGAGGCCCACCGTGCCGAAGAGGGTGGCGTTGGACGCGTCGACCAGGCGTCCGGTGATGTCGATGCGGCCGCGCCGCAGCAGGTCCGGCACCGCCGGATCACGAGGGTCCACGTAGGTGTCAGTCCTCCGCGACCGGTGACCTCTGGCGGTACCCGTTGAGCCGGATGCAGACGTGGCCCTCGGGGTCGAGCGGTTCGGCGCACAGCGGGCACGGGGCTCGGCCGGCGGAGACGACCTTCTCGGCGCGGTCGGCGAACGCGCGCGCCTGCTCCGGGGTGAGGAAGACGCGCAGCGCGTCAGGGCCTTCTTCGGTGTCGTCGAGCACCACCGACTCGTCGATCTCCTCCTCGGAGACGGCGAGGAGCTCGACCACGATGGACTTGGAGTCGGAATCCCAGCCCAGGCCCATGGTGCCGACGCGGAACTCCTCGTCGAGCGGCACGGACAGGGGATCGAGGTCGCTGCTGGGCACCGACTCGGGTGCGCCCTCGCCGAAGCGGCGCGAGACCTCCGTGAGCAGCGCGGCGATGCGCTCGGCGAGCACGGAGACCTGCTGCTTCTCCAGCAGGACGCTGATGGTGCGGGCCTCTTCGATCGCCTGGAGGTAGAACGAGCGGTCGCCGGGCTCGCCGACGGTCCCGGCGACGAAGCGCTCGGGCTGGCGGAAGACATGAATGACGCGTGACATGGCTCTTCCAGAGTAGGCCACCGGCGGGCGCAGGGCACGCCCGTAGGCGTTCAGGCGCCGGTGTCCCCGCCCACCACGGCGTCGGAACTCCTGGCCACCGGCTTGCGACGGCGCTTCGGCTTGGCCGGGATCAGCCCCGAGAGATCGCCGCCGACGTCGTTCACGCGGTTCACGAACGGGCGGGTCTCGGTGTAGTGCACGACGCTGATGGAGCACGTGTCGACCATGATCCGCTGGAAGTTGTCCAGGTGCGACGCCAGCGCGTCGGCCAGCACCGCCTTGATGACGTCACCGTGGCTGCACGCCACCCACAGCGCCTGTGGGCCGTGCTCGACGGCGATCCGCTTGTCGTGTTTCCGGATCGCGGCCACCGCGCGGGCCTGCATGCCGGCCAGTCCCTCCCCCTCGGGGAACACCGCAGCCGACGGGTGGGCCTGCACCACCTTCCACAGCGGCTCCTTGGAGAGGTTCTTGAGCGCGCCGCCCGTCCAGCTGCCGTAGTCGACCTCGGCGAGGTCGTCCTCGGTCACGGGGGTGAGTCCGCGGTCCTTGGCCAGCGGAGCGACGGTCTGCTCGCAGCGCAGCATCGGCGAGCAGACGATCTCGGCGATCGGCACGCCCGTGAGCCGCTCGACCACCTTCTCGGCCTGTTCGCGCCCCTTCTCGTCCAGCTCGACGCCGGGGGTACGGCCGGCGAGCACGCCGGCGACGTTGGCCGAGGAGCGGCCGTGGCGGAGCAGGATCAGGGTGGTCACGATCACCGAGCCTACGTGCGTGCGGTCAGCCCGGCGATCACGATGTCGACGTAACGCTCCCGCATGGCCGCGGGGACCTCGCGGCCGGGCACGCCGTCCAGCATCATCACGACGTCGTCGAGCGTGACGTCGGCACGGAGTTCTCCCGCCGTCACCGAGCGCTCGAGCAGCGTCGTGAGCGCCTCCATCGCGCGGCGCACCACCGACTCCGGCCCGGCCACGGCCAGCTCCGCATCGAGGTGGGCGCCGAGGTCCGCACCGGGTCCGAGGCGCCCGGCGGCCGCCTTGAGCGCGCGGTCGTCGGCGTAGCGGGAGGCGACGGTCCGGAAGAGACCCGTGACGACCGGGCCCACCGCCGCACCGCGCTCGACCTCCGCCAACGCGGCCTCGGTCAGCTCCGCGAGCTGGTCCGTCGAGTCGTCGACGACGGCGGCCAGCAGGTCCTCCTTGGCCGGGAAGTGCCGATAGAGGGTGCCGACCGCGACCCCGGCCTGCCGCGCGATGTCCTCCATCGTCGCGTCGACGCCGGCCTCGGCGACGAGGTCCCGGGCGGCGGCCAGGATCCTGTCGCGGTTGCGTTGCGCGTCGGCTCTCACCGCCACATGATGAACTATCGTTCAGGTTATGGCTAAGATGAAGGTACGTTCACCTTCAACCCACCGGAGTAGACCATGAGCTGGACCCCCGCTGACATCCCCGATCTCACCGGCCTCCGAGCGGTCGTGACCGGCGCGAACGCCGGCCTCGGCCTCGACATCACCCGGGCTCTGGCCGCCCATGGCGCCGAGGTGGTGTTGGCCTGCCGCAACACCACCAAGGCCGAAGCAGCCGCCGCGGAGGTGCGCAGCAGCACACCGGACGCCCGGCTGGAGGTGCGCGCCCTCGACCTCGCCGACCTCGACAGCGTCGCCGCGTTCGCCGACGGGTTCGACGGACGGCTCGACCTGCTCGTCAACAACGCCGGACTGATGGCCGTCGACGAGTCGCGCACCGTGCAGGGCTTCGAGACGCAGTTCGGCGTCAACCACCTCGGACACTTCGCGCTCACCGCCCGGCTGCTGCCGTTGCTGCTGGCCACGCCCGGATCCCGGATCGGGAGCATGTCGAGCATGGGCCACCGGGGCGCCCGCGGCACCGCCGACCCGACACTGCAGCACCCCTACGCGCGCTGGCAGTCCTACTTCCAGAGCAAGCTCGCCAACCTGCTGTTCACCGCCGAGCTGCAGCGGCGACTCGCCGCCGCCGGAGCGTCGACGATCGCGGTGGCGGCGCACCCCGGCGGCTCGAACACCGACCTCGGCACCGAGGGCTCCGGCCTGCTCAACCGGTCGATGAGCACGCTGGCGCCGTTCTTCGCGCAGCCCTCCGAGCTGGGCGCCCGCCCGATGCTCCGCGCCCTGACCGACCCCACCGTGCAGGGAGGCGAGTTCTACGGCCCCCGGTTCGTGGTCCGCGGCGCCGCCCCCGTCCGCGAGACGCCGACGAAGGCGGCCCGCGACGAGGCGGCCGCGAAGGCGCTCTGGACGCGCTCGGTGGAACTGACGGGCCTGGAGCCGGCCATCACCCGGTGACCGTGCTCCCGGTGATCACGGGCGGACGGTCGTCAGTTGGTCTCCGGCCGCGACCATCTCCCCGTGATCACCGCCCTGGGGCGTCAGGTGGCGGAGATCCAGCCCGCTCCCAGGGCTACGAAGAGCGCGGCACCCAGGGCCAGGCGGTACCCGACGAACACGTAGACGCTGTGCTTCGCGACGAAGCGCAGCAGCCAGGCGATCACCGCGTAGCCGACCACCCCCGCGATCAGGGTGGCCACGGCCATCTGGATACCGCTCGGGCCGTCGCCCGCGCCGATGTCGGGAAGGGTGAAGATCCCGGCCGCGACGACGGCGGGGATGGCCAGCAGGAACGAGTAGCGGACGGCCGCCGTGCGGGTCAGACCCAGGAACAGGCCCGCGGTGATCGTGCCGCCGGAGCGCGACACCCCGGGGATCAGCGCCATGGCCTGCGCGAACCCCAGCACGATGCCGTCCCGGGGCCGCATGTCGTTGATCTCCGTGCGCTGCCTGCCGACACGCTCGGCGAGACCCAGCAGGACGCCGAACACCACCATCGTGGTGGCGATGAGCCAGAGGTTGCGGGCCACCGTCTCGATCTGGTGCTTGAACAACACGCCCAGGATGCCGATCGGGACGGTGCCGATGATCACCAGCCAGGCGATCTTGTAGTCGGTCGTGATGCGCACCATCGGCGTGCGGAAACCCCGGAACCACACGGAGATGAGGTGCCCGAGGTCCCTGGCGAAGTAGATGATCACCGCGGCCTCGGTGCCGAGCTGGCTGACTGCCGTGAACGCCGCGCCCGGGTCGTTGTCGAAGAACACCCCGGAGACGATCCGCAGGTGGGCCGACGACGAGATCGGGAGGAACTCGGTCAAACCCTGCACAACACCCAGAACCAGAACTTCCAGCCAACTCACGCCGGGGACAGTAACTGGAGGCCCTCCCCATAGGCTCTGCGGCGTGCAGCGGCGTCGGGTGGGATCCAGCGGGCTCGAGGTGTCGCGTATCGGCCTGGGCACGATGACCTGGGGCGGCGGCGAGGGCGACACCGACGTCGACGGCGCCACCGCGCAGCTCATCGCGTTCGTCGACGCCGGCGGCACGCTCGTCGAGACCTCCGACGGCTACGGCGACGGTACCGCGCAGCAGGTGCTCGGCGAGGTGATGACGGCGAGCGTCCCCCGCGAGTACCTGGTGATCGCCGGTCGCGGGGGCCTGCCCGGTGGGCCGCTCGGCGACGGCGCGGCCCGCGGCGCCCTTCTGACGGGCCTCGACGCCACGCTCAAACGGCTGGGCACCGACCACATCGACCTCTGGCAGCTTCCTCCGTTCGACGCCTCCGTTCCGCTGGAGGAGACGCTCTCGGCCGTGCAGGTGGCCGTGATGTCGGGCCGGGCCCGCTACGCCGGCCTCGTGGCGCCGCGCGGCTGGCAGCTGGCCACCGTGGCCGAGCGCGGTCGGTCGCTGGGCAGCATCACCGTCCCCGTGTCGGCGCAGGTGGAGTACTCGCTGCTCTCCCGCGACGCCGACACCGAGCTGCTGCCGGCCGCCCGGCACCACGGGGTCGGCCTGCTCGCGTGGGCCCCCCTGGGTCGTGGCGTTCTCACCGGCAAGTACGCCGACGGCACGCCCGCCGACTCCCGCGCCGCCTCCGCCGCGCTCGCCCCGTACGTGGAGGCGCGGCGCAACGAGCGGTCGGCGCGCATCGTGCAGGCGGTGCTCACCGCCGCCGACGGGCTCGGCACCTCCCCACTGGCCGTCGCGCTGTCGTGGGTGCGCGACCGGCCCGGGGTCGCCGCAGCCGTCGTCGGGGCGCGGGACGCCGCGCAGCTGCAGGCGTCGATGTCGACGGAGTCGGTGACCCTGCCCGCCGAGATCCGCGCAGCACTCGACGATGTCAGTGTGCCGTCGTAGGGCCTGTCCGATGGATCCACGCCGAGCGAGCAGCGCCCAGGTAGGTGCCCGCCTCGGCGCTGCGCAGCCGGTTGGAGATCCGTCAGACAGGCCCTACGCTGGGCGGTCAACTGGCGAGCGCGAGGAGGTGGGCCGGTGGCACGAGATTCCGGCACGATCGAGGGAGACGTCGAGGGGAATCGTGGCGGCTGGATCGAGGGCGACTGGGAATATCGCCCCCTCCAGCTCCCCGGTGACGTCTCCCGCCTGACGGCAGCGGTCCGCCTGGCCATCCAGGCCGAGTTCGGCGGCTGGGAGCTCTCCCGGGTGCGGCTCTACCCGGGTGGCGTCCGCAAGGTGTGGCTGCGGCGCAAGCGCAGCAAACACATGCTGCCGGAGCTCTCGATCTGATCTCCCCCGTACGAGGGATCCGCCACCCGGCCGCGACCGTGGACGGTGGGGTCCTGCACCGCTGGATCCCCGTTGCCACGTTCCTGGCGGCCCTCGGCTACGACGGGATGAAGGTCGCCCTGGCCGCAAGCGGGGAGCCGGCCTTCCCGGGTTCCCCCGCTCCCCCTCGCCCGGGTATCGACCCGTGGTCGGCGCAGCTCGGCAACGCCGCACTCGGCGTGGTTGTGGGGCGATGCTCGAGCCCACGGCGTTTGCGCCGGTGGTCCCGACGAGGGGCGATTGCGCTGGCCGTAGCGTTGTGCTGGAGATCTCCGGGGACGCGGTGCTGGTGGGTCGGGTGCTGCGTCACACCAGCGGTGTCAGCGCTCTCCGCCCGGCCCCGGCACCTGGCTCGGCGCCGCCTACGCGGTGGTTACCGTCGGGCTGATCGTGACCACGACGACCCTCCTGGCCCTGCGCTTCACATGATCAGCGCGGGTCGCACGTAGGCGCCTTCGGATGGGCCGCTGGGTGCGACCGGAAGCGATCACGTTCCGAGCGGCGGGGTTCATGATCGCGGCGGGTCGCGCACCAGCGCCCCCATCTGGGCCACACAGTGCGGTCGAATGCGATCACGGCCGCGCGGCGACACCCGTGATCGCCGCGGGCCGCACGCCGCCACCCCAGGCAGGGCCACCACGTGCGGACGGAGGCGGTCGCGGCAGCCGGTCGAGCCGCGGCCGTCGCCGACTCGGGGCCGCCGATCGGGTCGTGCGCGGATATCAACGTGGGAACGACGTTATGCGCGCACGGGCGCCGGAGGCGCGACCTTCTCCAGGTGCACCAGGCTCAGGGTGTCGGTGACCGCCACGACGTGGGTGTCGACGTAGCCCGAGCCCCGGTAGAGCCGCAGGTTGCCGGCCGAGCGGTGGCCGGTGAACAGCACGAACCGCTCGACCCGCCCGGCGTCGCGCGCCTCCACCGCCGCGAGCAGCGCCGAGCCGATGCCGCGGCCCCGCATGTCGGGCGCCGCCACGAGCCGCGCGACCGTGCACACCGCACCGTCGACGATCCCCCGGACCGCCCCGACGATCCGCGCCCCCTCGCGCGCCACCAGCACCTGACCTGCATCGATGGCGGCCCGAACGTCGTCGACCGTGTCGTTCAACGGAACGATGTGGGGATCGTCGTAGAGCTGGGCCTCGGTGACGTACGCCGCATGCTGGACGGTGAGGATCTCGCCCGCGTCCGACGGCTGCGCCGGGCCGATGATCACGGCACGAGCACGACCTTGCCCGTCGTGCCCCGCGACGCGAGCCGGCGCAGCGCCTCGGGCGCTTCGCGCAGGGGCAGCTCCACCCCGACCAGCGGGTCGATCGTGCGCGCCGCCCACATCGCGTCGAGCCGGGCCTGCCACGTCGGGATCAGCTCGGGCTTCATCTTCCGGTAGTAACCCCAGTGCACGCCCACGACCTCGTAGTTCTTCACGAGCACGTGGTTGGTGGGGGCGTCGGCGAAGCGGCCGGAGACGAACCCGATGACCAGGATCCGCCCCTCGAACGCGACGACCTTGCGCGAGAGGTCGAAGATGTCGCCGCCGACCGGGTCGAAGATCACGTCGGCGCCCTTCTTGCCCGTGATCTCCTTGACCCGTGCCACGAGGTCGTCGGACGAGTAGTCGATCACGTCGTCGGCGCCCAGCGACTTCGCGACCGCGCACTTCTCCGGCCCGCCCGCCGTGCCGATGACGTGTGCGCCCATGGCCTTGCCGATCTGCACGGCCGCGCTGCCGACCCCGCCGGCGGCGGCGTGCACGAGCAGCGTCTCGCCCGGCTGCAGGCGGCCGCGGTGCTCCAACGCGCAGATGCCGGTCTGGTAGGTGACGAACATGCCCGCGGCCTGGGCCGGCGTCATGCCGTCGGGCCAGGGCAGGGTCGACGCCGCGTCCAGTACGGCCAGCTCGGCGTACCCGCCGCGGCCGACCGGCGGCGTGCCCAGAACACGGTCGCCGACCTTCGCCGCCGCCCCCTCACCCGCGGCCACGACCTCGCCGGCGATCTCCAGGCCCGGTGTGAACGGCAGCGGCGGCTTCTCCTGGTAGGTGCCCTGACAGACCAGGATGTCCGGGAAGTTGCACGCCACCGCGGCCACCCGCACGAGCACCTGCCCCGGGCCCGGCTCGGGGTCGGGCATCTCGGTCCAGGACAGGACGTCGGCGGGCTCGCCCAGCTCACGGACCTGCCAACCCCACATCAGTGCGCCTCCCAGCTCACGACGGGTGGCGGCGTGCTGCCCTTCGGCCCCGGAACGCCCCGGAACCCGTAGGGCGCAGGCTCCCGGCCGGGCTGCACGAACCAGCACTCCCCCGGCTCGGCGCGGTCGAGGATGCCCTCGACGGCGTCCGCGACGTCCTCGGCGGTGAGCAGCGGGAACCCGTCGAACTGGCTCTTGGCGTGGGCGATCAGCGGGGTGTCGGCGAAGCCCGGGCACACGGCGTTGACGCGGATGTTCTCGGCCGCGAGCGTCGGCGCCGCGGAGCGCACGTAGCCCACCACAGCGTGCTTGGACAGCGTGTAGAGCGCGTCACCCGGCATGCCGGTCAGCCCGGCCAGCGACGACGTCGCGATGATGTGGCCGCCACCGGCGCGGCGCAGCGCGGGCACGGCCGCGGTCAGCCCGAACACGACGTGGTCGACGTTGACGCCCATGATGCGGCGGTAGCCGTCGAGGTCGAGGTCCTCGATGCCCGACTGGCCGGCGGTGATCCCGGCGTTGAGGAACACCACGTCGAGGCGGCCGAACCGGTCCTCCGCCGCGGTGACCGAGCCCGTCACGGCGTCGAGGTCGGTGACGTCGGCGGCGATCGCGAACCCGCCCACCTCGGCGGCGACCTTCTCCGCGCCTGCCTCGTCCCGGTCGACGACGGCGACCTGCGCCCCCGCCGCCGCCAACCGCCGCGCAGCGGCCGCTCCAATTCCTGAAGCACCGCCCGTGACCAGAGCGGCTTTCCCTGACAGGTCCACGACCAACTCCCTTTTTCTCTAGCCTCGGGCGAGACGCCTGCGGTTGGCCATGACGCGGCGATGAACGGGTTCCAGCACAGCACCGACCGTGGTCCGGCGCGACGACGTCACAACCGCGGCGACCTCCACGACCGCGTCGATCTTCTCCCGGACCATCAGGCCGTACTCACGGCGGTCACGGGCACTCGGCGGCCACCCGCCGCGGGCCATCCTTGCGACGCGGAACGCCACCACCTGCGGCGCCGCCCACGCGATCCCGGCCACCTGGACGCACGGGCCGAGCCATCCGGACGATCGTCGTCTCCTGGTCACGACCCACCGTAACGTCAACTGCTCCGCAGGAACGTGTCGAGGACCCGGCAGCCGAACTGCAGCGCGTCGACCGGCACGCGCTCGTCGATGCCGTGGAACAGCGAGGCGAAGTCGAGGTCCGGCGGCAGGCGCAGCGGCGCGAACCCGAAGCAGCGCATGCCCAGCTCGGCGAACGCCTTCGCGTCGGTGCCCGCGGAGAGCAGGTAGGGCACGGTGACGGCTGTCGGGTCCTCCGTGCGCAGCGCCGCCGCCATGGCCTCCACCAACGGACCGTCGAACGTGGTCTCCACCGGCGGCAGGTCGGTGATCCACGAGCGGGTGACGTCCGGGCCGAGCAGCTCGTCGACCTCGCGCAGGAACGCCTCCTGCCGGCCGGGCAGCACGCGGCAGTCGATCGTGGCCTCCGCCGAGGACGGGATGACGTTGGCCTTGTAGCCGGCGGACAGCATCGTCGGGTTGGCCGAGTCGCGCACGCACGCGCCCACCAGCCGCGCCAGCGGGCCGAGCTTCGCGAGGGAGCCCTCGATGTCGTCCTCGGGGAACTCCAGCCCCGTCAGCTCCGTCATGTGCTCCATGAACGAGCGCACCGTGTCGGTGATCGTCAGCGGGAAGCGGTGGTTACCGAGCCGCGCCACGGCCTCGGCCAGGTGCGTGACGGCGTTGTCGTCGTGGATGAACGAGCCGTGGCCCGGCTTGCCGCGGGCGTGCAGCCGCATCCAGGCGATGCCCTTCTCGGCCGTCTCGATGAAGTAGGCGCGGCGGTCCTCGGCCAGCGTCATGGAGAACCCGCCCACCTCCCCGACGGCCTCGGTGCAGCCCTCGAACAGGTCCGGCCGGTTGTCCACCAGCCAGTGCGAGCCGTACTTGCCGCCCGCCTCCTCGTCGGCCAGGAACGCGAAGACGATGTCGCGCGGCGGCACCACCCCGTCGCGCTTGTACTGCCGCGCCACGGCGATGGTCATGGCGACCATGTCCTTCATGTCGACGGCGCCGCGCCCCCACACGTAGCCGTCCTGCACGGCGCCGGAGAAGGGGTGCACCGACCACTCGCTCGCGTCGGCCGGCACCACGTCGAGGTGGCCGTGCACGAGCAGCGCGCCCCGCGAGGGGTCGGCGCCCGTGAGCCGGCAGAACACGTTGTCGCGTCGGGCCGCGCCCGACTCGATCATCTCGATCTCGAACCCGACCTCGGTCAGCTTGGCCGCGACGTACTCCGCGGCCTCCCGCTCGCCGGTGACGGTGTCGGGGTCGCCGGTGTTCGTGGTGTCGATCCGGATGAGCTCGGAGGCCAGCTCGACGACCTCGTCCTGCGCTGTGATGGAGCTGGTCATGCGGATCTTCCTACCACCGCGGGTCCCGTCGCGGGCGCCCGGAGGCGTCGGCTATCCTTCCTCCCGGCGCTCGAACTGCAGCGCCCGCTCGTCCGAGTGGCGGAATGGCAGACGCGCTAGCTTGAGGTGCTAGTGCCCTTTAACGGGCGTGGGGGTTCAAGTCCCCCCTCGGACACCACGAAACTGGGACCGCGTCGGGCAGACCGAGCAGGTCGGGACGTCCAGGACGTGGGACGCCGGGTACCACTTCACGAACCCGACGGTGTCGAGCTGCTATCGGTCCGCACGTTCGGACCCAGGGTCGGCGCGGCAGGGCGGATGGATGTCCGTGGTGGGTGGCCCTGCAGCGGCCGCGGAGCTCGGGCTGGGGCCCGTCCGCACCATGTACTTCGACGTCGACTCGCTGGCGGACCTACCGTGTCCCTCCCGCGTACGCTTCCGGGTGTGACCAGCGAGCCCGGACGGCCCCGAGGCCGCAGGTGGGGTCTGCGGACCCTCGCCTTCCTGGTACTCGCCGCCGCCTCGCTGCTGTTCTACGACCAGCTCCGTGGGCACGGCCTCGCTCTGCTCACGACGTTGGGTCTCGTTGTCGGACTCGTGGGCGCGGCGGTGTGCACGGTCCGGGGGGTGCGGGGCGCGGGCTTGCCACGGAGCGGTCGTTGACTGCTCCGTGGCGCCGGCTCAGCCCTTGACCGCGCCCGCCGTCATGCCGCGGACGAAATAGCGCTGCAGGCCGAGGAAGACCGCCACCGGGATCACGATGCTCATGAACGTGCCCGCGGTGAGCAGCTGCCAGCCCTGGCCCTGGGTGCCCAGCAGGCCGTTGAGTCGGACCTGCACCACGCCGTTGTCACCCGGCCCGAGGAACACCAGGGCCGCCAGCAGGTCGTTCCAGACCCAGAGGAACTGGAAGATCGCGAACGACGCCAGAGCGGGCATCGACATCGGGATGATCAGGCGCCAGAACGTGGTGAAGTGACTGGCACCATCGATCTTCGCCGACTCGATGATGGCCCGTGGCAACGTGGACATGTAGTTGCGCAGGATGTAGATGGCCAGGGGCATACCGAACCCCGCGTGCGCCAGCCACAACCCCGCGAACGTTCCGTTGAGACCCAGCGCCCCGTAGATCTGCAGCAGCGGCACGAACGCCACCTGGTTGGGGACCACCAGCAGGGCGACGATCGTCACGAACAGGACGTCCCTTCCCCAGAACTCCATGAACGTGAACGCGTAGGCGGCGAACGCGGCGATCATGATGGGGATGATGGTGGCGGGCAACGTGACGGCGAAGCTGTTCAGGAAGGCGTTGCCGAAGCCCTCGCGCGTCAGTACCTGCGCGTAGTTCTCCAGCGTCCAGTTGCTGAACGGCGCCGACAGGACGGTCCACCAACCCGACGAGTTCGCCGCGCCCGTGGTGCGGAAGGACGTGACGAACAGCCCGAGCGTGGGAACCACCCACAGGAAGCAGACCAGGACGAGAACGGCCTTGGTGGCCCAGCCGGCCTTGCCCTGCCCCCCGGGGGAGGCGCCGGCCCTCGCGGCCCGGCGGCGGCGAGGAGGACCGGCGACGACCGGCGGGTTGACGGTGGTGGTCATCGTGCTGCCTCCTGAGCCCGGAACTGGCGCACCTGGTAGATCATGACCGGGAGTACCGCGATCATGAGCAGGACGACGATCGCCGCCGCGTACCCGGCGTTGCCGTTGGTGAACAGCTGGTTGTAGAAGTCGACGGCCACGATGTTGGTGCCGAAGCCGCCGTTGGTGGCGACGTAGACGATGTCGAACGTCTTCATCACGCTGATCAGAACCGTGATGAACACCGTGACAATGGTGGCTCGGATCTGCGGCACGATGATCCGGAAGAAGACCAGCCGTTCCCCGCAGCCGTCGATCCGCGCCGCCTCGATGGTGTCCTCGGGAACGCCCTTCACCGCCGCGGACAAGAGCACCATCGAGAACCCGGCCTGCGCCCAGATCAAGATGATCATCAGCATGAGGCTGTTCAGCTTGGCCGTGTCGATCTGCAGCCAGGCGATCGGGTCGAAGCCGAGCCCGGTCGCGATCGCGTTCTGCAACCCGATCTGGGGCTGCCCCGGTGGCGCGTAGAAGTAGATGAACTTCCAGATCGCGACGGCGCCGACGCCACTGATCGCCATGGGCAGGAAGATCAGCGTCTTGGCGATCTTCTCGCCCCGGGGGGCGAGCCGGTCCGCCAGCACGGCGATACCCAGCCCGATCGCCACCGTCACCGTGGGCACGATGACGATCCACAGCACCGTGTTGATGAGCGTGAGCTGGAAGCCCGGCGACGTCAGCAGACCGGCGTAATTGCCGAAGCCGACGAAGCGGGTGCTCGTCTTGTTGGCGAAGCTGAAGACGACGGTCTGGATCGCCGGATAGATCAGGAAGAGCCCGATCGCCGCCACCGCCGGGAGGATGTAGAGGTAGGGCTTGATACCCGCCTCGACCCTCGCGGGCAGCAGCTCCGCGACCTTGTTGAGGAGGTAGTAGAGCAGCAGCGCTCCCCCGACGCCTCCTACGATCGCCAGCAGGGTTTCGAGAACTTTGGCCATCGGCCTGCTCCTTCTCCGTTCGTCGGACGACGGACCTCAGCTGTTGGCCGGCCAGCTCGCGTCGATGTTGCTGAGCGCCTTGTCGAGATCCTCCGAGCCGGCGATCCACGCCGTCATCTCCTTCCAGAAGGTGCCCGAGCCGACCTCGCCGGGCATCTGGTCGGACCCGTCGAACCGGAAGGTGGACGCGGTGTAGCCGATCTGCGCGATCTGCTTGGTCAGGGCGTCGGGGTACTGGTTCACGTCGAAGGTCTTGTGCGGGGAGAGCCAGCCGCCTTCGGCCGTGCCGCCGTTGAACTGCGGGCTGAGCATGAAGTCCAGGACCGCCCTGGTGTCGGGGTCCGCTCCGTTGAAGGCGGCGGCGATATCCCCGCCCCCGAGGACGGGCAGGTCATCGGCCGTCTTGCCCGGGAACTGGAACACGCCGACCGTCTGGTCGATGGTGGCGCGCACGGAATCGGGGAAGAAGCCCTTCTGCGTGATGAAGTTGCCCTGCTTGAACAGGTAACAGCCCGGCTTGGGCGTGAACAGCGGGTTGCCTGCGGTCTGGAAGTTCGTGCTGGCCACGGCGGCGCGCCCACCGAGCACGTTGCCGTCGGCGAGTGCCATGGCCTGGAAGGCCTCACCGGCCTGCTTGACGATGGGGTCGTTGAACGGGATCTGGTGCTTGACCCACTTGTCGTAGATCTGGGGACCCCCGATACGCAGGACGTAGTCCTCGATCCAGTCCGTGGCGGGCCAGCCCGTGGCGGAGCTGGACTCGATGCCCAGGCACCAGGGCGTCGTGCCCGAGGCCTTGATCCTGGCCGTCAGCGCCGTGAGCTCGTCCTGCGTCTTCGGGACGGTGTACCCGGCGGCGGCGAAAGCCGCCTTGTCGTAGAAGACGAGGCTCTTGACGTTCATCGCCGCCGGCACGCCGTAGACGACCCCGTCGGACCCGGTGGCCGCCTGCAGCTCGCCCGGCACGAGGGTGGTCTTCAGCTTGTCGAGGTCGACGACCTTCGACATGTCGGCGAGCTTCCCCGACTTGGCGATGTCGAGCAGGATCCCGGGCTGAGGGAAGAGGGCGATGTCGGGAGTGGAGTTGCCCGCGACCCGCGTGCGGATCAGGGTGTCGAAGGCGGACGCCTCCGAGAACTTGATGGTGATACCGGTTCGCTTCGTGAAGTCCGCGAACCCGGCCTCGAACCCGCGGGTCTGGTCGCCGCCGAATCCGAAGAGGATCTCGACCTGCTTGTCGCCTGGCGGCGTGCCACCGGACCCGACGCCTCCACCGCTCCCGGCCGTGTCGCTCGGACTCGCCGCGAGACAGGCCGTGGACAGCATCGCGGTCGCGGCCACCACGGCGATCTGCGGGACCACCCTGCGCATGCGCATATCGACTCCTTCGTCATCGCACTCGTTGTCGGCGCCACTCGGTCCGCGCGTGAACTTGTGGTCCTGCCCACATCAGTGTTGGGAACGGTGCCATCACGAGGACCGACCGTCAAGAGGCATATTTTCGCAGGTAGATCCGCTTGTGGGCGAAATCCGTGTCTTCATCGTGAGACACGATGCTGCTAGCGTTGGGAGCGATACCACTCAGAAGCGATGGAGCCAGGAGGACCAAGGATGCTGTCGGTCAAGGCCGGGGCCCGTCGGTACGACAACTCACGCCGGGCGGAGCAGGCCGCCGCGACGAGGCGCGCCGTGCTCGACGCCACCCGCAGGATCGTGATCGACTCCGGCTACTCCGGCGTCACGATGAGAACGGTCGCGCGGGAGGCAGCGGTGTCCGTCAGAACGGTGTACCGCACCTTCGGCAGCCGGCAGGAGCTGGTGCGGCGGGCCCTCGACCCGGTCCGTGGGTATCAGCCGGAGGCACCGCATGATGATCCGTCGGTGCCGGCCGTCGAGCGGCCTCGCTCCGGGACCGAGATCCTCGCGCAGGTCGCGCGGGACGCCCGGCTGACTTTCGAGGGGCTCGGTCCGGCTTCGGCGATGCTCCTCGTGGCCGCCCGGACCGGCGAGGCCGAGCTGCGCGATCTCGCGGCCGAGGCGGGCGCCCTGCGGATGGCCGGCACCACCCGCGTCGCGCGCGCCGTCGCCGCCGACCTGCGCAACGGCATCGACGAGATCCGGGCGGCGGACATCCTGTGGGTCCTCACGTCACCCGAGATCACCCTGCAGCTGACCACGGATTGCGGCTGGTCGGCCGACGACTACGAGCACTGGTTGGCCACCATCCTCATCCGGGCGCTGCTTCCGGCGTCGCGTCGAGCGGAGGGCTGATGCGCCGACCCGGCATCGGCGGATGGTCACGGGTTGCCGGCGGACGGGGCAACGGGCCGGCCCAGCTCCGGTGCGGTATCGAGGTTCTCGTCCACGCCGTGCTCCAGGCTCGCGGCGGGACCCACCCTGCGGGTGGAACCGCGCACGACCAGCCGCGTGGGCAGGACGGTCTCGGTGCTGCGGTCGGCGGCGCCGGCCACGATGTCCAGCAGCAGGTCCGCGGCCACCGCCCCCTGCTCGCGCACCGGCTGCGCGATGGTCGTGAGATCGAACGCCGCCGCGAACTCGTGGTCGTCGAATCCGATGATCGACACGTCCTCCGGCACCCTGATCCCGACGCGGCGCAGGGCCTGCATCGCCCCGAAGGCCATCTCGTCCGACTCCGTGAAGATCGCAGTGGGCAGCGTCGAGTGCGTCAGCAGCTGCTCGGTGGCGCGAATACCGCCCCTGACCCCCCAGCTGTCGACCACGACCAGGTCCGTGGACGCGCCCGCGGTGGCCAGGGCGCTCTCGAAGCCGGCGCGGCGCGGCGAGATCGTACCGACGATGTCGTCGGCGTTCCCCGAGATCATCGCGATGTGGACGTGACCGAGCAGCAGGAGGTGGCGCGCAGCCGACGCCGCCCCCGCCTCGTCGTCGATGCCGACGTGGGGCAGGAGGCCCCGCAACCCGTTGACGTACACGACAGGGACGTCGAGCTTCCGCAGCACGTTCCGCTCGGGGCCGGTCAGCCCGGTCGCGAAGGCGAGGACGGCGTCGACCCGCCGGCGCATCGGCGACATCGAGAAGAACCAGTCCCGGGCGGCGGGGTCACCGATGTTGTGGAGCAGCAGGTCGTAGCCCGCGGAACGGAGCACGCTCTCCACGCCCTCGAGAGCGGCGGTCAGGAACCACCGGGAGCTGAAGGACGACAGCACGCCGACCGTGCTGGTGCGTCCGGTGGCCAGACCCGCCGCCGCGGGCGAGGGGACGTAGGCGAGCTCGTCGGCCGCGCGGAGCACTCGGTCGCGCGTGCCGGGCGCCACGCTCCCCTCCCCGCGCAGACACCGGGACACCGTGGAGACCGAGACACCTGCTCTGCGGGCGACGTCCACGATGCTGATCGTCGTGCGGACTCGCTGTCGATCCACCGGCACTCCGCGAACTGTACGGGGCTGCCCGCGGGGGGTCTCGTCGCAGAACGCCGGTCAGCCGCAACAGAGGTGGGCAACGGATGACGAACCCGACGAGGCAGCAGCAGGCCGTACTCCGCGACGCGGTAGGACGCCCGAGGTTGCACCTGAGCACACCGCATGGCTGGATCAACGACCCGCACGGAATCACCTGGTACCGAGGCCAGTACCACGTCTTCTTCCAGTACGTGCCAGGGGGCGCCGATTGGGCACCGGAGTGCAGCTGGGGACATGTGACCGGCCGTGACCTCGTCACCTGGGACGCCGCGGTCGACCTGACGCTCGAGCCGGACGAGATCGACGACGGCTGTTGGTCGGGCGCCCTCGTCCTCGACGGCGACCGGCCGACGATCCTCTACACGAGGATGAAGAACGACGCGGCCGGCCCCAGCAGCCGGATCGCCGTCGCGGTCGGCGGCCAGGACATGCGCGGCTGGGTCAAGGAGACCCGCCACGTCCTGGAGGCGCCGGCGGGTGTGTCCGAGTTCCGGGATCCCTCGGTTCAGCGGGACGGCGCGGGTTGGCGCCTGGTGGTGGGCGGCCGTCAGGACGGGGACGCGGTGGCGCTGCACTTTCGTTCCTCTGACCTGCATCGATGGTCGGACGGAACCGTGTTGTGCCGGCGACGGACCGGCCCCGACGACGCCGTGGCCACCGGCGATGCCTGGGAATGCGTGCAGTTCATCGAGCTCGACGGCTGGTGGGTGCTGATCGCCTCGGCGTGGACCCACCAGGTGGACGACGGTGTCGTCTATGCCGTCGGCTCGTTCGACGGCCGCACCTTCGAACCCCGGTCATGGCGGTATCTGGACCACGGGGGCGCCCTCTACGCCACCACCACGTTCCGCGACGCGGAGAACCGGTGGTGCGCATTGTCGTGGGTGCGGGAGGCCGAACCGGCCCGGCCGGGACGCACGCGGGCCGGGGCGATGTCGCTCCCCCACCTCCTGGCCCTGGACGGCGACCGGCTCGTCGTCGCCGCCCATCCCGACCTCGACCGGCTCCGCGGCGCCGATCTGCCACCCGAGGGCCCGCTCCCGCCGCAGTGCGACATCGAGCTCACTGCGTCGGCTCGGACGGTGATCGGTGGGCTCATCCTGGACCACGACGGGGAGCACCTCCTGCTGCAGGCCGGATCGGCGCCGGTGCGGCGCATGAACGTACGAGCAGGGACGCGGGTGCGCATCGTGCTGGACGAGGACATCGCGGAGGTCTTCGCCGGCGGTGACGTCGCCGTCCTGCGCATGCCCGAGCGCGCGGACCGGCTCGTCGGCGCCGGCCGGGACACCCGGGTGCGCGGATTCGCGACCACCGACGCGGAAGGCGGCCGGTCGTGAGTGCAGTGCCGAGTTGGTCGTCCTGCTGCGCGCACAGCCCGACCCGGTTTGTGATCGGCAACAAGCGCGGTGGATGAGCGTTGGCAGGAATCCAGGTCCACCTTGGACCTCGGCCCAGCATCATGGGTACGCAACCACGACCAACCCATGAGACTACGGAGCTGGCGGATGAGAGAAGAGCGCGTGCGGGGACGAGCCCGTTGGCTGATCGTGACACTGGCCGCGGCGGCGGTGTTCGCCGGGTTCGCATCTCCGGCCGGTGCCGCACCGGCGCCGGCGACCGCGATCGACAGCGTCTGGTCGGAACCGGGCCCGTTCGCGGTGACGGTGGAGGCGCTCGACAGCGACCACACCGTCTATCGCCCGACGGACCTGGCCGCGGGAGCGGCGCACCCGGTGATCATCTGGGGGAACGGGACCGGTGTCACCCCTCAGCTGTACGACGGCCTGCTGCGGCACTGGGCGTCGTTCGGGTTCGTGGTGGCCGCAGCCAACACCCTCAACGCGGGATCCGGGCAGGAGATGCTGGCCGGCGCGCGCGTGCTGATCAAGGAGAACGCTCGGCCGGGGAGCCCCTACTTCGGCCGGATCGACACCGGCCACATCGGCGCGACCGGGCACTCGCAGGGGGGCGGCGGCGCTATCGCGGCCGGCGCCGATCCGCTGGTGACGACGACCGTGCCGATCGAGCCCGGCCCGCAGGGTGACATCCGCGCCCTGCACGGGCCGATGTTCATCCTGGGCGGCCAGTTCGACGTGATCGTCTCACCGCAGCTGTTGGTGATTCCGCGCTTCGCCCAGGCCAGCCAGATCCCCGCCGTCTACGGGGAGCTCGCAGGGGCCACCCACGCGACACCGGCGGGCGACGGCGGCGGCTTCCGCGGCGCCACCACGGCCTGGTTCCGCTACTGGCTGGCGGGCGACTCGCGCGCCGGCCAGGTCTTCTTCGGCCCCAACTGCGCGATCTGCAGTGATCCCGCGTGGTCCGACGTCCGGCGCAACGCCCCTGCCGAGGCCGTCCAGCCGACCGGTCCGTCAGCCGGCGCCTGACGGTCTCGGGAGGATCTGCGCGGTGAGGGCGGCCTGGAACGCGATCGCGTCCCGGGCCGCCGTCGGGTCGAGGCCGGTCAGCTCGGCCACCCGGCGCAGCCGGTAGTCGACGGTGTTGGGGTGCAGGTGCAGCGTGCTCGCGGTGCGGCGCCGGTTCTGCCCGCTGCGCAGGAAGCAGAGCAGGGTGTCGCGCAGCTCGGGCCGTTCCGTCAACGGCTCCAGCAGCGCAGCCAGGCGCGGGGTCGCCGCACTCACCCGGCTCAGGTGGAACTCCACGAGTACGTCCTCGAGCCGGTAGAGACCCGGTGGGTTGCCGTGGGCCACGGCGACGTCGAGTACGTCCTTCGCCAGCGCGGCCGCCGCGGCCACGGCAGGCGGCGCGGCGGCAACCACGGCGACGGTCACGTCCGCTCCCGCAGCCCGGCCCAGCGCACGCACGGTCGCGGCGAGCTTCTCGTGGTGCTGCTCGCCTAGCGCCAAAGCCGTTCAGTTAGGTCGTGGGCTGCACTGTCAAGATCGCCTCTATCTCGATGGTGATCTTCGCGGGGCGGCTGGGGCCGCGGTGGTGACCCTTGGCGGTACTGGCGACGTACTTGGAGATCGCCCGTTTGACCAC
>JBBRLM010000080.1:0-30116 GCA_038231335.1 Mycobacteriales bacterium
CTGGCGAAACGCCCAGAGATCAGCTCTACCACGGCATCCAACGACGCCACCCACCCCGCAAGATCCACCATGCGGTGATCATCACCGCCCGACAGGGCTCAGCATCCCACGACACGCCGCAGCTGCCGTTGCAGTACTAGTTGCGCTCCAGCGCCCGCCCGTCGTTGCTCAACCGCCACGGACCCACCGCTTACCGCCCACGATCGCCCACCGTCCCCACTCGCCGTGATGCCCCGGCGCTGGTGCCGGCGCGGGCCCGAGTGTGCACCCGCAGTCGGACAGTTCCCCTGGGATTGCCCGGGGGGCAGGAACAGAGGACGCGGGATGGCGTCTCCCTCGACGCCGGCCCGGCGCTACTCGGTGGCCGGCTTCGCGCTGCCGCGCCGCACCGGCGTACTGGCGTCGGCGGCGGGTGGGGCCACGGCATCGAACCGGGCCAGGACCGCGGTGAGCTGCTCGCCAGCCTCTCGGCGCAGCGCGGCCCGTTCCTCGCTGGCCTCCCGCCGGACGGCGGCGAGTTCGTCGTGGTGATCGGTGCGCAGCTGCTCCAGCTCGGCCCGCACCCGCTCTAGGGTGGCCCGGTCTTCGGCGGCGCGCCGCTCGGCGGCGGCCCGGTCGGCCTCAGCCCTGGTCTGTGCGCGGCCGGCGTCGGCGGCCTGCTGCTCCGCGGCCAGGATCTGTGTGCGCGCCTCGCTGCGGGCGTCCTGCGCGGTCTTCTCGGCGGCGGCCACCCGGGCATCGGCGGCGTCGCGGGCCTGCTCGATCTCCCGACGCATCTCCGCTGAGCGCTCGGCCAGCACCCGGTCCCGCTCGGTCTCGACGCCGGCCCGGTGCTGCTCAGCCTGCGCGCGGGCAGCGGCGACCTGCTCGCCGGCCTCGACACGCACCCGGTCCAGCTCGTCACGCGCGGCCTGCTCGGCGGCAACAGCCGCAGCGGCGCGGGCCTGCTGCTCAGCGACCGCGGCGTCGGTGTCGGCGGTGATCCGGGCAACCTGGGCGGCGGTCTCCACGCGCACCGCCTCCACCTCGCGTAGGGCTTGTTCGGCGGCGGCGTCGGCCTGCGCCCGCTGCTCGGCCTCGGTCTCGGCGCGGCGGCGCTGCTCGCGGGCGTCGCGCTCCGCGGCGGCCTGCAGGCCGTGGGCTTCGGCGATCCGCACGGAGGTTTCGCGCTGTACCTGGTCGACCTCGTACGCGGCCGCCTCCGGATCGGCGACGGTGCGGGCGACCTCGCCGGCGCGGTCCAGGATGGCGCCGAGCTGGCGCTGCTGGGCGTCGAGGGCCTGCTGGGTGGCTGCGGCGATGTCACCGAACTGGGCCAGCAGCGCCCCGAACGACGCCCGCCCGTCCGACACCGGCCGCACCGGAACCACGTCGGGCTCCCCCACCATCCCGCCCGCTCCTGCCGGTCCGACGCCGGCGGCGGCGAGCTGGAACGCGCGCCGGGCGGCGAAGGCTTTGGCCCGGTTGTGCCCGGGCAGGTCGCAGTACCGCGACGGCGCCCCCGGCAACCCGGTGCGCTCGATCGGCCGCCCACACCCGAGCCCCGGCCCGGTCGGGAACTGACACCCCTCCCCACCCTCGCCGTTCGCGGCTGCCCCGGTCCCGTCCGCCGGGCCCGCAGGCCGCGCGTCGTGCTGCTCATCACTCATAACCCGATCGTACCGTTCCGTTCGTTATCGTCAATACGGTACGTATATTACGTTAACACCGCAACGTAACGGAGGTGGTCATCCTGGGCTCGCGCCGGCCAGGGGCGGGATCGGTAAAACCGGGCGAACGCGCCGCGCCGCTGTGCCAGGCTCGCGCGCATGGCCGTCGCTCCCCCGCCGCCTGCCGCCCGCCCGCGGGCCCCGCGGCCGCGGGGCCGGCCGCTGGGGCGGTGGGCGCGGTGAGCCGGCTCGACACGGCGCTGTCCGCGGTCCGGACCGTCCTAACGCTGCGCCTGGCCCCGGTGCTGCTGGTGGTGTTCGCCTTGGTGTGGCCGATCGCCGGGTTCCCGTGGTGGTGGCCCCTCGTCATGGTGCTCGCGCTCGGGGTGGTGCTGCGCATCCTCGGGTTCGGCTACCTGCTCGCCGGGCGCCGCGGGCCGGTCCTGCTCGTCGCCCTGCTCGTGATGACCACCTTGTTGGCGTGGACACCGTTCGCAGCTGTGACCGGTCTGGGCGCCGCGCTCGCGGTCGCCGGCGCGTTCCGGCTGCCGCGCTGGCAGCTCCTCGCGGTCGGGATGGTGCTGTTCCTGGCCGCCGGCGCCGGGTGGGTCGCCGACACCGTGGCCACCGCCCGCCAGAACGCGGAGGGCTGGGCGCAGACCAGCGAGCACAACCGGGCCCAGCTGCTCCCCCACTCCCCCCGCGACGCACTCGGACAGGTCATGGCCCTGGTCGCCGCCGGCGACACCGCGAAGGTCTGCTCGTCCGGCCTGTTCACCGCCCCGGCCCAAGCACAGCTGGCGGCGGCCTACGGGGCACCCGACTGCGCGGGCGCGGTGGCGGCCTGGCACGCCCGGGTCACCCGCCCTGAGGACTACAGCACCTCGGTGGACCTCGCCGGCGTCACCACCACCCTGAGCGCGGACCGGGAGACCGCCACCGTCACCGGCTGCGCCCTGACCTGGTACTCCCCCATCGACGGCGTACACCCGCGCCCACGTCCGCGCCGAAAAAGTCCGGGCCGAGCACACCCACGCCGCGCAGGTGCAGGCCAGCGGGTAGCAACCCCGACCCCACCGGTTTGACGCGTACCCGTCAACGCGCGAGCACGGACTGCGCCGGCGGGGTGGAGGTGTCAGCAGGGCCGGTAGTCGGTGATCTGGTAGCCGTAGCCCTGCCCGAGGACCCGGTGCAGCTGCAGTCGGCCGGGGGAGGCGGGGCCGGCCGGCGGGGGCCCAGCGGTGCGCGGTCCGCTCGCTGACCCCGAACTCCCGCGCCACCGCACGCAGCGGGCGCCCGGCCCCGTACCGCGGCCCGCCCGGCCGCGGTCACCTCCCGCCCGCATCCGACATCGCGCGGCCACAAACGCCCCGCCCTCGACCGCCGGCGCCCGCCCGCCGTCGCTGGTGTGGCGGTGGGTGCGGCGCTCGGCCGCGGTCAACCCGCCGGCCACCCCATCCGGCAACGCGAGCAGTGCGAACGCCAAACACTCGGGCCGGACCATGCAGCGGGCGCACACCGCAGTGGCGGTGGCCTCCTGCGCGGCGAGCACCGGCCCCGCCTCGGCCACAGGGAAGAACACGTCCGGGTCCGCGATCCCTGCGCACGCCGCCCGGTCCCGCCACCGCGACAACGCCGGGACCGCCGCCGACCCGGCCGCCGCGGTCATCCCTCGCCCTCCCCACCCTCGGCGCGGCCGGCGCCGTCCTCGTTGTCGGGGTCAGGTTCGTCGATGGTGAACTCGGTCCCGCCAGCACCCGCACACGATCGGGCCGGCCGCGAGCACCGCCCGGGCGACCCGGATCAGCCGCGCCGGCGAGCATCCGCACAGCGCGGGCGGGTTGTTGCGGCTGGTCGTGGCCGGGCCTGGGCCGCTCGACTCCGCGCGCCGGTAGGCGGTGATCGCCTCGGCCAGCTGCGCGAGCTCGGCCACATACACGGCGGCGGTCTCGGCGGGCAGGGTGGTGGCCGACCAGCCCCGCGCCCCGTCCAGCCCGACGGCGATGCCCAGCTCCGCGCCCAGCTGCGCGAAGCGGCGGTTGTGGTAGCGGCCCTGGCGGCTGGTGTCCTTTACCCCGCGGGTGGTGGCCACCCCGTGCGCGGCCTCATGCAGCAGGGTGCCGAGCACGTCACGGGCCCCGCGGCGCAGGCCCTCCCCGCCCACGAACAGCTCCGCCATGCTCAGACCCGGCGCCGGCTGCTCCTCGCCGCGGTCCTCGGCCTCCTGGTCCTGCTCGGCGTCCTGGTCGGTCGCGGTGGTGGGTTCGGTGGTGTGCCAGCGGCTGGCGGCGAAATGGCCCAGGGTGACCTCCCCGCGGCGCGCCCCGACGCTGCCCGACCCGAGGGTGAGGACCACGTCCGGGACATCCGCGGGCCGGTCCTGGATGGCCCGCCACGTCGCGGTCAACGCGGCGACCAGACGCTCGGTGATCGACGTCCCCACCCGCACGTCCCGCCGGCTGGTCATCGCGTGGTCTCGATCGGCTCGGCCACCACACCCGCGCGGGTACGGCACAGTGGGGTGGCGTCGGAGTGGGAGAACAGCGGCGCCGCCAGCCCGTCGCGCACCTGCCAGTACCCGGGAGGGATGGCACGCACCGGGTGTTCTCCGCATCCGGGGCAGGTCAGGGTGTCGGGGTCGGCGAACCACCGGTCGGTGGTCGGGGTGTGGGTCTGCGTGTGCACGATGGGCCTCCTGCTGCTCGGCTTGGGCTGTCGGCCCGTCCCCTAGGGGTGGCGGGGTGCTCTCCCCCGCCGCCTTTAGGCGCGCCGGCACGGCCTCCGAGGCTGCCTGTCCAGGGCGGCCCGCCCTTGGCCGTCGCCGTCAGGCGATCGCGTAGCGACCCTTGATAGGGAGTGAGGCCGTGCGAAGCCAAGGGTCGACAGGCCCCCGCCGCAGGCGGTCCACCAGCAGTTCCACGGCCCGCGCGGCCCTGAGCGCACAGTCAGACTGCGGCGGATGTCAGATCGGCTTGGCCAGTCCGTATTTACCGCGGTAAAGCGCGCCGCTCAGGTCCGGAGGGGGATCACGGATGCACCCGGCGGTTTGGCCGGTTCACAGAGATGCTGCACGAGCAGCGCGATCTCGTCGGGACGAAGCTCTGCGCGCAGTGTCACCGCCATCTTCTCGGGGGTGTCGCCGATGCGGCGCAGGGCTCGCGCGATCGCGGTCGGCCGGTCCGACCGCTGCGGACTTGCTTTACCGTTCTCAGCGCGTGATTGGTCGCCCTCGTCGCTGTCCTCGTCTCCCTGCGCAGGATTTACCGCGGTAAAGCCGCGCAGGACGGCGATCTGCCCGGGCGCAGTGAGGGTATGCAGCGTACGAACCTCGCGTAGAGGTATATCGCCAGCGCGGAGCGCTGCCTGAAGTTCGGGGGCGAGCTTCAGCAGGTTGAGCCGCTGGGAGACCCATCCAGGCGAGCGCTGTAGGTGTTCGGCCGCAGCTTGGCCACTGCCTGCGGCGGTGACCACAAGCTGTACTTGCTCGGCCTCCTCGACAGGGTCGAAGTCCTGGCGGTCGATGTTCTCGGAGGCGGTGGCACTGAGGAATCGCAGCGGCGTGCTGGCGAGGTCGTCCTTGATGACGACATCGAGGGCGTCCCAGCCGTTGTGCTGGGCTGCTGCGTGGCGGCGGGCTCCGGTGACTTGGACGAAGGTGGCGCGGCCGAGTTGGGGGTCCTGGTCAGGGAAGATGCAGCGGAACGCTTCGCGGGTGACAACCGCGCACGGCTGGAGTTGTCCGTTGGTGCGCAGCGACTCGGCAAGTTGTCGGATGGTCTCCGGCCGGGCGGCGAGCACTCGCTTGTTGAACGGGTTGAGGGCGAGCTTGTCGAGCCGGACCGATCGCGCCCCGCTGCCGGAGGGGACGGCGTAGGGGTGCCCGCGGCCATCATCGAGGTCGGGTTCGCCGGCGAGGTCGGCGAGGCTGACCTTCTGCCCGCGCGCCTTAGTCGGGCTCACCGGTTCGTCCCGTCGTGTATGCCCACGGCGGCGCTAGTGTCTTGTCCGGTGCTGCCCCCGTAGCCAAGTTCGAGGGCAAGTCGGAAGAAGTCCTCGCGGGCTTCCATCGCAACCCGGTTCTTCGGGTACTGGGTGACAACAAGCCCGTCGGCGCTAGCCCGAGTGTGGATCTTGTAACGTCGCACGACGGTGTTGCACATGGGCCAGCCGCGGCGACGGATGTATTGGGCGGTTTGTTGAAGGTCGGTAGTGCCGTCTCGGGGGTCCCAGTTGTTTACGACGACGCGGTAGGCCAGCCCGCGTGGGGCTATGACCCGCTCGACGGTGCGCGCGGTCGGATCGTAGGAGAGAGGTTCGGGCGGCATCGGCACGACGACGTCGTCGGCTTCGTCGAGTGCGGCCTGGAGGATCGCCTCGTCTTCGAGGCTGCCGGGGGTGTCTACGAAGACTTCGCGGTAGCCGCTGGTACGCAGCGCGTGGAGTTCGCGGGGGTCAGAGACTTGGGCGAAGTCGAAGGGGAGACCGCCTTGGCGAGCGACGCGTTGGGACCACCAGACCGAAGATGCCTGCGGGTCGGTTGAGGCGACCAGGACTTCACTGATGCGGCCCTCGTCGCGGGGACGGTGGCGGCCTGGTTCGGTTGGGTCGACGAGCGGCCCGACGGAGGTCTCGCGGACGGCGTTGACGACGGCAGCCAGGTTGACCGCGAGGGTTGTTTTACCGACACCGCCCTTTTGGTTGGCGATGACGTGGATCTTTGCAGGCATGGCGGCACTTCCTGTTCCGTGTGCTTCCCGCAGGTCGGGTCTCCGACCGGGCGGTACTTCGGACGCCCGGGAGCGTAGCGACAGCGCCGGGCTCAGCTGCGGTAGTGGCCCGAGCATGTCGCCGATCCATCGGGCAACGGGCCTGGGTAGGCGGTCGACAAGGGCTTGGATCCGGGTGGCCGCGCTGTTCATGGCGCTGGCCGACGACGCGCACGGAGCTGTGCGAGGTGGTCGCGGAGCGCCGCCTGGGCGTTGCGTTGTGCGCTTGTAGGAGGTCTTCGGTGTTGGGTGGCGGTCCCGGCCGGTGTGGGCCGGCTGGAGCCGTGTGTTGTCTGGGCTACGAGGTAGTTGCCGCGGATGCCGGCCACCTCCGGGGGGAGCTGGGCGAGTCGGCCGTGCCAGGGCCGGAGGCGGTAGCCGAGGACGCGGAGCGGATCGCCGGCGCCGCGGAGCGCGTCGCCGCGGTGGCGCTCAGGCCGGTCAGGGTGGTGATCAATGGCCCAGAGCAGTCCCGCAGGACAGGCTCCAGCCTCCCACCAGGGTCGGAGGAGGGCCCGGGTACGCCACAGCGGCACTCCGGGTACCCCGCCGCAGTCAAGGCCCAGCCTTCCGAGCAGCCGGCGTGCTGCTGCGTTTCTTTCCGGAGCGTTTTCAGGTACTCGGTATAGCGGCCAGTCAGGCTGTGTCGTTGTCTTGGGTTCGAGCCGTTCGCCGTTCGAGGGCTTGATCTCAACGCAAGATGCGGGGAGGTCGCCACTTTCATCCACAGGCAGTGTGAGCTGCCCGGACTCAGTTAGGCCGGGTACAGGATCGGACGGCGGCAGTTGGGGGAGGGGTGTGCTGGTCACCAGGGCGTAGGTGGGGGTGCGGCCGAGGTCGGTGCCGAGGAATTCGGCGCTGGCGGCGTGCTCGACTATGACGATGAGGCCGATGTCGCGGGCCCAGGCGATTACTCGGGACACGGTGCGCGAAGCGCGGCCGCCGGCGTCGGCCAGGCGTTGCGCGGTGAGGGCGGCGACGAGGCCTGTGTTCCAGTCCATCGCGCACACGAGTTGGCGCAGGATCGCGGTCCAGGCGGCGCGCTTGTCGGAGCGCCAGTCCTGCTCGTCGACGAGGGCCTCGACGACGCCCAGTGCCTCGGCCTGGTCGAGCAGCACCCGCCAGCCAGGGGCGATGAAGTGACGCCACCCGGGGTGCGGCGCGTACCCGCCGGCAGTGAGACGGGCGGCGGCACGGCGCCGGCCGTAGGCCTTCGCGCGCGCCAGCTGGCCATCCACGGCCCGGCGAGCCGTGCGCGGCCGCTGGTGCGGCCGTCCGGGGGGAGCGGCCCCACGCGCAGCGGTGCCACGAGGCCGCGGAGAACGCCGCTCAGCGGCGGTGGGCACTGAGACCGGCGGCTGCTGGGTGCCCGGGGCGTCGGCGGCGCCCCGTGGCTCGCTCAGGGCCCCGTGTAGTAGGCACTCGGAGCCGTCGGGGACGGTGGACAGGGTGAACGACCCTGCCTCGTAGCAGGGCAGGCACCAGCCGGTTCCTGCAACAGATGCAAGGGGTTCGGCGTGTGTCGGATGCGCGTTCGGGCGCGCAGGGGTTATCTTGGGCACGCGAAAGCGCGCCCCCTTCCTGGCAGAGGCGGGGAACCGCTCCGGCTACCAACCGGAGCACCAAGCGACGACGCGGGTTTGGCGACCCGCCCGACGCGACTGACGAGGCGGTCCCTACGGGGACCGCCTCGCTGTCGTTACGAGGCCTTCGTCAGAGGCAACTCCTGCTGGTCACCGCCGGATCGGCGTGGGAACTGGACCTTTGTGAGGTCCTCGAGGGCCGTCTCCAGCAGCGCGGCGACAACGCGGGACCTCGGGATGCCGAGGTCTTCAGAGAGGTCGTTGATCTGCTGGCGCACCTCGACTGAGACGCGGCCCCACACCATCTCGGGCTGTCCGATCGACGGCCGACCGGCCGGGCTCTTGCGACTCATGCCGCGGATGATGTCGGGATTTGCGCCAAAGACTTAGCCGACACGCCGAGTGACCGCAGAACTACGTCGGAGCGCGTGCGGTCGACGCGCGTACGTGTCAGCCGTCGCGGTAGTTGGCGGCAATGCGGCCAAGAACGTTGCGGGCCTGGTCATCCCTCGCGCCGGCGCCGTGCAAGCGCTCGAAAACGTCGCCGTACTGGGCGACGGCGTGTTGGTCGTCGTCGATCGTGGTTCCGGTGAGGATTCCGACCACGACAGCCTTGTGGTCGTAGAGGTGGAAGCCGTGAGTGACAGCAAAGGTCATGGGATGCTCTGGACCGATGACGCGGAGGTCGACGTGGGGGAGGCGACTCGCCTCGATCAGCGCGTCGATCTGCTCAGCCATCACCTGGGCCCCGCCGAGGTTCCACAGCAACGCGCCCATCGGCTGAACGAGGACCCATTGACGCGAGGCGTCGCCGAGCAGCAGCTGGCTGCGGCGCAGACGCTCACCGACGGCTGCCTCGTCGCCACCAAACACCACGCGGGCGTAGGCCTCGGTCTGGAGCTGCCCGAGAACCATTCCGGGCTGGTAGGCGCGGATCAGCTCGGCGCCCTCCTCGAGCTGGCGCACGCGCGCCTGGAACGCGGCTGTACCGCCGCCGCGGCGGAGGATGACCCGGGCATCTACCTCGCCGGGCGCGAGCGCGGCGGCCCACGCTGCCAGTGTGTGCTGCTCGCCGCTGGCTGCTCCGTACAGCCGGGCGAGGGTGCGTACCTCGTCTGGGGTGAGAACCCAGTGACCGGCCTCGGCTCGGCTGATCTTGTTCTGGCTCGCACCGATGGCCTTGGCGGCAGCGGTCTGCGAGACCCGCGGGACGGTGGCCTCCCGGAGGGCGCGTAGACGCCCGGACAACCCGGTGCGGGTTGGCCGGACGTCTTCGGGTGCGCTACTACTCATGCGGCGCGGGCACCGTCCCGATGCAGTTCGCGGTGCCGACTCCACCAGGTGTTGAACGGCTCCGCGGCCGCCCACAGCTGGTCTCGGACCGCGACGAACGCGGCCACCGTTCGCGTGTCGCCGTCGGTTTCGTCAAGGAGCCACGCATCCCGGAACTGTCCGTCTGGCTCGTACGCCATCCCGAGCACCCGCCGACCGCCGTGGTCGTCTTCGACGAGCCACCAGTCGAACCGCCACCAGTCGGAGCCGGTCAGCCCCGCGGGAAGATCACGGTCTCCGAGATCGAGCACTCGCACATCTTCGCCCGCGGCGACGTTGGGCTGGTATCCCCACTCGCACTCGTAGCGGGTGTAGGGCGTGACCGGCCGGGTCACGACCCGTACGCGGTGCCGGTACAGGCCGTGTGCCCGTTCGGTTGCGAGGTAGTCGAGCCACGGCTGCTTGCGGTCGGGGGTCCAGGTCCGCTCGCCGTCCAGGTAGCGGCGGTAGTCGGAGCCGTCAGACGCGACCTCGTAGGTCTGCAGGGTCTCCAGCCGGAATGCGGACCGCGTGAAGTGCTCGTCCATCCAGGCGTTGAGCTCGGCGGGATTCATGTCGGCGGCACCTCCGGTAGGCCCAGCCGACGCGGCCATCGTACGAGGCGTTCGCCGGGTCCGACGCGAGAGTTCAGTCGGGCGAGCATCGCCGGGTCGGTCTCGTCGGTGACGACCATGTGGAGGAACTCCGGGTCGCCGGCGTCCAGGATTGCGCGACAAGTGTTGTTGTCCGGGCAGTCCGAGTCGACAGCGAGCACGGTCACCCCCGGATCGTGGACTGGCTGGGTGTCCATCTTCGGGCTTCCCCTCCCGATAGCTGGCTAGTGGCCTCAGCAGTGTCGCGCGTCATCCGCCCTGTCCGCTAGCTGCGGGCAGGGCGGATGACGTGACGGCAGGGAAGAGTGGCCGTCACGTTCACTAGCAGCACCATCTTGCACTATCTATAGTTAACATAGATAGTAGATGGTACTGATTCGGATGGAGACAGACCACAAGGCCCGAAGCAGGGGAGCGGCCGTGCAGCTGATGAAGCGGATCGTCGGGGCCGGGATGGGCACGATGGGCGCGGTCGGGCTGGTGACGGCAGTCTGGCCAGCCGCGGCCGGCCTAGTGACCGGCCTGCTGGTCATCGTCATGTGCGCCGGCCTCGGCGCGTTGGCCGTGCTAAGCGGGCGATGGGCACACGCGGAGCTGGTGTGGCGCCGCCAGCTTCGCAGCATGCCGGCGGTCGACACCGCGCTGTACGCGGTGCCTGCGTCGGCCCTGCGGGAGTCGGCGTGACCGCCGGGGTGGACGGGATCGCGCGCGAGCTGGCCGGGCTGCCCGGGGCGGTGGCCCGTCTGTTGGTGCTGCACGTGGCTGATCCGCAGGGGCGGTGCCGGGGCTGCACCACGGCGGGCACCGGGATGCCCGGTGCGGCGTGGCCGTGCAGCCTGCACTTCTACGCCACCGCCGCCGCCGAGATCCGCCGCGAGCGGCGACCGATCGCGCGGGCGAACCGGTGACCTCGCGCAACCTCGGCGCGGGGGGCTGGGTGCGGCGCGGCGGGCTCGCGCTGGTGATGGTCGGGGCGCTGTCGGTCAGCGTCCGCGGCCAGGTCCAGGCCGTCGAGCCGCTGCTGGGCCCGATGAGTGTCGTGTTGGCGCTGACCAACGACCTGGCCGCGCTGCTCGCCCTCAACGAGCTGATGGCCACCCGACGGCCGGGGGTGCGGCGGTGGGCGTGGGCGGTGCTGCTGCTGGCCGGCGGCACCGCCGCCGGGCTCAACACCTGGCACGCCGTCGCCGCCGGCGCCCTCCCGCCGGTGTGGGCGGTCGTGGTCGGGATCGGCCCGGTCCTGCTGGCCGTCGTGCTGTCGCATCTGGTCGCGCTCGTCCTCGACGACGCCGGCGCTGCTACCGCGCCGTCCCCGGCGTCCGACGCGGCGGAGCGGGCGGCCGCGCGGCCGGCGGAGCCCACCACCGCGGCGCCCGCGGCCGCGCCGGCGATCGAGCCTGCCCGGGCCGGTCAGGTGCCGACCGAAGCCCTGACCGGTCTGGGCGTCCACCACGGCCTCGCCGCCGTACCGACCCACCCCGGCGGCCGCCCGCAGCCGGCCGAAGGGACTGACCCGCGGGTGGAACAGGTCGCGGCGCAGCTACGCCGCGGTGCTGATCTCACCGGCGCCGACGTGGCCGCCCAACTGGGCTGCTCCCCGCGGACCGGGCGCCGCCTACTCCAGGCCGCGGCCGTAGACCAGCGGCGACCGCAGCGCGGCACCGGCTGACCGCAGACACCGTTTTTGTCAGGTTCGATCGAGGAGCGAGATGGCGTACAGCTGGGGCGGCGACCCCGACGCGACCGAACCACTTGCCGTGGTGGTGGTGGCGGAGGGTCGGCCGCCGCCGGTGCGGGCTCGCCGTGTCCGGCTGCTCACCACCCGCGGAGCGCTGGACGTGGCCGTGGGCGGGCTGTGCGCCGCGATCACCGTGGCCGACGGCGCGCACCGCCACGAACTGCACCACCACACCCGCGAAGACCGGCAGTAGGCACACAGCCCCCCGGGCCGGGGGACAGGTTCGGCGAAATCGCCGCGCGCGCAGGGTGCGCGGTTCTACGGTGACCAGCGCCCGACCACGGGCAGGACGGGGGAGATGGTGATGGGGACGCACAGAACCGACGCGGAGGTGCGCACCACCCACCGCGCGCTCACCGCGTGCGGGGTCGCGCTCGGCGGGGCCGGGCTGGCGTTGAACCTGGTGCCGCTGTTCGCCGGGTCGGTGGCGTTCGGCGCCGCCGCCCACACCGGCTACCTCCTCGCCGCCCTGCTCATCGGCGGCGTGCTGATGCATCGCTGGTGGTACTTCGGGCCCACCCGGGCGTTCCGCCGCGAGCTGGGCGGCCCCGAGGGCTGGCTGGATCGCCACGACCTCGCCCGCACCGCCGGCGCGCGCGGCGTCCGCGCCGCCGCCCCACCCGGATCCGGCACGGGCCCGGCCGCGCCGGTCACCGCCTACGGCTGGCTGGTCGGGCACCTCGTGTCCGGCGGCCTGCGGGTCCGCTACCTGTGGCGGCCGCGGGGGTGGCGCCCGGGCCGGTGGCTGCGCCACTGGCGCCCGACATCGCGCGCGGTGTACTCGCCGTGGGCGCGCGGGTTCGGCGTCGTCGGCCCCCAAGGCTCCGGCAAAACCCAGTTCCTGGTCAACGTGGTCCTCGACGCCCCCGGCGCCGCCGTTGTCCCCTCCACCAAACCCGAACTCGTCGTGCTGACCCGGACGCTGCGGGAACGGGTCGGGCCGACCGCGGTGTTCAACCCGTCGATGCTCGGCAGCATCGGGTCGGACTTCTGCTGGGACCCCATCTCCGGCTGCACCGAGCAGGGCACGGCGGATCGGCGGGCGTGGGCGCTGGTGCGCGGCAGCGGGGGAGCGGCCGGGATCAACCGCGCCGACTTCTGGGCCGGCAAAGCCCAAGAAATCCTGCGCTGCTACCTCCTCGCCGCCGCGCTGGAGCGCCGCGGCATGGACACCGTCATGCGCTGGGCCAACGACCCTGACGACCCCGAACCGGTCGCGGTCCTCGACCGCTACGCCCGCTACGTGCCCCAAGGCTGGTTGCCGACGCTGCGCACCCACCTGCGCGCGTCGACCAACACCCGCACCGGCTACTTCGCGACGGTGACGAGCTGCGTGGGGTTTATGGACTCGGAGACCGTCGCGGCGGCGTGCCGGCCGGGCCCGGCCGGGGCGGTCACCGTGGAAACGTTCCTGCGCTGGCGCGGCACCCTGTACCTGGTCGGCGGGGCCGGCGACAAACGCCTCGCACCCCTGCTGACCGCGCTCACGGAGTACGTGTTCCACGAGGCCCAACGGATCGCTGCCGCCCAGCTGGGCGGCAGGTTGGCGCCGACGCTGAACTTCGTCCTCGACGAGGTCGCCAACATCACCCCCGTCCCGCTGGACCGGTGGGCCGCGGACTCCCGCGGCTGGGGCATCACCATCGGCGCCGTCGTCCAATCCCTGGCGCAGTTCGCCACCACCTGGGGCCGCGACCGGGCCGAGGTGATCTGGGAAAACCTGCCCACCAAGATCGTGCTGCCCGGGGTGACCAACACCGAGGACTTGAAGGCGCTGTCGTATCTGGCGGGGGAGCGGTGGGTGCAACGCACCACCCGCGGCGAGTCCGAGGGCGCGGACGGGCGCGGGTCCCGGTCGACGTCGCGGACCCCGACCCTAGAGCCGGTGGTGGCCGGGCACACCATCTCGGCCATGCCCCGCTGGCACGCCTACGTCCTCGGGCTGGGCCGCCACCCGGCGATCGTCGCCTACGAACCCGGCTACGCCCGGGTCGCCCGCGAACGCGCCACCCTCCCCACCCCGACGCCGCCGGCGCCACCGGACGGGGCGTGGTGGGAGCACCGATCCGGCGCCGGCCCGGCCACCGGTCAGGTCGTGCAGCTGCCGACCACCCGCGGCCCCGGCCGATGAGCACCCGCCGATGACCACCGACACCGGCGCCCACTCCGACCCCGGCGCGGGCGCGGGCGCGGGTGGTGGTGGTGGGGAGCCGACGAGTCCGCGGCGCGACCGGATCGTGTCCGAGCTGGCCGGCGAGATCCGCGCCGCCCGCGCCGACGTCGCCCGCCTCGCCGGCGTGGTCGCCGACAACGCCGACCTCCTCGCCCAGGTCCTGCCCCGCGTCGCCGGGCTGGACGACGCGGTGGCCGCCCTCGGCGGCCGCGTCGACGCGCTCGCCGACACCGCGCCGGCCGCGGCGGCGGTGGCGCCGGCGGCCTGGCCGGCCCTCTCGGCCGAGCAGGCGGCCGCCGAGTGGGAGGCCCTCGCCGGATGGGTCGCGACCGTGCTCGGCCCGTTCTACGAGACCACCCGCGCCCAGCTGCCCGACTGCTGGGCCCGCCACCCCCCGGCAGTGATCGAACTCGTGTGGCTGCGCCGCACCTACACCGCCGCGCACGCCCCCGACGCGCCCGCCACCGCAGCCGCCGAATGGCACACCCGGTGGCGCCGCGACGCCCTGACCAACATCGCCGCCCACATCCCGAAACGCTGGTGCCGCCCCGGGGAGCACTACGTCCACGAACACGACCGCCCCCACCCCACCCCGACCGAGCAACCCCCGCAGCGTCACCCCCACACCCCCGGGCGGCGCCCCGACCCCACCGACCTGCGGGTCGGCGCCGACGGCGAGATCACCCACCCGCGGTACTGGCAGGCCGGGTACCGCGCGGCCGCCGACACCGATCTCGACTGGCGCCGCGCCCGCGGCACCGCCGCCGGCGCTCCGCCCGCAGGCTGACCCCTCCGGCCACTTGCACAGGAAGGGGGGCGTAAGTGCTGGGCGGCACCCGCTGCCGGTTCATTCAGGGTGAACCCGCGGGGGAGACCGGAGCAAGATATGCGTTTTCGGAACGAAAACGCGACCGGCCCCGGCTGGCGAGCTGGGCCGCCGTTGGCGGCCTGGCGCTGTCGGCTGGGGCCCGTACCATCACAGGCCGGCCCGCCGAGCAGCCGCGGGAGGTGATGGGCCGTGTACGGGGACACCCACGTCGACCCGGCTCTGCTGTTCGACCCCGACCGCCAGCAGGCGCCGGGAGACGCGCTGGATCTGTACTTCCACGCCCCGATCAGCCTGTCGCTCATCGGAGACGCGTTCGCCCACAACGGCATGGACTACGAGCTAGGCCGGCTGCTGGAGGTCTACGCCGGCCTGGCCGCCGCGATCATCCGCGACATCCAACGCCAAGGCGGCTACGTCACCGGCGGGTTCCGCGGCCGCGCCATCCCGGCCCGCCTGGAGATCACCGCGATCGCCCACAACCAGGTCCCCGACCAGACCACGATGCGCCTACACACCCACATCTACGTCGGTGCCACCGCCGTCGCGCTGGAGACCGGCGAGCGCCAACCGGTCGACCTGGGCGAGTTGAGCGACGCCGCAGACTTCGCCTGGGGCGGCTACCTCACTCAGTTGGTAAGCGAGAGCGCCGCCGTCCTGGGATTCGTGTGGGACGCCCTCCCGGGGCGCCACGCGGGAAATCAGGAGATCGTCGATCCGCCGATGGCCGAGCACATCGCCGGGCACGATTTGGGGGTCTGCCCGGGCGACTACGGACTCCGCGAGCAGATTATGGCCGACGCCCGGTGGCGGGCCGGGATCCGCAAGATGGAGCAGTCCATCGCCGCCGACCACGCGCGCCGCACCACGGGCTGACCCTGGTTGACGCGTCACCGTCAACCGGAGCCGGGTCTGGTCAGTAGTCGATGCTGGGGCCGTCGTCCCAGCTGTCGTCGACACCGCGTTGCTGTTCGGCGGCCCGGTCCTGCTCGTGCCAGCGGTTGAGCTGCTCGCGGCGCTCGTCCTCGTCGCGGAGCTGCCGCTCGGCCTCAGCCGCTACCAGCGCCTGCACCGCGGCACGGGCCTCGGCGACGGCATCGCGGGTGAGGCGGCCCGCGACGAACTCGGCCGCCTCGGCCTGCCGGCGCGCTTCGGCCAGCGTGGTCTGCGCCCGCTCCAGCTCCACATCCGTCGACTCGTCGAGCATGGGCTCGACGGACGGATCCGTGGCGCGCAGCGGTGCCGCGCCGACCTGTTCGGCGATGCTGGGCTCGACGTCGAGCAACGTCAACTGCTCCACGTCGACCTCAGCCTCAGGCTCGCGCTGGACGTCGTCGGCGCGATCCGGGATGCGCTGGGCGTCCTCGGCGGCCGCCATCTGCTCCTCCAGCTCGATGTCGTCCAGGTCAGCGGAAGGCTCGTCGATGACGTGTTGGGCAGCTGGTTCGGGCGTGACCGGCTCCCGCCCGGCGTGCCGCGCCGCGGCCTCGACGTCGAGATCGGCGGCGCGGTCGGCGTCAACGTCGTCGACGTCGAGCCGCGGCTCGTCGACAGCCTCGCGCGCCGCGTCGAGTTCCGCCGTCGCGGTGTCGGGCTCGGCGGACGGCTCGGTGAGGTCGGCGGGGTCGAACAGCTCCAGCTGCTCGCCGAGGTCCAGCTCGCGTTGCGCGGGGAGGCCGCGGCGGCCGAGTTCGTCGCGGGCCGCCTCATCGGCGATCCGAGCCTCTTCGGTCGTGGCGTACCAGCCGCCGCGGGCGTGGTGGATCTCGTCGAGCTGCCGCGCCCGCTCCAGCTGCAGCTCGGCCAGACGGTCGCTGCGGGCCAGCTGCTCGGCGGTGGCCTCCCATTCCGGGTCCTCGGGCTCCAGCGTCGCTAACCGCGCCCCGGCCAGGGCCGCGTCCTCGCGGTACTCCCGCCCCAGTTCGTAGGCGGTGCGCATTTCGGCGGCCACGTACTCCGGGGCCCACGCCTGCTCCCGGGTCCACCGCTCCCGCACCGCATACAGGTCCAGATCGGCCAAGGTGCGGTAGTCCACCGCGCCCGCATCGGCGGCCGGGCCGAGTGCCTCGGCGGCCTGGGTCCACATCTGCCGGTGGAACTCCTGCTCCCGAGACGGGGCGGCGCCGATCGAGGTGGCGTCCTCGGCGATCCCGCGCAGCTCCCGATAGGCGGCCACCGCCCCGGCCCGCTGCGCCCACTCGACGCGGGCGGCCGCGACCTCATCGACCGCGCCGACCGGCACCGGTACCCCGGTGTCGACCTGTGCCGCGAGCGCGTCGTAGGTCGGTGGCGGGCTCAGCTGGGCGAGCGCCCACGCGGGCGGTGTCTCGAGCGCGGCCTGGCCGAGCTCGTGCTGCCGATCCTGGGCGCGGACGGCGAGCTCGTGGGAGAACTGCCCGACCGGGCCGTCGGTCGGCGGCGCCAGCGCCGTCCAGTCCCCGGCCCCGACCAGCTGCTCAGGCACGCGGTCCGCGGCGAGCACTCGGACTCGCCACCGCAGCACATCCGACACCGCGTGCGCACCGTCGAGCGGCCGGCCCTCGATGGCGCCGGCCAGCAGAGCCGGAACGTGGTGCCCGGCCAGCTCCGCCTCCCGGACCGCCCGGACCAGCCGCGGCCACCCTTCCTCCCCCGTGACCTGGGCGACCGTGTCCGATGGGAGCACCGCGGCCAGGGCCTGTGTGTAGCGGGCCCGCGCGGAGTCCTTGGAGACCTCGTCCCACTGGGTGCCGATCCATGCCAGCGACGCCCCATCCTTCGCCCCGATGCGCCGCTCGACCTCGGCAGCGTTGCGGGCCTCCACGTTGCCCAGCACCCCGGCGAGGCGGCCGGCAGCGGTGCCGTCGAGCCGTTCGGGCTGGTGGGCGTCCGGGTCACGCTGCGCGATCAGGTAGGCGGTGTTCGCGTACCGGCCACGCGAGAGCGCCACGTAGGCGGCCTCGCGGGCGGCGGCCTCATCAAGGAGGGCGTGGCTGGTGTCCACGGTGCGGCTCTGGGCCGCGTTCACCGTCGAGGCGTACGCCAACGTGACGTGGCGAGCTACGTAGTCGGCGGGCAGGTGCGCGATCTCGCCGCGCGCGCCGCGTACCCGCAGCGCCCCGTCGGGGTCGAGCCCGAGCACGGTGTAGGTGGCCCGGTTGGCGACGATCCTGCCGCCGTCCACACGGATGGTGCGGTCCACCTGCCGTGCCTGCACCACATCCCCAACGCTGACTTCGACGTGGTCCGCTCTCTGCCCGAGCCGCGCCAGAGGCTCAGCAGTGACACGGCCGAGTCGGATTAGGTCTCTCCGGATGTCCTTAGACAAGGCAGCGGCGTCGGCGTTGCTGCCCACGATGAGCAGCGACTCCTTCCCGTCCAGGGTGTCGGCCAGCCAGCCGCGGATCGCGGCCGCCTGCATCTGATCCCGCGTCCCGCCGTGCAGCCGGCCGCGGTCCTCGTACTCCGGGATGACCGAGGTGTCGCCGGCGCGTAGCCGCAGGCTGGCGTCGCGCTCCCACTCGTTGGCGAAGCGATGTACCTCGGCCAGCTCGAACGCGCCGTTATCGTTCGCGAGCAGGGCGAGCATGCCGCCGGCGCCGATCGAGGTCAGCTGACCGTGATCCCCGGTGTACACGATCTTCCCGCCGCCGGCGGTGACGATGTCGCCGATCCCCGACAGCTCCTCCCGCGACGACATCCCCGCCTCGTCGACGACGAACAGGTCGCCCCAGCCGACCCGGTGCCGCGCCGGCTGCCCGTCCGGGCTGGCCCCGTACAGCGCCATGAAGCGGGCGGTGTTCATCGCCGCCACCCCGTCCTCGGCCAGGTTCTGGGTCGCGATCTCCGTGGTGGCCAGGCCCAGCACGCGCCCGCCGACGTGGTGGGACCACACGTCGGCCAGCGCCGACACGGTGTAGGACTTCCCGGTCCCGGCCGGCCCGATCAGCACATCCCCGGCCCGCCCCGACGACACGATCCCCACCACCGCGGCGACCTGGTCCGGGCCGAGCCCGGCCGCGGCCAGCTCGACCCGCAGCATCTCCAGCTCCAGGCCGCGGATCGCCGGCGCCGTCAACTGGCGGGCGGCGGTCACGATCCGCTCCTCGGCCTGCAACTGGTCCAGGGTGGCGAAGCGTTCATCAATGTGGGGCCGGAAGATGCTCCGGCCGTCCTGTGGGCGGCGCAGCTCGTCGGGCACCGGAACGGGGTCCGACGCGGTCAGCAGCACCACCCCGCACGCGTTCCCGGGCGCGACCGCCTCCCGGGCCAATCCCTCCAGGTACAGCGGGCGGGCCTGCCCGCGCGCCTCCGCCGGCAGGCTGCCGATGCGGCGGTCGACCGCGGCCACCAGGTTCCCCACGGTCCAGGTGGCGTACTCATGCTGCACATCCGCCACCGCCGCCGCCAGCAGCGCGCGCCGCTGGGCGGGGTCGGTCGGGTCCAACCGCAACCCGGCCACCCGGTCGGGATGGCCGGCCATGCCGGCGGCCTCGGCCGCGTCGGCCACGGCTTCGACCGTGGCCACCAACCTGGCCGCGCGCTCCGGGTCGAGCTGGCCCCACGCGGCCACCGCGGCCGGCCCGGCCACCGTGTTGTCCTTGGGCTTGCGGGTGGCCAGAGCGGCGTCGGTCATGATGGCCTTGCGTGCGGCCGCGTCCGGCTCGTGGCCGTTCCGGGCGACGTAGAGGGCGGTCAGCTCCTCGGCCTTGGCCACCGTCTGCGCCCGGCGGGTGGAGGCGTCCGCGCACAACTGCGGGTCGACACCGACGATCTCGCGGGCCTTCCCATCCGGCCGGTCCGCGATCACCACCCCGCGGTCGGCGACCAGCTCCTCCTCCAACGCCCGCTCATACGCGGTCGCGATCGCCTCCTTCACCGGGCGGATCCCGCGCCCGTCCAACGCCCGGAGCAGCCCGTCAGACAGCGTGCGCAACCGGTTGAGCACCGCCACATGGGTGTGCAGCTGCGGTTCGGACTCCCGGTTGGTGGAGTGCTTCCACCCGGTCCAGATCAGGCCCGCGCCGGCCTCGTACCGGCCCACCGAGCGGCCATCTTGGGTGCGGCCGTGGTAGCCGGTGCGGGTGTAGCCGATGTGCTCCTCCGCGTACGCCATCGCCGTGGCCACCGCCCGGTCATGCGCGGCGGCCACCTCCGCGGCCGCCTCGAACTCGCCCGCGGCCAGCAGGGCCGCGTAGTAGACAGATACCGACTTGGGTGGGGCGAAGGTGAAGTCGTAGTACGCGACCGCCTTCCGACCGTCGGTGGCCGCGGCCAACTCCAGCTCCCGGCGCCGTTCCGGGGTGGCGTCCGGCTCCGCCGCCAACGCCGCGTCGGTCCGCTGCGCGGCGGTCTTGAACTTCCGCGGCGCCTGCCCCAACGACTCCCCGGTGCGGGGGTCCTGCAGCTTCCCGAACACCGACCGCACAAAGCCCTCCGAGGCCTGTGCACCCTCCTCGATCCCGAACAAGGCCAGCCCGCGGCCGCCCCACCGGCCCGCCGGTTCCCCGTTCTCCACCGCCGCCCCGAAGTACCGCGCCGCTCCACCCCGGCCGCGCTCCGTGGCCTGCTCGTGCTGGTGCGCGTGCTCCGCCGAGCGCTCCACGGTGTGGCCGGCGTCGAGATCGGGTGCATGCTCGTGCCCGGCGCAGCCGCTACCCCGGATGAGGTAGTCGACGGCCCCAGACGACACCGCGATGATGCGCAGCATGATCGACACTTTAGCACTTCAACACCAAGATCATTCGAGAATGCATAGGTGCTTGGCTTTTGATCTGTTGGGTCTGGGTCCATGCTGGTGGTAGTTGGTGTCCTGTGCCTGTGGAGCGCCACGAAAATGACAGTGGGTTGCGCCATCAAGTGGCGGCGGTTGCGCCATGAAAGTGGCAGTGGCCTGAAGGGGCCGTGACGGCGTCAGCGGCGGTGGTGGCCTGGATCGCGTGCTGCTGGCCGGCGGTCAGCAGCACGCGATCCAGCCGCGGCGTCAGCGTGAAGGTGTGGAGCGACACTTCTGTGGCAGTGGAAAGCGCGGGATCGTGTGGCAGTAAGCGACGGATAAGTTGGCAGTGTTCGTAGGTCGGGCGTCGTTCAGAGCTGCCGGTTCGGTCGGCGAGGTCGCAACAGTCGACGCGGCGAAAAGTGCAGTGGTTCATCGGAGTGCGCGGCCTCTGACGGGAGACCGTGGAGGCCGAAGACGCGGCCAGCGCGGCCGTAGTTGCGGTGGCGGCCCACCGCCGTCGATCCGGCCAGCGCCGCTGGTGACGAGTGCGGTGGCGAACGGTTCCTCCGAGCCCGAATCGCCGCGCCCGGCCGAGGTGGCCGCGAGCGGGACCGGGAGGTCGGCGAGCGCGGCGGCGCGGCCGATGAGGTTGCCCATGGCCTGGGGGAGCAGCAGCCCACCGCCACGCGCTCCGGCGAACAGGGCGTAGGCGGGCAGCCCGCGGGCCTGGTGGTCGAGCAGCGCCGCGCGCAGCAGCGGCCGCGCTCGCTCGGGGATGCGGTAGGTGCCGGGCAGCAGCCGGACCTGCCCGAGGTCTGGGCTGATGCTGCGGGGACTGCAGCTGGCCACCTGCCCGGCTCGGGCGTCGGTGGCCAGGGCGAGCAGCAGCGCGGCGGCGCTGGCCGGGCAGCCGATCCGGCGCAGCCGGGCCACGACCCGCGGGGTGACACGCGGCCCCAGCGCGGCCAGCGCGGCGGGCTCGGGAGGCAGGACAAGGGTGAGGCCTTCGGCGGCGAACCCGACCTGGGCGGCGTCCAGGTGCAGGCACAGCTCGGCCTCGGTGGTGGCGTCGATGGTCAGCCGCTGCAGCAGCGCGCCGAGCCCGCAGCCAGGCTGGGTGTAGCGGCGCTGCCGGGGTGGAGCGACCCGCCACAGCCGGGCCTCGCGCCGGGCCTCGGCCACGGCCTCCCCGTACATGACCTCAACCGGGCGCAGCCGTACGGATCGGTCTGCATGCGGGTGGCCACGAATGGCGTCGACCGCACGGGGCCAGGACCAGGCTTGAGCCGGCGGCGGGTCGGTGTGGTGCCAGACCAGCCACACCGTCGGGCCGGTCGCGGCGGACAGCTCGGCGAACGCGTCGAGCAGCTGCGGGTGCAGGCGGTGCGCCCGCAGCACGACCAGGTGCTCGACCCGCTCGGCGCGCATCCAGACCCGCACCAGGGCGGCTCCGTCACGCGCACGCCGCGCACGGGTGAGCGCGTCACGGCGCTTACCGAGGGCCTCGAGCAGGTCCCGGGCCAGGATCGGCCCGGTCGCGCCCGGGGTGGGATGACACACCACCCGCCCAGCGCCCGGAGCGTGCAGCGCGGCCAGGTGGTGCAGGCACGCCTGGTCGTCGTCGGGATCGTGCACCCAGCGCAGCCCGCCGAGCGTCGACGTCGCCCGCCCCGGCCCCGGATCGATGCCGAGCGGTACGGCGGCGGTCACGCGCTCACGCCGCCTCCGTGCAGGGTGAACGCGTTACGGGCCACCGCCTCATCGACCCGCTCGGAGTTGGCGGCCGCGCACAGCGCGGCGGCGGTCTTAGTGAACGCCGCCCAGTGGCGCAGGTTGCCGTGCGCGAAGTGGTCATCGATCAACAACAGCAGCTCGGCGTCGACACCGTGGTAGAGCGGGTGATAGGTCGGGATCAGCCGGCACACCTCGGCCGGGGTGAGCGGTTCCACGCTGACCCGGCGGTAGATCCGGGAGCGCAGCATCGGTTCCCGCGACAACACCTTCCAGGTGCCGTCCCCGCCGACCAGCAACAACGCGAACCGGGTGGCGCGGTGGTCGTGCAGGTAGCGCAGATACTCGATGCACTCGGTGTTCAAGCTCTGCGCCTCATCGACCACGACGACGTGGCCCGCCCCGCCCGGGGGTGGGGCGAGTTCCTCGACCAGCTGCTCGGTCAGCACGAACCGGTTCCCGCGCCCGGTCGGGACCCGGGTCAGCTCGGCCAACAACGCGGCCGCGACCAGCCGCATCGTGGGCCGGCTGGGGAACTTCACCCAGCACGGCGCCCGCCCGGCCCGCCCGTCGACCACCGCCCGGGCCAGGGTCTGCTCGACCGCATACGTCTTGCCCAACCCGGCCGGCCCGTGCACCGTGCCCATCGCCTGCACCCGGATCAGGTCGCTGACCGCGCGCTCGACCATCAACAGCGACTCGGTGGGCAACGTGGCCGCGCCCTCGACGTCCAGGAAGTGCCGCACCATCCCCGCTACCTCTCCTCGTCCCCGACCTCGTTCTTGTCCTCGCCGGCTGCCGGCTGGACCGTCCGTGCCGGCGTGTCCGGCTGCCCCTCACGGGGCGGGTTCCAGTAGTCGAAGTCGCGGTGCAGCCCGAGCAGGTCGGTGCGGCCCAGCCGGCGCATCTCACGCCCGTCGTCGTCACGACGGCGCCGTTCCTGACGGTCCTGCTCGGGGGTGATCACCGTCGTGTCCTCCCCGGGGCCGGGCGCGGTGATCGGCGCCAGCTGCGCGCGGGCGCGGCGGCTGGCCCGGCGCTGGCGGCGGCCCAGCTCGGCGGCGTCGGCGTGACGGCGCTCGAGGACCGCGCTGCGCTGCTCGGCGGTGAGCTGGTCCTGCGGGTAGGCGGTGCACAGCCAGTCATCGCCGCGGAAGATCTCGATCTGGCGCAGGTCGTGCGGGATGTAGCGGACCTGGACGCGTTCCCCGACCAGCCCGTTGAGCTCCGGGGCGATGAACCGGACCCGCTCGAAATGGACCCCGTCCTTGTTGATCGTGCGCTCGACATCAGCCATCAACATCCACCGCAGCCGCTCGGGCTCGACCTCGCGCAGCGGGGTCGCATCCTCGGTCCATCGCTGCAGCGGCGTCTGCCCGTCCAGCGCGCCGTGTACTCGGGTGGTGTTGTAGTCGGTGACCCAGTCCGCGAAGCGGTGGCTGAACAGCTCCAGCGACATCGGCTCCGCGTCCGGCCCGAACAGCCGCCCGTCCGCGCCCCGCGGGCCGTGGGTGTAGAACGGCAACCCGGACAGGAACTCCTGGTCCAAGGTCCGATTGACGCGCTCGATCTTGCCCTTGCGGTGCGGCGTGTAGAGCGGGGTCGGCAACAGATCCACACCCAACGCCGCGCACGAACGCGCCAGCGCGGTCGCGACGAACTCCAGGCCGTTGTCCGGGCGCAGCGCCTCGGGCAGCCCACCGAACGGGCCCCGCGCCGGGTCGATGACCATCCCCTGGCGCAGCGCGGCCAGCACCACCGCCGACGTCGGGTACAGCGACAACGCCCACCCCATGATCAGCCGCGAGAACCCGTCGATGAACAACGTCGCCCACGGCTTCCCGGCCCGCTGCGCCCGCGGCGCGATCACCAGCACCGGCAGCTCGACATGGTCGCCCTCCCACAACGCGTTACGCCGGTTCGGCGCCCACCGCAGATACACCTCATGCCGACGGCGGCCCTCCACGCCGTCCACCACGGCGGCCCGCTCACCCGGGGACAGCTCGCGCGTGAACGCCGCCTGCAACCGCCGCAACGACGGCCCGCCCGCCGTCTGGGCGTGCAGAGCTCGGTGGACCGCGGCGACGTTGCCACGCCACGCGGCGTAGGCATCCCGATCGGCCTCGGTGAGCTCGTACCGGTCGCGGCGCCTACGTCGTGGTGGCGGCGGTTCCGTCGTCGCCAACCAGCGCCACAGGGTGCGTTCCCCGACCCCGATCTCGCGTGCGGCGGCCCGGACCTCCACGCTGGACAGATCACCGGCCGCGCGCAGCTCCCGCAACCGCGCCACCAGCAGCGCCTTGACCTGCTCGTCGACGGGCGCCATCACGACGATCTCGCCCGGTGGAAGGCCCGCCGACACGCTGGACACGTCACCGCCGGGTGTAGCGCCCAGCCCTGTGCTGTCAGCCACCCCGCCACCGCAGGATCAGCGACCGGGTCGACGCCGGAGAGCGACCCGGCCAGCAACGGCCCGTCCCCGCAGTACCCGCACACCACCTCGCTGACCGGCCCGGCCGGGACGCAGCCGTGGCAGAACCCGCGGACCACCAGCCCGCCCGCCCCACCGACCAGCCAAGCCACCGCCAGCTCGGCGCGCAACCGCGCCGCGGTCTCCACGCTGTCCGGGCGCCGCCCGCACCCTGGGCACGCCCCCACCGAGGGGATGCGCGGGTCCGGGCGCGGCGCGCTCATCAGGCCCGCCGGCCCACCGCCGGCCCGTCCGGCCTCGGACGTGAGGTCGGGCCGTGTACCGCGCCTTCCCGCCACAACGCCCGATACACCGAGCTACGCCCCACCTCGAGCACGTCGGCGATCTGCTGCACCGTCATCTCCCGCTGGTCATACATCCGCCGCGCCGCGGTGGCCTCGTCCAAGGTCATCACCGTCGGACGGCCACCCACCCGACCGCGGGCGCGCGCCGCCGCCGTCCCCGCGCGGGACCGCTCCAGGATGAGCTCGCGCTCGAACTCGGCCAGCGCTCCGAACACGTGGAAGATCAACCGGCCGCCCGCGGTGGTGGTGTCGATGTTCTCGGTCAGCGACCGGAACCCCACCCCGCGCTCGCCGAGGTCGGTGGTCACGTCGATCAGGTGCCGCAGTGAGCGGCCCAGCCGGTCCAGCCGCCACACCACCAACGTGTCGCCCAGGCGGATCTCCTCGAGCAACCGATCCAGCTCCGGGCGGCGTTCGCGGGTGCCGGTCACCTGGTCGGTGAACACCTTCCAACAGCCGGGCTCCGTCCAGCGCATCCCGCTGCAGGTCGGCGTTCTGCTCGGTCGTCGAGACCCGGGCGTAGCCCAGCAGCTCCGGCACCCGCGGAAGGTACCGCTACCCGACCCCGTGACCTGTTCACGACACGCTGATTGTGGAAGGCCTATCGGCACGGACCCGACCAGCGGAAACGGCCGCTCGGGAAGCTGAGGGAGGGGAGTGCCGAAAGGGACCTGATATTGCACCCGCCGTGACATCACCCAGGCTGATCAGTCGGGAGCGCGAGCCCATTGACTGACATATGAGCCAGTCATACATTACCGGCGTGGTTGTCCCCTCGGCACACATCGCGAACGTCTTCGGTGCCGTCGCCCTCGCGCTGACCGATCGTGTGGCCGAGACCGTCGCCATGCCGATGAGCGATGCCGCCGCACTGTCCGCGCTCAAACATGTCCTGGACTCGCCATCCATCCACGCGCTCGCCCAGGTCCTCGGCATCAGCCACTCCGGCGCTGTTCGACTGGTCGATCGACTCGCCGCCGCCGGGCTGGTGACTCGCACGCCAGGTCCCGACGGTCGCACCGCCGCCATCACCCTGACCACAGCCGGCGCCCACGCCGCGACGACCGTTTCCGCCGCGCGCACGGCCGTGCTCGCCGCCGCCCTGTCCGTCGTGCAACCCGAGGACCACACGCTCCTCGGACGGCTCCTCGACGATCTCCTCGTCGGCCTGATGCGCGGACCCGGCGCCACGCGATGGATCTGCCGGCTTTGCGACACCGCCGCCTGCGGTCGCTACACCGGCGACTGCCCCATCGGACGTGCACTCGAGAGGCAGCACCTGCACGGAGAACTGGAGGAACGACATGGACATCAAGGAGATCAACCGTAAGGTTGTCGAACAGTTCCGCGCCGGCGGTCACATCGCCGGCATGCAGCGCGACCGCCTGGTGCTGCTCACCACGACCGGGCGCCGGACCGGTCGGCCCCGGACCACACCACTGATGTTTCACCACGACGGCGACCGGGTTCTCGTCATCGCCTCGAACGTCGGCGCGCCAGACCATCCGCAGTGGTACCTGAACCTGGCGGCCGACCCCCACGTCACCGTCGAGATCGCCCACGAGAACTACCCCGCGATCGCCACCCCCACGACCGGAGCCGACCGAGAGCGGGTCTGGGCCATGCTGAAGCAGACCTATCCCTTCTTCGCCGACCACGAAGCCGCCACCGAGCGGACCATCCCGGTCGTGGCACTCACCAAGGCATGACCGACGCCACTGTCGCCGCCCGCAAGCACGACAACGCGACGCCGCGCCAGCACGAGCACGATCCGTCATAGGAGAACTCCTCGGTGGCTGCAGACCTCGCCCGACCCCGATCCGCATGATCATCGCTCGGCCATTTTGACGAACTCCGTGACGAGCAGCGTGAACAGCTCGGGACGGTCCAGCGGCAGCCCGTGCCCGGCTGCCGGCACCACCGCGAGCTGAGCGTCGGGTAGCCCGGAGCGCAGCGCGACCATGTGCTCGAGCGGGATCTCGTCCTCGTCGTCGCCGATCATCACCAGTGCCGGGCCTGGGTAGCCCGCGAGGTCGGCGACAGTCAGGGTCGGTTCCGCGCGGTGCATGCGGTCGAGCTTCACGTCGAGGATGTCGAAGGCGCCCGGCCCGTCCGGCGACACCTCGGCGTGGAAGTCGCGGAACCTATCCTTGGTTTCCTGGTCGAGGTCGAGCGCTCCGAGCGCCCAGGCGTTGTGATGGAACACCCCGGACACGAACACCAGCGCCGACACCAGGTCGGGGCGCGCCAGCGCGGTCAGCAGCGCGACGGGCGCGCCGTCGCTGTGCCCGACCAACGCGGCGGGTCCACCGACGACCTGCTCCAGGAACGCGACGGTGTCGCGCGCCATCAGGTCGTAGGAGATCGGACCCGCGACATCGGGGGTACGGCCGTGCCCGCGCCGGTCGGGGCAGAACACCTCAAAGGTCTCCGCGAGGCCCGGCACCAGCGACGCGAAGACGCGCGAGTCGACGCCGCCGGGGTGCAGCAGCACGAGTGGGTCACCGCCCCCGGCGCGTTCGTAATAGGTCCGCACCTCGCCGAGTACCACGTGGTCCGACATCTCACCTCCGCCGTTGCCACCCAGACTTGTTGCAGCGCTGTGTTGCGAAGGTAGACCGGCGGGCACCATGTCTGGCGGGATAGCTGGTTCACGCCCGGCAGCTGCGCGTGCCACTGTCGTTTTCGTGGCGCCGCGCCACTGTCACTCGACCGTCGTTCGACAGTGAAGGTCTCCGGTGGGACCCGCCGCAGCGTCATCGGCCCGGCCAGGCCGGGGTGGCGGTGGGCGTGGCCCAGCGCTGCCTCGACCCGATCCAGCGGCCACCCGAGAGTGCGCGCGAGGTCGTCGACACTCAGCGGCGTGCGGGCATGGGCGAGCGCAGCGAGCAGGACGAGCGTGTCGGCCTCGGGGTGGTCAGCCGGGCCACTCATGAGATGTCACTTCTCGTGGCGCGACGGGACGTCGTTTCTACCGTCGCTCCACAGCGCGGCAGCAACGGCGACGTGGCTGCACCGACATCACCCGCTGCTACGTTCCCCAGCGTGGTTCCCGACTGGCGCGCCCGTGTGCTGTCCGAGATCGATGACCAGAGCCGAGAGATGGTGGCGTTCCTGGGCGACCTGGTGCGCCAGCCAAGTGTCACCGGTACGGCAGTGGAGAATGATGCTCAGGCTCGGTTGGCGCGGCTGCTCGATCAGGAGGGCTTGGAGACCGACCACTGGTCAGTTCCGCTCGCTGAGGTGCTCGACGCCGAGGACTTTCCCGGCGTCGAGGTACCCCGCGAGGAGGCGTGGGGACTGGTGGGGCGGCTGCCCGGTCGCGGCGGCGGCTCGTCGCTCATGCTCAACGGACACATCGACGTGGTGCCCGCGGGCGCGGCCGACACGTGGCGGATCGCGTCCCCGTTCTCCGGGGAGGTCCGCGGCGGCGATCTGCACGGCCGTGGAGCCTGCGACATGAAGGGCGGGCTCGTCGCGGCGCTGTGGGCGGTGCGCGCGCTGCGCCGCGTCGGGACTCCGCTGCGCGGCGATGTGCTGCTTGCCAGCGTGCAGGGCGAGGAGGACGGCGGACTGGGCACCTACGCCACCCTGCGGCGCGGGTGGCGGGCGGATGCGTGCGTGATCCCTGAACCTACGAGCCTCGACGTCGTCCCCGCCAACGCCGGCTCGCTCACGTTCCGTCTTCGCGTCCCCGGACGGGCGACGCACGCCTCGCGCCACCTGGAGGGCGTAAGCGCCGTCGGCAAGCTCTGGCCGATATATGCGGCGCTGCAGGAGCTCGAGGAGCGGCGAAACCGCGACGTCGACCCGCTGTTCGCACGCTGGGAGTTGGCCTACCCGATCTGCATCGGCACGGTGACCAGCGGGGTGTGGGCGTCGTCGGTGCCCGATCTGCTGGTCGCCGAGGGCCGGATGGGCGTGGCGCTCGACGAGCCGGTCGAAGCGGCCCGCGCAGTGTTCGAGAACGTGATCGCCGAGACCTGCGCCACTGACCCCTGGCTGCGCGAGCACCCCGTCGAGGTGCAGTGGTGGGGCGGGCAATTCGCACCGGGCCAGCTTCCTTCCGGTCACGGCCTGCTGGGCCGCGTGCGCGCTGCCCACCGCAGCGTCACCGGCCGCTCGGTTCGCGCAGTGTGGGGTGCGACCTACGGCAGTGACCTGCGGCTGCTTTCAGCGGCCGGCATTCCTACTCTGCAGTACGGACCGGGCGATGCCGCGCTCGCCCATGGACCCGATGAGCGGGTGCCAGTCCTTGAGGTGGTGACCGCCGCGCGCACCCTCGCCCTCCTCGCGCTGGACCACTGCAGCGTCGGATGAACGCCGCCCGAAGGGCCGGGGAGTTCACCTGCGCGGCCACGCTGACCGAACCGCCCGGTTGGCCGCCGACGTGGCCGCCGAGAGCGTCAGCGGCCGGCCGGCCCGGGCATCCCGCGTCGAGCACCCCACGAAGATCACGTCGTAGCTGTCGGGTTGGGGTGTACCCCAACCAGACGTCAGGCAGAGCCCACGACTACCGTCAGGTTAGAGTCCGGAACTCTATTGCTGGACACATCGTCCGCATGGTCAAAGAGTTCAACCTGACGCATCGGCTGACATTCGACGACGGGAGGACACGATCACCGGACAGCGGGTCGGCTACATCCGGGTCAGCAGCCTCGACCAGAACACCGGCCGCCAACTCGACGGGATCACCGTTGACCGCACCTTCACCGACGTCGCGTCGGGCAAGGACACCGACCGCCCACAGCTGGCGGCCCTGCTCGGCTTCGTCCGCGACGGTGACACCGTGATCGTGCACTCCATGGACCGCCTGGCCCGCAACCTCGACGACCTGCGCCGGGTAGTGCGCGAGCTGACCGGCCGTGGGGTGCGCGTGCAGTTCGTGAAGGAACAGCTCACCTTCACCGGCGAGGACACCGCCATGGCCACCCTGCTGCTCTCGGTCATGGGGGCGTTCGCCGAGTTCGAACGCGCGCTGATCGGCGAGCGGCAACGCGAAGGCATCGCCCTGGCCAAGAAGCGCGGCGCCTACCGCGGCCGCCGACGATCCCTCACCGACGAACAGGCCCACACGCTGCGCCGGCGAGCAGCCCAGGGCGCTGCGAAAGCGACACTGGCCCGGGAGTTCGGCATCAGCCGCGAAACCGTCTACCAGTACCTGCGCATCGCGGCGACCACGAACCCAGCATCCCAGGCAGCGACCCCATGATCGCGTGGGGCGGCAGACACGGTAGGACGGTGCGATGGCA
>JBBRLM010000081.1:0-29692 GCA_038231335.1 Mycobacteriales bacterium
ACGCCCCGAGCAGGTCGGTGGCGCGTTCGGCGGCGGTGACGGGGTCGGCGCACCCGGTGAGCGGGTCGAACGTGATCGTCGAGGGGAGACCGCCGAGACCGACCGCGTTGAACACGGAGACCGGTCCACGCCGGGCCCGCAACCCGGCGGTCAGCTGGTGCAGATCGGTGCGGGTGGAGGTGACGAGCAGGGCGCCGGGGGCGTCGATGACCCGCCCGGCCAGCCAGCCGGTCTTACCGGTCCGTGGACCGCCGAAGATGAGGGTGACGTCCTCGACCGAGGACCACACCCGCAGCGGCCCGACCCGGCACAGCGGGACCGCGTGCTCGACCGACCGGATCCGCCACCGGTCGGTCCGGGACCGGTCGCCCAGCGACGGGCGGACCGTGGTGGCCTTGCGGCGCATCGCCACCCAGGAGGCGGTGCGGGCGATGTCCACGGTGGTGGCCACCCCGGACGTGCGCCGGCTGCGCGCACCCCACCGGCCGACGAGCGCTGAGGTGCGGGTGCGGCGCAGCAGCCACACCGCCAGCAGGGCCGCGACCAGCAGGGCTACAGGGACCACCGCCGCAGCGGCGGCCGTCGGGGCGGCCAGGATGAACACGGAGAGGGCCGCGCCGGACACGGCGACGACGACGGTGCGGAGGGTTCGCCGGCGCCACGCCACCACGGCGACGACTGCTGCTCCGATCAGGATGGCGGATAGGACGAGTGGGAGTGTGGTCATCGGGTGCTCCTGATTCGGGCCGGGACCGCGACGGCGGCCCGCAACCGGTCCGCCCGTCCGGCGCCGATGCCAAAGTCGGTCATGACGGTTGTGCGGACGGGCACGACACCGGTCGAGGCGACGGTCCGGGCTAGGGCGGCGAGGATCTCCTCATCGGTCCACGACCGCAGTCGGTCACCGGTCACGGGACCGGTCTTGTCGGTCTGCGGACCGGTCTCGATGGCTGACGCTTCCCGACGTCGGGAACCGTCAGGGGAACCCGGATCGGGGGTGCCCTCGGGGCGTGCAGGATCTGCACCCCCATCTGGCCTAGCGGTTGAATCGAGGGCACCCGCACCGGGCTGGGCCTGGTCCGGGTCACTGGCGCCAATTGGCGCGGCGACGTCGGGGGTCTGGCCCAGGTTGTCGGCAGCGACAATCTGGCTGACCTGTGTCGTGGCACCAATTGGCGTCACGGAGGGGCTGTCTCCAATTGGAGACAGGTCGGCGCCGGGTGGGTGATCGGGGATCAGCTCCACCCCTTCCTCGCGGGGGGTACGGACTGGCTCGGCCTCCATACGGGTAACGCCAGTTCGATCTTCTGGGATCCCTGGAAATTGCTCGTCAGCGCCGGGGGTACCCGTTGGCAGGTACCCCTTCAGGCCACCGGTTCGATCTTCGTGACAGCCGGCTCTCTTGCCCTCCAATGACTGGAGGGCAGCAGTGACCCCCTTTTCGGTGACGTCACCGAAAACCTCAGGCCGCGCTGTGTCGTCCTGCACGGCGAGCACCACGAGGTGGACCACCGAGGCGAGGACGGCCGGGGCGAGAGCCGAGACGGCCACCACCAGCGGCCATGAGGCCACTACGTGGTACGCCTCCAGCACGTGCCCGACGGCGTTGCCCGCTACCGAGGCGAGCAGCAGCACCACGGCGAGCCGGCGCCCGAACCACCGGGCAGCGCCCGGTGGTTGCGACAGCCACGTCACCGATCCCGCAGCGGCCCCGGCGTCGACTACCAGCGGCAGCAACCACGCCAGGTGCGGGTCGAAGCCGCACGCCAAACCGAGGTCGCGCAGCGCGGAGAACGACAGGACAGCAGCGGCCGCGGCGACGACGGCGAGCAGCGCGAACAACACGACGCGGGTCACTGGGACCACCGCCGGTTCAGTCCGTGCGGTCGGTCGCAGTTCGGGCACGTCCCGTTCGTGAACAGCCCGGACCCGCAGTCGCCGCAGAGGGCGGCGGTCTCGGCGTCGAGCAACAGCCGCTCGGCCTCCCAGTCGAGGTCCAGCAGTTCCCACCACGTCGGCCTCACCGGGCACCGCCCTCGTCCATCGCGGCGGCCATCTGGTCGGCGTCGATTCCGAGGTGGGCGCAGTGCTGCATGACCAGCCGCACCGCGGTCCCGACCGCCACGGGCGGGGTCACCGTCGAGGACGAGCAGCGCTCGCACAGCGACACGCAGAGCACTCCCACCGCGGTCAAGGCGGTGGCCACCGTGATGGCGCCGATGTCGCCGCAGGACTCGCAGCGGAACCCGGTTGGGCAGTTGGTGGTGTCGTCGAGGTCGATGCGCGTCACGCGGCACCTCCCCGGCCGACGCCGTCCTCGAGGTCGCAGGTGGCGAGGACCGCCAGCGCGAACCTCCGGGCCTCTGCGACGTTCATGGACAGGCAGGCGTTGTTCCCGTTCCCGGCCACGGACAGCTCCACCACGACGGGCTGGCTCGGTGCTGTGGTGAGGCTGACGTCCACCTCGCCGTCTTCGCCGATGGACATCGAGTCGTCGTCGACGTTGCTGTAGCAGAACTGGTCTTCGGGGGCGTCGGCGTGGATGTGGCCGCGCCCTTCCGAGCACCACGGGGCGCACCGGACCGGTGGCAGCGTGACCGGCGGGACAAGGGTCAACGTCGCGGCCGTCACCACTTCACCGCCTGACCGTCGGCAGCGTCCGCGGCCTGCAGCAGGTCGTGGGCGACCGCCCGGGCCTCAGCCGGGGTGAGGTCGGCGTACTCGTGGGTCTCGCCGAGCACGTGCAGCATCACCGTGGCCGCGCCGACCTGCCAACCACCGCGACCACCGGGGCGGTCGGCGGATCGCTCAAGCCCGACCTCGACGACGTTCAGTTCACCCTCGCTGCTGATGGCAGCGATCAGCGGCCGGCTCGCGGCGTGACACACCGAGTCGAAGGGTCCGTGGTCGTGCCGGTCCGGGCTGCACCACGGCGTGTGCTGCACGGCGGGGATCGCGGCGGTCACCGGGTCACCAGCGCGTCGAGCTGGTCCGCGGCACACGACAGGGCCGCAGCGAGCAGCCGGGCGTCGGCGGCGGACAGGTCGGAGCCGAGCTCGCGGTCCTCACCGCAGCGGCAGTCCGACGCGAGGTCGAACAGCTCGACGCGGACGGCGTCATTCCCGGTGTGCGGGAAGGGGCCGGTCCCGTCCATCCGGGCCAGACCGACCGACACGCGGATATCGGCAACGGAAGGCTTGAAGGTGAGCGGCGTCGATCGGTGGTCGACGTTGTCCGTGCTGAGGTTTAGGCACGCCCGCGGGTCGCAGTACGTGGGATGGGTGATGTCGTGTTCCATGTACATGGGTCAGCTCCCGTTGCTGATCAAGTCCCCGGGGCCGATGCTGAGCACATCGCCCGGGGGCGCCATCATCCGAACCGCAGTTCGGACGGATCACCCGTGGTCAGCGGCGACTCCATCGTCACCGCCCTGACCGATCTCGTGCAGCGCGCCCTGACGGCGACCTTCTGATGACGACCGGGAGGGCGCCGGGGGCCGAGCGCCCTCCCGACTCCAGGGACCGCGGAGCCGTCACCGTGGAAGCCGCACTGGCGCTCGGCACGCTCGTGGTCTTCCTCGCTCTCGCGCTGGGGGCGCTGGCCGCGGTCACCGACTCCCTGAGGTGCGTCGACGCCGCCCGCGAACTGGCCCGGCTCGCGGCCCGGGGTGAGCCGGAACGCGGCCGATCCGTGGCCGCCCGGCTCGCCCCGGCCGGAGCCCGGCTCGACCTCACCCGCGACGGCGACACCGTCTCGGCCGACGTCTCGGCAACGCTCCTGTCGCCCCTGCCGCTACGGATCGGCGGCCGGGCGATCGCCGCCGTCGAACCCGGGGTGGAGATCCCATGAGGCCCGCACCGGAGGAGGACGCCGGCCTCGCCACCGTCTGGGCCGCGGGCGCCGTCGCGGTGCTCGTCGCCGCGCTGGTCTTCGGCCTGCACCTCGGGTCCGCGGTACTCGCCCGCCACCGTGCGGAAGCGGCCGCCGACCTGGCGGCGCTGGCCGCCGCCCAGGTCGCGGTGCAGGGCGAGGGTCCGGCGTGTGACCGGGCCGCCGCCGTCGCCACCGGGATGGGCACGCGCACGGTGCTGTGCCGGCTCTCCGGCTGGGACGCGCTCGTCGAGGTACAGGCGCCGGTGGGGATCGCCCTGCCGGGCACCGACACCGCCTCCGGAAGGGCCCGGGCCGGGCCCGTGCCCGAGTCCTCATCCGCGGCATCGCCGCAGGGGGCGACCGCCGGACCGCCCGGCCCGCCGTCGATCACACCGGCCGGCAACCAGCCGCCCGGCGGGCCGGGGCTGCCGTCCGGCGCCGATCTCGCCCGGAACACCGGCGGCCACCCCTTCTCCGCATCCGCGGCACCGGCCGCGACGAGCGGTCCCCCGGCTCCGGCAGGCGGCCCAGCCGGCCTCCTGCCAGGGCCGCAGGCCCCGCAACCTGTCCGTCCAGCGACTCGGCGCAGCCAGAATGCGCTCGTCGTCGGATCAGCACCGATCGGCGACAGCACCTGGATCCGTCGCCGGAGCCAGGGCTTACTGGTCCTGCTCCCCGCTGGCCAGGGTCGGCGGGGAGCTACGAACTCGCTCCCCAGACTGCGGTGGGGCCGGCGCGTCCCCCGACGCCCACCCCGCAACCGGTTCCACCGCACCGTGGCCGCCACCGGCCCGCCCGCCCCCCGACTGGGCCGGCCGGTGGCGGCCTACCCCACCAGACGAGCCGACCGCTTCGAGGCCGGCTCGTCCAGGGCGGCCAGCACCACGTCGAGCACGAGCGTCGCCCCCGCCTTGTCCAGCGGCACGTTCCCGTTGCCACACTTGGGCGACTGCACGCAGGAGGGGCAGCCGGTGCGGCACTCGCATCCGGCGATCGCGGCGCGGGTGGCGGCCAGCCAGGCCCCCAGCACGGCGTGTCCGCGTTCGGCGAAGCCTGCGCCACCCGGGTGCCCGTCGTGCACGAACACGGTGGGACGGCCGGTGTGCGGGTGCAGCGCGGTCGACATGCCACCGATGTCCCAGCGGTCGCAGATCGCGAACAGTGGAAGCAGTCCGATGGCCGCGTGCTCGGCCGCGTGCAGTGCACCGGGCACGAGGTCGTGGTCCACACCGGCGGCCGCGAGCGCGTCCTCGTCCACGTCGTACCAGACGCCGCGGGTGCGCAACGTCTGCTCGGGCAGGTCGAGCGGCACCGTCTCCAGCACGGTGCCGTCGGGGGCGCGCCGCTGGTAGGCCACCACCTGCGACGTCACGATCACCTCGCCGAACGAGACCGACACCGGTCCGTGGTCGCGGTGGTCCAGCACCCGGGCCACCTCCACGTCGGCGGTGCTGCGGGCGTCGGTGCGCCAGTCGGGGTCGGCGGCACGCACCAGCGCCACGCCGGCCTCGAGGTCGAGCTCGTCCACCAGGTAGCTCTCGCCCCGGTGCAGGTAGACCGCGCCCGGGTGGGCGGTGGCCGGGGCCGAGGCGCCGTCCACCGTGCCGAGCATCCGCCCCGTCGCACCCTCCACGACGGCCACCTGGCCCAGGCCGGAGCCGCGGATGTCCACCGACCCCGCCGGCCGCTCCCGCGTCGACGGCCAGAACCACCCGGCCGGTCTGCGGCGCAGCACCCCGTCGGCCACGAGCTCGTCGAGCACGTCGCGGGCCGCGGGGCCCCCGAAGCGCCCGTCCACGTCGAGCTCCGTCAAGGGCAGCTCGGCGGCCGCACACACCAGCTGAGGGGCCAGCACATACGGGTTGGTGGGATCGAGCACACACCCCTCCACAGGGGCGCCGAGCAGCGCGCCGGGATGGTGCACCAGGTAGGTGTCCATCGGGTCGTCGCGGGCCACCAGCACCACCAGCGCCTCGTCGGTGGCCCGGCCCGCCCGCCCGGCCTGCTGCCAGAACGACGCCCGCGTGCCGGGGAACCCGGCCACCACCACGGCGTCGAGGCCCGCGATGTCCACGCCGAGCTCGAGCGCGTTCGTGGTGGCCACGCCCAACAGGCGCCCGTCGGTGAGCGCCGCTTCCAGGGCCCGGCGCTCCTCGGGCAGGTAGCCGCCGCGGTAGGCCGCCACGCGCTCCACCAGATCCGGGTCCACGTCGGCGAGCAGGCGCCGGGCCCCGAGCGCCGTCACCTCGGCGCCGCGGCGCGACCGCACGAAGGCCAGCGTGCGGGCCCCCTCCAGCACGAGGTCGGCGAGCATCCGCGCCGCCTCGGCCCCGGCGGCCCGGCGCACCGGAGCTCCGTTCTCGCCGGTCAGCTCGGGCAGCAGCGGCGGCTCCCACAGGGCCACGGTCCGGCCGGCGCTGGGCGAGCCGTCCGCGGTCACCGCCGTCACCTCACGCCCGGTCAGCCGCCCGGCGAACGGTCCCGGGTCGGCCACGGTCGCCGACGCGAGCACCACCGTGGGGTGCGCCCCGTATCTCTCGCACACCCGCAGCAGCCGCCGCAGCAGCAGCGCCACGTGGGAGCCGAACACCCCGCGGTAGGTGTGGCACTCGTCGATCACCACGAACTCGAGCCTGCGCAGGAACCCGGCCCACCGCACGTGCCACGGCAGCACCGAGCGGTGCAGCATGTCGGGGTTGCTGAACAGCAGCCGCCCGTGGCGGCGGGCCCAGTCCCGGTCGTCCATCGGCGTGTCGCCGTCGAGCGGGGCCGGCCGCACGTCGGGCAGGCCCAGCTCCGTCACCGAACGCAGCTGGTCCGCGGCCAGCGCCTTGGTCGGGGAGAGGTAGAGCGCAGTGGACCGCGGGTCGGCGGCGAACGACGTCAGCACCGGCAGCTGGTAGGCCAGGGACTTGCCCGACGCGGTGCCGGTGGCCACCACCACGTCGATCCCGGCGTGGGCCAGCTCGGCGGCCCGGGCCTGGTGGCTCCACGGCGTGCGCACCCCGCCGCGGACGAAGGCCTCCCGCACCTGGTCGGGCACCCACTCCGGCCACTCCGCAGGTACGCCCGCACGGGCGGGGAGCCGCACCGCGTGACGCAACGGGCCGTCCGCGTGGAGCCCCTGAGCGCCCTCCGGCGACGCCCCCGGGACCGACACGGACCACCCGGGGCCGGGCTCGGTCCCGGAGCCCGCGAGCACCCGGCGCAGCAGCCGCTCCCCCCGCCCCTCGTCGCCGCTCACGCTCCCGAGGTTGACACACCGCCCCGCGGCTCAGGCCGGTGGCGCCACCGCGGCCCCGGCGATGCGGTCCCGCTCCTGGCGCGCGGCATCCCAGCCCCCGGACCGGGGCACCCTGGTCAGCAACGCCACGACGAACCGCTGGTCGGCGCCCACCGTGCCGGCACTGTGCATGGAGTAGGTCCCCGAGAAGCAGCACATCCAGCCCTGCTTGGCCACCGCGCCCGGCCCGGCCCCACCGTCCACGTCCGGGGACAGCAGCCCGTAGGCCTGGTCGAAACCGTCTCGGGCACGGGCCGGGGCGGCCTGCATGTCGGAGATCAGCAGGTCACGATCGGCGGCAGGCATCACCTCGAGGACGTGCTCCCAGATCCGCGTCGCGTCCGCGGCGGACACCGTCAGCTCGCCCCACTGGGAGGGGTCGCGGGGATTGCTCGTGCCGTGGAGGCCCAACCGGCTGCTCACCCGCCCGGCCGCGCCCGCGCCGTCGAACCGGCTCCAGAGTGCGTTCATGGCGCTGTCGTCGCTGGGGCCCAGAGCCCGGCGGACGAGGTCGAGATCCGCATCGGTGACGGCCAGTCCCTCGAGGCGCCGGCGGTCCAGCACGTCCACGGCCACCACCACCTTCGACAGCGACGCCGTGTAGTACCGCTCGCCGCCCCGGCCGCCGGTCACGCGTTCCCCGGTGACGCGGTCGAGCACGGCCACGGCGAGCTGGGTGGAGTCGTCGGCGGCCTTCTCGGCGGCTACGACAGCCGCGGCAGCGAGCCCGCTGCGGGGCGCAGGGGTCGTCGTCGGAGCAGGCGCCGAGGTCCGTGCAGGCTCGGCGGTGGGCATCGACGTGATGGGGGCCGAGGCCCGGACCACACCGTTGCCGCTGTTCAGAGCGCCGATCACGCCGACGGTCACCGCTGCCACCACGCCGACGGCCACGACCGCCCAGCACGATCGCAGGCGGTGCGGCACGCCCCTCATTCCCTCTCGACGACCGGCTTCCCGCGGGAGTTCACGCCGATCACCGATTCGCCCGATCTGCAACGAGATCGTTATGCGCGTGATGAACGCCACCTCCCGGTACGGGCGTTCTCGGTCACACTCCTACACTGCACACGCCTGCCACCGCGCTCACCTGCGGCGACGGGCTGTCGAGACGCCAGGGGTGCCGTCCGCGCGGCCCTGGCCCAAGTGAACGACTTGATCCAGGAGGACGGATGTCCCTGTCCACCACACTCGCTGCGGGCGCAGAGAACTCTCTGCAGCTCAGCGTGAGCGACTACACGATCGTCATCGTGGTCGCGGTGGTCGCCCTTGTCGCATTGGCCATCGGGTTCGTCCTGCGCAAGGAGGTACTCGCCGCCGACCCGGGCACCGCCAAGATGCAGGAGATCGGCAAAGCCGTCCAGGAGGGCGCCACGGCCTACCTCAACCGGCAGTTCAGAACGCTCGGTGTGTTCGTCATCATCGTGTTCCTCCTGTTGTTCGCGCTCCCCGCGTCGACCATCGGTGAGCGCATCGGGCGTTCCATCTTCTTCCTCATCGGAGCCTTGTTCTCCGCCACCATCGGCAGCCTGGGCATGCGCCTGGCCACCGCGGCGAACGTCCGCGTGGCCTCCGCCTCGCGGGAGGACGGCGGCCGCGAGAAGGCCACCCGCATCGCCTTCCGCACCGGTGGCGTGGTCGGCATGTTCACCGTCGGCCTGGGCCTGTTCGGCGCCGCGGTGGTCGTGCTCGTCTACGCCGGCGGCGCTCCCCGCGTGCTGGAGGGCTTCGGCTTCGGAGCCGCACTGCTCGCGATGTTCATGCGTGTCGGCGGCGGCATCTTCACCAAGGCCGCCGACGTCGGCGCCGACCTCGTCGGCAAGGTCGAGCAGGGCATCCCCGAGGACGACCCCCGCAACGCCGCCACCATCGCCGACAACGTCGGCGACAACGTCGGCGACTGCGCCGGCATGGCCGCGGACCTGTTCGAGTCCTACGCGGTCACGCTCGTGGCCGCGCTGATCCTCGGCACCGCCGCGTTCGGCCTGCAGGGCCTGCTGTTCCCGCTGATCGTGCCGGCCATCGGCGTGATCACCGCGGTGATCGGCGTCTACATCACCCGCACCCGCCCGAACGAGGGCAGCCTCAAGACGATCAACCGCAGCTTCTACATCTCCGCCATCATCTCGGCGGTGCTGTGCGCGATCGCGGCCTACGTCTACCTGCCGAGCACGTTCGGCGCGCTGACCGGGGCCACCGACGGCACCGTGGCCCCCGCCATGGGCGGCAGCGACCCGCGGCTCATCGCCACCATCGCCGTGATCATCGGCATCGTGCTGGCCGCAGCCATCCTGCGCCTCACCGGCTACTACACCGGCACCGAGGACAAGCCCGTCCAGGACGTCGGCCGCTCCTCGCTCACCGGCGCGGCCACGGTGATCCTCTCGGGCATCTCGATCGGCTTCGAGTCCGCCGTCTACACCGCGCTGGTCATCAGCGCGGCGGTGTTCGGGGCGTTCGCTCTGGCCACCGGCTCGATCACGATGTCGCTGTTCGCGGTGGCGCTGGCCGGTACCGGCCTGCTCACCACGGTCGGGGTCATCGTCGCGATGGACACCTTCGGTCCCGTCGCCGACAACGCCCAGGGCATCGCCGAGATGTCGGGCGACGTCGAGGGCGCCGGCGTCGGCATCCTCACCGAGCTCGACGCGGTCGGGAACACCACGAAGGCCATCACCAAGGGCATCGCGATCGCCACGGCCGTGCTCGCGGCCACCGCGCTGTTCGGCTCCTACCGCGACGCCATCACCACGGCGCTGGCGGAAGCGGGCCAGGCGGTGGATCCGACGAAGCTGCTGTCCAACCAGTTCGGCACCGGCTTCGCCAACGAGGTCTTCTCGCCCAACACGCTCGTCGGCGTGATCATCGGCGCCTCGGTCGTGTTCATGTTCTCGGGCCTGGCCATCAACGCGGTCACCCGCGCGGCCGGGGCCATCGTGTTCGAGGTGCGCCGCCAGTTCCGCGAGCACCCGGGGATCATGGACTACACCGAGAAGCCGGAGTACGGGCGCGTCGTCGACATCTGCACCCGCGACTCGCTGCGTGAGCTGGCCACCCCCGGCCTGCTCGCGGTCTTCGCCCCGATCGCCGTGGGCTTCGGTCTCGGCCTCGGCCCGCTCGCCGGTTACCTGGCCGGCGCCATCGCCACCGGCACCCTGATGGCCATTTTCCTGGCCAACTCCGGTGGCGCCTGGGACAACGCGAAGAAGCTCGTCGAGGACGGCAACCACGGTGGCAAGGGATCGCCCGCCCACGAGGCGACGATCATCGGTGACACCGTCGGCGACCCGTTCAAGGACACCGCGGGCCCGTCGATCAACCCGCTGATCAAGGTGATGAACCTGGTCTCGGTGCTGATCGCGCCGGCCATCGTCGTGTTCTCGGTCGGCCCGTCGGCGAACACGCCGGTCCGCCTCGTGATCGCGCTCGTCGCGGTCGCGGTCATCGTCGCGGCGGTCGTCGTGTCGAAGCGCCGGTCCACATCGATCACCGACACCCCCGCGGAGACGACGGTCGCCTGAGGACCCCGATCCGCTCGACGGAGGCCGTTCACCCACGCGGGTGAGCGGCTTCCGTCGTTTCGGGGTCCGAGTACGGTCCGTCCGGTCCGCCCCTCCGTCCCGCCGGGAGCCCGCATGCACCGCAGCATCCGCACCGCCCTCATCGCCGCCAGCACGGTCACGGCGATGCTCGTGGCGGGATGCTCGACCACCGTGACCGGTTCGCCCGCACCGGCAGGCGCCTCGTCCGCTGCGCCGGGCGCGCAGGCCACCGGCGACCCGGTGACCTGGATCAACGGCGTGTGCGGGTCACTGCTCGGGTTCGTGCGTACCGTCTCCGCGCCACCCGCGATCGACTCCTCCAGCCCCGAGAAGGCCGTCAAGGGCCTCAGCACCTACCTGGGCAGCGCGGTCACCGCGATCGACAAGGCGACGACGGACATCAAGGCCGCCGGCCCGTCGCCGGTCGGCGGCGGCGACCAGGCCGTCACCACGATCACCGACGCCCTGGGCAAGTTCCGCACGTCGTTCCAGTCCGCGAAGACCAAGATCGACGCGGTGAACCCGTCGGACCTGAGCCAGGTCGCCACCGCCCTCCCCGAGGCTCTGGCGCCACTGCAGGACCTCTCGAAGCTGCCGAGCACCACCGACCTGAAGAGCACCCCGGAGCTCGACAAGGCGGCCCAGCAGGCCCCGAACTGCCAGGCACTCAGCACCAGCGGCGGCTGATTCCCGACCGTCCGGCGAGTCGATGACCCGATGATCGAACATGTGTTCTACGGTTCGATCCGTGTCGCAGCTCTCGCTGTTCTCCGCCGACTCACGTCCGGCGCGCCTGGCCGATCTCGCCGGGTTGTTGTGCGGCCCTGGCCGAATCACCCGCTTCGGAGTGGGTGATCAGGCCCGGCTGTCCGTCGACCTCCCGGACGCCGCCCGCGCGCCGGCCGTCGTCGCGGCGTGCGCCGTGGTCGGTATCGCCGCGCAGCCCGTGGTCACCGAGTCGGGTGGTGTCTCCGTACGCACCGCTTTCCGCTGTGACCTGGTCGGACTCGCCCGCACCTGGACCGACGGCGCGGCGAAGTCGGTACCCGCGGAATGGCAGCTCGACGGCCCGACGTTACGGCTGTGGGCCATGTCCGCGGGGTGGCCCGACGAGCGTGGGGGATACCTCCTCGCGCTCGACCAGGACGCCCCGCAGACCCACCAGGCCCTGATCGCTGCGACCACCCGGGCGGGCATCCCCCCGGCCCGTGTGGGGGACGGCGCGGCGTTGCGGATCAGCGGCACGCGGCGGGTCCAGCGGCTCGTCGAGCTGGTCGGCCCGGTGCCTCCGCGGCTGTCCGGGGAGCACTGGCCCAGGTACTGGGGTCGTCATGCGTCTTGACAACCATGGTTAGGCTCTCGCGGCGCGGGCTCGGTGGAATGAGACAGTAACGATGCGGAGCCGCGAAGCGTGATGAAGGCAACACGGCGCGTGGTGTGCAACCGTGAGGTTCCGGCACAGCCCGGAACGGCGGCACGCATACTCGAAGACACGGCCGGGACCCGCGCGGTCGTCGACGATGGAGTAGGACCAGGTGACAACCGGAACGACGAGCTCGAAGCCCCCGACGTCCAAGAGCACAGCCACGGACGGCGAGGGGACCAACGGCACGCCCCCCCGCAGAGCGGGTGGCGGCAGCCGGCGCTCCGGCACGCCCGCCGCCACCACCACGAGCCGTCCGCTGCGCCGGCTGGTGATCGTCGAGTCGGGCACCAAGGCCAAGAAGATCCAGCAGTACCTGGGCAAGGACTACGTGGTGGAGGCGTCCGTCGGCCACATCCGCGACCTCCCGCGCGGTGCCGCCGACGTGCCCGCCAAGCACAAGGGTGAGGCCTGGGCCCGCCTCGGCGTCGACGTCGACAACCAGTTCGCGCCCCTCTACATCGTCACGCCGGAGAAGCGCAGCAAGGTCGCCGAGCTGAAGGAGGCCCTGAAGTCGGCCGACGAGCTCCTGCTCGCCACGGACCCCGACCGCGAGGGCGAGGCCATCGCCTGGCACCTGCTCGACACGCTCAAGCCGAAGATCCCCGTGCGCCGCATGGTGTTCCACGAGATCAGCGAGCCGGCCATCCGGGCCGCCGTGGAGAACCTCCGCGACCTCGACCAGGACATGGTCGACGCCCAGGAGACCCGCCGCATCCTCGACCGCCTCTACGGCTACGAGGTCTCCCCCGTGCTGTGGAAGAAGGTCATGCCGAAGCTCTCGGCGGGCCGGGTGCAGTCGGTGGCCACGCGCATCGTGGTGGCGCGGGAGCGCGAGCGCATGGCGTTCGTCTCGGCGTCGTACTGGGACATCGCGGCGCAGATGGACGCCGGAGCCGACGCCACGCCGCGCCAGTTCCCGTCCCGGCTGGTGGCGATCGACGGCACCCGGGTGGCGACGGGCCGTGACTTCGGCGCCGACGGCCGACTCAAGGGCGACGCGGCCCGCGCGCTGGACGAGGCATCCGCGCGGCGGTTGGCCGAGGCGCTGCAGGGCCGCGACCTCACCGTCGAATCGGTCGAGTCCAAGCCCTACACGCGCAAGCCCTACGCGCCGTTCATGACCTCCACACTGCAGCAGGAGGCGGGGCGCAAGCTGCGCTTCTCGGCCGACCGCACCATGCGCAGCGCCCAGCGTCTCTACGAGAACGGCTACATCACCTATCTCCGCACCGACTCCACCACGCTGTCGCCGTCGGCGATCGAGGCGGCCAGGAGGCAGGCGCGCGAGCTCTACGGTGACGCCTACGTGCCCGCGCAGCCCCGGCAGTACACCCGGAAGGTCAAGAACGCGCAGGAGGCCCACGAGGCCATCAGGCCCGCCGGCGACACCTTCCGTACGCCGGGTGACATCGCCCGCGAGGTCGACGGCGACGACTTCCGCCTCTACGAGCTGATCTGGCAGCGCACCGTGGCCTCCCAGATGGCCGACGCGCGGGGCACCACGGTCAGCATCCGCATCGCGGGCACCGCCGCCACGGGCGAGGCCGTCACGTTCGCCTCGTCCGGCCGCACCATCACGTTCCCCGGATTCCTCAAGGCCTACGTCGAGACCGTCGACGACCAGGCCGGCGGCGAGGCCGACGACGCCGAGTCGCGGCTGCCCGAGCTCACCCAGGGCCAGTCGCTCACCGCGGCGTCGCTCACACCGGAGGGCCACTCCACCAACCCGCCGTCACGCTTCACCGAGCCCAGCCTCATCAAGCAGCTCGAGGACCTCGGCATCGGCCGCCCGTCCACCTACGCGTCGATCATCAAGACGATCCAGGACCGCGGGTACGTGTGGAAGAAGGGCCAGGCGCTCGTCCCGTCGTGGATCGCGTTCGCGGTGGTCGGGCTGCTGGAGCACCACTTCGGCCGGCTCGTCGACTACGACTTCACCGCCGCGATGGAGGACGAGCTCGACGCCATCTCGCAGGGCACGCAGCACCGCACCGACTGGCTCACCGGTTTCTACTTCGGCGCCGCGCAGGGCACCGAGGGCTCGGTGGCGCGCGCGGGCGGGCTGAAGAAGCTCGTCGGCGTCAACCTCGAGGAGATCGACGCCCGGGAGATCAACTCCGTCCCCGTGTTCGACGACGTCGTGGTCCGCGTCGGCCGCTACGGGCCGTACCTGGAGCGGGTGCGCGACGGCGAGAGCCAGCGCGCCAACCTGCCCGAGGAACTGCCCCCCGACGAGCTCACCCGCGAGGTCGCCGAGCAGCTCTTCTCGGTGCCGCAGGAGGGCCGGTCCCTGGGCGTCGACCCCGTCACCGGGCACGAGATCGTCGCGAAGGAGGGCCGCTACGGGCCCTACGTCACGGAGATCCTGCCCGACGAGGCCGTGCCGGAGCCGGAGCCCGCACCGGCCCCCGCGCGGAAGAAGACGGCCGCCGCCACGAAGACGGCCGCCACCGCCAAAGCGCCTGCACGCAAGAAGGCGCCCGCCAAGCCGAAGCCGCGCACGGGCTCGCTGTTCAAGGGCATGGCCACGGAAACGGTCACGCTCGAGGAGGCGCTGCGCCTGCTGTCTCTGCCCCGTCTGGTGGGCAGCGACCCGGAGAGCGGCGACGAGATCACCGCGCAGAACGGCCGCTACGGCCCGTACCTGAAGAAGGGCACGGACTCGCGGTCTCTCACCGACGAGGAGCAGCTGTTCACGGTCACCCTCGACGAGGCGCTGGAGATCTACAAGCAGCCCAAGCAGCGCGGCCGTCGCACGGCTGCGGCGACCCCGCCCCTGCGCGAGCTGGGCAACGACGCCAACACCAAGAAGCCGATGGTGATCAAGGACGGCCGCTTCGGCCCCTACGTCACCGACGGTGAGACCAACGCGAGCCTGCGCAAGGGCGACAACGTGGAGCAGCTGACCGACGAGCGCGCCAGCGAGCTGCTGGCCGAGCGTCGCGCCCGCGGCCCGGCACCGAAGAAGCCCACGGCGGCGAGGACGCCGGCGACCAAGAAGCCGGCGGCGAAGAAGCCGACCCCCAAGTAACCCAAACCCGGCTCCGCCGGTGCCAGTAAAGCCACTTTCAGGTCATCTGATGACAGCAAAGTGGCTTTCCTGGCACCCGGCCCCGGCTCCTACGGGACCAGGAGGGCCTTCACCGCCGCTGCCACGCGGCCGCCGTCCGCCCGGCCGGCCGCCGCCGCGTTGGCCTTCTTCATGACCTGGCCCATCTGCCGAGGCCCGGGCTTCTCGCCCAGCTCCGCGGTGGTCTCCTCGACCGCAGCCGCCGCGATCACCGCCAGCTCGTCGTCGGAGAGCTGGGTGGGCAGGTAGCGGTCCAGCACCTCACCCTCGGCGCGCTCCTGGGCCGCGAGCTCCGCGCGCCCGGCCGCCGCGAACGCCTCGGCCGACTCGGTGCGCTTCTTGGCCTCCTTGGCGATGACCTTGAGCACCTCGTCGTCGGAGAGCTCCCGCGCCTCGGTGCCGGCGACCTCGGCGTTGCCGATGGCGGTCAGGGTCATGCGCAGGGTGGACTTCACCAGCTCGTCACGGGCCTTCATCGCGGCCGTCAGGTCGGTGCGCAGCTGTGCTTTGAGGGTGCTCACACCGCGCGACGCTAGTCCACACGTACTCTGGCCTCGTGAAGAGCTGGGCTCGGCTCGCGCTCGGCGCGACCACCACCGGGGCGGCCACGGTCGTCTACGCGGCCGGCGTGGAGCGGCGGCGCTGGACGCTGCGCGAGGCCACGTTGCCCGTGCTGGCCGCCGGTGCGCGGCCGCTGCGGGTCCTGCACGTCTCCGACCTGCACATCACACCGAACCAGAAGAGCAAGCAACGCTGGGTGGCGGCGCTGGCCGAACTGGAGCCTGATCTCGTCGTCAACACCGGCGACAACCTCGCGCACCCGCGGGCCGTACCCACCGCCGTCGCGGCCCTGGGTCCGCTGCTGGACCTGCCGGGGCTGTTCGTCTTCGGCAGCAACGACTACTTCGGCCCCACCCCGAAGAACCCCGCCCGCTACCTGACGAAGAGCAAGAAGAGCATCCACGGGGAGACGCTGCCCTGGCGCGACCTGCGGGCCGCCTTCGTCGAGCACGGCTGGGTGGACGCCACGCACGAGCGGGTCAGCCTCGAGATCGCGGGCATCACGATAGCGGCGGCCGGAGTCGATGACCCGCACCTCGGGCTGGACCGCTACGACCGCATCGCCGGCCGCGCCCGCGGCGACGCCGGCCTGCGGCTGGGCCTCACCCACTCCCCCGAACCCCGCGTGCTCGACGGGTTCTCGGGCGACGGCTACGACCTCGTACTGGCCGGCCACACCCACGGTGGCCAGCTGCGCCTGCCCGGCTACGGCGCGATCGTCACCAACTGCGGCATCGACCGCTCCCGCGCCCGCGGCGCCTCCCGCTGGGGCACCCACACCCGCCTGCACGTCTCCGCGGGCCTGGGTACGTCTCCGTGGGCCCCGGTGCGCTTCGCCTGCCCGCCCGAGGCCAGCATCCTGACGCTGGTGCCCCGCCCGACCGCAGCGGGCGCGGAGGAGACCACCCCCGCAAAGGCCGTGGCGGACATCAGCTAGACTTCACCACGGCTCGCAGCACGATCGCGACCATCGGGGTGTGGCGCAGCTTGGTAGCGCGCTTCGTTCGGGACGAAGAGGTCGCAGGTTCAAATCCTGTCACCCCGACCACATAAACGGCCTGGTCAGAGGCTCCATCCGGAGCTTCCATCCGGGCCGTTCGTCGTTGCCGGAGGGGACCATGGGCGAGGCCGCCGGGCGAGCTCGGCTCGTCGTGTTCGCGGGCCTGCCCGGGGCGCCCGTCTCCGGCAATCCCGTGGGCTATGTCGTGGCCGAGCGGGTGGCGGCCGACCAGCTCCACGCCGGCAGGTCGGTCGTCGCCGATGCCGTCAACGGCGTCGAGGTGGCGCGGCAGGGGTGGAACGACATCGCCCGGGATGCTCTGCGGTGCTCGCCTTCGTTCACCCGCGACCGTCTCGTGATCGACAACGCCGGCAACGGCACCGCGGGCGTCGAGCGGGTGCTCGACCGGCTGGAGGCGTGAGGTGAGCGCGGCCCGTCGTGACGCGGGTGGACCACCCCTGCCCTCCAAGGTCGACTTCAAGCGGGAGCTGCCGTGCTACACGGCGAAACGCGACACACCGCAGGTCGTGGACGTGCCCGACCTCCGGTACCTGATGATCGACGGGCACGGCGATCCGAACACGCCCGCCTACGGCGCCGCGGTCTCAGCCCTCTACCCCGTGGCGTACACCCTCAAGTTCGCCGGCCGGAACGACCTCGGGCGCGACCATGTCGTGATGCCGCTGGAGGGCCTCTGGTGGGCCGAGGACATGGACACCTTCTCCGCAGCGCGCGACAAGACCCGGTGGGACTGGACTCTCCTGATCATGATGCCCGACTGGATCACCGTGGAGATGTTCGGTGCCGCTGTCGAGCGGGTAGGTTCGAAGCAACGCCCCGAGCGCCTGGCCGACGTCCGGCTGGAGACGCTGTCGGAGGGGCGCTGCGTCCAGGCGCTCCACATCGGTGCCTATGACGACGAGGCGGCCCTGCTGAGACACATGCACGAGGAGTTCATCCCGGCACAGGGCCTCCGCATGGTCGGCAGGCACCACGAGATAGATCTACCTCAGCGATCCACGGAGGGTCGAGCCCGGCAGGCGACGGACCGTCCTGCGTCAGCCGGTGGCCGACGCCTGAGCGACCCGCTCGAGGAGGTCGCGGAACTCCTCGAAGCCCGGCGTGATGAGGCTGGCGTCCTTGGCCTGCTCGTCCCAGCGGCGCAGCGCGACGGCATCGGACCAGTACGGGGTGCGGCGGAACTCCTGCTGGTCCGCCTCGCCCATCGGACCACCCTGGACCCCCAGGGTGTGCACCGACGCCGCGGAGAGCCGGTCGTAGTAGCCCGGCTCGACGGCACAGAGGTAGCGCTTCGCGGCCACGTGGAGGCGGACGGGCTCGGTCACGGCGGGGCCGAACCAGCGGGCCAGCCAGTCGGCTCCGGTGTCGCTGTGCCGGTTGTCGGTGCCGTGCATGAGGTCGCGGCCGGTGATCGTGCCCCGGAAGTGGCCGACGTCGTGCAGCAGCGCTGCGGCCACCAGCGACTCGGAAGCTCCTTCGGCGCGGGCGAGCACGGCGGCCTGGAGCATGTGTTCGGCCTGGGTGACCGCCTCGCCCAAGTAGTCCTGCGCACCCTCGCTCGCGAACAGCGCGGCGATCTCGTCGACGGCGTTCACCGGTCACGTCCCAGTGTCGCCACCGTGCTGGCCGGGCCGTCGAGGTCGGCGCAGCAGCCCCGCAGGTGCCGGCCGCCGCTCTCGGCGAACGCGGTGCGGGCGTGGAGCAGCCTCGACGTCGTCGACGACCACATCGATCGGAATGTCGGTGATGCCGAACAGCTTCTGCCCGTTGCGCGGGTCGCGGTGACGGTCACGGACGAGTCCCCCCAACTTGACTGTACAAGCTGGGATCACCGTAGCCGATCCTCAGAAACGTTTGTAGGTCACCGCACTGACCCGCTCCACCAGCTCGGCGGGAACCTCCCAGTCGCCCGGCGAACCCGTCGCGCAGGCGTCGTGGGCCTGCGCCGCCCGTACCACGGCGTCGGCGTGGCCGGCGTCGAGGCCGGTGAACCGGACGCGGGTCTTGCCCGGGCCGTCCACCGCCACGACACCGTGCTCGGGGCAGCCGCCGAGACACTGCACTCCGCGCACGGCCACACCCGAAGCAGCGACGGCCGAGGCCATCGCCCGGCCGAACGTGCCCGTGGCACGCGTGTCGTACCGCGGGCACGTCCGGCAGATCAGGAGGGTCACGCGGCGGGCTCCTTGTGACTCGCTTCCTTGTGAATGCGGCCGTCCTTCATGATTACGTTGATCTTCTCCTGGTCCTGCAGCACGGTGATGTCCGCGATCGGGTCGCCGTCCACCAGGATCAGGTCGGCCAGGTAGCCGGGCTGGACCTTGCCCAGCTCGTCGGGGCGCAGCATGATCTCGCCGCCGAGCGCGGTGGCCGACAGGATGGCCTCCATCGGCGTGAACCCGAGCAGCTCGACGAAGTGCTCGAGGTCGCGCGCGTAGGTGCCGTGCGGGGTCCAGGCGAAGCCGTAGTCGCCCCCGGGGAGGATCTTCACGCCGCGCCGGTGCATCTCACGCAGGCCCTTGATCGCCGTCTCCAGCTCCTTCTTGTACCCGACGGCCTCCGCGGCCTCCTGCGGGAAACCGAAGGACTCCGCCTCGTAGAGGGTGGCGACGAGCCAGTTGATGCCGGGCGCGACGAACACCCAGTCCTTCGCCTCCTCGAGCATGTCGAGGCCTTCGTCATCGGTGAAGCTGGCGTGGTAGATGATGTCGAGCCCGTTGCGCAGGCACATCTTCACGCTCTCCGCGCTGCGGGCGTGGGCGCAGACGCGCTTGCCGCGGCGGTGGGCCTCGGTGACGGCGGCGGCCACCTCCTCGTCGGAGAAGTAGGTGTCCTCGGCGCGCTGGGTGCCGGTGATCTCCTCGCCGGTCATCGACAGCTTGATCTGGTCGACGCCGAGCGCCACCAGCTCGCGCACGGCCTTGCGCATGCCCTCGGGGCCGTCGGCGAACTTCGTGATCGACGAGATCAGCGCGCCGCCGGTGACCGCGATCTCCGGGCCGTTGGCCAGGTAGCGCGGGCCGGGGATCCGGCCGGCGTTGATGGCGTCGCGGCAGACGACGTCGAGGCGGTCCTTCGCCGACGCCGCACCCAGACACATGGTGTAGCCGGAGTCGATGTAGGTCTTCGCCGACTCGACGCATGCGAGCAGGTGCTCCTCGACGGGCATGGTGCCCAGTCCGTCGAGGTCGGCGCTGTTGATCCAGCTGAAGTGGGTGTGGGCGTCGCAGAGGCCGGACATCAGGGTGCGGCCGCGGCCCTCGATCACCCGGGCGCCCTCGGCGCGCCCGGCGTCGACGGTGCCGACGGCGGCGATGCGGTCGTCCTCCACGAGGACGTCACCGGGGTAGGGGTCGGCTCCGGTGGAGTCGAGGATGCTGACGTTGCGGAACAGGGTCGAGCTCATGAGGGGGTCTCCTCGGCGGTGAGGTCTACAGGAACTTGCGCAGTAGTTCGGTGACGCGACCGGCCGCTTCGAGCGCGGTCCAGTGGCCGATGCCGGGCACGATCTCGACTCCTGAGCCGTCGTGGGCCAGCTCGTGGCTGGCGTCCGGCGGGCCGACCTTGTCGTCGGAGCCCGTGATCAGTAGCAACGGCAGCGCCGGGTCGATCGGGCCGGGATCGGTGGCGGCGGCGAGCGCCTCACAGTTGCGGGCGTAGCCCTCCGCGTCCTGGCGCATGACCAGCTCACGGACGAACGCGGCCACCTCGGGCTTCTCGCGGCGGGTGGTCTCCGACAGCGCGTTGGCCACCACCCCCGGCGCGACAGTGGCCGTGCCCTTGTCGCGCAGTACGGCGGCGCGGTCGCGCTGGGCCTGGCGGCCGGCCTCGGCCGGCTCGCGGACGGCGCCGAGCAGCGCCAGCGCGGTGACCTTCTCCGGGTACCGGGCGGCCAGCGACCGCACGACGAGCGTGCCCATCGAGTGGCCCACCACCGCTGCGGAGGAAATGCCCAGCGCGTCGAGCACCCCGGCCAGGTCGTCGGCGTGCGACTCGATGCTGATCCCGTCCGCGACCGGCGAACGACCGGCTCCCGCGGAGTCCACCCGGATCACGGTGTGCGACGCGACGAGGGCGTCCGCCTGGACCTGGTAGAAGTTCGACGTGCCGCCCAGGCCGTGCACGAGCAGGACCGCGGGGCCGTCCCCTTCGACCTCGACAGCGAGTTCTCTCCCGTTGACCTGCATGTTCATCCAATCCTGTTCTTCTGCGCGCCGAGGCCGGTGATCGAGACCTCGATGAGGTCGCCGGTGACCATGAACCTCGGAGGGTCGAACCCGATGCCGACGCCGGCCGGCGTGCCGGTGGCGATGATGTCGCCGGGCTGTAGCGTGATGCCGGCCGAGAGCGTGGCGATCAGCTCCGGGATGTCGAAGATCAGGTCCTTGACCGGCGCGGACTGGCGCGGCTCGCCGTTGACGTAGCTCTCCACCTGCAGGGCCGTGACGTCGACGATCTCATCGGCCGACACCGCGTAGGGCCCCATCGGGCAGTGCGTGTCGAGACCCTTCCCGAGCAGCCACTGCTTGTGCTTGCGCTGGAGGTCCCGCGCGGTGAAGTCGTCGACGATCGTGTAGCCCCACACGTGCTCGAAGGCCTCCTCACGGGTGATCCCGCGGCCCCCGACCCCGATGATGACGCCGAGCTCGGCCTCGTAGTCGAGCTCGCTCGTGACGTCGTGGTGCGGCTCGATGACGTCGAACGGGCCGGTCACCGACGTGGTGGCCTTCGAGAAGATCACCGGGAACTCGGGCATGTCCTGCGAGCGGTCGGGCTGGTCGTAGCCGCTGCGGCCGAACTCCAGCACGTGGTCCCGGTAGTTCTTGCCGACGCAGAAGATGTCGCGGCGGGGCACCGGGATGGGCGCGTGCAGCCGGACGTCGTCGAGTGGCAGGGCGGGAGCCGCGCCGGCGTCGCGGGTCAGCACCGGCGCGAGCTCGGCCCACCCCTCGATGACGTCGAGCATCCCGGCCCCGGCAGGCAGTAGCCCACCCACGTCGTGCACCACGTCGGCATCGACGACTCCGACCCTCTGCGAACCCCCGTGGGAGAACGTCACCAGCTTCATCGCTGCACCAATCTGAACCAATAAGACCAATCTGGCCAGCGCCGAACGTACCCGCCGCCTGGCGAACTGTCGAGGGTCAACTCAATGGTCTAGATTGGTCGCGTGATGCTCGTGGAACGGTCCCTGCGGGAGCTGCTGGCCGAGGGCGGCCGGAACGGCACGCTCGTGCCCGGCTCCAAGCTGCCCACCGAGCGCGACCTCGTGCAGCGCCTCGCCGCCCCGCGCAGCGCCATCCGCCAGGCCCTGGACGTCCTCGAACGCGACGGGCTCGTGATCCGCCACGTCGGGCGCGGCACGTTCCTCACCGACCACGCCCAGCAGGTGGACGGGGCCGCGGCCGACACCAGCCCGGCGGAGATCATGCAGGTCCGCCTGCTGCTCGAACCGCAGGTCGCCGCGCTGGCCGCGCGGGTGGGCACCCAGGCCGACCTCGACCGCATCGTCGAGTGCCTCGACGGCGGCGGCGCGAGCGACGACTTCGAGGGCTTCGAGGCCTGGGACGCCAAGCTGCACCGGGCCATCGCGCAGGCCGCCCACAACGGGCTGCTCATGAGCATGTTCGACGTGCTCAGCACCGCCCGCGCCCTACCGATCTGGGGCACCCTCAAGCGCCGCACGTCCAGCCCGGAGCGGCGCCGCTGCTACCACTCCGAGCACACCGCCGTCGTCGACGCGCTGCGCGACCGCGACCCGGTCGCCGCCGCCGACGCCATGCGAGCCCACCTGCGCAACGTCTCCGAGAACCTCCTGGGCAGCGACTGACAGATGAGTCCGGTCACGGCTGGCAGTCTGACCCGCATGAGCATCGTGACCGCGAACCTCGCCATCTCCCTCGACGGCTACACGGCAGGCCCCGACCAGAGCCTCGAGCAGCCCTTCGGCACCGGCGCCGACGCCCTCAAGGCGTGGATGTTCGACCGTGCCGAGGACAAGCGGTTCCTGGCGTCGCTGCACGCGGGCACCGGCGCGCACATCATGGGCCGCCACATGTTCGGCCCGGGAACGGGACCGTGGGACGAGACCTGGACGGGCTGGTGGGGGCCGGAGCCTCCCTACCACTCGCCGGTGTTCGTGCTCACCCACCACGAGCGAGCACCGCTGGAGATGGAGGGCGGCACCTCGTTCCACTTCGTCACCGACGGGATCTCCTCCGCCCTGGAGCAGGCGCAGAAGGCCGCCGACGGCAAGCCCGTCGAGATCGCCGGCGGCGCGGCCGCCGTGCGGCAGTACCTGGCGGCCGGGCTGCTCGACGAGCTGGTGCTGCACGTCGTCCCGGTGGTGATGGGAGCCGGTGAGCGACTCCTCGACGGCCTCTCCGGCATCACCATGGAGCCGGTCGAGGTGATCGCGTCACCCGCCGTCACGCACGTCCGCTACCGGATCCCAACCCGGTGACGAGCAGCCCGGCCAGCCGGCGGGCGTCGTAGCGGGGGTCGACGCCCGCGCACAGGTTGCCCACTCCGTACATCAGCTCGAAGGCCGTGACGTCGGAGCGGATCTCGCCGGCGGCGGCCGCGGCGTCGAGCAGCTGCGCACACACGGGGATGAGGCGGTCGAGGAAGTAGGCATGGAGGGCGGCGTTGTCGGAGTGCAGCGCCGCCGCGAGTCCGTGCTTGGTGACGAGGAAGTCGACGAACAGGTCGATCCATGCGGCCAGCGCGGCGTGCGGCGTGACACTGCCCGCCAGCAGGGCCGGGCCCGCCTCGGCACAGGCCTCGACCTGGTGCCGGTAGACGGCGACGACGAGGTCGGCCCGTGTCGGGAAGTGGCGGTAGATCGTGCCCATCCCGACGCCGGCCGCGGCCGCGATGTCCCGCACCGGCGCCTCCACCCCCGACCGGACGAACACGGCGGCGGCGGCGTCCAGCAGGGCCTGCTGGTTGCGCCGTGCGTCGGCCCGCTTGCGCGGGATCGCCTCCTCGGACACTGCGTCGCCCTCCCTTGCTAAGTGGAGCACTGCTCCGTATGTTGAACGGAGCGACGTTCCACTTAGCATGATGCCACAGCGAGGAGACCGACCATGACGACGAGCTTCGGAATCGCGACCGCGCCGATGCAGGTCGGCTACGACGACCTGCTGCGGGTCTGGCGCGAGGCGGACACCATCCCCGAGATCGAGCACGCGTGGCTGTTCGACCACCTCATGCCGATCGGCGGTGCCCCCGACGGGCCGATCTTCGAGGGCTGGACGCTGCTGTCGGCGATGGCCGCACAGACCGAACGGCTGCGGCTGGGCCTGCTCGTCACCAGCAACCGCTTCCGGCCGCCGGCGATGCTGGCCAAGATCGCCACGACCGTCGACGTCGTGTCCGGTGGACGGCTCGACTTCGGTATCGGCGCGGGCTCACGGCCGAGCATCCCCATGGCGCGGCGCGAGTACGAGGCCCACGGTCTGCCCTACGACGACGCCGCCCACGCCGTGGGCAGCCTCGCGGAGGCCTGCACGATCATCCGGCGGCTGTGGACCGGGACCGAGCCGTTCGACTTCGACGGCACCTACCACCACCTGACCGGGGCGTTCGGCAACCCCAAGCCCGTCCAGCGCCCCCACCCGCCGATCGTCATCGGTGGGCGGGCGGCCTCGACGCTGCGCGTGGTGGCCGAGCACGCCGACGTGTGGAACATCCCCGGCGGCGACATCGACGACGTCGTCGGCCGCAGCGCGCTGCTGGACCGCTTCTGCGCCGAGATCGGCCGTGACCCCGCGTCGATCACCCGCTCGATCCACCTGGGCGTCTCCTACGACAAGCCCGGAGACACGCGGGACGCCATCGCCGAGGCCGTCGACGCCGGGTTCGGGCACGTCGTTCTGGGCCTGCCGGCGCCCTACCCCGCCGGTGTGGCGCGGTGGACGACGGACGAACTGATCACCAGCTGAGCCCCCCGCACCGCCACGTGGCGACCTGTGGCTGTGCACGGCGCCCCGCAGACAGCCACGAGGCGCCATGTGGCGGCTCTGGATGTGTCCGTCAGCGGGCCAGCAGCTCGCCGAGGTGCCGGTCCACCTGCTGCATGAACGTGGGTGCCACGCCGAACAGCCCGAGATGGCCCAGCACGTCGTCGATCACGCGCAGTTCGCTGTCGGCGATGTGCGCCTGTTCGGCCTCGTGGTCGCGCACGGGGAAGAACATGTCCTCGTTGATCGGGAGCACGAACGTCGTCGCGGTGATCCGGCCGAGCGCCGCGGCGAGGTCGCCGCCGGTGTGCCGCGTGACGTCGCCGCGCTGCCACTTCCACGCCATGCACAGCAGGTCATTGGGGTCCATCGCGGTGAAGTACGGCTCCAGGAAACCGGTGAGGAACGCTTCCTTCGACTCGAACTCCAGCGCCCGCCACACCTCCTGCTTCCAGAACTCCGTGGAGAAGCCCATGACCGCCCAGATGCCGGCGTGCCGGGTGAGGCCGGCCACCACGTCGGCGTTCGACTTGTACTCGCCGTCGGCGAATCCCGGATCCGACGTGATCGCCTCCACCAGCGCCTTCGTGTAAAGGAAGTCGTGCGGGGTGTTCTGCGCGGTACCGGCGATCGGCGCCGCCCGCTTCACCTTCTCCGGGAACCGAACGGCCCATTCGTAGGTCTGCTGGGCGCCCATCGACCCGCCGACCACCAGCTGCAGCGTCTCGATGCCGAACTGCTCGCGCAGCAGCCGTTCCTGAGCCACCACGTCGTCGCCGATGCGGACCTTCGGGAAGTTCGACATCGCGATCTCGTCGGGCGCGTTGTGCGGTGACGTGGAGAGCCCCGAACCGATCTGGTCGATCACCACGATGAAGTAGCGCTCGGGGTTGAGCGCGTGGTCCGGGCCGATGTAGACGTCGCGGAAGATCTGGTGGGTGCCGGAGTACCAGGTGGTGACCAGAATGGCGTTGTCCTTCGCCTCGTTCAGCGTGCCGAACGTCGCCACGGCGAGGTGGCAGTCCGCGATCGAGCCGCCCTCCTCCAGGTCGAGGCGGCCGACGCTGATGAGGTCGTAGTCGCCGTGGAACTCGTGCGAGTAGAACGGGTTGTCGATCATGGGGTGGCACCTTCCCTGGAGATCGTGAATCCCTCGTAGTCGTTCGCGACGACCTCGTCGCATCTTGCCCGGTACGGCCCCACGAAATCGAGGTTCGGCATGAACACCCGCGGCTTTCCGGGGATGTTGGCGCCCATGTACCAGGTGTCGGCCTGCTGGAACAGCGTCGGCGCGACCACGTCCTGGCAGTGCTGCACCCAGGCGTCCTCGGCCTCGCGGGTGGGCTCGATGGTCGCGGCGTCGCGCTCGCGCAGGTCGGCGATGATCCGGGCCACGAGGTCGACGTGCTGCTCGATCGAGACGGGCATGTTCGACAGCACCGACGGGCTCTGCGGGCCGGTGATGGTGAACAGGTTGGGGAATCCCGCGCTGGTCAGGCCCAGGTAGGTCCGCGGCCCCTCCGCCCACTTGTCGCGCAGCAGCTCACCGCCGCGGCCGTGGATGTCGATCTTGTTCATCGGCCCGGTCATGGCGTCGAACCCGGTGGCGTAGACGATGGCGTCGAACGCGAACTCGGCTCCGCTCTCCAGGCGCACCCCGGTCGGGGTGATCGCGGCGACGGGGTCGGTCTTGATGTCCACGAGGTGCACGTGCGGCTCGTTGAACGTCTCGAAGTAGCCGGAGTCGAGCGGGTTGCGCTTCACCCCGAACGGATAGCCCTTCGGGATCAGCAGTTCCGCCGTCTCCGGATCCTCCACCTTCTCGCGGATCCGGTCGTGCAGGAAGTTGCGGACCTTCGCGTTGGCGTCGTCGTCGAAGAAGATGTCGACGTAGCTGCCGAGCCAGATACCGAACCCGCCCTCGTCCCAGCGGGGTTTGAGCGTGTCGTAGATCTCCTCGTCGGTGGACTCCGCCGCACCCTTCTCGAGAAGGCCGAGCTCGAAGCCGAAGTAGGAGTTCCGGATGCGTTCCCGGATGCCCTCGTAGTCCTCCAGTCGCGCCTTCTTCACGTCCTCGGGAACGGGACCGTTGTTGGCCGGGATGATGTAGTTGGCGGTGCGTTGGAAGACCGTGAGGTCGGCCGCCTCCTTGGCGATCAGCGGAATGGCCTGCACGGCGCTCGCGCCGGTGCCGATGATGCCGACCCGCTTTCCCGTGAAGTCCACGCCCTCGTGCGGCCACAGGCCGGTGTGGAAGGTCTCGCCCCGGAAGGAGTCGATTCCCGGGAACGGCGGCGTGTTCGAGGACGACAGGGCACCGACGGCGGTGATGACGTAACGGGCCACCACGGTCTCACCGGTGTCGGTGGTGACCGACCACGTGTTCGTGGCCTCGTCGAAGGTGGCGCCCGTGACGCGGGTGTCGAACGTGATGTCGCGGGTGAGGTCGAAACGCTCGGCCACGTGTTCGAGGTAGGCCCGGATCTCGTGCTGCTCGGGGTAGCGCTCGCTCCACTCCCATTCCCGCCACAGCTTCTCGTCGAACGTGAACCCGTAGACGTAGCTGTCGGAGTCGCTGCGGGCGCCCGGATAGCGGTTCCAGTACCAGGTGCCGCCGACCCCGCCGCCCGCCTCGAAGACCCGGACCTTCAGGCCCATCTCGTTGCGCAGCTTGTGCAACATGTACAGACCGGAGAACCCGGCCCCGATCACGACCGCGTCCACGGTCCCGGTGTCGTCCGCCATGAGGCCCACTCCCCGCTCTCGGTGTGACCGGGACCATGCCCCGCCCCCACCGGCCGTGGCTTGAACGGCGGGTCGTGGCCGTAGAAGGAACTTGCGGTGTTGGGCCGAACGCCCACTGACAGGCGGCATACCGCGCCTACGCTGGACGAACACCACGTCAGCGAGGACGCGGAGGTTCCACATGGCCGCCCAAGAAGCGTCTGCGGAGTTCATCGCCCCGGACCAGCTCACGACCTGGGTACCGGGCCGGCTCACGGTGCGCAGCCCGGACGACTGGGACGGGGTGTCGGTCCGCGGCTACCGCTACGCGGGATCCGACGTCGAGGTCCCCGCCATGCGCGACTACATGGTGGTCGCCTACCGCCGCGGGAGCACTGCGATGCGCCGGCGGATCGACGGCGACTGGATCAGCGAGACGCTGGCGCCCGGCGACGTCTCGCTGCTCACCCGCGCAGCGCCGTCGCACTGGGTGTGGCCGGAGGGCATCGAGGTGGTGCACGTCTACGTCACCCAGGCCGAGCTCACGGCCACCTGCCGTCAGATGTACGAGCGCGACGTCCAGGAGGTGGAGCTGCACGACACCATCAAGGCCGACGACCCGGCGATCCACCGCACCGCCATGCAGATCGCCCACGAGGCGGCGTTGGGCGCCGCCGGCAGCAAGCTGATGGTGGACTCGCTGTCGTGCCAGCTCGCCGTACACATCCTGCGCCGTCACGCCCACGTGCTCTTCCGGGAGACGACGGGCACCGACGGCCTGACGTTCCAGCAGGAGCGCACAGTCCGCGACTACATGCACCAGCACCTCGGCGAGAGCGTCTCGCTCGACGACCTGGCGTCGGAGATCGGGCTGAGCCGCTTCCACTTCGCCCGCCGGTTCCGGGCGAGCACGGGCACCCCGCCCCACGAGTTCCTGCTCCGGCAACGCGTGGAGCGGGCCCGGACCCTGCTGGAACGCACCGACTCGCCCCTGCTCGACATCGCCTGCACCTGCGGTTTCGCCGACCAGAGCCACATGACGCGCGAGTTCAAGAAACGCGTGGGTGTGACGCCGGGGCGCTACCGCGCGCGGAGTCGCTGACTCACGGCACCGCGTCGATCGAGGAGGCGCGCACCGGCGTCTCGATCACCACGTTCGTGGACTTCACGACGGCGACGGCCAACACCCCCGGCGCCAGGCCGAGGTCGCGGGCGGCCTCGCTGCTCATCAGCGACACCACCCGGTGCGGGCCGCACTGGATCTCGACCTGCGCCATCACCCGGTCCATCACCACCGCGGTGACGAGGCCGACCAGGCGGTTGCGCGCCGAGCCGTGGACGCCGGAGGGGTCGGGCGCCGCGCTGGCGTTCTCGCGCGCGAACTCGGCCAGGGCCGCGCCGTCGATCACCTTGCGGTTCGACGCGTCCAGATGGGAGGGCAGTTTCTCGGCGTCGACCCAGCGCCGCACGGTGTCGTCGCTGACGCCGAGGAGCCCGGCGGCTTCGGAGATCCTGAACTGGGGCACAGGAGGAGCATACGAACGACCGGAAGCGGCTGGTCCGCTGGCCTTTCCCCGGTCGGCAACATGGCGGTAACGTCGACCCTGATGGCAATGCAGCCGGTCGGTGGGCGTCTCACGCGCCGCGAACGCCGTGAACTCGACGCCCTGGGCCGGCTGCTGGCCACCCAGGACCCCTCACTGGCCGAGAAGCTGAGCGGCCCGGCGGTGCGCCGCCGCGCGGTGTGGGCGGCCCGCCTGGGTTCGGTGATGCTCGTGTTCGGCGTCGTGATGCTGGCGGCCGGCCTCTTCTTCGACAGCCGCGGCGTCGGGGTGCTCGGCGCCGTGCTCCTCCTGACGTGCTGGATGCCGGCCCGCATCGCGGCCGCGGATCCGTCGGCCTCGTCGTAGATCCGCAGCACGGACCGGCTCGCGGAATTGTCCGGATCAATGAATCCACGGCCGGAATACCTCGTCGAATGCTCCCGGGCCCGCACGCTTGCCGGCGCCGTCGGGGGACGATCGCCGCCCGTCAGCGCCCCCGATGCGACCTTGATCTTGCGACCCGCAGAATTAGACCATTCCTTTACCAGCTAGTACTGCAACGGCGCTTGACGGTCAGGGTGGCGGTCGTTGACCTCGGCGCCGGTAGTGGCAGGTGCGGGCCTGGTGTTGTCGGCGGCGTCGCCAGTTCGACCAGCTGATCGCGCTGGTCACGCAGGCAACGGGTGC
>JBBRLM010000082.1:0-29133 GCA_038231335.1 Mycobacteriales bacterium
CGGCCCCGACTCCCAGCCCCCACAGCAGCTGACCTTCCTCGCCTACTACACCGCCGCCGGCAAGGAACCCTTCTGCGACGGCGCAGCCGCCACCGACACCGACAAGGCCTGGGCCCAGCTCTACGTCCAGCTCACCACCGCAGCCGACAACGTGTCCACTGTCCTCGGCTGACAGCCCGCACCACCAGGGCCGAGCACCGCCGCTCACCCGACCGGACGTGCGCGGTGGACACGGGGTCGGTCTCCTCGGCCGACCCCGGCCAGGACGGCCGACCCACGCGGGACGTCGCGCCGACCATGGTCTCCTGCTGGTGAGCCTCGACCGCCGGATCGGCGGCCTCGCGGTCGTCATCACGCGCGTCGACGAGGACCACGCCGAGCTGGTCGGGGTGAACGCAGCCGGGACGGCGATCAACACGACCGTGCGGTCGCCCGGTGCCTGCCTGCTGTCGACCCGGGCCGGGCGGCCCGGGGTCCCCCGGGCCCTCGCGTGTCGCTGGGGGCGCGGATGCAGCGTCCCGGGAGATGCGGCAGGTGTCCCGCGCTACCGAGGACGTGCAAGCCCGACGGAATGCCGCGGGCGCCGGCCGGTGCGCCTCGGGCTCATGGCGCGACCGGTCACAGGCCGATCCTGCGACGAGCTGTCCGCCATCCGGACAGCCCAGTCGAGGACCAACGTCCGCGGTACCGCCGAGGGAGCGGCACCGCGGACGGGCCGGGAGGAACGCAGCTCAGCCCACCGCTCCCCAGCGCGGACACACGTGGTTCAACTCCCGACATCGAGTATGCGCGGGTCAGGTGAGAAACAGCTGTGGGTTGCCACGTTCTGCGGTGTGAATCGGATGGTCGTGCGGGTCAGACGTGATCGCAAATGTTCGTGAGGGTCACCCGGTCACCGGCCGTTCATCATGTCGTTGAACCGGGTGGTCGCGCCGATCTCGTCGGGACGCTGGGTGTCGCGGCGGGCGCGGGCGCGTTCGACGAGGACCTCGGGCGCGACAGGGTGTAGGAGTGCAGGGCTGTCTTGGTCGCGGAGTAGATCGCCGACGACGCCAGGGGTGCGTAGCCGAGCATGGAGGTGACGGTGGCGCGGCGTTCGAGAAGCACACCGGTGCGCTCAGCTAGTCACTAACGCGGCCCGACCAGACCGGTGACACAAGCCCCGTCGTCCGGCCCGTAGCTGCGACGCCGCCCGGCCGGCGCGATGCCGGTGCGCGACGACAGGGCCTGTTCCTCGGCGCCACCGACATGCGGCGCCGAGGTCACAAGGCGACGAAGGTGAAGCCCCGGCCTCGCAGGACAGGTAACACGGCGCGTAGGGATGCCACCGTCTGGGCGCGATTGCCGCCCCCGTCGTGGCAGAGCATGATGTCGCCGGGCCGGGCCGCCAGGAGATGCCGCGTCACGGACGCGATACCCGGACGCGACCAATCCCGGGGGTCGATGTCCCAGTCCAGCGGGATCATCGCGGCGTCGGCGGTAGCCGCGAGAACTCCGGGCGACCAGTCCCCGCCCGGGGAACGGAACAGTCTCGGTGCATGACCGCCGGCGTCGACGATCGCGGACTGGGCGTCGGCGATCTGCCGGCGGATGACAGCCGTGGACCGGCGGCTGAAGGGTTGGGGGTGGGTCATGGTGTGGTTGCAGATGCCGTGGCCCTCGGCTGTGATGCGACGGACCAGGTCAGGATGGGCGTGGGCGTGGACTCCGACGAGGGAGAAGGTTGCCTGGATCTCGTTGCGCTGCAGCAGGTCAAGAATTTGTGGAGTCCAGCGGGGATCGGGCCCGTCGTCGATGGTCAGGGCCACGGCGTCAGCTGGAGCTGACGGAAGCAGATCGTGAACCGTGTAGACCGGTCGACGCCGAACCGGCACGGGGACAGGTGGCGACGGCTGTGAGGCCGCCTGGGCCGGTTGGGGCAGATTCAGTGCGACCCCGGTCATCACGGCGGCGGTCGTGGCCCACCGGAGTACATGGCGCCTCGACACGTCCTGCCGGTTGCCTCTCACGCGCCTCCTTCTGGTGCCGTGCATCGAATCCGACGCACCGCCACGACGTCCGTGACGATGGATCATCACCATCACACCCTGACACGATAGGACTACCTGGCACTCGTTCAGGTGACCCTCCGTGGCGTGTCGGGAAGGTCGCGCGTAACTGACCCAGCGGACGCACAACGTCATGCCGCACACGAACTCCACGATCCAATGGCGCCCGCCGGCCCTCGTACCCGGCGGCCGACCTCGAGCGAGGGTCACGCCAGATGCTGGCGGGCCAGGCTGTGCGCGATCGCCCAGTCCTGCACGGCGATCCCGACGGTCTTGAACACCGTCCGCGGGGCGGTCGCCGGCCGCCCCGACAACGCCGCACCCAGGCCCACGAGAGAGTGCGCGGCCAGGACCCCCGCCTCGACCGCGTCGATGATCTCGCCGGCCTCCTCCAGCACCGCGGCCCTGTCGTCGACGACAACCGGTGCATCGGACAACAGCTCCCGAGGAAGCTCCCGCATCCATGGTCGGAACGACCCGATGGCGTTGACGTGCACACGAGAGGGGAGGGACTCCGCGTGGAACAGCGCCGTACGGGCCGTGGTCGCGCAACACACGATGTCCGCCTCGCTCACGGCCACGTCGGCATCGCTCGCCGTGCGAAGGGCAACTTCAGGCATCTCGTGCGCCAGCGACCGGAGCAGCGACGCGGCACGGTGCGGGTCGAGGTCGACCACCGTCAGCTGCCGGAGCGGACGGACCGCGTGCACCGCGCGGACCTGGTCCGCCGCCTGTGCACCCGCTCCGATGAGGACGAGCCGATCTGCGTCGTCGTCGGCGAGCAGATCCGTCGCGACCCCGACGATCGCTCCGGTTCTCAACGTTGTCACGGCACCGGCATCGGCCACCAGAACGTCGGTTCGATCGAGTTCGCTCCAGGTGACCGTTCCGCCGATCGCAGGACTGCGCTCGAAGTTGACGCTGAGCACCTTCACCATGGCGGTACCCGATGGACGGTGTTGTGCCGACATGACGAGGAACTGGCCGTCGCCCAGGACCGTCCGCTCCGGCATGTCGAACTCGCCGCGCTCCAGGGCCACGAACGCCTCGCGGACGGCCTCGATGGCGTCCGCCATCGGCACCATCTTCCGGATGTCTTCGGCGGACAACACAGCGGTATGCATGGAGCCTCCACAGGAAGGGAAGTACTTCGGAGCCCATCGTCACAGCACGTCCGCGACGAATGACGCGACATCCTCAGCGATCAGGGTTCCGGTCACCGGCGCGAGGGTCATCCCCAGCGTGCCGTGACCGGTGGCAGCGAAGACGTTGGAGAGGCCGAGGCGACCGATCAGCGGCATCCCCGACGGGGTCATGGGCCGGGCCCCGATCCAGGGAGTTCCGGGCGGCAGCTCGCGCAGGGATGGCACCAGCCGCTCCCCGGCCGCACGCAGCGAGGTCAGCGCCCGGCTCCCGGGTCCGATCGCCGTTCTGCCGCCGAACCGCATCCCTCCGGTCAGTCGTACCTGGCCGGGAACGGAGGTGACCACCACATGCGTCAGGCTCCATCCGTAACCCGGCTCCACCGGGAGGCGGTGTCCGAACAGGCGGGCGACGGTGCGGCTGCGTGCTCCTGTCGCCAGCACGAAACAGTCGGCCCGGATCTCGCGCGTGGGCGTCCGCACGCCGATGACGTCCCGGACGCGGAGCAGATCGAACGGGAAGTTCGCCGCCACAGCCGTGAGGAACCGGATCGCGCCGCACGGGCACCGGTGACCGTCGACGTCGACGGCACGTCGGCGATCGCCCGGTTCTGGCCGATCATGACGAACGTCGAGAGGAAGATCGCCTCCAGCGAGACGACGAGGGTGAGGGTGGGCGACGGGCCGGCCTCGACGAGCAGCATCCAGACGGCGAACGTGGTTATCGCATCAGCGATCGGCAGCTTCGGCGAAGGGTTCCAAGCTCCGGAGACCTGCCGATCGAGCCGGAAAGACATCTGATACGGACCCTGTGATGCGGGCAGGGTGATCGCTGCGGAGTCTGCCTCGGAAGCGTTGAGGTCACGTATTGGTGACGCAAAGTTATGCTGTTCCGAGGTTGTGTTGGCCCCAGCGGGGGTCGTTACACTCTGTGGCAGCCGACATGTTACGCAGCGTGCCCTTCCGAGATTGCGTCGAGGGTCTGAGAATGGATGTACCGCCGCCCGGTGCCGATCATGTGATCGTTGAGCTCGCCGCACGGAATGATGAGGGGGCGACCGCCTATCAGAGTGGGCATCCGAAGGGTGCGATGGCGGTGTTCGAGGAGGTCCTGGCCGGGTGTCGGAGCCACTTGGGTGCCGAGCATGTGGCCACGTTGACGGTGGCGGGAAATCTCGGGGTGGCGTTGATCGCGGCCGGGCGGCGTCGCGAGGGCATCACGGTGCTGGGGACGAACCTGGCCGATCGGGTTCGGGTGCTCGGTGAGGACGACCCGCGAACGTTGGTGGCCCGTGACGCCCTCGCGGTGGGGCGCCGGCTGGCCGGGCAGGTCGACGAGGCGGTGGCGCTGTCGGGTCAGGTGACCGAGCAGCGCCGCCGGGTCCTGGGCCCGACCCATCTCGACACCCTCACCTCCCGGATGGGCCTGGCGCTGGCCCAGGCCGCCGCCGGGGATGTCGGCGCGGCGGTCACGGTGCTGACCGCGGCGATCAGCGAATCCGAACAGACTCACGGTTCCCGGCACCCGCACACAGCGGCGTTGATCGAGTCCGGGCGCCGCATCGGGCTGCTGCGGCGCAGCGCCTGACGAGCCGGCCCGGGCTGTCATACGGCCTGCTACCAGGGGCCGTGAGCTCCGGGGCAGCGTGGCCCAGCAACCGATCGACGATGAGGATGAGGTGCCGGTGTGGACGTCCACGACAGGGATGCCGTCGCGAAGCACGCACTCAGCAAGACCACGGCCGACGGCCCGGACTCGGCGCCGGAGAACGGGGACGAAGCGCTCCTGCACCGGTTGGGCTATGCCCAGGTGCTGTACCGAGAGATGGGCGGGTTCTCCAACTTCGCGATCTCGTTCACGATCATCTCGGTGCTGGCAGGATGTTTGACCTCGTACTATCTCGCCTTCGACTACGGCGGCCCAGTGGTGATCACCTGGGGGTGGCTGCTGGTCGGGATGTTCTGTGTGCTGGTCGCGATGGCGCTCGGGGAGATCGCATCGGCGATGCCGACCGCGGGTGCCCTGTACTTCTGGGCGTCGAAGCTGGGCGGGCCGGCGTGGGGCTGGTTCACCGGCTGGTTCAACCTGATCGGACAGATCGCGGTGACCGCGGCGATCGACTACGGCGCCGCGATCTTCACCACCGCACTGCTGAATCTGTGGTTCCCGACCGTCATAGGCACCGACACCGTCGCGATCTTCCTGACCTACACGGTGATCATGGCGGCCCATCTTGGCCTGAACCTGCTCAACATCAACCTGCTGGCCCGGCTGAACAGCTTCTCGGCGTTGTGGCACATGGTGGGCGTGGTGATGATCGTGGTGTTGCTCGTGGTGGTGCCCACGCATCACCAGTCCGTGGCGTTCGTGTTCGGGCAGACGCTCAACAACTCCGGGTTCAGCGGAACCGGGTTCGGCCAGCCCGGTTTCTGGTTCGTGTTCGGGTTGGGGCTGCTGATGGCCCAGTACACGATCACCGGCTACGACGCGTCGGCGCACATGAGCGAGGAGACCCGGCAGGCGTCCCGCGCGGCCGCGTGGGGGATGGTGTGGTCGGTGGCGGTGTCGGTGGTGTTCGGGTTCGTGCTGCTGGTGGCGTTGACCTTCGCGGTGCCCGACGTTCAGGGCACCCTCAATGCGGGGGCGAACGCGGTGGTCTACATCTGGACCACCTCGATGAACGACGGCTGGGCGGAGTTCCTGCTGCTCATCGCGGTGGTCGCACAGTTCTTCTGCGGTACCGCGTCGGTCACCTCGGCGTCGCGGATGATGTTCGCGTTCTCCCGTGACCGCGCCGTTCCCGGGTCGCGGCTGTGGCGCCGCGTGTCGGCCAACCGGGTCCCCGTCAACGCCGTCGCCGCGATCGCCGTGCTGGCCTGGGCGTTGATGCTCCCGACGCTGGCCAACGGCGCCATCGGCTACCTGGTGGGCACCTCGATCGCGGTGATCGGGCTCTACATCGCGTTCGCGCTGCCGATCATCCTGCGGATCAGAGCCGGGTCCCGGTTCCGCGCCGGCGCCTGGTCCCTGGGCCGGCACTACCGGTGGATCGCCCCGGTCGCGGTGGGGTGGATCGCGATCATCTGCGTGCTGTTCCTGCTGCCCGTCTCTCCCAACGGCGTCCCCGGAGCGGCCGGCTTCGACTGGAACGTGGTCAACTACGCCCCGCTCACCGTCGGCGCCGCACTGCTCGGCTTCGGCGGCTGGTACCTGGTGTCGGCGCGGCACTGGTTCACCGGCCCGGTCCGCGAGACCCACACCGAGGAAGACCTCGTCACCCTCGGGCCGCAACCGCAGGTGCCGGCCGCGCGGAACCCCAGCGACGACGTCGCGTCCCCCACCTATCGCTGACCCTGTCGTATCGCTGACCTCGTGTATCGCTGACCTTCGGCGGTACCCGACCCCGAGGAGTCATCCCGCGCCTGAAGAGACCTCGCTCGACACCGACCTCGACCCCGATGACCTCGACGCCGACGAGCACCGTCACAGCGGCGACGCGAGGAGGACCCAGCCCCGCAACGGCACCGTAGCGCTCACCCGCCCCATCGGCAGCGACCGGACGGGCGGGGCCCCCGAGCGCGTCCTGCGCGCTACAGAATGCCACTCACGACGGCAACCTTTATGGCGAAGGTGATCGGCATCCAGGTCAGCCAGGGGATCAACCAGCGGGCTGCAGTTGATGAATATCGGGAAACGACCCATACCGTCGTGGCGGCGAGCAGGATTCCGGTCGCGTCGGTGACAGCAGTGGCGTGGAGGCTGTCGGTGAACCAGAAGCTGGTCGACTGGAGCAACCCGGCGACGAGCACGGCGAGGGGTACGCACACGTCGAGGCCGCCTCGGTTCGCCCAGAGGTGTGCGGCGGCGACGCCCATGGACGGGTAGATGATCAGCCACACGACCACGAACACCCACGCAGGGACGGGGATGGCCGTGAGCCCGATGTCGGATGCGGCGTGCGGGTTGAGCGCGAACGCCGCAACCGCTGGGACGAACCCGACGAGTAGCGCCGTCACAGCGAAGATCAAGCGGGCCGGCCCATCTCGGCGGACGGCGGGCTCGATCCCGGCCGCGACCGATGGGAGCGGACAGTGACCGGTGGTGGGTGCGCTCACGAGGTGGTCCCTTCGTCGGGCACGGATGTGGTTCCACGACGGGCGAGCTTGGCGAGGAGTTCGTGGAAGTTCTGCCGTTCCTGGGCGGTCAGCTCGGTGAGAAACTGCGCGGTCGCCCGTTCGCTGACGAGCTCGGCCTGCTCGATGCGCTCGACGCCGGCACCCAGCAAATGCACCTCGACCGCGCGGCGGTCCGAGGGATGGGGCCTGCGTTGCACGAGACCCATCGCCTCCAGCTCGTTGATCAGGGTCACCATCACCGGTTTGAAGACGCCGAGGCGTTCACTGAGCCTCGCCTGCACCGTCGGCCCACCGTCGAGGAGGAGTGACAGCACCCCGAGCTGCAGCGGCTTGAGACCGATGCCGGCCAGAGCCTGGGTATAGCTCTGCTCCGCGATCCCCGCGACCCACGCGAGGAGAAACCCGGTCCAGCGCCCGAGCCCAGCGGGCGGACCGTCCTCAGCCGACAACCGTCAACACCGCCAGACTGTTACTTGGAATAACGTTATTGACGGTAACGATAGTGCGGGTCGTGGTCAAGATGATGCGATCCGTCGGCGAGGGTCGCTCACTGTCAAGCCGAGATCCGGTCGGGGACCCGACGCCGCTCCTTGGCCTCCGGAGGGTCTCAACGCCGAGTGGTGGAACCCGGGGCTGGACAATCGGGGCGACGCCAGGGTGCCGTCGGCCGCCGCCACCGCGTGGGTCGACCTCGGAGTACCAAGCGCACAGCAATGCGTCCCGGTCGACGATCGCTTGTCGGCTGTGGGCCTCGTGCGCGGCGCCATGTTCGCCGACTGCTTGACCCCGAGAGCTCAGCCGGTGAACTCGCTGACGCCGAGGGCGAAGTCCCCATGGCCGACACCGTTGCCGGCGAGGCCCACCGTGACCACGCCGACTCCCTCCAGCCAGTGCGCCATCTTCAGGCTGCCGACGTCGAGCGGGCGCAGTCCGAGGCTCCCGATGAATGCCGCCAGGCCCGCCTTGGCCTGCGCGTCGTCGCCGGCCATGAAGACGTCGGGCCGGCCCTTCTCCAGGACTCCGCGGAAGATGGTGTTGAACGCCTTCACCACGCTGGCGCTCGCCGGGGCCACCTCGGCGACCTCCTGCGCGATCGAAGTCTCCTCGCTGTGGGCCAGCCCGTCGAAGGTCGCGTTGAACGGGTTGCTGATGTCGACGATGACCTTGCCCGCGAGGGCGTCTCCGTACTCGACGACGACCGGAACGACACCGTCGTACAGCAGGGCCATGATGACGATGTTCCCAGCCGGGACGGCGCCCCACGTGCCCGTCGTCGCGCCGCTGCCCAGAGCCTCGGCCAGGTCTTCGGCCTTGGACTGATCGCGACCCATGACCTCGACGGTACTGCCGCCCGCCACCGCGAGCGTGCCGATGGTGCGGGCCATGTTTCCGGTACCGATGAACGTGATGCTGCTCATGAGGTGTGCTCTCTTCCTGTTCTGAGGTTGTCGCTCTGTTGCGTTCGTGCCGGGCGTGTTGCGAACGTTCGCGTTCGAGATCAGGTCGATGTGGCGCCCGGGTTGTCGTGGGGTGTGCCCGCGGCATCCTTGTGGTTCAGAGGGCAGTCATGCCGCCGTCGGTCACCAGTTCCAGGCCGTTGACTTAACTGGAGTCGTCGGAGGCGAGGAACAGGGCCACGGTGGCGATCTCTTCGGGGCGGCCCATCTCCCCGCGCGGGATGAGGGACTCGAAGGCGGCCTCGGTCGCCTCGTCGAACAGCTCTTCTGCTTGGCGGTGGCGACCTGGCCGGGGGTCAGAACGTTGACCCGGATGTTGCGGTCGCGCAGCTCGTTGAGCCAGACGCGGGCCCAGGCCTGCTGGACGGCTTCGCTTCCCGCGTAGAGGCTCCAACCGGGGACGGCGCCGAGTGAGGCGTTGGACCCGGCCATGAAGATCGAGCCCTTCTCCCGCTTGACGGCGTCGTACAAGCGGTCCAGGTCGTCCAGTTCGGCCGCGTCACCCTGGACGGCGGTGACGTTGCGGCCGACCAGCGTGACGGCGTCATCCAGTGCTCCCTGCCGCCGAGATCACCGCTACCTTGCCATCGAGCTTTCCCATGATCACTCCTCGTAGAGTCCGCAAGCTATGTACACCGAACTGTTTATGTAACGTAGCGGGCGACCAGCGAGGGCGCAAGCTATGTACACCGGTACGTACCCATCGGCTACAGTCGGAACATGACGGAGTTGGAGAAGGGCCCCCTGGGCCGGCGCCGCGGCAGGGGCGCGCGCGAGCGCATCCTCAGCGCGTCACAGCAGCTGTTTCGCGATCAGGGCATCAACCGCACCGGCATGGACCAACTCTGCGCCGTGGCCCAGGTGTCCAAGCGCACCGCCTACCAGCACTTCACCAACAAGGACGAACTCGTCGCGGAATACCTGCGCAGATTCGATCCCGGCGTCATGCCCGAAGTGTTCGACCGCACCGACCTCACAGCCCGCGAACGACTCCTCGCCGCATTCGAGATACCCGCGTCCACGCCCCTGTGCCCCTACATCGCGGCGGCCGTCGAACTCCACGACCCCCAACACCCCGCATCCCGGTACGCACGCGACTACAAGACCGCCATCGCCGCGCGGCTCACCGAGACCGCCCGCGAAGCGGGCGCCACCAACCCCGAACACCTCGGCGAACAGCTGGCACTGCTCATCGACGGCGCCGCGGCCCGCACCCGGGTCCTCAACAGCGAATCCTTCCCGACCGCTGCCGCCATCGCCGCCGTCCTCATCGACAACGCCATCCCCTCGCCATCCCCGCGGCAGCCCAGCGGTGACCGCGAACCCACCGGGTCAGCTCCCGCTCCGGTGTAGCGGGCCGCGACGCCTGCGCGCTGGTCTGGTCGAACACGGTCGCGATCCAGGCCAGCGACCGGCCCTCGCGTCCCCCGACCCGGCGTTCCCACTCGGCCGACCGCGAGTCCACTGTCTCCGTGAGCCGCTCGGCGGCGTGTTCGTCGGGGGCGCGGCGAGTGGTCAGAGAGGCGGTATGCGTTCCCGACCCCGGGTCGACGCCACATACGCATCCTCGCGGTGCGCCTGCTCCCCCAGCAGCGCGTGCGCGGTGTCGATGGTCCGGCCCTGCGCGGCGTGCACCGTCGAGGCGTACGCCAACGTCGGACACGCCCGCACGTATCCGGCCGGCAGCTCCGCCAGCACGCCGCCACGGCCTTGGCGACGTGAGGCCCTTCCTTCCACCATCGCCCCCTACCCGCGGACCACCTTTCGATGCTCGGCAGCGCAGGCCCACACCCTGCTCACGATGCTCCCGGGCTTTCGATCGGCAACCCGGATGCCGCAGCGGCCGCGAGCAGCCGCAGGTCGTAGGTGACGAACGCGACCAACCGATTACCGAAGATGCCCCGGGCGGTAGCCAGGTGGACAGCATCCAGCGACCGCACGTCCGGATCCGGATACGCCGCCGCGGTCGCGCGGACCACCGGGTCGATCTCGTAGCGCGCCACCCGCGCCACAGTCGCCGGCACGTCAGCCAGCAAGCCGGGCTCGGTCCGGCGCAGCGCCCGCGGCAGCTCTACCTCGATCAGTACCGAGGACACCCCACAACATCCCCGGCCGGGCATCGAGCCAATTCGCCAGCGCATCGCTCTCCGGTTCCCGGCGGATCAGCTTCACCAGCGCCGCGGTGTCCAGATAGATCACCGGGACCTCAGTACCGTTCGTCGTCGCGGATCTCGCGCACCACCTGACCGGCCTCGTGATTGGTCCGCACCGGGCCGGTCGGGCGCGGCGCCGGCCCGCTCAACGTCGCCGGTACCAACCTGCCCGCGCTGATCAGCTCCTGGGCGCTGCTGGTTGGTACACCTCTGACGTAGGGGTGTCCTGGTCGGTCACCGACCCCCAGTCCCCGATCGGGTCGTCCTCGGGCTGTGGCCCGTCCTCGGTCACCACCGACACCGCGGGGGTGACGTTCACCTGCACCGCCACCAGTGGTGGTGGGACCACGACGCAGGACGTGACGGTGAAACGGGACGCGACCGGCCCGGTGTTGACGATCACCGGCGGCCCGGCCGACGGGGGCAGCTACCCAGCCGGCGCCGTACCGGCGGCGCCGTCGTGCACAGCGGCTGACGCACTGTCCGGGCCGACGAGTCAACTGTGCACCATCGCGGGCTACGCGACCGCGACCGGCCCACAGACCCTGACCTTCACGGCCACCGATGTCGCCGGCAACACCACCACCATCACCCGGTCCTACACCGTCCTCGCGCCGGTGCCCGCGGCGATCACCGCGACCTCCGGCGGCGGCCAGACCGCACCGGCCGGTTCGGTGTTCGCCGCTCCGCTGGTGGCCACGGTCACCAGCACCACCGCGACACCGCTCGTGGGTGCGCCCGTGCCATTCAGGGTGACGACCGGGTCGGCGTCGTTCCCGGGTGGGGCGAGCACCGTGCAGGTGAGCACCGACGCCTCGGGCCGGGCCACGTCGCCTGCGGTCACCGCAGGTGCGAGCACCGGTCCGGTCACGATCAGCGCCTCCACCCCCGGGGTGAGGCCCACGGCGTCGTTCGCCGAGACGGTGACGGAGGCCAGGGCCGATCTGTCGGCCGCGTTGAGCGTGCCGACGAGCGTGACGAAGGGTGCGTCGTTCCCGGTCGTGCTGACCATCAGCAACGCCGCCCGTCGCCCGCGTCGCAATCGGGTCGGCGATCACCATGCCGTCCGGGTTGACGATCACCAACGGCGGCGGCGGGGTGTCCGGCAACAAGCAGAGCGTCGGTTCCCTGGCCACATCACTGGCCCCGGGCGCGTCGGTGACCTACACGGTCACGGCCACCGCCAAGGGCGCCCGGCAGATCGTGGGCGGAGTGCTGTCGGTGCGCACGCTGGATCCCCAGCTGGGCAACAACCTGCGCACGGTCCGCACCACCGTCAACTGACCACCACGGCGTCCCCGCCATTCAGTCAGCACGTCAGCACGGTCGCATATGGAGGCGTTCGGGTCTGCTCAACTCGACTGAAGCTGTACTTCGTAGCTGTACAAAGCCGGAAGCCCGGTCCGATGACCTCGGACCGGGCTTCTGACCTGCGTGGGCGATACTGGGATCGAACCAGTGACCCCTCTTCGGTGTGAACTCCCCGGACGTCCCAGCTGCCGGCTTCCGACCTCGTCGTCAGCGACCGTCGACGTCGTCCACGAACGCAATGAACGGCCCGCATTGTTGTCACACCTGTGTCAGGTCACCCTCGACCACGTGTTTACGATCAGAAGGACCGTACTCGGCGGGGGCGGCCAGGCGGGCTAGTTTTCCGGAATGAGCCTCCTCGAAACCGTGGCCGAGCGCGACAGCTGGCGGTGCTGGGTGTGCGACGAACCGGTCGACCCCGACATGTCGGTGAACGACCCGCGAGGACCCAGCGTCGACAGCCGGACCGCCGACCGCAGGGCCAAGGTTGCCGAGCGGCTTGCGCACCGCGGGTGCAACACCCGCAAAGGCGCGGTCCCAGTGGTCATCGCCTGGCCCGACCACCTGTTCGTGGTCGAACCCGCACCGCTGATCACCGTCGCCGGGAGACTGGAGCGCAAGGGGGGACGCGAGATGGTGGCCCGTTGTCCGACCGAACATGATGCCCGAGAGGCTGCGGATTGGCTGGTGGACCGTCTCTCCCGACTGGTCCCAGGGTCGCCGGTGACGGCCGAGATCAAGGCGGGCGGCGGCCAGTTCCTCGTCACCCTGGCCGCCGGCCGTCGCTGACCGCGATCCGCCGGAGACCGACACGTCAGCGGTCGAGCGATCAGCACCGACGGCTCCCCCGTGTCCCGCCAATCCTCGCCAGGAGTTCCACGTCGCTCTTGGACACCGCCGGCGGGCCGCCCGGCAATCAGGTTGCTCGTGCGACCGCGCGGTTGTGGGTGAGCGACTCGGCCGCCTCGACGACAACCCCGTGGAACGTTCGCTGGGCATTACTCCTCACACCATCCACCATCGCCCAGAACGACGAAGGCCCCTGACCTTGCAGGTCAGGGCCTATCGGCTTGGTGGGCGATACTGGGATCGAACCAGTGACCTCTTCGGTGTGAGCTGCAAGCGGCGACGTTGCTCGCCGCATATGAGCAGCTCAGGGGCTCGCCGGAGGTCGCCAGCGGCTGCCGTCGGCAGGTGTCGTAGCTGTACTTCTGAGCTGTACTCCCTGCTGGCCGGCAACACCCTGGACATCTACCTCCTCTCTCCACGGGCCACCGTTCATGAACGTGGTTCTCGCATGCACGCCGGCAACGGTCACCCCCTTCGTCGACAGCTCCGCGAGCCGAGCCTGGACCGGAGCAGGTCAGGACCCGCTCGGGAACAGGTGCTTGACCGCGAGCTTGTCCAGAGGGTCCACAGCGCGGGTCCGCCGGCTGGACCCTGACCACGGTGCTGGCGTCCTCCAGCTGCGACCACCGCGAGATGACCCCGCCGTTGAGGCTGAAGACCTCACCCGTCACGTTCGCGGCCGCGTCCGTGCACAGCCACGTGATCATCGGAGCGATGAACTCGGGGACGGTCAGGTGATGCCGTGCGAGCTCCTCCTCCTCCGGGATCCCGCCGGCCAGAAGGCCCGGGGCTGCGCCCCGAGGTCGCGCATCATGCCGATGCCACCGCTCATGGCAAGCGCGCCCAGGGGGTTGGCCTGCGTCCCCCGGGCGATGTCGCACGACCGAGGGTCTCGACGGCGGTCTTCACAGCTCGCCTGTAGCCTGCCGACTCCGCGATCGAGTGGTAGTTGGCCACCGCCTTGCCCCCGGCCGCCTCGATCTCGGTGACGGCCCCGTCGGCCGCGGCGCATTCGCACCCCGGCCGTCGACGGCCGTGCCCAGGTCGTTCACCACGACCGACGCCCCCTCGCCGTCATCGTCCCGCCTGATCGCCACCCGGCCGGCCGAGGACCCCCGGCCCCGAGCTGACCGCGGCCGCCCCGGAGATCACCGCGACACCGATCCGGTTCGACTGCGCCCGCGACAGCCGCCGGTCGGAACGGCCGCTGGTGGTGCGGGACGCCGCACCTGTCGAGGGATCCCATCCCGGGCCGGAGGGTGCAGTCGTGCTGGTGGACCGGCCGGAGCCCCGGCGTTCCGACTCCCCGCGGGTCGTCGATGCCGTGCGCGACCTGCCGCCGAGCTCGCAGTGCTCGACGAGGCCGCGGACCTGGTCCGCGGCACCGGCGCGGAAGTCGCGGTAGTCCACACCGTGCCCGTCTCGTTCGGGGAGCACAGCGTCGGCCTGCCCGAAACGCTGCGCCACGGGCAGGAAGTGCTGGAGTCCGCCCGGCCGCGGGTCGCCGGCCGGGTGCCCGAGCTCCCGATGCACACGACTCTGGCGCGGCGGTTCGGCCCACGAACTCCTCGGTGAGGACCTCGACGCGGACCTACTCGTCCTGGGCGGGTGGCCGGGACGGGCTCGGGCTCGTCGCCCACAGCGCCGTGCACCACGCCGCCTGCCCGGTCCTGCTCGTCCCGCGCGGCTGAACGGCAAGACCGGGACTGCGCACCGCTCCGGCACCCGGGCAGCCGGGGTTGGACCGGTGATCACGGGCGCACGGCCCGGTGGGCGGGGGGCGTTGTCCTCTGGGGGGCGGACGTCCGTCGCGCCACGCTCGTCCTGTGCCGACCGACGAGGACCGGGGTCACGCCGCGCGCCTACCCCACCTGGACAACCTGCGGACGCTGCTCGTCGCGTGGGTCATCGGCGGGCACGCGTTGCTGGGCTACTCCGCGGTCGGCGGGTGGGCCTACGACGAGGTCCACGAGGTCACCTACGCGCCGGGCTCCGAGTTGGGGCTCGTCGCCGTACTGGGCCCGTCCGGGCTGTTCGTGATCGGGGTGTTCTTCTTCATCGCGGGCCTCGTGACCGAGCAGGCCGTCACGCACCACGGCCCCCGGGCGTACGTGCACGACCGCGTGCTGCGCCTGGGCCTGCCCTGGCTCGTGTCCGCGTTACTGGTGTGGCCGTTGTCGGTGTGGCTCGCCTACATCGCGGCCGGCCGTGACGTCTCCCCCTGGTGGGTGCTGACCCACCGCCATCCGTTGCTGGACTCCGGCTCGCTCTGGTTCGCCCTCGTGCTGCTGCTGTACTCGGTCGCGTTCGCATGGTGGCGCCCTCCGCGCACAGGACGGGCCCTGACCGGCGTGCACATCGCCGTCGCCGTGCTCGCGGTCGCCGGCTCGTCGTTCGTCGTCCGACTGTGGTTCCCCGCCCGTAGTGGGCAGATCGCGGACCTGCACCTGTGGCAGTGGCCCCAGTGCCTCGGCTTGTTCCTGCTCGGCGTGGTTGCGGCCCGGCAGGGTTGGGCCCGGCACGTGCCGGACCGGGTGCGGCGCTGGTGCGGGCGGGCGACGGTGGCCGCACTGGTGCTGCTGCCGGTGGCCGCGCTCGCCGCCGGGGTGCGCGACGTGGCCACCGACGTGAGTCCCTTCCTCGGCGGATGGCACTGGCAGGCCCTCGCGACCGCGACGTTCGAGGGGGTGCTGGTGGTCGCGGGCTCGGTCGGGCTCGTCGGGCTCGCCGAACTCCACCTCGACGGGACCGGGCGCCGGGCCACGGGGTGGGCCCGCGGCGCGTTCACCGCCTTCGTGATCCAGGGCCCCGTCCTGATGGCACTGGCCAGTGCCGCACGGGTACTCCCCGCGCCCGCCGAGGTCAAGGGCCCACTCGTGGCGGTGGCCGCGCTTGCCGTCTGCTTCTGGATCGGCGGGAAGGTCCCCCTCCGCTGGGGCCGCGCCCATCGGCCGCCGGAGGCGTCCGCCCCCGGGATCACGCGGCCGCTCGACGGGCCGGGGACGCCGTGAGGGTGCCCGTGCACTACATCGACGCGGGCGGCAACCCCGACGGGCCGGTCATGGTGCTCGTGCACGGGCTCGGCGGGTCGCACCTCAACTGGGACCTCCTCGCGCCCCACCTCACCGCCCACGGCCGGGTGCTGGCGATCGACCTGCCGGGCTTCGGGCTGAGCGCGCCCACCGAGCGGCCCGCGACGGTCCGCAGCAACGTCGCGGTCCTCGCGGGTTTCCTGCGCAAGCACTGCAACGAGCCCGCCGTGCTGGTGGGCAACTCGATGGGCGGGCTGGTCTGCATCCTGCTCGCGGCCCGGATGCCCGAACTCCTGCGGGCGCTCGTGCTGCTGGACCCGGCCCTCCCGGCTCCGGCTCGCGTCGTGGGCTCACCGGGCGACGCGGCGATGCTCGCCCTGCACGCGCTGCCCGGCGTCGGAGAGCGCCTGCGCCGCGCACGGCGGCGGCGCATCGGCCCGCACGCGACCGTCGAGGAGACCCTGGAGCTGTGCGGGGTCGACCGGCAGGCGCTGCCCGCCGAGCTCGTCGAGCGGTCGGTGGCGATGGTCGACCGCCAGTCCGACGTCGCCGGCATGGACCGGGCCTTCCTGTCCGCGTCCCGGTCACTGGCCTGGACGCTGGTCCGCACCCGGGCCTACCGCCGGGCGATGGCGTCGATCACGGCACCGGTGCTACTCGTCCACGGTGACCGGGATCGGCTGGTCCCGGTCACCGCGGCACGCGCAACGGCCCGGCGGCAGCCGGGCTGGACCTACGTCGAGCTGGCCGGTGCCGGCCACCTGCCGCAGTTGCAGATGCCCACGCAAGTGGCCGGGTGCATCCTCGACTGGCTGGCCGGCGTGGACCGGACGGTCGGCCTCGCAGGGACCGCCGCCTGACAACCGTCATTGCGAGACGGGTCCGATGGCCCTGCTGCAACCGCGCCCCCGAGGGGACCGTGGAGGCATGACCCCGACCCACGCCGGCCCCTGAGATGCGTGGCGTTCCGGTGGGCACCCAGCCGATGTCAGCCCAGGACAACCTCTGGTTGGTCCTCGACCGGCCCGAGAACCTCCTGACGATCACCGCGGTGCTGTGGACCGCGAAGCCCGTCGACCCGGCCCGCCTCCGGGCCCTCATCCAAGAACGGCTCGTCGACCGCTACCCGGTGTTCCGCCGGCGCGCGGTCCCCTACGGCACGGTGCTGCGGTCGGCGGCGTGGGTGGACGACCGCGACTTCGACCTGGACCGCCACCTGCACGTGCTCCCGATGCCCGCCCCCGGCGACCAGGCCGCGCTGCAGGACTTCGTGGCCGCGCTGCGCAGCGAACCGTTCGACGTGCAGCACCCGCTGTGGTCGGTGCACCTGCTGCAGGGCTTCGGCGGCGGCAGCGCGGTGGTCCAGCGCTACCACCACGCGATGGCCGACGGCATCCGGCTCACCCAGGTCGCCCTGGGCATCCTCGACCCCCTCGACCCCGCCGACGGCGTCGCGTCCGCAGACACCGGCGCACACCCCCACGACGGCGACCACCTGACCGGACGGGCGGCCGGTCTCGTCCGCAGGCTCGGAGCGGGGATCGCGCTGGACCTCGCCGGTGCCGCGACGGCGCTGCTGCCCGAGCAGGTGCGCCCCGCCCACCTCGCGGACGTCGCCGAGGACACGGCGATGGCTCTGCTGCACAGCGCCGGTAGCGTCGTGAAGATTGTGGGCTGGTCCAACCCGGACACGGCGCTGTCGGGTGAGCCCGGCGGGGTGAAAGCCGCGGCCTGGGGTGAACCCGTGGCGCTGGCCCTGCTCGTCGGGATCGGGCACGCCACCGGGACGACGGTCAACGACGTGTGCCTGACGCTGGTGGCGGGCGCCGTCGCCCGCTACCTGGACGAACGCGGGCAGGACGGGCCGCCACCCGACCTCGCCTGGATGGTGCCGGTCAACCTCGAACCCCTCGACCGCGCGCTGCCGCCCGAGCTGGGCAACCACTTCGCGCTGGTGCTGGCCGTGCTGCCGCACGGCGTCACGGACTTCCGTGAGCGGCTCGCCGCGGTGCACCGCCGGATGGTGCTGATCCGCGACTCGTGGGAGGCGCGGCTGGTCTGGATCTCCCAGGTGGGCATCGCGATGAGCCCGGCCCCGCTGGCGACCGCCGTCAGCGACTACCTCGCCACCAAGGCGGTGGGCGTGCTCACCAACGTCCCCGGCCCGCGCGCCCCGATGGCGTTGGCCGGGGCCCGGGTCGAGGGGATGGTCGGCTGGGCCCCGACCAGCGGGCATCAGGCGGTCACCGTCTGCATCTTCAGCTACGCCGGACGGGTCTCGGTCGGGTTCGGCACCGACCGGGCCGTGGTTCCCGACCCCGAACGGCTCGTCGCCGCCTTCGACGCGGAGGTGGCCGAGGCCTCCGCGATCATGGAGAGGACCCCCTCATGAGCTTCACCCTGGCCACCATCCTGCGTGAGTCCGCCCGGACCCACGCCGACAAACCCGCTGTGCTCGTCGAGGGCGCCCAGCTCACCTACGCCGAGCTGGACGCGCTGTCGGATCGGTTCGCGGCGGGCCTGCTCGCCCGCGGACTGACCCCCGGCGACCCGGTCGCGCTGCAGCTGCCCAACGTGCCGCAGTTCGTAATCGCCTACTTCGGCATCCTCAAGGCGGGTGCCGTCGTGGTGCCGATGAACGTGCTGCTCAAGGCGGGCGAGGTCGGCTACATCCTGCGCGACTCCGGTGCGCGACTGCTCGTCACCTGGGCCGGGTTGGCCGAGGAGGCGGCCAAGGGCGCGGCCGACGCCGGGGTCACCGACATCGTCGTGCTCACCACGCCGGGCGTCCCCCAGCCGGGGTTCGGCCGCCCGTTCGAGACCCTGTTGGCCCCGCTGACCGGTCCGGCGCCGCTGCACCAGACCGACTCCGGGGATACCGCCGTCATCGTGTACACCTCGGGTACGACGGGACGTCCGAAGGGCGCCGAGCTCACGCACTTCCAGCTGTTCATGAACGCCGACACCCCCGGGCGGCTGTTCGGCGTCTGCGACGACGACGTCGTGCTCGTCGTGCTGCCGCTGTTCCACGTCTTCGCGCTCTCCAGCATCCTGAACGTGTGCGTGCGCTTCGGCGCCACGATGTCGCTGGTGCCCCGGTTCGACCCGGACGCGGCACTCGCGGCGATCCAGCGCGACCGCGTCACCATCTTCGAGGGCGTTCCCACGATGTACATCGCGCTGCTCAACCATCCCGGTTTGGCGGACTACGACGTGTCGTCGCTGCGTGTGGGCATCTCGGGCGGGGCGCCGATCCCGTCCGAGGTGATCGACGAGTTCGAGCGCCGGTTCGGGGTCGTCATCCTCGAGGGCTACGGCCTGTCGGAGACCGCGTCGACCACCACGTTCAACGTCAGCGAGCAGGACCGGCGCGTCTACAGCGTCGGGCGGCCGATCTGGGGGGTCGAGGTCCAGGTCTGGGACGTCGACGGGCGCGTGCTGCCCGCGGGCCGCGAGCACGTCGGCGAGCTGGTGGTGCGCGGGGTGAACGTCATGCGCCGCTACCACGGCGATCCCGAGGGCACCGCCGCCGCGTTCACCGACGGCTGGTTCCACACCGGCGACCTCGGCTATGTCGACGAGGACGGCTACTTCTTCGTCGTCGACCGCACGAAGGACCTCATCATCCGCGGCGGTTACAACGTCTACCCCCGCGAGGTCGAAGACGTGCTCTACGGCCACCCCGCCGTGGCGCAGGCCGCCGTGGTCGGGGTGCCGGACCAGCGGCTCGGCCAAGAGGTGAAGGCCTACGTCACCCTGCGGCCGGGCCGCCGCGCCACGGAGGCCGAGCTGATCGAGCACGTCAAGGAGCGCATCGCCTCCTACAAGTACCCGCGCTTCGTCGAGTTCCGCGACACCCTTCCGACCAACGCCGCCGGCAAGATCGTGAAACGGGAACTGTGAACATCGTGGACCGCATGACCCCGCTGGACGCCGCCTTCCTGCAGACCGAGGACGCGGAGGTGGGTGTCTCGCTCGCCATCTCCTCGACGGCGGTGTTCGAGGGCCCCGCCCCGGCGCAGGCAGAGTTCGTCGCGATGCTGGCCGCGCGGCTACCGCTCGTGCCGCGCTACCGGCAGAAGGTACGGACGATCCCCTTCGACCTCGGCCCTCCCGTCTGGGTGGATGACCCGCACTTCGAGCTGGCCCGCCACGTACGCCGGACCGCGCTGCCCGCACCCGGCGGCGACGCCGAACTGGCCGACCTCGTCGGCCGCGTCATGTCCGCCCGGATGGACCGCGGCCACCCCCTGTGGGAGTACTGGGTCGTGGAGGGACTGGCCGGGGGGCGGTGGGCGTTCATCTCGAAGGTCCACCACTGCATGGTCGACGGGGTGTCGGGCACCGACCTCTACCACGTGGTTCTCGACGACTCCCCAGAACTGCAGCCGGCCGCCCCACTGGACGGCTGGCGCCCGGCGCCGGAGCCCACCACCGTGGCGCTGGCGGCGTCGGCCCTGCTCGTGCTCGCGGTGAACCCGGTGACGCAGGTGCGCGCCGTCACCACCGCGCTGCGTCATCCCCGTCGCCTCGCCGCGGCCGCCCGCGACGCACTGCGGGGGGCCGTCGCACTGTCCACGGCGCTCGTGCCCACCCGGGCCACCTCGCTGTCGGGGCCGCTCTCGGCGCACCGCACCTTCGCGTTCTCGCGCGGCTCCGTCGGCGACGTCCGGGCCGTGCGTCACGACGCCGGGGGCACGTTCAACGACGTCGTGCTCGCCGCCGTGACCGGCGGCTTCCGCGCGCTGCTGCTCTCACGAGGTGAGAAGCCCGACGCCCGCGCCGTGCGCAGCCTTGTCCCGGTGAACGTGCGCGCGCCGGGTCAGGAGAGCATCCGCGACAACCGGGTGTCGCTCATGCTCGCCGACCTGCCCGTGGACGTCGCCGACCCGCTGGAGCGCCTCGCCGCCGTCCGGGCGCGGCTCGACGAGCTCAAGCACGACCGGGAGGCCGAGGCCGGGGCCGCTCTGATCTCGATCGCGGCGCTGGAGCCATTCCCGCTGGTGGCGGCTTCGTTCCGGTGGATGGCAACGCTGCCGCAGCGCTCCATCGTCACGGTCACGACCAACGTCCCCGGGCCGCGGACGCCGCTCTACGCCCTCGGAAGGCCGCTCGTGGAGATCATCCCGTACGTCCCGATCGCCTCCACCGCACGGATCGGGGTCTCGATCCTCAGCTACCTGGACCGGATCGCCTTCGGCGTCACCGGTGACCGCGACGCGGCACCCGACGTCGACGTGCTGGCCCGCGCCATCGCCGACGGCCTCACCGAGCTCGTGGCCGCCGCCACCGCAGGTTCCCGGCCGTGAGCACCCCGCGGCACCCCGTCCCCGACGGGCGCGACCGCCGCGTCGATCTGGGCGGGCCGGTGCACTACGTCGACTTCGGCGGCCGCTCCGACGGGCCGACCTTCGTGCTCGTGCACGGCCTCGGCGGCTCGCACCTGAACTGGGAGCTGTTCGCGCCGCTGCTGACCCCGACCGGCCAGGTACTGGCGCTGGACCTGCCCGGCTTCGGGCTCAGCGAGCCCGGCGAGCGACCGGCGACCGTGCCGGCCAACGTGCGTGTGCTGGAGAGCTTCCTGCTGAGCGTCGCCGACGGACCGGCGGTGCTGGTCGGCAACTCGATGGGTGGCATGATCGCGATCCTGCTGGCCGTCCGGGCGCCGGAGCTGGTCCGCGCCCTGGTGCTGCTCGACCCGGCGTTGCCGCTGCCGCTGCCTGCGACGAGGCTGCGGAACGCGGCCCTCGGGGCGGCCTTCCTGGGCTACGCGCTACCGGGGGTGGGCGAGCGCCTCATGCACGCCCGGCGCCGACGTGTCGGGCCCCGAGAGCTGGTGCGGGCGATGCTGCTGCTGTGCGGGGTCGACCCGGCGGCGCTGCCGCCGGACCTCGTCGCGCGGTCGGTCGCGCTCGTCGCGCAGCGGGCCGACGTCGCCGGCATGGACCGGGCGTTCCTCTCGGCATCCCGATCCCTGGCGTGGGTGCTGACGTTCGCCCGGACCTACCGGTCGGCGATGTCGTCGGTGACCGCGCCGGTGCTGCTGGTGCACGGTGAGCGGGACCGGCTGGTGCCGGTGGCCGCCGCCCGTGACGCCGCCCGGCGCAATCCGTCCTGGCTGTATGTGGAGCTGCCCGCCGTCGGGCACGTACCGCAGCTGCAGGTGCCCGACCGGCTCGCCGGGATCGTGCTCGACTGGCTCCCCGCGACCGGTCCGTCCGTGTGACCGCCGGCCGCCTTCCAGGGACTTCCGGCCGGTCGTCGGCGACGCGGGCGGAGAGGAGTCTCGGTGGGACGCCCGGGCGGGCGGCCGGGACGCGAGGAGCGGGTATGAACGGGATCAGCGGACGCATCGTCGTCGGCGTGGACGGCTCGCCCGACGGGCACGCCGCGCTGCGCCACGCCCTCGCCGAGGCGGCCCGGCGCGGCGCGGTCGTCGAGGCGGTCACCGCCTACCCGGCCCCGTGTCCCGGCGCTCTCGGCGGCGTGCCGCAGGGCTCCGCCGAGGCGTTCCTACAGGTGCTGCGCGAGCTGCTGTGGGACCGCACGTCCGCCGAGGCCGACGCGTTGCTGGCCGAGCAGCCCGGCACCCGCCCCCGGCTGACCGTCCTCGTCACCGCGGGTGACCCCGCCGACGTGCTGTTGCACGCCGCCTCCGGGTCCGACCTGCTCGTCGTCGGCACCCATCGGCACGGCCACCTCGCCGGCATGCTCCTCGGCTCGGTCGGTCGGCGCTGCGTCCTGCGGGCCCACTGCCCGGTGACCGTGGTGCACGCGCCGAGGTCAGCGGCGGCCGGCCGCGCCGACAGGCCGGATCTCGGTCCTCCGTCCCTGCACCGGCTCACGGGACGATGACAGCCCGGCCCACCAGCCGTCCCGCGGCCATCTCCTGGTACGAGAACACCGCCTGGTCGAGCGGGTAGGTGGTGGTGGTCGGGTACGCGAGCCCGCGCGCCCCGAGGTCGAGCACCTCCACCAGCTCCGCGTGCGAACCCGGTCCGTGGTCCGCACGCTCGCCTCGTAGGGGATGGCAAAGTGCAGCTGCTGCACCACCGAAACCGCAGCGCAGCGGTGCCGGCAGGCCCTCCGGGAATGGTGTGGCCCCCGCCCCACGTCAGCACGACCCCCGCGACGAACCACCACAGCGCCACACCGCGGGCCGCCTCCAGCACCCCGTCCGCGTCCCCGACCAGGGGCAGCACCCTGTACTCGACCCCGACGGCCAGCAGGATCCCGCGGCGGACCCACCTCCGGCCCGGACCGCGCGGGCGGGCCCGTGCGGCGGAGCCCGGGCCCGTCACGCCCGCAGCATTCCCGGACCCACCGTTTCGCCCTCCCCCGCGGCGGCCGCGTACACCTGCTCGTAGGCGTCGAGGGTGAAGTCGAGGGCGTGGCCGGCAATCAGCCTCCGGCTGTTGCGGCCCGCCTCGGCCCGGGCCTGCGGGCGGCGGGCGAGGTCGGCGATTCTCGTACCCAGATCGCCGATGTCGCCCGGCCGGAAGAGGAACCCGTTCACACCCGACATGACGAGGTGGGGCAGCGCGGACGCGTCGGCGGCGACGATCGGGAGGCCCGCTGCCATCGCCTCCATGGTCACGAGGCTCTGCAGTTCCGCCGTACCCGGCATGCAGAACATGTCGCACCGCTGGTAGGCGCGGACCAGCGTGGGGAACGGAACCGTCCCGCGGAACCGGATGCGGTCGGCCGCGCCGAGACGGCGGGCCAGCGCCTCGAGATCCTCCCGGCACCTGCCGTCGCCGATGATCTCCGCGGTGACGTCGGGGAGCCCGGCGACCGCGCGGACGAGCTGGTCGACGTTCTTCTCCGGGTCGAGCCTGCCCACGAAGAGCACGACCGGTGGCACGGCGACCGGGCGGGCGAGCTGCGACTCGTAGGCGGCGATGTCGACCCCGCATGACACAGCCAGTGCCGTGCCACCCAGGCCGTGGGCCCGCAACAGGTCGACCGCGTGCGGGCTGGGTGCGGTCACCACCCGCGCACGGCCGTAGACGCGGACGATGTCCGACCACACCAGCCGTCCGATCGGCGGCCCGAGCCAACGCGGCCCCGGAACGTAGCCCAGCAGGTTCTCGGGCATGACGTGGTTGGTGGCGACCGTGGGGATCCCGCGGGCGTCGGCCGACCGGAGCACGGCCCGGCCGACCGCGAAGCTCGACTGGACGTGCACGACGTCCGGCCCAAGTTGCTCGATCAACCGGTCGGCGGCGCGTGTGGCCACCCACGGAGCGCAGGTCCGCATCGTCCGGTGCAGGGGCATCGGCACCGACCGCACGCGGTGGACCGTCACATCGCCCGAGACCTCACGGCGCGGTCCCCCCGGCCGAGCGGGGCAGATCACGTGCACCTCGTGCCCGCGACCCACCAGCCCGCGCGCGAGACGGGCGGCGAACTGCGCCGCGCCGTTGATGTCGGGCGGGTACGTGTCGGCGCCGATCAGGATGCGCATCGGCTCACCCGGCGCCGGGAACGGTCGGCGCTCGCGCGGTGCTGCATGCGCGACACCGGCCAGGAACCTGGTGATCATCGTGCTCTTTCTCGACCGCGGATGCCCGAGACGGCCATCCGGTGCGGGGCCGGCCCCCGCGGGGCACTCCTGCAGCGTCCCGTTGACCAGCAGGAACCCGTCCGGCCGCAGCCCGGCGAACACGTCGACCTGGTGGAGCATGGTCGCGTCCTGCACGATCAGAGCATCGGGCGCCATCACCGGTTCGCGCAACCGAATGGAGCCGTCGGCCAGCTGGCAGAACGCGACGACCGGCGCGCCCGTGCGTTCGGAGCCGAAGCTCGGGAACTCCTGGGCCTGCCGGCCGTCCCGGAACCCGGCTATGGACAGCAGGGCCCCCGTCGTGACCACGCCCTGGTACCGCCCCCGTGTACCCGCACCTCGAACATGGGGTCGACGCTAGGTCGCACCGCGACCGCCGGAACAGGGCCGAATGACGCCCCGTGCAGGGTCCTGCGGGCATGCCCGCTAGCTGGACGAGCCGACGGCTCCCGCCACGTACGGCACCAGCCAGAGGCACCACACCAGCAGGGAGAACCGGTGGAAGGTGTGCCGGGCCCGCGCCGACCCCCGCAGCAGGACCAGCACCGCCCACGCCAGATGGATCCCCATGAGCACCAGGGCGAGGAGCCCGGCCCACTCCATCACCGCGATCAGGCCGGGATGGCCGGTGTGGAACCCGGTGATCCGGCTCATCGTCACGGTCCCGGCCGTGTCGCAGGCGAACCCGGCCGCGAAGAAGGCGACGTGCCACCAGCGCAGGATGCCCGCCAGCCGCTCGCTCCACACCCCGACGGAGTAGAGGACGAGCGCCGCGGTGATCAGCACCACGGCGGCGACGATCACGGGTCGACCATCGCGGCGGGAACCGGGGTCCTGGGGCGCAGGGTGACTACCGGGCCGGTCATGATGCCGACGGCCTTCATCGGATGCTCCTCTCCGGCGGGCCCGACACCGACGCCGGGCACGTCGTCAGCGTGTCGCCGCCGGAACGGGCCGAACAGGGTCCAAGGGCCCGTCCCATCACCACGCAGGGACGCGATCGACCCACCACGACACCGCTCGGCGCTCAAGAACCGCCAAGAACGACATGGGACGGTGGGACCATGAACCGCCCGCGCCGGCACGCCGAGCACCATCGCGACCGCAGCCAACGACGGTGATCGGACTGCTCGATCGAGGGGGCCGCTCCCGTACTGGTCGGACGCCCATCCCACACGCCGCAACAGGTGGTCGCGGACCGTCTTCGCCGTGGCCGTCGTCGGCCTGCTGGGCGACCGGGCTCGTCGTCGGTGACGCGTTGCGGGCCCCGAACAACGACGCCGTTGTGGCGAAAGCTGGCGGAGCGGGGTCGCGACCACCACGACCGGCCCCGCCGCGTGTGCGGCCAGCGCCACAGCGACCGATCCCACGGAGTCCCCGTCGACCCGGCCCACGCCACTGGGCCCCGGCACGACGAGCTGCGCGCGGGCCGACTCCTCGTCCTCTACGGGAATCGGGTGTCCCACCACGAGGGTGCTGCTCGATGTCGACGGCCGGCTCCGCCTGCCCGCCCACCGTCGCGGCGGCCGCGAGCTGGCCGCTCGCCCGGTCGAGCAGGACGGCCCGGTACCGCTTCTCCAGGCCGGGCCGGGCGGCCACGTCGTCGACCATCCAGGCGAAGGCGGTCACGAGCCGCAAGCGCATCCGCCGACGCGCGGCCTCGGCCACGCCCCACCCCACGGCCCGCATCGAGCTTTCCGAGCCGTCCACCCCCCACGACCACCGGTCGCGGTCCCCGCTGCATCTCCATCACCGGACGTCCAGGCTTTCGATCGAAGGTCAGCGCAACCACGAGTTGCGGCGGACCAGGGGCAGCCGCGCCCACATCCGTCCGAGACCCCAGGTGTCCCCGGCGGCGTAGACGGCCAGCGCGATCACCAGCACCGCGTTCACGAGGTGGTCGTCGATGAACGGGTTCGTCGACGACGTGGGCTCGCCGGCGGCGTTGGACGCCGCCATCGGCCACGAGGCGACCCACATGGACATCAGCAGCACCGCGCCGGCCACCGCGGCCACGCGCATGCCGATGCCGAGCGCCAGCGCAGACCCGATGCCGAGCAGTCCGATCATGAACAGCCAGTCGGCCAAGCCGCTGCCGGCCCACGACCGGAACACCGACTGCAGCGGCCCGACGTCGACGCCACCGAGGAACCCCTTCGTCGGGGAGCCGCCGTTGATCCACGCCTTGGCGACGCTTGTCGTATAGCCCAGCCCCAGCAACTTGTCGAGGAACGCCCACAGGAACGTGAGGCCGGTCAGGATCCGCAGCACCGCCAGGAGCTGGGGACCACCCTGGTGGCGGGTCGGGGCGTCACGGTGCGCCACCGGGGCGGCCGGCCTGCGGGTGGCGGGTGAGGAGCTCTGCCCAGACATGTCGATGTCCTCTCGATCGGTGATCCGAGTCTGGGCCGGGGGGTGAGCGCGCCGCGCGTGCCGAACGTCCCGTCCGGACGTGACTCAGCGCCCCACCGCCTCGGGTCACGGTGTCGAGCGGTGCCGGTGTGTCGGGTGGACCCGGTCGGTGGGAAGCCGGTCAGACGGCCGGTCCGGCTCCTCGCTGGCTGGGGACCGTCGGGCGGTCCGTAGCGGCACCGGGCCCGCCGCCGGTGGCCAACCGATGCGCAGCACCAGCTGTGGCGACAGTGTGCCGCCGAGCACCTCGTCTCGCACCAGCTCCCGTGTGCCGGCCAGCTCCAGCGGCTCGCTGAGCACACTGCTCCCGAGCCCGAGGGTGGTGGCCCGCAACAGGACGGCGCTGACCGCCTCCCCCGCGCGCAGGTGCGACAGCCGGTCGTCCGACGATGTGCCGAGGATCAGCACGGTCGCCGCATCCGTTGCGGTTCCGGCCCCGTCCACCCCGACTGCGCCGTCGAGGTCGCCACCCGCGAACCGGCGCGCCGGCGTTCCGGCCCGCGAACCCGAGGTCGGGATCACCCCCGCCGGGATTCCCACCGGCCCGCCCGGCGTCGCGAGGCCGGTCCACGTCCGCAGCTCGGCCTCGTAGCCGACGGTGTCGGCGTGCTCGACCTCGGCGGTGCGGAGCGCGATGGCCAGCGTCTGCTGGTCGAGCGGTTCGGTCACGGCTCGCAGCACCGCCCCCTGCTCGGCGGCGGAGTCCACCAGCTGCGCGAGGAATGCCGGCGGCACCGGCCACTCCCCGAAGATCCTGCGGTCGGACTGCCGGACACCGATCGCGGCGACCTGCTCGGACGCGAGTGCGAGGTCGCTCCCTTCGGCACCCGGCCGCAGCGCCACGACGGCGAGCAGGTCCGGATCGTCCGGATCGGGGAGGCGGTCCACGGTGACCCCGATGTTCGAGGCGGCCAAGGCCATCCGCAGGTGGTGCAGCCAAGCACCGCAGCTCATGAGCAGGTCACGAGCGTCCGGATCGGTCGCAGGCAGCCACCGCGCACAGTCGGCGTACAGGTGGATCGCGGCGGAACCGAGCTGCCACCGCCACGGTTGCGTGTTGTGCACCGACGGTGCCCGTCCTGCCAGCTCCAGAGCCGCGTGCACCGTGCCGCTGTCGACCGTTGCGCTGATCAATGTCCACTCCATGTCCGGCCGGTACTGACGGCCCGTCGTCCCGTCGGGGGCGGTGCCGTCCCCGACCCCCATTGACCCAGCCGCCGCTCGCGCGGAACAGATGCCGCAGGTCCGTCTCCGGTGAGGCCATGGGGCCTGCTGGCGTCTCACCCCGTCACACCGTCTGGGGGGCCTCCACATGCGCGTCCGGAGATGGGAACACCACCGACAGGTGCTCGTCCTCCAGCCAGCGCACCCGGAACGGCGGTGTCCCGTCCGGATGTATCAACGCCACGATCTGCCCGCGGTGGCCGTGGCTCTCCCCCGTCACGGGCGGCACCACGAGCCAGTCCCCCACGTGGGCGTTGGTGATCATCCCCGGTCGCCTCGGTTCTCGTCGTCGCTCATCGCCCGAGCGTGGGCTCCGTGCGCCCGAACCGGCCAGGGGCAAAGGGCCCTGTTCTCGTCGGGACCGCCCCGATGCGCTCTGTGGACGAGCGTTCCGGGCTCAGTACTCGACCTGCCGACCATCCGTGATGTCGTACTCGATCTGCAGGCGATTGGACACCCCCGTCACACCCGGGGCAGCCCAGCCGGCGTCCTCGGCATCGCCGGACTCGGCCCACGAGCGAACGGTGCCCTCGAGCGTGGCCAACCCGTCGGCGGAGGTGGTCACCCTGATGTCCCGCTCTCGAGCCGGGCGTTGCGCACGAACGCCGCCGTGATCGCCGCCGCCACCCCGGACGCCATCACGACCGGCCGGATCGTGACCAGGTTGAGCACGCCGGTGACGCCCCTGGTGCGGTGCACGGTGCGTTCCGCCGCCGCCCACTGGTGGCGCGAGTCCACCACACCGGACAGCGTGACCACGTGGTCGTGCACCGACGCCTGCACCGTTTCCGGAACGTCGACC
>JBBRLM010000083.1:0-26459 GCA_038231335.1 Mycobacteriales bacterium
AGCGGAGCTCCCGGTAGATCGAGGCTGTCTTGGAGGACGACCTCTCCTACCGGAGCTCCGCTCCCACGTTCAGCACCGACACGCCGAACAAGGATCCTTGACCGAAAGCCAGACCGGCTAACTGAACGGCTTTGCCCCTAGTCGGCCTGGACGTCCGCGATCTTCCAGGTGCCGTCCACGAGCTGTCCCGTCACGGTCAGCCGGCCGGCGGCGGCCAGCTGCTGCGGCTGGTTGCCCGCCTGTGCCCGCGTGACCTGCTGGTCCAGGAAGATCACGACGACGGCCTTGTCACCGTCGATCTCCCGCACCGCGGAGGTGGCGATCGTGGCCGTGACCACGGCCTGCTGCTGCGGGGCGATCTTGCGGACCTGGCCGAACAGCTGGTTGTACTGGGCCTCGAAGCCCGGGAGGATCACCGCGCGGGCGGCCGCCTCGTTCTGGTCCAGGCGCGCGAAGTCGTAGGAGTAGACGGTCTTCACCGCGTCCCCGAGCTGCTGGGTGACCTGGGCGGTGGTGCCGACGTCGACGAGCGCGGAGTTCTGCGCCGCCGGGGTGCTCTGCAGCGAGGCATCGGCGATGCCGAAGAACACGGCCGCAGCCGTCAGCACCACGAGCAGCCCCACCAGGACGAGGGTCGGGACGGGGCGGCGGGTGCGAGCCGCCGCCCGCGGGCGACGAATCCGGGCGGCCAGCCTGCGCTTCCCGGTGGGCCGCGAGATGTCGTCCCCGGTGTCGGACGGGCCCGCCTGCGCCTGCTCGGCGGTCTCGTCCTCGGCGGTCTGCGGCTCCAGGACCGGGCGCTTGAGCAGGCCGACCCGGCCGGAGGGGGCCTCGCCCTGCCCGACGTCCTCGTGGGCGACGGCCTGGCCGCTCCCACCGTTCCCGGCGTTCTCGTGCGGGGCATCCTCGGGCAGGACGTCCTCGTGGCCCGACGGGACCGGGCGGGTCGGCGCGGTCAGGCCGGCCACGCGGGGCCTGCGGATGCCCGCCGACCGGCGGCGGTGGGGCGTGGCGGGGGTGCTGGGTGTGGACGGCATTGCGGGACCTCCTGGTCTCGGCGACCTGGCAGAGCTGACGACGCGGACGGCGTGGATCAGCTGCCGGTGGTGGGCGACCGGACGGGGCTGAGCTTGCTGACCTTCCAACCGGCGTCGGTGCGCGTCATCTCCAACTGGAGGCGCTGCCGGGTGAGGGTGGGCTGCTGGCCCTCGGGGGTGACGGTCACGTCCACTCCGACCAGGACCCTGGCGATGCCGGCCCGCTCGTCGAGCTCGCCGACCGCGGCGGACGGCACCGTGGCGACGGTGGCCCGCTTGGAGTCGCTGACCGCCTTGGCGTACTGGGCCCGGTTCTGCCGGAACTCGTCGAGGACCGAGCCCGTGGAGACCTGCTCCCACTGGTTGAGCCCGTTGTCGACGTCCTTGTAGTTGAGGGTGTTGAGCGCCACCGCGGCCTGCTGGGCTGCGACCAGCGCCGCGTCGCGGTCCCGGGCCAGTGCCAGTGAGCTGCTGTTCAGGGCGAGCACCCAGAGGATCCCGAGCACCACAGCGGCGACGGCCGCGACGGCCACGAGCGCGGTGAGCGCCCGTCTCGGCGTGATGCGGGACGACCGCTTCGTAGCGGGCTCCGGGGCGTCGAGACCATCGGAACGAAGGTCGTCGTCGAGAACCGTCATGGGGGGCTCCAAACAGCCGCCCGACCTCTGGGGAAGGTCAGGGCAGCAGGATCTGCGCGAGTGAACTCAATGGGGGAGCAGAGTCCACGGCCGCGCTCTCGCTTCCGTACGGAACCGGCGCCGTGCCGCGGCTCCGGGTACCTGGCGCCGGCTTGGGTGTGGCGGCGTTGGGTGCATTCTGCGCCCCGCGGACGTCGATCGGACTACCGGGGGGCTCGGCGCAGTAGGCGTTCGCGTTCACGGGGGTGTCCGCGACGTTGGCACCCGAGCGCCGGGGCGTGCCCTCGTACCCCTGCGCGCAGGGGTACGGGTCGAAGATGTTCAGCGCCAGGCCCAGGTGCGCGGTCCCGTCGCCGGGCACCACCGTGGCGGCGTTGGCCGCGATTCCGGGGTAGGCGGTGAGGATCTGGCTGAGGTTGGCCTGGCGCGGCTGCGCGATGGTGCTGACGACGAGCAGGTTGGAGATCACGTCGCCGAGGCCGGACCCGCTCTCGTCGAGCAGGCCACTGATCTGCCGACCCGTCTCCGGACCGTTGTCGATCACGGCCCGGAGGTCCGGGTCCGACGTCTTGAGCTGGGCGGCCAGCTGCGCCAGGCTCCTGCTGAAGTCCTTGAACTGCCCCGACGTCTCGTTCTGTGTGGTCAACACGGTGCGGCCGTCGCGGAGCAGGGCGGTGGTCTGCGGCAGGGCGGCCTGCGCTGCCTTCGTGAACTCGTTGGATGTGTCGAGCAGCTTCTGCAACGGCTGTGCCGTGTTCGCGAACGCCGTGCCCAGCTGGTCGACGACGGTGCGCAGCGAGTCGAGCGGCACCGTCTTGACGAAGTCGTCGAGGTTCACGATGAGGTCCTCGACCGACACCGGCACCGTCGTGCGGGCCACCGGGATGACCGACCCGTCCGCCAGCATCTTCCCGCCGTCGGTGGCGGGCTGCAGGTCGACGTACTGCTCGCCGATGGCGGACAGGTTGCGCACCGCGGCATTCGTGTCGGCCGGGATCTCCGGCGCACTCTTGTTGATGTCGAGCTGGACGTTGACGCCGTCGGCCGTGAGGGTCAGCGGGCCGACCCGGCCGACGCTGACCCCGCGGTAGGTGACGTCGGCGCCGGTGAAGATGCCCCCGGAGTCGGCGAGCTTCATCGTCACCGGGTAGGTCGTGGCCCCCAGCACGGAGCCGAGGTCGGCGTACCGGAAACCGGTGTAGCCGACACCGACGACCGCGATGAGCGCCAGCCCCAACAGCTGGAGCCGAATCCGACGGGACATCACGAGCCGCCTCCGAGGAGTCCGCCGAGCAGGCCACCCGAGCTGGGGGCCGTGGTCGGTGTGGGGGTCGGGGTCGCCGGCAGCCGGGTGGGCGGCGGGTTGTTCGCGTCGGCGCCGGTCAACGGCGTCGGCACCGGGCCGAGCAGCGGGAAGTTCGGGGTGCCGCTGCTGCTGCCCAGCAGCGGGCCGAGCAGCTGCGCCGTGGGGGGCAGCTGGCCGAACAGCGGTGTGTCGGGGCCCGGGAAGGGCTGGTTGGAGCGGGCGAGGTTGTCGAGGAGGTCCTTGAGGTCCAGGTCCGCCTTGATGTAGAGGTTCGCGTAGTCACCCGGGATGGCCGCCTGCGCGGCGTCGGTGAACGGGAAGCTGCCGAGGATCTGCAGGGAGTTCGGCAGGTCCTGGCCCGACTCCGCGAGCTTCGTCAACGTCGGCTGCAGCGACCGCAGGTCGGCCAGCGTGTCGTCGCGGCTGCGGTTGATGACGTTCGTCGCGACCCCGGAGAGGCGGTCGAGCGACTGCAGCAGGTCCACGAGCTGGGCGCGCTGGTTCTCGAGCTCCTTGAGCCCGGGAGCCAGGTTGTCCAGCGCGTTGGTGATCTGGTCGCGACGCTGGTCGAGCGTGGCCGAGAGCCGGTTGAGGCCGTCGAGCGCCCGGGTGATCTCGGACTTCCTGTCGTCGAGCGCGCCGACGAGCGTGTTGAGGTTCGCGAGCAGCGAGCGGATCTGCGGCTCGTTGCCCACCAGGGCCTTGTTCAGCTCGGTGGAGATGGTCTTGATCTGGGCGACGCCGCCGCCGTTCAGCAGCATCGACAGGGCCCCGAGGACCTCCTCGACCTCGGCAGCGCGCCCGGCGCGCTGCACGGGGATCCGCGCACCGTCGGCGAGGCTGCCCGCGGCGCCCTGCGCGGGCGGGGACAGCTCCACGAACTTCTCGCCCAGCAGGCTCGTGGTGCGGACCTCGGCGTCGGCGTTGGCCGGCAGCTTCACGTCGCGGTTGACCTTGACCGTGACAACCGCGTTCCAGGTCGCGGGGTCCACGGAGATGTCGGACACCGTCCCGACGGAGACGTCGGCGACCTTGACCAGCGACTCGGGCACGAGATCGACCACGTCCGGGAACTCGATCGAGACCGTGTAGGGGTTGTCGCCGAGGGCGGCCCCACCGGGCAGGTTGACGCCGCGCAGTCCGCCGCCCAGCACCGAGCACCCGCTCGTGGCGAGCGTGACGACGGTGAGGGCCGCGACGGCACGCGCCGTACGGACGTTCCTGAGGCGACTCATCAGTTGCCCCCTCCCAGGAGCGAGCCGAGCAACGGCAGGCCGGACGACGGAGCGGTGGCGCCCGCAGGCGCGGGCGCCGGCGCCGTCGGAGCCTGGGCCACGCCCGCCGAGGGGGCGGAACCGGCGGCGGGGGCGGGGACGGTCGGCAGGGCCAGGCCCGGCACCGGCGGGGCCTGGCCGGCGTAGAGCGCGGTGAGCACCTGCGCGGCGCTGGGCAGCGGCAACGCGCCCGAGAGGATCGGGCCGGCCGCGGCGCAGAGCGTCTTGACCGTGGACGGGACGTCGCCCGGCGTCGTGGCCTTGGTGAGCAGCTGGCACACCGCGATCAGCGGCGGCTGGGTGAGCTCGTTGATGTCGGCGCGGGTGTCGAGCGTGCCCGCACTGCCGTTGTAGGTGTTGACCAGGTTGTTGACGGCGGTGGGCGCGACGTCGAGCACCTCGGTGAGGGCCTTCTGCTGGTCCACCAGGGTGGCCGTGACACCGGTCAGCCCGTCGACGTTGCTCTTGAGCGCGGACCGGTTGTCCTTGACGAAGCGCGAGACGTCCGCGAGCGCCGTGGAGAGCTGGCTCAGGGCCGACCCGAGCTCGGTGCGCTGGCCGGCGAGGAAACCGGAGACGTCGGCGAGCTTGCCGTTGAAGTCGCGGACCTGGCCGTCGTTCTGGGCCAGGACGGACGTGAACTTCTCCAGCTGCGTGACCGTGCCGAAAAGATCGTCGCTGGAGCCCGCGAGCGTCCCCGACAGGTCGCCCAGCTTCGTGATCGTGGTGTTGAGCGCCTGCCCGTTGCCGTCGAGGTTCTTGGCGCCCACGTTCAGCAGGTCGGTCAGGGCGCCGGTCTTGTTGGCCCCGTCCGGGCCGAGGGCCTTCGACAGCTGGGTGGCCGTGCGGGCCAGGTCGTCGACGCCGAGCGGAACGGCGGTGCGCGCGATCGGGATCGTCGCGTTGTCGGCGAGCTCGGGCCCGCCGTCGTAGGCCGGCGTGAACTGCACGTAGCGGCCGGTGACCAGGCTCGGCGAGATCACCACGGCGTTGACGTTCGCCGGGAGCTTCACGTCCTTGTCGGTGATCGTCATGTCGACGCGCACCTGCGTGCCCTCGGGTGTGACCTTGTCGATCTTGCCGACGGGCACTCCGAGGACCTCGACCTGGTTGTCCTGGAACAACGCCGAGGCGTTGCTGAAGTACGCGGTGACCTGCCTGCCACCACTGTTGGAGGTGACCACCCATACGCCCGCCGCGAGCAGCACGGCCAGCACGGAGGCGAGCCCGACGAACTGCATCTGACGCCGGTCGGCGACGGTGAGTCCCATGGTTCAGCAACCCCCCGGGTTCAGCGGGCCGATGCTGGGCGTCGGCAGCAGGCCGCAGAGATAGCTGTCGAACCACCGGCCGTTGCCGACCGCGTTGGCGAACAGACGCACGAAGGTGGCCTCGTTCTTCAGGGTGTTGGCCAGGTTGTCCTGGTTGCGCTGCAGCAGGTCGACGACCCGGGAGAGGGTCTCGAGCGTGGGACGCAGCTGCGCCTGGTTGTCGTTGACGAGCCCTGAGAGCTGCTCGGAGAGCTTGCGGGTGCCGTCGAGCAGGTTCGCGATCGCGTCCTCGCGCCGCTGGAGCTCACCCAGCAGCAGGTTGCCGTCCGAGAGCAGCTTCTGGACGTCGCCGCTGCGGTTCGCGAGCACCGTGGACAGGTTGCGGGTGCCGGCCAGCAGTTGCTTGATCTGGTCGTCGCGGCTCGCGATCGTCGTCGAGAGGCGCGAGAGGCCGTCCAGCGTGCCGCGCACGTCCTGCGGCGTGTCCCGGAAGGTGTCGGCCAGCGTGCTCAGACTCGTGGCGAGCTGCTTCGTGTCGATCTGGTCGATGGTCCCCGACAGCCCGTTGAACGCGTCCACGACGTCGAGCGGCGAGGCGGTACGGGCCAGCGGGATCGGCTGGCTCGGGTCCATGTCCTTCTGCCCCTGCGGATCCAGGGACAGGTACTTGGCGCCGAGCAGCGTCCGGATCTCGATCGAGGCGGTCGTGGCGTCACCGACCCAGGCGTTCTGGACGTCGAAGGCGACGAGCACCTTGTTGCCGTCGAGTTTCACCGAATCGACGCGACCGGCCTCGACGCCGGCGATGGTGACCTTGTCGCCGGACTGCAGGCCCGCGGCCTCGGAGAACTCGGCCTTGTAGGTGGTGCCGCCGCCGAACAGCGTCGTGATGTTGAACGCGAGGAACGTGATCACGAGGATCGTGGCGATCCCGACAATGGCCAGGGGCACGGGACGCCCGGCTCCGGGGAGTGCCATGTCATCCACCTCCCAGCAGGGGCAGGACGGGAGCCAGCGAAGGCTGCGGGAGCGAGGTGGGCAGCGACGGCAGTGCGGGCACGCCGGGCAGCAGCGGCGGCGACTGCCCGCCGGAACCGCTCGGATTCGCACCGCAGCGAGGCGCGTCGGACTTGAACAGCGGGATGTTCTGGGCCGGGACGAGACCGCCGATGCCCACGGACCCCGAGAGGCCGCAGACGTAGAACTGGAACCAGCTGCCGTAGCTGGCGGCCCGGGCGATCGTGTTGAGCTTGCCGGGCGCGGTGGTCAGGAACGTCTGGAGCGTGGGCTTGGCGATGTCGAGCTGTGTGGACAGCTTGCCGAGCGCCGCGATGTCCTGCTTGAGCGGCGCCCGCGCGTCGTCGACGAAGCTCGCGGTGACCTGGGTCAGGTCACCGACCGACGCGATCGCCTGGCCGATGGGCTGCCGGTCCTGCGCCAGCCCGGACACGAGCTGCTGCAGTGAGGTGATCAGGTCCGAGAGCTGGTCGTCCCGGGAGTTGACGGTGGCCAGCACCGAGTTGAGGTTGTCGATCACCTGGCCGATGACCTGGTCCCGGTCGGCGATCGTGTTGGTCAGCGACGACGTGCTGGCCAGGAGGTTCGCCACGGTTCCGCCCTGGCCCTGCAGCACCTGCACGATCTCCATCGACAGCGTGTTGACCTGCTGCGGATCGAGCGCTGTGAACAGCGGCTGGAAGCCGTTGAACAGCGTGGTCAGGTTCAGCGGCGGGGTGGTGCGGTCGACGGGGATCGTGGCTCCCTCGGCCAGCCGGCCGGAAGCTGCGGCCGCAGCCGGGGCCGGGGCGCCCTGTCCCGTCTGCAGCGCCGCGTTCTGGACGCGCGTGCTGCCCTGCGCGAGCGAGAGGAACCGCTGCCCGATGAGGTTCTTGTAGAGGATGGCCGCGGTGACCGTCGAGGGCAGTACCTGCGTCGAGTCGACGCTGAAGTCGACCTTCGCCATCGTGCGGTCCGCGATCTCGACCTTGTCGACGCTGCCGACGACGACCCCGGCGATGCGGACGTCGTCGCCGGACAGCAGGCCCGAGGCGTCGGTGAACATCGCGCTGTAGTTCGAGCGCGTCGTGCCCTGGGCGTTGGCGATCGTCAGCGCGAGCACCGTCGTGGCGAGTGCGGTGACCACGGCGAACACCAGGAACTTGATCAGTGGTGCGAGAGGGACGCGACTCATGTCAGCGTCACCTCCGTGCCGCGGTAGAGCGGACCGACGAGCATGGTGCTCCAGTTCGGGACGGCCTGCGGTGACGTGCCCTGCTGGACCGCCACCAGCTCGTTGACGACCTGGCGCTCACCGGGCGAGTTGGGGACGCCCATGTCGTAGCGGGCGGGCTTGGCCCCGTTCGCAGCGGAGCCGCCCGGCAGGGCGCTGTAGTCGGGCGGGATCTGACCGATGCCGGTGTACGCCGGGCCGGGCGTGCCGACCGGCGGAGCCGGTGTCTTCGAACCGTCCCGGAACGGGCCGCCCGGGGGGAACTGCGGGCCGGGCAGCACGATCGGGTAGCAGCGGGGGCCGCGATCGTCCTGGTACTTGGGCTCCTCGCCCGGCACGTACTTGCCCCGGTTGTTCACGATCTCGGCGGTGACATGGATGCCGGGCTCGTTCGTGCCCTTGCCGAACGCCGCGTCGGCGCGCGGGATGATGTCCGTGAGCTGCCCGAACAGGCACGGGAACTCGGGGGCGTAGCGCGCCAGCGTGTTCAGGGTCGGACGGCTCGTGGCCGTCAGCCCGATGAGGTTCTCGCCGTTGGCGTCGAGGAAGGCGTTCAGGTCGTCGGACGCACCGGTCAGCGTGGAGAACAGCTGGCTGAGGCCATCCTTCTTCTGCACGATCGTCTTGCTGGTGACCGTGAAGTCGTTGAGCGCGTTGAGCAGGTCGGGACTCGCGTCCGAGAGGTTCTGGGAGAAGTCGGCGAGCTGCGTGACGTCGGCCTGCAGGTTCGGGATGGACGGGTTGAGGCCGTCGAGCAGTGTGTTGAGGGACACGAGCGTCTGCCCCAGCTCGGTACCCCGGCCCTGCAGCGCCTGCGAGAGCGAGCCGAGCGTGGTGGCGAGCTTGTCCGGTTTGACGGCCTGGAGCAGCGGCAGCAGGTCGTTGAGCACCTGGTCCACCTCGCGGGCGGACTGGCTGCGGTCCTCGCCGATCACGTCGCCGGCCGCAATCCGGGTACCGCCGGCGTCGGCGGGGGGCACGAGCGAGACGTACTTCTCACCGAACAGCGTCTTGGGCAGCAGCCGGGCCGTGACGTCGGCGGGGATCTGGTCGGCCATCTTCGGGTCGATGCTCAGCGACACGGTGGCGCCGTCGCCGTTCGTGCTGACCTGCTGGATGGTGCCGACGATCAGCCCGCGCACCTTGACGTCGCCGCCGTCGGCGAGCTGGTTGCCGATCCGGTCGACCTTCAGCGTCACCGGGATGCCGCTGTTGAACGCGCCGACGTACTTGCCGATGGCGAGCCCGACCAGCAGCAGGAGCACCGCGACGAACACGAGGCCCTGCAGGATCTTCCGGGTGGACGTCATCCCGCCACCCGCACCGACGTCGAGGTCCCGTAGATCACCAGGGTCAGGAAGAAGTCGAGGATCGCGGTGCTGACGATCGAGAGCCGCACCGCCCGGCCGACCGCGATCCCCACGCCCGCGGGACCGCTCTTGGCCCGGTACCCGTAGTGGCAGTGGATCAGGATGACCACGATCGAGAACGTGATCACCTTGAGGTACGAGTAGAGGATGTCGCTGGGCGGCAGGAAGAGATCGAAGTAGTGGTCGTAGGTGCCGCCGGGCAGCCCGTTGAGCACCGTCACGTTCAGCCGGGCGGAGGCGAAGCTCGCCAGCAGGCCGATCGTGTACATCGGGATGATCGCGATGACGCCGGCGAGCACGCGCGTGGTGATGAGGAACGGCACGCTGGGCACCGCCATCACCTCGAGCGCGTCGATCTCCTCGGAGATCCGCATGGCGCCGAGCTGGGCGGTGAAGCCGGCGCCGAGCGTGGCGGTCAGGGCGGCCGAGGCCACCAGCGGCGCGATGTCGCGGGTGTTGAAGTACGAGGTGATGAAGCCGGTGAGCGCCTCGACACCGAGCGAGTCGAGGGCGCGGAAGCCCTGCAACCCGACGAGCGAACCGACGAACAACGACAGCGAGAGCATCACGCCCGCGGTGCCCAGGATGACCACGAGGGCACCGGAGCCGAAGCTCACCTCGGCGAGCAGGCGGGCGATCTCGCTGCGGTAGCGCCGCAGCGTGCGGGGGATCCAGCCGATCGCCCTGCCGTAGAGCGAGAGCTGGTCGCCGAGGTCCTCGAGCGTCTCCAGCGGGAGCACGGCCGCGCGCCGGGCGCGGCTTCCGAGTGTGGCCATGTCAGGACCCCTTCGGGGGAACGAGCTCGAGGTAGAGCGCCGTCAGGACCAGGTTGATCAGGAATACCACGACGAACGAGATGACGACGGCCTGGTTCACCGCGTCACCGACGCCCTTGGCACCGGGGGGCGGGTTCAGGCCGCGGTAGGCGGCGATGATGCCGGCGGTGAAGCCGAACAGCGCCGCCTTGATCTCGCTGACGAAGATGTCGGAGACCTGCGCGATGGCCGAGAAGCTCGCGATGTAGGCGCCGGGCGTGCCGCCCTGGACGATGACGTTGAAGAAGTACCCGCCGCCGACGCCGACCACGGTGGCGAGGCCGTTGAGGACGACCGCGGTGGTGGCCATGGCCAGCACCCGGGGCACCACGAGGCGCTGGATCGGGGAGATGCCCAGCACCTCCATGGCGGCGATCTCCTCGCGGATCGTCCGCGCGCCGAGGTCGGCGCAGACCGCGCTGCCGCCCGCTCCGGAGATCAGCAGCGCCGTGACGATCGGCGCGGCCTGCTGCACGATCGCGAGCACGCTGCCCGCGCCCGTCTGGCTCTGTGCGCCGAACTGGCGGGTGAGGTCGGCCAGCAGCAGCGCGATGGTGGCACCGAACGGGATGGTGAACAGCGCCGTCGGCAGGGCCGAGACCTTCGTGACGAACCACGTCTGCTCGATGTACTCGGCCAGCTGGAACGGCGGCTTGAACGTGTTGCGGACGACATCGGCGGCGAGGCCGAACAACCTGCCGACCGGGGTGAGCGCCCGGCTGATCGGGGTGGGTGCGGTCATGTCTCCCGCCTACCGGGCCGGCCGGTGACGGCCGGGGCCGGAGGGCGGCGGCTGGTTGCCGGGGCCGGAGCTCGGCCCCCCGCCGCCGTAGCCCTGGTCGTACTCCTCGAAGGGACCCGACTGCGGGTTGTACTGCGGGGGCGCGGGCGGAGCCGACGGCGGGGGCTGCGGCGCGAACTGCTGAGTCTGGGCCTGCGACGGAGCGGGGCGCCCGTAGGGCGAGGCGCTGATCACCTGCGTGCGGGCGGGCGCTCCGGCCATGGCGGGCTGGGCCGCCTGGCTCTCACGGATGGCCTGCTGGGCGGCGTGGGGCAGCGTGGGCATCAGGCGCTCCACGCGCTCCTGGCGACGGCGCACGGCCGCGCGCTCCGGAAGCCCCTTGGTGGCCTCGAGCTGCGGCTTGAGGGGAGGCAGGCCGGACAGCTCCTCGATCTCCGCCATCTCCCGGGCCGCCTGCGCGGTGTCCTTCTCCTCCGACATCCCGATCGGGCCCTGGCGCCGCCCGTTCAGGAACTGCGACACGACCGGATCGTCGCTGGTCAGCAGCTGCTCGCGCGGCCCGAACATCGCCAGGTGCTTGCGGTAGAGCATCCCGATGTTGTCCGGCACCGTCTGCGCCGTGTTGATGTCGTGGGTGACGATGAGGAACGTCGAGTCCGTCAGCGCGTTCAGATCGATGATCAGCTGGTTCAGGTACGCAGTGCGCACCGGGTCCAGGCCTGAGTCCGGCTCGTCGAACAGGATGATCTCGGGGTCCAGCACCAGCGCGCGGGCCAGGCCGGCGCGCTTGCGCATACCGCCGGAGATCTCACCGGGCAGCTTCCGCTCGTCACCGGTGAGGCCGACCATCTCCATCTTCTCGGCGACGATGTCCTTGATCTGCTGCTCGGACTTCTTCGTGTGCTCGCGGAGCGGGAACGCGATGTTGTCGAACAGGTTCATCGACCCGAACAGCGCACCGTCCTGGAACAGCACCCCGAACAGCTTCCGCAGCTCGTAGAGCCGCGACTCCGAGCACTTCACCAGGTCGGTGTCGTGGATGACGATCGAGCCCTTCTCCGGCTTCAGCAGCCCGATCAGGGTCTTCAGGAACACCGACTTGCCCGTACCCGACGGCCCCAGCAGCACGCTGACCTCACCGGGCGGCAGGGTCAGCGACACGTCGGACCAGATGTTCGCCCGTCCGAAGGACTTCGACAGTCCCTCGACGGTCACCTCGACGCCGGTCATACCGAGTGCTCACAAGCCGGGGCCGCGGCGGGAACCGTAGCCGTGATGTTGGCCGGCGAGATCATAGAGCCACTCCCTCATTGGACCCTGGGGCTCGTCGGCGCGGTAGCGGGGAGCGGGCGGCCGACTGCCCACAACCGGAGAACGACGCCGCGTGGGCCTGGTTACTCACCAGTTGCAGGTGTGACCCAAGTTGCTCCGATTGGGTTACCGGCGGTACGCCTTTCGCTGTGGGCGAAGTTCTCACTGTCCGCGAAACGGGCTCTGCGACCGCCGTCGGCACCCCTACCTGTTCGAAGGGCGGATCATCTTCCTCGGCACCCCGATCGACGACGCGTGCGCCAACGACGTCATGGCGCAGCTGATCTGCCTGGAGTCCACCGAGCCGGACCGCCCGATCGCGCTCTACATCAACTCCCCGGCTCCGTCACCGCGGGCCTGGCGATCTACGACACCATGAACGCGATCGAGCCCGACGTCTCCACCGTCGCCACCGGCCCGGCGGCCTCGATGGGCCAGTTCCTGCTCACCTGCGGCGCGCCCGGCAAGCGGCTGGCCCTGCCGCACGCCGCCCTGCCGTTGATGTGATGGCCTGATGCACCAGCCGTCGTCGGGGATCGGGGGCACGGAGTCCGACACCGTCATGCGCGCCGACATGCTGCACCGGCTCACACAGCAGATCGCGGAGATCACCGCCGCCCATTCGGGGCAGAGCGTCGAGCAGATCGCGGCCGACTTCGACCGCGACCGCTGGTTCTCCCCCACCGAGGCGGCGGCGTACGGCCTGATCGACCGCGTCGTCAGCCGCACCCAGGGCGTGCCCGACGGATCGTGATCTCGGACGACGCCCGGGCGCAGCCACCGGCCGAAAGATCTGGCCGATAACGCGCCGAACGCCCGATCATGAGGAACGCCCTGTCGTGGAACCGCCGTTGCTGCTCTGCTCAGTAGCGGATGAGTCCGCGGATGTTGCGGCCCTCGCGCATGTCCTCGTACCCCTGGTTGACCTCTTCCAGCGTGTACTCGCGGGTGATCAGCTCGTCGAGCTTGAGCTGGCCCAGGTTGTACATCTCGAGCAGGCGGGGCACGTCGTGCTGCCCGTTGGACGACCCGAACAGGGCCCCGCGTACCTGCTTCTCGTAGAGCGTGAGCTCCAGCAGTGACAGCGACGCGGTCTCCTCGGCGGCGTGGCCCAGCGCCGTGACCACGACGCGGCCCTTCTTGCCGACGAGCTGCAGCGCCGGCTGGAGCATCGAGCCCTCGGCCACGCCGGTGGTGATGATGGCGGCCTCGGCGAGCTGGCCGCGGGTGATCTCGGAGACGATGTTCCAGGCCTCGTCGACGCTCGCGGCCACATGCGTGGCGCCCAGCTCGAGGGCCTTCTCGCGCTTGAACGCCACCGGGTCGACGGCCACGACGTAGCGGCAGCCCGCGATCCGCGCGCCCTGTACCGCGTTGGCGCCGATACCGCCGATGCCGATCACGACGGCGGTGTCGCCCGCGCGCAGCTCTGCGGTGCGCACGGCGGAGCCGAAGCCGGTGGTGACGCCGCAGCCGACGAGCGCAGCCAGGTGCAGCGGGAAGCCCTCGTCGATCTTCACAACGGACTTCACCGGCACGACGGTGTGCTTGGCGAACGTGCCGAGCAGGCACATCTGACCGATGTCCTCGCCTCGGGCGTGGAAGCGGTAGGTGCCGTCGAGCTGCGGGCCGAGCGTGGCGCCGGCGCCGTCGTCGCAGAGGCTGGTGTAGCCGCGCACGCAGTAGCTGCAGCGGCCGCAGGACGGCAGGAATGTCATGACGACGGGGTCACCGACCTCGACGTCGGTGACGCCGGGGCCGATCTCGATCACGCGCCCGGCGCCCTCGTGACCACCGACCATCGGGTAGGAGACGGGCAGGTCGCCGGTGATCATGTGCTCGTCGGAGTGGCACAGCCCGCTGGCCGTGAGCTCGACCATCACCTCACCGGCGTTCGGCGGATCGAGCTCGACCTCCTCGATCTCCCACTTGCCACCCTGCTCCCACAGCACCGCTGCCGTCGTCTTCATGGGGGCATGATGACGCGGATCACCGGGGGGACGCACCGGCCCGGCCGTTCCCCCGCTGGCCCGCAGGTGCCAGACCACCCGTACGTGTGCCCGCGGCTCGCGGTCAGGCGGCGGGGAGGGGTAGCTCGAGGTGCGCCACCAGGCCACCGCCGGTGCGGGGCAGCAGGGAGAGCTCGCCGTCCATGGCGGCCACGATCGTCTCGACGATCCACAGGCCCAGGCCCGCCGTGCCGCGCCGCTCCCCCATCGCCACGCCCTTGGCCGTCACCAGTCCCTCCTGGCCCGGCGGCAGGCCGGGCCCGCGATCGCGGACCTCGACGACGAGCCGCCCGGCCGCGTGCACGAGATCCAGCTCGACCGGGGCGTCACCGCTGTGCCGGGCGGCGTTCTCCACGAGGTTGGTCAGCACCCGGCGCAGCCGTTGCGGATCGCAGCGCACCACGGCGTCGGGCGGCTCGATGTGTGGCAGGCGCCGGGACGGGACGACCCCGGCGGCGTCGAGGACCGCGTCGGCCAGCTCCGCCAGCCGCACCGGGCGGTCCCGCACCCGCCCGAGCGGGCTGCCGTTCTGCACAGCGACGTCGGCGAGGCCGTCGAGCATGTCGCGCAGGTGCACGGCGTGCTCGGCGAGCAGCCCGATCGCGACCGTCCGCGACTCGTCGGAGAGCCGGCCGAGGTCACGCGTCAGCGCCGTCAACGACGCGACGGGCGTGCGGAACTCGTGCAGGACCACCCGGACCCCGTCCAGCCGGGCCTCCTGTGCGGCGAGCAGGCGGGCCCGCAGATCGCGCTCCTCCAGGAACGCCTCGTGCTCGGCCGCCGCCCGCGCCCGGGACTCGGCGGCGGCGGCGACCTGCCGCTCCAGCATCCGCACGAGCACGCCGACCAGCACCGCCGCGGCCACCAGGTAGCCCGTCCACCAGGCCCCCGCCAGCCACGCGTGCGACGGCGGCTGGTCGGCGTCCGTGCCGAGCACCGCGGCGACCGTGAAGCCGATACCGGCCAGCAGGGCCGCGAGCCTCCCGATCGCCGCCCCGCCGCGGACCGACGCCGCGATGACTACCAGCGGGAGCAGCGCGACCATGATGCTGTCGGCGCCGCCGGTGAGACCGCAGATCACCAGCACGAGGAGGCCGTCGAACGTCGTCGCCAGGCGCGGCGACAGGATCTGCCGGCCGACCCGCTCCGCCACCGCGATGGCCACCGCGTAGCCGAACGTCAGCACGATGAGCACGATCACCGTCCCCAGGCGACCCCTCGCCAGCTGCGGTCCGATGAAGACGGCCAGACCGATCGAGAGCACCACCAGCAGCCGGATCGCCGACGCCGTCCGCTGTTCGAGCGTGCGTGCTGCGCTGTCGACCTCGGTGAACGCGGTCATCGCTGCTCCTCCGACACCCCACTAGAGTCGCTGATCGTGCGCGACGGCCGGTACGTGGTGGTCATCGTCGACGATCACGCGCTCTTCGCACAGGGCCTGGCCCTGCTGCTGGAGTCGCGGGCCGGCGACCGGTTCGTCGTGGCCGGGTCCGCGACCGCGGGCGAGGAGGCCGTGGCGCTGGTGGGCCGCGAGGGCGCCGACATCGCGATCATCGACCTCGCCCTGCCACCGCTGGGGGGCGTCGAGACGATCCGCCGGGTCAGCGCGGCGTACCCGGACACCGCGATCCTGGCCCTGTCGGGCACCGAGGACCTCGACCTGGCCGCGGCCGCGCTGCGGGCCGGAGCGTCGGGGTTCCTGGGCAAGTCGGCCGATCCCGAGGTGCTCGTCGCGCCGCTGCTGACGATCGCCGCGGGGGTGCGCGTGGTGCGGGGCGACCTGCTCGACGCGCTCCTGTCGGCGGGCGACCGCACCGGGAACGGCATCGTGGAACGCCTCGGCAGCCGCGAGCTGCAGCTCTGGGCCCTGCTCGCCCGCGGCCTGGAGACCAGTGAGATCGCCAAGCCCATGCTGGTGAGCGACCGCACGGCGAAGCGGATGATCGCCTCGCTGCTGCACAAGCTGGGCGCGGCCAACCGCATCGAGGCCGCCGCGCTGGCAGGCCGCTACGGCCTGCTGGACTCGGACGGCACCTGAGGCGCTGGCCCGCGCGGGCCGGGCGTGGCCCGTTCGTGGGCTCGCGCCGACCTGCGGGACACGTCACACTCTGGCGATCATCCCGAGAGACAGGAGCTGCGACGTGGCGGCGTTCACCGATGAGGCCGAGGTCTACGAGTTCCTGGGTGGCGTGTTCCGGCGGGGTATGGAGGACGCCGAGCTCGTGGCGAAGCTGCAGCCGTCCGGCGTGGTCCTGCGGATCACCTACACCGACCCGGCGGCGGTCATCACCGTCGACATGCCGAACGCGGAGATCTTCGAGGGCGCCGGCAAGGGCCCCCAGCCCAACGTCGAGCTGCACATGAGTGCCGACACCGGCAACAAGTTCTGGCTCGGCAAGGTCGTGCTCCCCGTCGCACTCGCGAAGGGACAGGTCCGCGCGAAGGGCCCCGTGGCGAAGCTGCTGAAGGTCCTGCCGCTGGCCAAGGGCCTGTTCGGGCCCTACCGCGAGAGCCTCGAGGCGGCCGGCCGCAAGGACCTGCTCGACGCCTGATCCCCCGATCGGCCCTCTGCGCTGCCGACCGAACGGCGGTACCGGATACTCCGTCGATGGATGTCGTCTGGCTGGACGTGCAGATGTGGACCGGCCTACGCGGCCACTTCCACCCATTCATCGACGTCGCCTGCGACCCGCCGGAGCCGGTGCCGGAGATCGAGGGCGACTGGCAGCAGTGGGCCACCTTGAACCTGGGGTCGGTGGCGGCGCACGAGCAGTGGCAGTCGGGTCGCTACAGCTACACCGCGGAGCGACGGGACGACGGCGGACGTGCGGTGGAGGTCTTCGCCCACGGCGTGTGGGACTGGAGCGGCTGAGCAGGCCACCCCGGCCGGAATTGGCCCTGTACAACAGGGCCAGTTCCGGGAGGGTGGACGAGTGGACTCCTCCGACCTCGAACGGCGCATCGGCGCGCGCAGCTTCGCGCGGCTGCTGGGTGACTGGCGCCCGCCCGACGGGCGCGGCCTCGCCGGCGCGCTCACCGAGCGCGTCCGCCTCCTGGTCCTCGACGGCCGGCTGCCGCTGCAGACGCGGGTGCCCGCCGAGCGGGAGCTGGCCGGCGCGCTGGAGGTCAGCCGGACCACTGTGGCCAGCACCTACGACGCTCTGCGCGACGCCGGGGTACTGCACAGCAGGCGTGGCTCCGGCAGCTGGACCACGCTGCCCGAGGGCCGGCCCGGGGCCACCGCCCCGTTCTCCCCGCACGGCGACCGGGCGCTGTTCGACCTGGCCCACGCCTCGCCGCCCGCTCCGGCCGAGGCGATCCGCGCCGCCTCCGCCGCGGCCGTCCAGGACCTCGACGTCCACCTCGGCGGTCACGGTTACGACCTGCTCGGGCTGACGGTCCTGCGCAGCGTCATCGCCGACCGCTTCACCGCCCGCGGGCTGCCCACGACAGCCGACCAGGTACTCGTGACGGCGGGGGCGCAGAACGCGATCGGGCTCGTGCTGCAGGCACTGGCAGGACCGGGTGACCGGGTACTCGTGGAGCACCCGACCTACCCCAACGCGCTCGACGCGATCCGCATCCGCGGTGCCCGGCCGGTGCCCGTCCCGATGGCCCCCGGCCCGCACGGCACCGGGAGCTGGGACCTCGATCTGCTCACCGCGGCCGTCCGCGACGCCGCGCCGAAACTGGCCTACCTGGTCCCGGACTTCCAGAACCCCACCGGCGCGGTCCTCGACGTGTGCGGACGGCAGCGGATCGTGGAGCTGGCGCGGCGCACCGGCACGACACTCGTCGTCGACGAGACGCTCTCCGAGTTGCCGCTCGACCGGCCGGCTCCACCCCCCGTGGCCGCGCACGGCGGCGCCGACTCGCCGCTGGTCATCACCGTGGGCTCGGCCAGCAAGATCTTCTGGGGTGGCCTGCGCATCGGGTGGATCCGCACGTCCGCGCCCATGGTGCGCAGGCTCGCGGCCACCCGGGCGGCCACCGATCTGGGCGGTCCGGTGCTCGAACAGCTCGTCGCGGCGCGGCTGATCGCCGCGATCGAGCCGGTGGCCGCCTCCCGACGCGCCGAGCTCACCGTGGCCCGCGACCACCTGCTCGAGCGGCTGGGCCACGCCTTCCCGCACTGGCGCCCGTCACGGCCCGCCGGTGGGCTGAGTCTCTGGGTGGACCTCGGTGAGCCCGTGTCGAGCCGGCTGGTCGGCGCGGCCCGGCGCCACGACGTGCTGCTGGCGGCCGGCCCCCGGTTCGGGCTCGACGGCGCGTTCGAGCGGTACCTGCGGCTGCCCTTCACGCTGCGCCGCGACCAGGTCGACGAGGCACTGGCCCGCCTGGCCGTCGCGTGGCGCGAGATCGACAGCACGGCCCCGGCCGGCGACACGGAGCCCATCGCGGTGGCCTGACGGCTCCCCGGAACGGTCAGGACTGACCGTATAGTGCGGCTCAGTCGAACCAACGGAGGTGTCACGTGGCCCGGAGCGGACCGCTCGCAGGACTGAAGGTCGTGGAGCTCGCCGGCATCGGGCCGGGCCCGCACGCCGCCATGATCCTCGCCGACCTCGGGGCGGACGTCGTCCGCGTCGACCGGCCGTCCGGGGCGCTGCAGCTCGGCTCGGCCGAGGCCCCGGACCCCACGCTGCGCGGCCGCCGCCGCGTGGCCGCAAACCTCAAGGACCCCGACGGCAGGGAGACCGTGCTGCGCCTCGTCGAGCACGCCGACGTGCTGCTCGAGGGCTTCCGGCCCGGTGTCACGGAACGGCTGGGCGTCGGGCCAGTCGACTGCCACGCCCGCAACCCCAGGCTCGTCTACGCCCGGATGACCGGCTGGGGCCAGGACGGCCCGATGGCCCAGCGCGCCGGCCACGACATCAACTACATCTCCCTGACGGGTTCGCTGCACGCGATCGGCCGCAAGGGTGAACGGCCGGTGCCCCCGCTGAACCTGGTCGGCGACTTCGGCGGCGGCTCGATGCTGCTCGTCATCGGTGTGATGTCGGCACTCTGGGAGGCGCAGCGCTCCGGGCAGGGCCAGGTGGTCGACGCCGCGATGGTCGACGGCGTGTCGGTGCTCAACCAGATGTTCTGGGGCTTCCTGTCCCAGAAGTTCTGGATCGACGAGCCCGACTCCAATCTTCTCGACGGCCACGCGCCCTTCTACGACACCTACACGTGCTCCGACGGCCGGCACGTCGCCGTCGGTGCGATCGAACCGCAGTTCTACGCGGCCATGCTGGAGGGCCTCGGCCTCACCGGTGCCGATCTGCCCGGCCAGATGGACCGGGACCGCTGGCCCGAGCTGCGCGCCCGGATCGTCGAGGTCTTCGCCTCGAAGAGTCGCGACGAGTGGGCCGCGGTGTTCGCCGATACCGACGCGTGTGTGACGCCCGTGCTGGCGTTCGGCGAGGCCGCGGCGCACCCACACCTGGCCGCCCGCCAGACCATCGTCGAGAACGACGGTGTGGCCCAGGCCGCCCCGGCCCCCCGCTTCTCCCGCACGCGGACCGAGATCCCGGCCCGCGCGAAGGCCCCGGAGACGGTGGACGAGGTCCTGGCGGACTGGAAGTAGTGACACACGACAGCACCCCGCCGCCCAGTGGGCGACGGGGTGCTGGTGGTGCGCGGGCTACCTCAGGCGGACGGGGTCTCGTCCACCAGGAGGTTGCGGGTGCGCAGCGGGTCGACCGGGATGCCGGGGCCCGTGGTGGTGCTCACGGTGATCTTCTTGATGTAGCGGCCCTTCGCGGCCGACGGCTTGGCCCGCAGGATCTCGTCCAGCGCGGCGCCGTAGTTCTCCACCAGCTTCTCGGTGTCGAACGAGGCCTTGCCGATCACCAGGTGCAGGTTGGCCTGCTTGTCGACGCGGAAGTTGATCTTTCCGCCCTTGATGTCCTGGACAGCCTTGGTGACGTCCGGGGTGACGGTGCCCGTCTTGGGGTTGGGCATCAGGCCACGCGGGCCGAGGATGCGGGCGATGCGCCCGACCTTGGCCATCTGGTCCGGGGTGGCGATGGCGGCGTCGAAGTCCAGCCACCCACCCTGGATGCGCTCGATCAGGTCCTCGGCGCCCACGACGTCGGCGCCGGCGGCCTCGGCCTCGGCGGCCTTGTCGCCGGTGGCGAACACGATGACCGTGGCGGTCTTACCGGTTCCGTGCGGCAGGTTCACGGTTCCGCGGACCATCTGGTCGGCCTTGCGGGGGTCCACGCCGAGTCGCATGGCGACCTCGACGGTGGCGTCCATCTTGGTGCTGCCCGTCTCCTTCGCCAGTGCGGCGGCCTCGAGCGGGGTGTAGAGCCGGTCGGCGTCGATCTTCTCCGCCGCCTGGCGGTAGACCTTGCTGCGCTGTGCCATCTTCTGTCCTCTGCTAGCTGGTCAGTTCGTGGTGACGAGCCGCGCTCGGCTCTCCCACGCGTGCATGCGGGCTGGTCAGCCCTTGATCGTGATGCCCATCGATCGGGCGGTGCCAGCGATGATCTTGGCGGCCTGGTCGATGTCCTTGGCGTTGAGGTCACGCATCTTGGTCTGCGCGATCGACTTCACCTGGTCCATCGTGACGGTGGCGACCTTCTTGACGTGCGGCTCGCCGCTGCCCTTCTCGACGCCGGCCGCCTTGAGCAGCAGGCGTGCGGCGGGAGGGGTCTTGAGCTCGAACGAGAACGAACGGTCCTCGAACACGGAGATCTCGACCGGCACCACGTCGCCCCGCTGGGACTCGGTGGCCGCGTTGTAGGCCTTGCAGAACTCCATGATGTTGACGCCGTGCTGTCCGAGCGCGGGGCCGACGGGCGGTGCGGGCGTGGCCGCACCGGCCTTGATCTGGAGCTTGATGATCGCGGAGAGCTTCCGCTTCTTGGGAGGCATGTCTGTGTTCCTTGTTTCCGGTTGAGCGCGCTGCGACCTGCCGACGCAGCGAGGTTCAGATCTTCGAGACCTGGCTGAACGCCAGCTCGACGGGGGTCTCGCGGCCGAAGATGGACACCAGCACCTTGAGCTTCTGGGCGTCCACGTTGACCTCGTTGATGGTGGCGGGGAGCGTGGCGAACGGGCCGTCCATGACGGTGACCGACTCACCGACCTCGAAGTCGACCTCGACCGAGGACTTGCCCTGCGACGAGCCGCCGGAGGACTTGCCGCCCGCCGGGTCGTCCTTCTTGGGCTCGACCTTCGGGAGGAGGAACTTGATGACCTCGTCGTGGGTGAGCGGCGACGGCTTGGAGGTGGCCCCCACGAAACCGGTGACGCCCGGCGTGTTGCGCACGGCGCCCCACGACTGGTCGTTGAGATCCATCCGCACCAGGATGTAGCCGGGCAGCACCTTGCGCTGCACCTGCTTGCGCTGACCGTTCTTGATCTCGGTGACCTCTTCGGTGGGCACCTCGACCTGGAAGATGAAGTCCTCCACGTCGAGCGTCTGCACGCGGGTCTCGAGGTTGGTCTTGACCTTGTTCTCGTAGCCGGCGTAGGAGTGCACGACGTACCAGTCGCCGGGGGCGCGGCGCAGGGCCGCGCGCATCTCCTCGATCGGGTCGGCGTCGGGGTCGTCGCCCGCCTCGTCGGCGGTGGCGACCTCGGGGGCCTCCGCCGCGTCCTCGGCACCGATGGTCTCGGCGGCCGCGCCCGCGGTGTCCGTGTCGTCCTCGTCGGTGTAGTCGCTCGACGCCACATCGGCCCCGTGCACGACCTCGACGTCGGCCTCCTGAACGGCCTGCTCGGGCAGGTCGGCGTCAGGGGATGCCTCGTCGACCGCCCTGATCGCGGCCTCGTTGGCGTCGATCGACGGGTCGCCGTACTGGGAACTCACGATGTACTCGATTCCTCTTCGTCCGTGTCGTGCCGGGTGTGCGGGGCTCAGGTGCCGAACAGGCTCAGGTCCCGAACAGGAAGCGGACACCCTGCGCGAACCCGAAGTCCAGCAGTGCCACCAGCGCGACCATGAACGACACGAACACCAGCACGACGATCGTGTAGGTGACCAGCTGCTTGCGGGAGGGCCAGATGACCTTCCGCAGCTCGGCGACCACCTCGCGGAGGAAGCGGACGAGCCTGCTCGGCAGCGAGACCTTGGCCGGACGGGTGTCGCGGACCGCGGTGGCCCGACCCTTCCCGCCCTCGACCGGAGCAGGACCGGAGCGTCGACCCCGACGGTCGGCAGCGGTGCGCGGGCGCTCCTGCCCGTTACCGTCCGCCTCGCGTTCCTCAGTCACGCTCTGACCCTCCAGCCGATTGCCGTTCACTTCTCCCACAGTGGCAGGGGTGACAGGACTTGAACCTGCAACCTGCGGTTTTGGAGACCGCTGCTCTGCCAGTTGAGCTACACCCCTAGACCAGCAACGCACCATCGGGCGCGTCCAGCGAATCGAGTGTACGGCACCCCGGGAGCACCCCGGAAACCGCACACCCGATCCGCGCGGACGCACGTGGCACGGGCTACTTGTCGAGGTCGCCCAGCGCGAGGAGCGCGGCGGCCCGGGTGGCGTACTTCCACTTACCGAGATCGGCGATGGTCTTGATACCCAGGCCCTTAAGGACCTCGTCGTGCTTCTCGGTGAGTCCTTCGAGCGCCGACGGCGGGGCAGCCAGGATCTCGGCGGCCGTCTTGTCCTCCCACGCCTTGTCCACCAGCTTCGCGAACTTCATGCGTTCCTCCACAGATCGATTGCCGGACCGGCGCAGCATCGACCCATCGCCGGGCGTCGGCAACAGGACTCGCTCAGTGAGCGACGACGACCTCGGCGGTGGCCCGGCCCAGCACCGTCTTCCCGTCGAACATCGCAGTGATGGCCACGCGGGCAACGCGGGTGCCGTCCTCGGCGTCGACGACGTCGGCGACCTTGCCGGAGAACTCGACGAGCGCGCCCTCGTCGTCGTCGGGGACGACGACGGGCCGGGTGAAGCGCACGCCGTAGCTGCGCACTCCTGCGGGATCGCCCGCCCACTGCGTGACGAGCCGGCCGGCCAGCGCCATCGTCAGCATCCCGTGGGCGATGACGCCCGGGAGCCCGACGGAAGTGGCGACGCGGTCGCTCCAGTGGATCGGGTTGAGATCGCCCGACGCGCCCGCGTACCGGACGAGGTCGGCCCGGGTGACGCGCAGCGACAGGAGCGGGAGCTCGGTGCCCTTCTCGATCGCGCTCACAGCTCCCCCTGGGTGACCAGCATCGACGTCGTGGTGGCCACCGCGGCGCCGTCCGGGTCCGTGACCTCGCAGCGCAACGTCAGCATGAGACTGCCGGCGCGGGCCTTGAGGTCCTCGACGTGGATCACCGTGGTGAGCTCGTCGCCGCCGACCACCGGACGGTGCAGGGTGATCGACTGGTCGGCGTGCACCATGCGCGAGTAGTCCCAGCCGAACGCGGGATCCTTGAGGAAATCCGTGATCAGCGGGAGGGTGAACGTGACCGTGAAGGTGGGCGGCGCGACCAGATCGGAGTGTCCGGCGGCGCGGGCGGCGTCGATGTCCGTGCACACAAGTGCGCCCTCGCCGATGGCGAGGGCGAACTCACGGATCTTCTCGCGTCCCACCCGGTAGGTGACCGGGTCCAGCGCACGTCCGACGAAGGAGGTGTCGACCACCCTCAGCGGGTCTCGCGGTGCTCGCGGTGCGTGCCGCAGTTCGAGCAGAACTTCTTGACCGCGAGGCGGTCAGGATCGTTGCGGCGGTTCTTCTTGGTGATGTAGTTGCGGTGCTTGCACTGCTCGCACGCCAACGTGATCTTCGGCCGGACGTCCGTGGCCTTACCCATGATGGGTGCCTCCTGCTTGCTTGTCTGAGCTGGTCAGTCTGGTAGCGGTGGCCGGACTTGAACCGGCGACACAGCGATTATGAGCCGCTTGCTCTACCAGCTGAGCTACACCGCTTTAGTGAGAACTGCACAGTGCGAGGTAGGTCACATACCTCACAGAGCCCCTTTACGGAATCGAACCGTAGACCTTCTCCTTACCATGGAGACGCTCTGCCGACTGAGCTAAAGGGGCGGCCGGCCGCCATCCCTGGCGGCCCCGGCAACTCTACACAACACCCGGGGCCGCCAGGAAACGGGTACCCGTCACCAGCTGGACTTGGTGACCCCCGGCAGCTGCCCGTCGTGTGCCATCTGGCGGAACCGTACCCGCGACACCCCGAACTTGCGCAGGTGCCCGCGCGGGCGGCCGTCGGCGACGTCGCGGTTGCGGACGCGGGTGGCGCTCGCGTCGCGGGGCTGGCGGTTCAGTTCCCGCACCGCCGCGTCCCGCTCGTCGTCGGGCGTGGTGGGCCCGGCGATGATCGCCTTGAGCTCGGCCCGGCGTGCCGCGAACCGGGCCACGACCGCCTTGCGCCGTTCGTTGGCCGCGATCTTGGATCTTTTCGCCATCAGACCTTCCCCCCTCACGCTCGGATCCGCGCCACGGCGGCCTCGACGCCGATCCGGTCGATCGTCCTGATCGCGTCGGTGGACAGGCGCAGCCGGATGCGGCGCCCCTCGAACTCGTAGTGCTTGGTCTGGATGTTGGGGTCGAACCGGCGGTTCGTGCGCCGGTGCGAGTGGGACACCGTCCTGCCGAACCCGGGCTCGCGCCCGGTCAGCTGGCAACGCTGCGCCACGACTCATCCCCTCCCGGCGTGCGGGTAGGGCAGCAGCGCCATCTCGCGCGCGTTGCGGATGGCCGTGGCCACCTGCCGCTGCTGCTGCGGAGTCAGGCCCGTGACCCTGCGCGCGCGGATCTTGCCGCGGTCGGAGACGAACTGGCGCAGCAGCGTCGTGTCCTTCCAGTCGACCTCGGTGATCCGCTTGACGTGCAGCGGGTTGACCTTGCGCTTGGGCGGGCGCAGCGACTTCTCCCGGGGCACGTCAGCGCTCCTCGCGGAACTCGACGTGGCGGCGCACGGCCGGGTCGTACTTGCGCAGCACCATCCGGTCCGGGTCGTTGCGCCGGTTCTTGCGGGTCACGTACGTGGTGCCGGTGCCCGCCGTCGACCGCATCTTCACGATCGGTCGTATCTCGTTGCTCTTCGCCATGGTCACCCTCCGTCGGTAACGACAGTCGTTTTCATCTAGAGTAACGCTAGTCCATCCCAGGACATGCCCGAGGAGGAGGACCCGTGTCACCACCGGAACTGCTGGTACTCACCGGCCTGCACACCGCCGGCGTCGAGGCCGTGATCACGCGCATCCGCGCGCTCGACCCCGACGTCGCCGTGCTGCACCACGACCTGGGGGACATCGGGACCGGCACCGTCCGGAGACGCCTACGCCGCGGCCCCGACGACCTGGTCACCACGATCGAACTCGTGCACGGCTGTCTCTCGTGCACGCTGCGCGAGGACCTGCTGCCGTCGCTGGTCGAGCTGGCGGGTCCGGGCGGGCCGCGGCGGATCGTGCTGCATCTCGACCCCGCGCTCGAACCCGAGCAGGTCTGCTGGTCGCTGCTCCACGTGCTGGTGGACGACCGACCGGTGACCGATCTCGTCGACCTGCGCGGAGTCGTCACGTGCGTCGACGCGGGCACCTGGTTCGCCGACGCGACGGGCGACGACGTGCTTCCCGAGCGTGGGATGGCGGAGTTGCCGGACGACGAGCGGACCGTCGCGCAGGTGGCCGTCGGGCAGGTGGAGTTCGCCGATCTCCTCGTCCACACCGGCACCTCCGACGCGTGGGGGCTCGCCCGCACCGACGCCGTGCTGGCGCGGCTCGCCCCGGCCGCCGGGCGCGTCCGGCGCGCGGATCTCGACGACCGGGTGTTCCTCGGCCGCACGGACGTCGCGCGGCGCGGCCGCCCCGACGACGTGCACGCGCCGCTGCTGGGCGGGGAACCGCCGCTGGCCGGGGACTGCGGGGTCCGGCTGCTGCTGTTCTCCGCGCGCCGCCCGTTCCATCCGGAGCGCCTGCACCACGCGATCGACGTCCTGCTCGACGGTGTCGTCCGCACCCGCGGCCGGGTCTGGCTGGCGACCCGGCCCGAGGCCGTCCTGTGGCTGGAGTCCGCGGGCGGCGGCCTGCGGGTCGGACATGCGGGCGACTGGCTCGACGGCGCCGGCGACGACGCGTGGGAGGAGGCGTCGGCGCAGCGGCGGGCGATCGCGGCCCTGGGCTGGCACCCGCGCTTCGGCGACCGCGCCCAGGACCTCGTCGTGATCACCCACGACGCCGACCCCGACGATATCGAGGCGCGGCTGCGCGAGGCCCTCCTCACAGACGCCGAGCTCGCCGCGGGCGAGGACGCGTGGCGGGGGCTCCCGGATCCCTTCGGCTGGTGGCACGCCGACCCCTGTGAGACCGCCGACCAGCCGGTCGGGAACAGCGAGAACGAGGAGCAGACCCATGGCCGTCCCTAAGAGGTCGCGCGGAATGATCACAGCCTGGTCGCGGCCGGGCGTGGCGGACAAGGAGCGGGCACGGACCTGTCGATCATGAAGTTGTCTACGCTTCGTGATCGTTGGAGGCTCCGTGCCCGCCCTTCCATCCTGGCTCA
>JBBRLM010000084.1:0-25747 GCA_038231335.1 Mycobacteriales bacterium
CAGACCTGCGAGAGGCAGCCACATCTGCCCGACCCGACCCCGACCGACCCGGCCCCCGACCGCGGTTCCCATGCGCCACGCACAGTCCGCTCCAACTTCAAGCCGAGCCACAGAACCGGCTTCTTCAGCGCCGTCCTAGCGGTAGCCGTCCAGCCGTCGACGTGGTGTCCTGGTGGCGTCGCTCCGGACCTTGGTGACGCGTCGGTCTTCGACGACGTCTGGAAAGGGCTGGATGAGTTTCGCTTCCCCGACGGGCCCCGACCCTCCGAGCGCCCGGTCCGGTCCCGCACACGACCGGCCGGCACCATCGGGAGTAGCGCTGACGTTCCCGGACCTGCCGCGGCTGGAGCTCGACGAGCTGCTCGGGCAGGTCGTCGAGCGTGCGCAGGAGGTTCTGTCCACCCAGGGCCGGCTCCGGGGTCTGCTGCACGCCAACCAGTTGATCATCAGTGATCTGGCGTTGCCCGTCCTGCTGCGCCACATCGTCGAGGCCGCCCGCGACCTGATCGGCGCCCGCTACGCCGCGATCGGTGTGATCGCCCCCGACGGGCATCTGGCCCAGTTCATCCACGTCGGCATGGCCGCGGAGGTGGTCGCCGGGATCGGGGACCTGCCGCAGGGCAAGGGCCTGCTCGGGGCCCTGATCGAGAATCCCGAGCCGATCCGGCTGCGGCGCATCGCCGATGACGCCCGCTCCTCGGGCTTCCCTGAGGGCCATCCCCCGATGGACAGCTTCCTCGGGGTCCCGATCCGGGTCCGCGACGAGGTCTACGGCAACCTCTACCTGTGCGGGAGCACGCGCGGAGAGTTCAGCAACGAGGACGTCGCCCTCATCCAGGCGCTCGCCGGGACGGCCGGGGTGGCCATCGACAACTCCCGCCTGTTCGACGCCGCACGCAGCCGCCAGGAGTGGTTGCAGGCCTCCGCGGCCATCACCCGGCGGCTGCTCGCCGTCCCCAACCCCACCGACGACTCCGGTGAGGTGCTCGGTGATCCGTTGCAGTTCATCGCCGAGCGCAGCCTCGCCGTCGCCCACGCCGACCTCGTCACCATCGTGCTCCCCGACGGTGACACCGACGACCTGCGGATCGAGGTCGCCGTCGGTTCCGGCGCCGACGACCTGCGCGGTCAGAGCGTCACCCGCAGCGCCGGAACACTGTGCGGTCACGTCCTCACGACCGGCGTCGCGCAGCGGCTCTCCGACCGGGACGAGTCGCCGCTCACCTCCATCACCTCGTCTGTGCTGGATTCCGGCCCGTTGCTGCTCATACCGCTGCTGGGTCCGAAGCGCACTCACGGCGTACTCACCGCGGTGCGGGTCCGCGGGCGGGTCGAGTTCACCGCTGATGACCTCGACACCGCCACCGCGTTCGCCAACCAGGCCTCACTCGCACTCGAGCTCGCCGAGTCCCGCCGGGAGCAGCAACGCACCGCGATGCTCGACGAACGCGACCGCATCGCCGCCGACCTGCACGACCATGTCATCCAGCGGCTGTTCGCCTCGGGATTGACCCTGCAGAGTGTGCTGGGGGGACTCCCCGCCGGGAAGGCCCACGACCGGGTCCAGGCCACCATCGGTGACCTCGACGACACCATCAGCCAGGTCCGCACCACCATCTTCGGGCTCCAGCAGGTCACCGGCACCGCACCGAGCGGGGTCCGGGCCCGGCTGCTCGACGTCGTCGCCGACGTCGCGCCGATGCTCGGGTTCGAACCCACCGTGCGGTTCTCCGGACTACTCGAGAACACGCTGCCCGACGACGTCGTGGCCGACCTGCTCGCGGTGCTGCGCGAGGCCCTGACCAACGTCGCCCGCCACGCCCACGCCCGCTCGGCCGAGGTCGATCTCCACTCCGGCCCCGAGCGGTTGACCCTCGATGTCCGCGACACAGGCGTCGGGATCGGCCCCACGCAGCGGCGCAGCGGACTGGCGAACCTGCGCCGCCGCGCCGAGATGCGGGGCGGGACCTTCACCCTCGCCCCCTACGAAACCCAGGGCACCTGGCTGTCCTGGTCCATCCCGCACAACTGACCCGGGCTCCCAGGACGGACCGACGGCGCCCACGAAAGGGACGTTGTCCTCTGCACGTCTCGCTGTCCCTGCCCACATCGTGGGGGAAACAGCAACCGAACAGAGGTCGACGATGCCGATGATGGCCGTGCCCGCTCCCCCCGCCGCGATCGACCGCGACGGGTGCCTGCGACTGCTCGCGGCAGTGGCGGTGGGGCGCGTCGTGTTCACCGCGTCGGCGATGCCCGCCGCCCAACCCGTGGCCTTCCTCATCGACGATGACGAGATCGTGTTCCGGGCCAGTGGCCCGATCGGCGCCGCCCGCAAGGACGTGGTCGCGTTCGAGGCCGACGACATCGACCCGCACACCCTCACCGGGTGGAGCGTCCTGGGCGTCGGCGAGACCTACGAGATCCGCGACCCCGCAAGGTTGGCCCGGCTCACCGGCCTGCCCCTGACGGTCCTCGGGACCGTGTCACCGCAGTCGACCGTCATCGCGATCCGGCTCCGCCAGCTCACCGGACAACGGGTCCACCCTGCCGAACCGTGCTGACACCCTCATAGCCCCGACTCGGCGTTGCCGTCGGCGCCGGGGCGGTGAGCCGCAACAGTGCCGACGTAGCGGTCGCCGCTGTAGGCGTCGTGCAGAACGAGGCCGTCGCCGCGCAGGTCCGCCAGCCGGGTGCCGCGGGCGCAGGACCACCTCGTGGCCCGCTCGCAGGAGTCCTCCCGCGTCAACGCTGCCGATCACACCCGAGCCGAGGATCAGGATCCGGACGCGACACCCACCTCCGCCGGTTCGTACGGTTGTGCTGCGGATGCCCGGGACCGGTTGGCAGCGCCGCGGTCAGGCCGGGATCTTGAGGGGACCAGCGGGAATCGGGCCGGTCGCGGGCGACGGCTCAGGAGATTCCTGGGCGAGCGGGGAGTTGGTGGCCTTCTTCACCGACTCCAGGATGGTCAGACCCTGGCTGACCAGACCGGCGGCGATCTCGCCGAGCCCGTCAGCCCCGTTGAGGATGCTCACGTGGGCGCCCGACAGGCCGCTCGCGGCCTGTTTCACGATCTCGGGCAGCTGGTCGATGAGCATCCGGTCCAGCGCCACCCGGTCGTTGGAAGCGGCGGCCTCGGACTGTATGCGCATCTTTTCCGCATCAGCGCGGGCCAGGATCCGGACGCGCCGGCCTCGGCCTCCGCGGGCCGCACCACCTCAGCGACCAGTTGCTGCTGGCGCAGCTCGGCTGCGCGCTGTGCGAGCTCGGTCTGTACCGCGATGACCTGCCGGGTGGCCTGCGCCTGGGCAAGGGGCCCGGCCTGTCCCGCTTCGGCCTGCGCGGTTTCGATCTGGGCGCGGTACTGAGCCTGGATGACCGCGGTCTGCCGGGCGTACTCGGCCTGCTGACGCTGAGACTGCTGGACGGCCTCGGCCGAAACCTGATCGGCACGGGCCTGGGCGATCTGGGCCTCCCGCTGGATGGCCGCGTTGTGCGGGGCGGCCATCGCCGCGATGTAGCCCAGGTTCATGTCGTCGATCGACTGGATCTGCAACGAGTCCACGGTCAACCCGAGGGTGGCCATCTCCGCCTTCGACCCGTCGAGTACCTCGCCGGCCAGCTTCTGGCGTTCGGTGACGATCTCCTCGACGGTCATCGACCCGATGATGGAACGCAGGTGACCGGCGAAGATCCGGCCGGTCAGGATCGCCATCTGGTCCTGATCCGACAGGAACCGCCGTGCGGTATTGACGATGGACTCGTCGTCGTTCCCGACCTTGAACGCGATCACCGCGCGCACGTTCAACGCGATCGCCTGCCGTGTCACGCACGCTTCCTGGACCTCGGCCTCACACATCGCCAAGGTGAGGAACCGCACCTTGCGAACGAACGGCATCACGAAAGCCCCGTGCCCGGTGACAACCCGGAACGGACTGTCACCGACGCCACCCTTCCCGCCGGAGATCAACATGGCCTGGTCGGGAGCTGGAACTCGATAGCTGAACATCACGTGACTCCTGTGCAAAGGCCCGGCGCTGGTCGGGATCGGTGGGTGCTGGTCCCACGTCATCACCCGAACATGCCCCGCCGGCCGCCCCGATCAGCAGGGCACAACGGCCCGAACGCCGACGCACAGGGCCCTGCACCGCGCTGCTCGGGGTTACCCGATGGTCGGGATGCCGCGCTGTTGGGAGGCGGCGGAGTGCACGTCGAGATCGGAGAGCCCGAGCGGATGGGCCGGCACGGGTGGGAAGGGAGTGCTGCTGCGGGCGGTCAGGTCCGCCGTGACGTGCAGCAGCTCGCCGGGGTCGAGCAGTCTCCATCCGGGGTCGGCGTCCATCGGCTCGCTGGCGATGATCAGTGACCGGCGGATGGACAGGTGCTCGGAGCGGGCGCGGATCCGGCTGCTGGCGGCGTCCAGGCCGCGGGTGGTGCCGGTGCCGCCGGCGGGCCGGTCCAGCACGTAGAGCTCGTTCGTCGCCGGGTAGCGCAGCGCCCACAGATCGCTGGCGCTGGCCAGCACGAGATTGAGGGCGTAGACGGGCAGGTGCGTCGCGATCCAGTCGACCGCCGCGATCAGGCCGGCGGTCACGTCCGCGTCGTTGCGGCGGGTTTCCGCGGTGATCAGGGCGAAGATCCGCTCGCTGTCGGTGTCGCCGTGGACCAACCCGATGGCGCCCAGGTGGGCCAGCCGGGTCTCGAGCTGGGGGATTCCCTGCACGACACCGTTGTGGGCGAACACTCGGCCGTCCTGCAGGAACGGGTGGGTGTTGGCCATCGTGTGGCCCCCTGTGGTGGCGTAGCGGACATGCGCGACGAACGTGGTACCGCGCAGCTCACGCGCGGCCGTCGACCAGGCTGTCCGGAGCGTCGATGAGCCAGAACGTCGCCGGCACTGCCGTGTCACCAGCGTGCAGACCGAACAGTCGACACATCCGTGGTCCCTCCCACAGGGCGCCGGGAGGCCGGCCTGCCATGCCGCTCGCCAGGCCAGCACAGCACGATGCAGAGGACGGCGAGCAGGGGAGTGGCGAGGCTCCACCAGGTCACGACGGCGAGGGGGAGGGTGCCCAGCAGGAGCAGCGCGATCGCGGCGGACCTGGAGCGGTCGGCAGCGGCGACCGCTCCGACGATCAGGACGGCCCCGACGAGGCCGAGAACGCGGTCGAGACCGTGTGCGGAGAAGCCGATCCAGGCGTAGAGCACGGCGATGACGAGCACCAGCCCGATCCGCCACGACGCCAGGACGTCCCGCGTCCGGCCGGTCACGCGAGCACCACGTCTGCGGCCGGGCGGCGGGGGCTCCGCGGGGCGTCGGTGGTGGGGTGGCCGATCCGGAACGTCATGATCGGGTACTGCCCGCCCGGGACGAGCGCCGTCATCGCCGTGGTGATGTCGGCGGGCAGCCCCGCGGTCTGCTCGCGGTCGATGCGTTCGGGGATCTGGCACAGCGGTTGCATGCTCAGCCCGGCGGCGGTGGCGGCGAGGTGCACGCGCTGCCAGCTGCGCCCGGCCTCCAGACGCTGGGTCGGATCGGTCCGGTCACCCACGACGAGCGCACCGAACGCCGCGGCGGTGGGGATCTGGACATCGCGGGTGCCGCTGAGCCAGCCGTCGTTGCTCTGCTGGTGGGTCACCGGCAGCAGCTTCGCGACCGCGCGGATCAGCGGTGACTTCCCCGAGGGGTCGATCGTGATCCCATCCTTGCGGTCCTGGATCTCGGCCCAGCCGGTGCGGTACCAGGCGAAGTCGTCGGTGGACTGCTGGGTGTCGGCGTTGATGGCCTCGGTGGCGCGGACGGTGAGGTCGCCGAACGTCCGCATCTGCGCCGGGTCGGTGAACCAGACCAGCCGGGTGTCGGTCGCGGTGACGAGCGCGGTGAGTTCGACGAGCCGGGCCGGCTCCAGCGGCCGGGATGTGTCGTAGGCGGCCCGGTCGGTGTGGCGGTCCGGGATGGTCGCGAACAGCGGTGACACGGGCCCGGCGCCTGCGAGCAGATCGACGCGCGCGACGTGGCCGGGGTCGGCCGGGTCGGGCAGCAGTGTGACGGTGGCCGCGAGACCGGCCGCCGGGGCCGTCAGCATCATGTTCTCGAGCGCGCAGCCCAGCGAGATGTGCATCTCGCGCAGCAGCGGGTCCATGGTGCCGAGGGTGCGTGTGGGGTCGGCGAACAGGTCGATCCGGTCCGGGGCCACGACGAAGTGCCAGGGCTGTGCGTTGTGCGCGTTGGCGGCGAGCACCGCCGCGCGGACGAGGGTCATGGGGTCCCGGCCGGTGGAGAGCGGCGCGTCCCACGCGGCGTAGGCGGGCCCGGTCCCAGTGGCGAACACGCCGCCGTCCACGGCCTTCCAGGTGATGCCCGTGGCCCCGGCGACGGCGACGGTGCCGACGCTCAGGCCCACGGTACGCAGGAACCGGCGCCGGCCGAGCGGCGCGCCCGCGACCGGCGCGCCTGCGGGCCCGGTCGTCGTCTGGATCAGCTGGTCGGCCACGACGGCGCCACCTCGGCCGCGCGGTCCTGTCGTCCATGCCGAGTGCGCCACTCGCCACCCGCGGGGGTCCAGCCGGCACGCACCGCACTGCTCCCCGGCCTCTGCGGTCGGCTCCCGCCGCTCGGGACGATCACCCAGGCGAGGAGGTAGGCGAACACCGCGATACCGTTCGAGATGAGACCCAGCGCCACGGCGGCGATCCTGATCAGCAGGGCGTCGACGTCGAACCGCTCGGCGCTCCCGGCACAGACGCCACCGAGGACACGGTCCTGACGGCTGCGCCGGAGTCGGTTGCGGCCGGAGGAGGCGCCGCGGTTCTCGTCCTGTGTCATGGGCTCGACGATTCCCCGGGGGGCCCGGGCCGGGCCAGGGGCGAAGGTCCCGCAGCGGCAGGGTCGGGCTTCTCCGGTGGTTCAGGTGCCGGCGGTCGCCAGCGCCCGGTCACGCCACCACCTCGTCGTCGCGGCGATGGCCTCCTGGTGCGGGGTGACGTGCACCGCCTCGGGGAAGGCCGCCCGGAAGGCGCCGTCGTCGACGACGAAGGGGTGCTGCCACTGGTAGGCGACGCCGGCGAGCTCCCGCATCATGGGCACGGCCAGCCCCATCAACCGCAGCGCCACCGGCGCCAGGGCCCGGAGGTGCACCGGCCGGTCGATCTCCGCGGCGACGAGATCGGCGAACCGTCGCAGCGACAGGGGCTCGGCGACGGGCAGGTGCCAGACGCGTCCGATGGCGGTGTCGCGCTCGGCGAGGGTGAGCAGGCCGGCAGCGACGTCGGGCAGGTAGGACATCGTGTGGGGGGCGTCGACCGAGCCGATCACGGTGGCGGTCCGCCCGCGCAGTGCGGCCGGGAAGAAGGTCGCGCCCATGGTGGTGGTGACGCCGTGCGGGCCGTAGTAGTCCGACGCCCGCCCGATCATGACCCGTAGATCACCGCGGGCACATCGTTCCAGGAGGTCGGCGGCCATCGCCGCGCGGACCCGGCCCATGCGGTCGGTGGCCGCGGGCGGAGTGGTCTCGGCCATCGGCCGGCCTCCCGGTTGGGGGCCGTACATGTAGAGGTTGTCCGCGAACACCAACGTGGCGCCGCTCGCCGCGGTGGCGTCCGCGATGCGGGCGGTGAGCCCCGGGAACTCCTGGGCCCACCGGGTGTAGGCGGGTTGCGCCGCGTGCACGACGACGGTGGCGCCCGCGACGGCCTCGGCCGCCCCGGCGGGGGTCGACAGGTCGGCGCCGAGCACCTCCACCCCGGCCGGCAGGTCGGCGGCCGCGGCCGCGGAGCGGCTGACGGCGCGGACCCGCCTGCCCCGGGCGAGTGCCTCGGTGACCACGGCGCGGCCGATGCCACCGGTCGCGCCCAGGACGACGTACAGACCGTCCCGGCCGGCCGCGGCGGTCACGGTGCGCTCCGGGCCGGGCCGGGCCGGACTCGACTGCAGCCGGGTGAGGTCGGAGGCCACCTCGACCGCCCACGCGGGGATGGCGTCGTGGTCGCGGAAGTCGCCGGCAGGGGAGTGGACGGCGCGAGCGGCGAGCCGTTCGGTCAACCGGCCCAGATCGCCGACATCCACGGCGTCGCGCAACTCGACCCCGGCGGCGGGCAACTCGTGGCGCAGCACGTCCGCGCTCTCTCGGGCGATCTCGGCGGTGGCCCCGTGCTTGCCGGCCACGGCGACAAGAACCGCGATCGACCGGCCGTCGTTCTTGCAGTCGTCCATCACGCCGACCTCCTCCGGGGGGCGCGAACGCGCCCTCGCACCAGCGTGGCTGTCCGGTTCGGCGTTCCTCAGGGCTGCCAGTCCTGTCCCGACGGGCCCTTCGCCCCTGGGCGCCCGGGATCGGGGCCAACGATGCTCCGCCCATGGACCTCGGACCTGTCGACCCCGCGCTCGCCGAGCTGACCGCAGGTCTGGGGCTGCTGCAGACCGCGTTGTCGGCGGCGGAGGCGCCGTGGTCGTCGTGGCTGGCCGCCGTCGATCCGGGGCAGCGGGCGAACGCGCGCAACATGGTCCACTGCTGGGCGCTGCGCCAGCAGGATCTGCGCACCCTGCAGACGGGCCTGGCCCGGTTCGGGCTGTCGTCGCTCGGGCGCAGCGAACCGCACGTGCAGGACACCGTCCGGGCGGTGGCCGCCGCGGTGTCCGCGCTCTCGGGCAACGTCGTCGCACCGCCCGCACCCGATGCGTCCGGACCGGGGCTGCTGCAGCGCGCCGACGCTCTGCTCGGACCGGCGCCGACCCCGAACGGGACGCGGATCATGGTGACCCTGCCACCTGCGGCGGCCGACGACGTGGACCTGGTTCGGCGACTGGTCGAGGGCGGCATGGGTGTCGCCCGGATCAACTGCGCCTACGGCGTCGCCGACACCTGGCGCCGGATGGCGGGCAACGTACGGCTCGCGGCCCACGCGGCCGGTCGGGAGTGCCGGGTGGCGATGGATCTCGCCGGTCCGAAGCTGCGGACCGGCCCGCTGGAGCCGGGCCCGACCGTCGTCAAGCTGCGTCCTCGTCGTGACTCCCTCGGGCGGGTACTGGCCCCGGCCCTCGCCCGCCTCGCGCCAGTGGCCGACGGCGACAGCCCGGTGACCCTGCCCGTGCCGCAGGACTGGCTCGACCGACGAGTCGACGGCGACGTGCTGGTCGTCGACGACGCCCGCGGCTCGACCCGACGACTGCACCTGTTGCACCGGGACGGCACCTGGCTGGCGTCGGTCGACAAGACGACCTACATCGTCTCCGGCACTGTCCTGGTCCCGAAGGGACAGCACGACGACCCCGTCGAGGTCGGCGCGCTTCCCGCGCTCGAGCAGAAGCTGACCCTGCAGACGGGCGAGGTACTCGTCGTCACCCGCGACTGCACGCCGGCGGCGGTTCGGCCCGACCACCCGCAGATCGGGTGCACCCTCCCCGAGGTCTTCGACCGGGCCCGCGCCGCTGAGAACGTGCACTTCGACGACGGCCGGATCAGCGGGCTGGTCGTCGGTGCCACCCCCGACTCGCTGCGCGTGAAGATCACCCACACCGAACCCGGCGGCTCGAAGCTCGGCGGCGGCAAGGGGATCAACGTCCCCGACACCCGCCTAGCCGTCGGCGCGCTGACCGCGAAGGACCTCGTGGACCTGGCGACGGTCGTGGAGCTGGCCGACATCGTGGAGTTGTCGTTCGTCCGTGACCCGGCCGACGTGGTCCAGCTGCTCACGGAGCTGGAACGGCTGGACAACCAGCACCTGGACAGTCGGCGGCTGGGCTTGGTGCTCAAGATCGAGACAGTGCAGGCGTTCGAGCATCTGCCGCAGCTGCTGCTGGCCGCCATGAGCTGGCCGCTGGTGGGCGTGATGATCGCCCGCGGCGACCTGGCCGTCGAGTGCGGCTACGAACGGATGGCCGAAGTCCAGGAGGAGATCATGTGGCTGTGCGAGGCCGCGCACGTGCCTGTGATCTGGGCGACGCAGGTGCTCGAACAGCTCACCAAGCACGGCCATCCGTCGCGGGCGGAGATCAGTGACGCGGCGATGGGTGAGCAGGCGGAGTGCGTGATGCTGAACAAGGGGCCCTACATCGAGCAGTCGCTGGCCGTGCTCGCCGACGTGCTGGGCCGCATGGCCGATCACCACGACAAGAAGAACGCGCTATTGCCCTCGCTGCACTCCTGGCACGCCGACGAGCAACCGGCGGAGCTGTAGTCACGGCTTCCGCAGCAACACGTGGTCGATGCTGCGGCGGGGTGTCGGGGGGAGAGCCGGGGCCTGCGGGTCGGCCCAGCCGATCCTGATCACGAGCTGTGGGAAGACGCCGCTGCCGACGAGGTGCTCGGCGATCCAGTCGCGGGTGCCGGACACGTCGAGCGGTTGGCTCAACGGCGTGGTGGCGAGTCCCATCCCGGTGGCGGCGAGCAGGACGGCATCGGCCGCCTCACCGGCCCGGAGCGTTCCGAGGCGGTCGTCGCTGCGGGCCGACAGCACCGTCAGGACCGAGGCGTCGGCGTGTTCGAGGCTGTGGGCCGGTTGGCTCGGCCGTCCCCGCGTGAAGTGCCGCATCGGGACGTCGCCGGGCAGATCGATCCCGGAGGCGACGGTGCCGGCCCCGATACCGTCGGCGGCGGCGCTGTAGCGGCCGGTCCACCGGGCCAGCTCCGCACCGTACCCGGCCTGCTGGCGTTGCAGGCTCACGGAGCGGGTGATGGTTGCGATCAGCTGCGTCCGGGCGACGAGCGCGTCGAGCATCACCGGGTCGACCGGCGTGTCGCCGAAGCGTCGACGGTCGGTGCGGCGGCGCGGGATGGACACGGCCAGGCGCGCCAGGTCCGCGGGAGGCGCGAGAGCCACCGGCTGCACGTGGGCGAGGTGGTCGGAGTCCTCCGGGTCGGGGAACCGGTCGACCCGTGCCGACCAGCCCAGGCCGGCCACCGCGACGACCAGGTGCTGCAGAGCGGCACCGCAGCTCAGCAGCAGGTCGCGGCCATCCGCGTCGATCGTCGTCAGGTGGCGGTCCGGTCGGCGAACAGGTCGATCCCGCCGTGGGCGTCGGTGCGCCAACCCCACGGCTGGGAGTTGTAGACCGAGGGCGCACGGACCGCCGACTCCAGCGCCCGGAGCAGGATGTCCTCGTCGGGCCGCGAGAGGCGTGGTGCAGCCGAAACCATGGCCCGCAGCGTTCCCGCGTCACGGGCAGCGGCGTAGGGGGGCGTTGGTCCCACGCGGTGAGGACCAACGCCCGCTGCCGGCCGACTGATCGTTCCCTAGCGTCGGTCAGGACGAGGGAGGCTCGATGGCCGACGCCTGGACGCTCGAGTTCGACGGCTGGGACCCCGCCGACGAGGGTCGGCGCGAGGCCCTGTGCACGCTGGGCAACGGCCGCTTCGCCACCCGCGGGGCGGCGCCGGAGTCCACCGCCGATGCTGTCCACTACCCGGGCTCCTACGCGGCGGGCTGCTACAACCGCCTGCGCGACGATGTCGGGGACCGGGTGGTCGAGAACGAGAGCATCGTCAACCTGCCGAACTGGCTGGATCTGCGCATCGCCATCGGCGACGATGACTGGATCGACCTGTCCCGGGTGCAGGTGGAGCACCACCACCAGCGGCTGGACATGCGCCGCGGCGTCCTGAGCAGGCAGGTGCGGTTCGTCGACGCGGCCGGGCGCCGGACGTCGGTGCGGCAACGCCGGTTCGTACACATGGCCCACGGACACCTGGCCGGGCTCCACACCGTGGTCACCGCCGAGGGCTGGAGCGGCCGGCTGCGGGTGTCATCGGGTGTCGACGGCACGGTGGGCAACACCGGGGTCGTCCGCTACCGGGATATGGCGAGCCACCACCTCGACGTCATCGAGACCAGCGAGCCGGGTCCGGGCATCGTGGTGCTGGTCGTCCGCACGACACAGTCCGGTTTGGTCGTCGCGGTGGGGGCCCGGACGCGTGTGGACGGAGGCTGCGAGGGCCGGCTGGATCGGGAACCGGCACGGATCGGCCACGAGTTCGAAGTGGATCTGTGTGCGGGGGAGTCGCTGGCCGTCGAGAAGATCGCCGCCGTGGTCACCTCCCGTGACGTGGCGATCTCCGAGCCGGCCGTCGCCGCCGAGGAGCTGCTGGCGACCGCCCCGGGGTTCGACGAGCTCCTCACGAGCCACGAGCTCGCCTGGCAGCAGCTGTGGGGGCGGTTCCGGATCGACCTGACCGGCGGGCCCACGTCCGAGACGCTCCGCACGCTGCGGCTGAGCGTGTTCCACGTCCTGCAGACGGTGTCGCCGCACAATGTCGACCTCGACGCCGGGATCCCGGCGCGCGGCCTGCACGGCGAGGCCTACCGCGGCCACGTCTTCTGGGACGAGCTGTTCGTGTTCCCGGTGCTGACGTTGCGGCTGCCCGGCCTCGCACGGGCGCTGCTGTTGTACCGGACGCGGCGCCTCGGCGCGGCGCAGCGCGCGGCGCGGGCCGCGGGACACACCGGCGCGATGTATCCGTGGCAGTCCGGCAGCGACGGCCGCGAGGAGACCCAGCGGGTGCACCTCAACCCGCGGTCGGGGCGCTGGCTCGACGACACCAGCCATCTGCAGCGACACGTCGGCCTGGCTGTGGCCTATGACATCTGGCAGTACTACCAGGCCACGGGCGATCTGGAGTTCCTGGCCGAGCACGGTGCCGAGGTGCTGCTGGAGATCGCGCGCTTCTTCGCCGGGCTCGCCGCCCACGACCCGACCAGGGACCGTTACCGCATCCGCGGCGTGATGGGCCCCGACGAGTACAGCACCCGCTACCCGGGTGCGACGGAGCCCGGCGTCGACGACAACGCCTACACCAACGTGATGGTGGTGTGGTTGCTGCTCCGCGCCCAGGACGTGCTGGCTGCGCTGCCCGGCACCCGGCGTACCGAGCTGGTGGAGAGCCTCGGGCTGGACCCCGCGGAACTGCTGGCATGGCGCGACGTCAGCCTGCGGATGTACGTGCCGATCCATGCCGACGGCGTGATCAGCCAGTTCGAGGGCTACCGCAACCTCCCCGAGCTGGACTGGGAGGGCTACCGCCGACGTTACGGCGACATCCAGCGCCTCGACCGGATCCTCGAGGCCGAGGGCCGGTCGGTGGACGACTACCAGGTGTCCAAACAGGCCGACGTGCTGATGCTGTTCTACCTGCTCTCGGCCGAGGAGCTCCGCGAGCTGCTCGGGCGCCTGGGCTACGAGCTCCCGCCCGAGGCGATCCCGCGCACGATCGAGCACTACACGGCCCGCACCACCCACGGGTCGACGCTCAGCGCACTGGTGCACGCCTGGGTGCTGGCGCGGGCCAACCGCGAGCACGCCCTCGAGCACTTCGAACGGGCGCTGAGCAGCGACGTCGCCGACATCCAGGGCGGCACGACGGCCGAGGGCGTGCACGTGGGGTCCATGGCCGGCTGCGTCGACCTGCTGCAGCGCTGCTTCGCCGGACTGGAGACCCGCCAGGACGCCCTGTGGCTCAACCCGCACTGGCCGAGCCGGTTCGGCCGGCTCTCGCTGGCCGTGCAGTACCGAGGGGTGGCGTTGACCGTCGAGGTCACCGACCGCGAGGTGCAGGTGTCGGCCGAGCCCGGTCCGGGAGTCGCGATCCGGATCGGATGCGGCGACGAGGTGAGCGACCTGCGGCCGGGGGACACGGTGCGGTTCCGGGCGGCGGGCCTGCCCATGGGACCACCATGATCGAGAGAGAGGCAGGCCCCTGATGGACGGACAACAGGATCGGGCGGACCGGCAGAGCACGGCCCGACCCCACCCCCGGGCCACCGATCGCGTCGAGGACGTCGTGACCTGGCTCCTGATGTCGGCGGGTCTCGTTCTGCTCGAGGCCGCCGCGAGCCCCACCGGCGAGCCCGCAGGCACGACGATCGGGGTGCCCGCACGATGGATCGGTGGGGACGGCGGTCCCCGTACCGGTCGGGTCGAGGCGATGCCGGGCGCGCCGGCGGGGAGCCTGGTGCCGGTGTGGGTGAACCACGACGGGACGGTCACCACACCGCCGCCGACGCCCTCCGATGCGTGGGTCGGCGCAGCGCTGGTGGGGTTCGACGCGCTGCTGCTGGGCGGGGCGGTGATCGTCGGCATCTGGATGGGGGTGCATCGGCTGACGGCGCTGGTCAATGCCGCCGCGTGGGAGCGGGAGTGGGCGCAGGTGGGACCGGAGTGGACTGGATGGCGGTGAGAGCGATCGTGTAGACGATGTCCTCGACGCCCGCGCCCCGGCTCAGGTCGTTGACCGGCTTGGCCAAGCCCTGCAGCATCGGCCCGATGCTCACCACGTCGGCGCTGCGCTGCACCGCCTTGTAGGTCGTGTTGCCGGTGTTGAGGTCGGGGAACACGAACACCGTCGCGCGACCCGCGACGAGGCTGCCGGGCCGTTTGCTGGACGCGACCGACGCCACCGCGGCGGCGTCGTACTGCAGGGGTCCGTCGATCGCCAGGTCGGGCCGTCGTTCCCGGGCGATCCGGGTCGCCTCGGTCACCTTGTCGACGTCGAGGCCGGAGCCCGACGTGCCGGTGCTGAAGCTGATCATGGCGACGCGGGGTTCGATGCCGAGCTCCACCGCGCTCGCGGCGCTCTGCAACGCGATGTCGGCGAGGTCGCCCGCGTCCGGGTCGGGGTTGATCGCGCAGTCGCCGTAGACGACGATCTCGTCGGGCAGGCACATGAAGAAGACCGAGGACACCAGGCGCGCGCCCGGCGCCACGCCGATCAGCTCCAGCGCCGGCCGGACCGTCGCCGCGGTCGTGTGCACCGCGCCCGCCACCAGCCCGTCGACCTCGCCCGCGTCGAGCATCATCGTGGCGACGGTGATCGGGTCGGTGAGCCGCTCCTCGGCCATGGCACGGGTCATGCCCCGATGGGCCCGCAGGGCGACGAGCCGCTCGACGTAGCCGGGCCCGACGACGGCCGGGTCGACGACGTCCACCCCGGCGGGCAGCGAGACGCCGAGCGTGCGCAGCGTCGCCGCCATCTCGTCGGGGGCGGAGAGGAGCACGGACCGGGCAATGCCACGGTCGGCGCAGGCGACCGCGGCCGCCACGATGCGCGGCTCGGCGCCTTCGGGTAACACGATGCGGGCATCGAGGACGCGGGCCCGCTCGACGAGGCGGTGGCGGAACGCGGCCGGGGTGAGCCGGTGCCGCCGGCCGGGTTCCGGCAGTGCGTGCAGCCACCCGGGGTCGAGCGCGTCGGCCACCGTGCGGGCGACGGCCCGTGTGCGGTCGGGGTCCCCGACCGACAGCCCCGGGTTCAGATCCTGCATCCGCACCGCCGCCGGATAGGTCTGCTCGTCGACGACGAGCACGGGCAGCCCGGTGGCGACCGCAGCCAGCCGCATCACCTCCGGTGCGGGTTCGATGCCCGCGGTCAGCAGCAGCCCGGCGAGGCGCACGCCGCCCAGCTCGGCCAGGCACGCCGCCATGACGACGTCGTGCCGGTCGCCGGGCACCAGCAGCAGGCACCCGTCGCGCAGCTGCGTCAGCAGGCCCGGCACGGCCTGCGCGCACACCAGCACCTCGGCGACGCGGCGGGAGCCGTCCCCGGCGACGAGCGTGCGCGCCCCTAGCTCGCCGACGACGTCGGACACCCGCGGCCACGTCAGCTCCGGACACAACGGCACGGCCCCCGCGAGCGCGATGCCATGGCGCGCCAACGCGGTCGCGATGCCCGACATCCGCTCCGGTGACGTGTCGGGCACCCGGTTCACGACGCACCCGGCGACCCGCAGCCGTTCCCCGATCCGGTAGGGGCCCGCGGCGAGCGCCACCGCGTCGCCGAAGCGGGGGGAGTCGGCAGCACCGTCGGTACCGTCGGCGACGAGGAGTACGTCGGCGTCCAGCGCTCTCGCCATCGCGGTGTCCACCCTGGTCGACCAGACCCGGTCGGACGCCGGGACGAGGCCTTCCACGACGACGATGTCGCACCCCGACAGCGACTCGGTGACCGCGACGACCTCCTCCATCAGGTCGTCGAGGAGCCCGTCGCCCAACAGCTTCTCGGCGTGCTCGGCCGTGATGCACGGAGCAGGCGCCACGTGGCTCGTCAGGCGTACGAGCTCGACGGAACGATCGGCTCCGTCGGCATGCGGCTGACCGATCGGCTTGGCAAAACCGACGGCGATACCGGCCCGGTCCAGCGCGGTGACGAGCCCGAGACAGACCGACGTCAGGCCGACGTTGTGGCCCGTCGGGGCCACCAACAGCGTTCTGCTCACACGACGTTCAGACCGTGGGACCGGAACTGGTTCTCGACCCGCTCGACGAGTTCCTGCGACGGTGGGGTGATATCCCACAGCTGGTAGGGCAGGTTCAGCTCGGCCCACTTGTTCGCGCCGAGCTGGTGGAACGGCAGCACCTCGACGCGCTCGACGCCGTCGAGCGTTGCGGTGAAGGCAGCGACGGCTTCGACGTTGTCGGGGGCGTCGGTGAGACCGGGCACGAGCACGAAGCGCACCCACATCCGGTTGCCCCGGTCCGACAGCCGTCGTGCGAAGCGCAGTGTCGGTTCCAGGTCCGCGCTGGTCACCAGGTGGTAGGTGGCGGGGTCACCGGACTTGATGTCGAGCAGGAACAGGTCCACCAGGTCGAGGAACCCGTCGGTGGCGCGGTCGCCCAGGAACCCTGAGGTGTCGACGGCGGTGTGCAGGCCGAGATCGTGCTTGCACCTGCCAAGCAGGGCCTCGAGGAAGCGGATCTGCAGCATCGGCTCACCACCGCTGACGGTGATGCCGCCGTGGGCGGTGGTGACGAACTGCGCGTACTTCGCGATCTCGTCCACCATCCGGCCCATGGTGACCCGGCGGCCGTCGCCCATCGTCCAGGTATCGGCGTTCTCGCAGTACTGGCAGCGCAACGGGCAGCCGGACAGGAACAGTGTGAACCGCACCCCGGGCCCGTTGACCGATCCGACGATCTCGTAGGAGTGGTAGTAGCCGATCTCCGGGTCGCCCTCCTGCGCCAGCTCGGCCTCCAGCTGGGCGCGCGACCCTCCGTGGTGGCTGCGCACGGGGGTGAGCGACAGTGGCGCCATCACAGCGAGCCGTGGAAGGTGCGGTGGACGACGTCGAGTTGCTGCTCGCGGGTGAGGCGCACGAAGTTCACCGCGTATCCCGACACCCGGATGGTCAGCTGCGGGTAGTTCTCCGGATGGTCCATGGCGTCGAGCAGCGTGGCGCGGTCGATCACGTTGACGTTGACGTGGAATCCGCCGGCCCCGAAGTAGGCGTCGAGGATGCCGGTGAGGGTGGCGACCTGCTCGGTCGGGGTCTTGCCCAGGGCCGCCGGGACGAGGTTGCTCGTGAGCGAGATGCCGTCGCGCGCCTGGTCGTAGGGGATCTTCGCGACCGAGAGCGCCGAGGCCACCCAGCCGTGCTGGTCGCGCCCGTTCATCGGGTTCGCGCCCGGCGAGAACGGCTCGCCGCTGCGCCGGCCATCAGGGGTGTTGCCGGTGGCCTTGCCGTAGACGACGTTGGAGGTGATGGTCAGCACCGACTGGGTGTGGATCGCCCCGCGGTAGGCGGGGTGGGTGCGGATCTTGGCCATGAACCGTTCCACGAGCATCACGGCGAGTGCGTCGGCGCGGTCGTCGTTGTTGCCGTAGGCCGGGAACTCGCCCTCGATCGCGTAGTCGACGACGAGCCCGGTGTCGTCGCGGACCACGGTGACGGCGGCGTCCCGGATGGCGGAGAGGCTGTCGGCGGCCACCGCGAGCCCGGCGATGCCCATCGCCATCGTGCGCCGCACGGGATGGTCGTGCAGGGCCATCTCGATGCGTTCGTAGGCGTACTTGTCGTGCATGTAGTGGATCACGTTGAGCGCGTCGACGTAGACCTTCGCGAGCCAGTCCATCTCGACGTCGAGCTTGGCCAGCACGTCGTCGAAGTCGAGCCGGTCGCCCGTCACGGGAGCCGTTCGCGGGGCCACCTGCACGCCGCTGATCTCGTCGCGCCCGCCGTTGAGGGCGTAGAGGAGCGTCTTCGCGAGGTTGACCCGGGCGCCGAAGAACTGCATCTGGGCGCCTACCGTCATCGCGGAGACGCAGCACGCGATGGCCGTGTCGTCGCCGGTGACGGGGCGCATCAGCTCGTCGGACTCGTACTGGATGCTGCTGGTGTCGATCGAGACCCGGGCCGCGAAGTCCTTGAACCCCTGCGGCAGCCGGCGCGACCAGAACACGGTGAGGTTGGGTTCCGGCGCCGGCCCCAGGTTGTTGAGCGTGTGCAGGAAGCGGAACGACGATCGCGTCACCAGCGTGCGTCCGTCGTCGCCCACGCCGCCGATGGACTCGGTCACCCAGGTCGGGTCACCGGAGAACAGTGCGTCGTACTCCGGGGTGCGCAGGAACCGCACGATCCGCAGCTTGATCACGAAGTCGTCGATCAGCTCCTGGGCGAACGACTCGTCGATCCTGCCGTCGTCGAGGTCGCGCTGCAGGTAGATGTCGAGGAAGGTGGACGTGCGGCCCAGCGACATCGCGGCACCGTTCTGCTCCTTCACCGCCGCGAGGTAGCCGAAGTAGAGCCACTGGATCGCCTGCTGCGCGGACCCGGCCGGCCCGGAGATGTCGAACCCGTAGTCGGCCGCCATGGCCCGCAGCTCTCCGAGGGCCCTGATCTGCTCGGCCAGCTCCTCCCGGTCGCGGATCACGTTCTCGGTGGAGGGAAGGACATCGAGCGAGGCCTTGACCAGATGCTTGTCCGCGACGAGCCGGTCCACGCCGTAGAGGGCGACCCGGCGGTAGTCACCGATGATGCGGCCCCGCCCGTAGGCGTCGGGCAGGCCCGTGATGATGTGCGAGCGGCGCGCAGCGAGGATCTCGGCGGTGTAGGCGTCGAACACACCGTCGTTGTGGGTCTTGCGGTACTTCGTGAAGATCTCCTCGACCTGCGGGTCGATGTCGTACCCGTAGGTCTTGAGGCTGGTCTCGACGACGCGCCAGCCACCGAAGGGCATGATCGCCCGCTTGAGCGGCGCGTCGGTCTGAAGGCCGACGATCAGCTCGGTGTCGCGGTCGATGTAGCCGGGGGCGTGCGCGGTGATCGACGCCGGGGTGTGCGGGTCCACGTCGTAGACGCCGCGTTCGCGTTCCCGCGGGAACATCGCCGTCAGCCGGGCCCACATCGCCGTCGTCCGGGCGGTAGGTCCGACGAGGAACGACGCGTCGCCCTCGTAGGGCGTGTAGTTGTCCTGCAGGAACTGCCGGCAGTCGATCATGTGGCGCCAGCCCTGGCCGTGGAAGCCGCGCCACGGATCCGACGTGCCGGTCGGGGCGTCCTCGATCGTGGTGCTCACGCGCTCCTCGTCTCCCGCCTACCGGTCGACGACCGCGTGTCTCGGCGCAGCATCCGCTCGCGCGGCTTCTCGTTCGTCGTTCGATCGTCGTCGACCAGCCGGCCCGGTGGCAGAGCCCAACGTCCCGAATCGTCGGGCTGACGACCTAGGAACGGCATGGATGCGACGTCGGCACACGTCGCTACGGAGTCGAGCCTCGCCCCTTCTACACGATGGTCGAGAGCAGGACCGTCAGGCCGAGGCCCATGACCGAGATCAGGGTCTCCATCACCGACCAGGTCTTGATCGTCTCCCACACGGTCATGCCGAAGTACTCCTTGACCAGCCAGAAACCGGCGTCGTTGACGTGGGAGAAGAACAGCGACCCGGCCCCCACCGCGAGCACCACCAGCGCCAGCTGGGCCGGTGCGAGGCCCGCTGCCAGTGGCGCGACGATGCCGGCCGCGGTCACGGTGGCCACCGTCGCGGACCCGGTCGCCACCCGGATCAGGACCGCGACCATCCAGCCGAGCACGAGGGCCGACAGGCTGGCCGCCACCGCGATCTTCCCGACGGCGGTCCCGGTGCCGCCGTCGACGAGCACCTGTTTGAAGCCACCGCCGGCACCGACGATCAGCAGTACCCCGACGATGGGAAGCAGGCTGGCGCCGATGCTCTTCTGCAACGCCGAGGCGGTGAAACCGACGGCGGTCCCGAAGGTGACCATGGCCAGCAGGACGGCGATGAGCAGAGCGACGACCGGATCGCCGACGAAGCCGAGGACCTGGTAGACGAGGGTGCCGGGCGAGATCCACAGGTCGGCGGCGGCGCGCGCGAGCATGAGCACGACGGGGGACAGCACCGTGGCCAGTGTCCATCCGAATGACGGGACGCGGCGCGCCGGCGCGTCCGCTGCCGCGCCGAGGGCCTGCGCCCCGGGGCCGGATCCCGCTGCCGGTTCCGTGGCGGGCGACCCGGCGAAGGCGAGTGCGGCGCCGGCGGCGCCGATGGGTACCCAGCGAGCGGCGAGGCGGCCGAACAGCGGCCCGCACACCGCCACCGTCGGGATGGCGACGACCAGGCCGAGCGCCAGGGTGATGCCGATGTCGGCGTGCAGGATCCCGATCGCCGCGACGGGGCCGGGGTGCGGCGGGATGAAGCCGTGCAGCACCGACAACCCGGCGAGTGCCGGGATGCCCAGCAGCATCGCGCGCCCACCGGATCGCCGCACCGCGAGCATCACCACCGGCACCAGCAGGACCAGGCCGACCTCGAAGAACATCGGGATGCCGATGATGACCGCGATCAGGGCCATCTTCCAGGGCAGTGTGGCGGGCCGGCCACGCAGCAGCGTGTCCACGATCTTGTCCGCGCCGCCGGAGTCGCCGAGCAGCTTGCCGAGCATGGCGCCGAGGGCGATCAGCACCCCGACATAGCCCAGCACCCCGCCGACGCCCGTCTCGAACGACGTAGTGACCTTCGTGAGGCTGATCCCGGAGAAGATCCCCACCAGCAGTGAGCTGATGGTCAGTGCGAGGAACGCGTGCATCTTCGCCCAGACGATCAGCACCACGACCAGTGCGATCCCGAGGGCGGCGACGACGAGGACCTGGGTGTCGTGCGTCGCCCAGGGCTGGCTCATCTGGTCGGTGACCGTGTCGAGAGGGTACCTGCTCATGGACGCGCTCCGTCGGTGCTCGGTGGCGGATCCAGCTGATCGACGATGCGCTGGACGATCACCTCGGGGGCGGGACCGATGTCCACCCGGATGACGGGCTCGTCGGCCGTGGGCTCCTCGAGGCTGTCGAACTGGCTCTGCAGCAACCCGGCCGGCATGAAGTGGCCGTGCCGCACCGCGAGCCGGGCGGCGATCGTGGCCTGGTCACCTGCCAGGTAGACGAACACGACGCCGTGGTGGCGCCGGTCGAGGACATCGCGGTAGGAGCGCTTGAGTGCGGAGCAGGTGATGACGCCGTTGCGGTCCGCGTCGAGCTGCTCCTCGATCCAGGCAGCCACCTTCGCCAGCCACGGCTTGCGGTCGGTGTCGGTGAGGGGATGGCCGGTGCGCATCTTCTCGACGTTGGACTGTGGGTGGAGGGAGTCGCCCTCCTCGAAGGCCCAGCCCTCGCGGCCGGCCAGCAGCGCCGCGACGGTCGACTTCCCACAGCCGGACACACCCATGACCACCAGTACCCGTGCATCCACCGGCTCACCCTCGTTGCGGTCGAGCCCCGCATGTGTCCTGCGGAGCTGGCCGAGGTCAAGAGCCGGTGACGTGGACCTTAGACCCCTTTGCCGTCGTCGCCGGGACCTTCGCCCGTATCGACTGGTCTCAGCAGCAGCGGAGGGTCCCGGGCATGACGATTCGCGTGGGTGTGAACGGCTTCGGCCGGGTTGGCAGGAATTTCTTCCGGGCCGTGGACGCCCAGCGTGCGTCCGGCGGTACCGAGGTCGAGGTCGTTGCGGTGAACGACCTCGCCGGCGTCCGGACGCTCGCGCACCTTCTCAAGTACGACTCGATCCTGGGACGACTCGCGGACGACGTGCGCGTCGACGGCGACGCGATCGTCGTCGGCACCCGGCGCGTCACTGCGCTGTGCAACGCCGACGGGCCGGCCGCGCTCCCGTGGGGCGAGCTCGGTGTGGACGTCGTCATCGAGTCGACCGGCCGCTACAAGGAGGCGGCGGACCTGAAGGGACACCTTGCTGCAGGCGCCGCGAAGGTCGTCGTGTCAGCGGCGGCGAAGGGCGCGGACCTCACCGTCGTGATGGGCGTGAACGACGGCGACTACGACGGCACCCAGAACATCGTCTCCAACGCCTCCTGCACCACGAACTGCCTGGGCCCGATGGCCAAGGTCCTCGACGACGCGTTCGGGATCGAGCGCGGTCTGATGACCACGATCCACGCCTACACGCCCGACCAGAACCTCCAGGACGGACCTCATCGAGACCTGCGGCGCGCCCGCGCCGCTGCGATCAATGTGGTGCCGACCTCGACCGGGGCCGCGAAGGCCATCAGCCTCGTGCTGCCCCACCTCGCCGGCCGGCTCGACGGCTACGCGCTGCGCGTGCCGGTGCCGACGGGTTCGGCGACCGACCTGACGGTGACGGTGAGCGCGCCGACGACCGTCGAAGCCGTCAACGCCGCGTTCCGAGCCGCCGCCGAGGGGGATCTCCGGGGCTACCTGACCTACACCGAGGACCCCATCGTGTCCTCCGACATCGTGACCGATCCCTCGTCATGCGTGTTCGACTCCGGCCTGACCAAGGTCATCGGCGACCAGGTGAAGATCGTCGGCTGGTACGACAACGAGTGGGGGTACGCGAACCGGCTGGTGGATCTCGCGGCTCTGGTCGGCGCCACGTCCTGACTGCCGTCGAGCACCCCGCCGCTCAGCCGTATGGCGTGCGGTCCTCCGCCGTCGGCCTCGCCGTTGCGGCTGCACTGCCCCGTGATCGTCGCGCGCGGCTCCGATGAGTCGAGCCCGGCCGCGGCTTCCAGACAAGCTGCCCGCGGCCCGGCACGTGCCGCTCGTGGCGGTCCACGACTAGCCCCTCGACCGCCCCTCAGGGCACCTGCGTCGAGGCACGCACCACGACGTAGCTCTCGGTCCCGGGGAACTTCACCCCGACCCGCTCCAGCGCCTCGTCGCGCAACTGTTCCAGGGCCGTGTCGGCCAGTGCGGCGCCCTGCTCGTCTGCCCACACGGTCAGCAGCACCCCGTTGCCGAAGCCGCGGTCGATCAGTACTTCTGCGCTGTGGAGTTCGGCTCCGGCCTGCAGGCGCGGGAAGATCTCCTCGCGGATGAACTCGAGTCCGTCCTCGACCCTTGCCGACTCGATCTGGACGCGCGCCATCCGTGCTACTGCGCCGGGCGCCGGGATCGAATGCCGCTCGCCGATGGCCACCTCGTAGCTCTCGACCACCAGGTCACCGCCGGCGGCTGTCACCGCTCCTTCGCGGGCCTGGGTCAGCGCCGCGTCCGAGGAGTGGGCGGGCTCGTCCCAGTAGGACAACGCCACGATCACACCGGCCGGCCGGTCCGTCAGCGTGGTGAGTCCCCGGTTGCCTCTGGTGGCCTCGACCAGGGCGCGATCCGTGTTCTCGACGTGTGCGATCCCGGCGTCGATCTTGTCCTGCCGTCCGAAGATGATGTTGACCCGCGCATACATGGGAACTCCCTCATGACCGGCCCGGAAGTGGGGGGTCACGAGTGACTATGGCCCTGCACGCGGACCATCCGGAAGGTGATGCCGCGAGCGGCTGGTGTGCCTTGCACCACCACTCGGCGGTGACGAGGCAGCCCACCGCTACGCCAGGCTGGAGTCTGGAGTGATGTGTACCGAAGAGCGTCCGAGCGATGACCTTCGCCCCTATCGGCTCGGACCCCGGTCGCGGAACGTGGAGCTTTCGCGGCAGACCGGCGCTACCGATGGACAGCAGGTGATGGTCGGGTGCGGATCCTGGTGGTGGGCGCCGGGGTGATCGGCAGCGTGTACGGCGCAAAGCTGTTCACCGCCGGGCACGACGTCGTGCTGCTCGCCCGCGGTGGACGACTCGCCGACCTTCGAAGGTCGGGAGGTGTGGTGCTGCTGGACGCGCAGACCGGACAGCAGAAGGTGGTGCCGGTTCCCGTGGTCGCCGCCCCGCAGCGCAGCGATCGTTTCGACCTGGTGGTGGTGCCCGTTCGCCGTGACCAGCTCGCCGAGACCCTGCCGCTGTTGATCGGGTTGAGCGGCGGCCCGGACGTCCTGTTCTTCGGCAACGCCGCCGGCCGGGTCGGCGAGCTCGCCACCGCGCTCGGCGGGAGGGCCTTGTTCGGGTTTCCGGCTGCCGGCGGCGTCCGCGACGGGGCGGTCATCCGGTACGTGCTCATTCGCCAACAGAAGACGATGCTCGGTGAGGCCGACGGCACGGCCACCCCGCGGCTGGAAAAGCTGCGGGCGCTGTTCACCGCGGCCGACTTTCCCACGGCCACGAGCGCGGACGTGCGGGGCTGGCTGACGGCGCACGCCGCGTTCGTCGTGCCGATCGCGTACGCGCTCTACCGTGTCGGCACCGACGCCACGCTGCTGGCCGACGACCCGATCGTCGTGCGGCAGATGGTGCGAGCCACCCGGCAGGCGTTCCGCGCGCTGCGCGCGACAGGCAACACGCAGATCCCCGGGAACCTGCTGATCCTGTACCTGCGGCTGCCGGCGGGGTTCGCCGTCCGCTACTGGCGATGGGTGTTGGCGGGACCGCGCGGTGAGCTGTGGTTCGCTGCCCACAGCCGGGCCGCGCCGGAGGAGATGGCCTCGCTGGCCGGCGAGCTGATGGCAGCCGTTCGCCGCACAGGTCTCTCGACTCCCGACCTGGACGACCTGCTCGCCGCGTCCTGACTCGCCGTGCAGAGACGGTCCAGGACGAGACGCGCACTCTGCGTGCACCCCGCGACCGGGTCGGAGACCCTCTGGGCCACCGGCCCGGTCGCGAGCAGGCCATGAGCGATGCGTTCGTGGAGCTCGCCGACACCCTGGTCGACGACTACGACATCATCGATCTGCTCGACCGTCTCGTCGCGCACTGCGTGCATCTCCTGACCGCAGACGCCGTCGGGCTGCTGCTCGCCGACGGTCGTCGCGAGCTGCGCGTGGTCGTAGCGTCCGGCGAGGACGCCGAGACCATGGAGCTGTTGCGGCTGCAGGCCGACGAGGGTCCGTGCATGGGTTGCTTCGCGACGTCGCTCTGGCGCTGGCCCCGGCGCTGGTCTCGCAGAGGTTGGGGGTGGCGATGGATGCGGCGTTCGACCTGCTGCGCCGTTTCCCCCGGGACGACAACCTGACTGGCCGAGGTGGGCCGCCAGATCGTCGATGGCGACTCGATCCCGGCCAGATCGAGCGAAGGCCGCACCGCGTAAGGGCTCGGGTGGTCCGGAATCGACTCGGCCCTCTGCACCGGTGCGGGTTCGCTCGGCGACCATCGCAGGACCCCGTCACCATCGGAGTGCGCAGTACCGAGACGGGTGGTGTGTATGACCGTCTCCGGGACGGGCGGGTCGCCACGGATCCGGGGACCTTCAGCACTGTCACTCGGCTGGTTCGACGGACAGGGTCAGATGATGACCTCGACACCGATCAGATCAGATGCGGACCTGAAGACCGCCGTCGTCCAGGAGTTGGAATGGACCCCGGGCGTCGACAGCACGCGCGTGGGTGTGGGTGTCGACAGCGGTGCGGTGACGCTGTCGGGCGAGGTCGCGACCTATCCGGAGAAGCTGCTCGCGGGAACGGCCGTGCGGCGTGTGCACGGGGTCACCGCGATCGCCCAGGAGATCACCGTGCGCGTCGCCGGGGGTACCAACGACAGCGACATCGCGCGGGAGGCCGGTGAGGCGCTGCGGCGTGCGGTCGACGTTCCGGAAACGGTGCAGGCGTCGGTGCACGACCACGTGGTCACGCTGTCCGGTGTGGTGGACTCGCGCCACCAGTGGGCGGCGGCGG
>JBBRLM010000085.1:0-25570 GCA_038231335.1 Mycobacteriales bacterium
CTGGCGAAACGCCCAGAGATCAGCTCTACCACGGCATCCAACGACGCCACCCACCCCGCAAGATCCACCATGCGGTGATCATCACCGCCCGACAGGGCTCAGCATCCCACGACACGCCGCAGCTGCCGTTGCAGTACTAGATGTCCGCCTCTGGTCGACTCCCGACGAACTGCGGGCGACGCTCGATGACCTCTTCCAGAGCGAGCTCGGACTCGATGCGCCCGACGACATCGCCGGCTTCAACCGGGCCCTCGGCCTCACGCAGGAGGGATGGGTCCCGTGGGGCGACCACCAGGGTGCTGAAGCGTTCCAGCTCCTCTCTCCGGTGCGGCAGCACGCCCACGGCGTGCACGAGCTCAACCGCCGGATCCAGCTTCGATTCCGGTCGCAGCAACTCCGGTCCGCCCAGGGCCGCGGTGGGATCTCGCTCGGTGACGAGTCCATCGTGTGGGGCGACAAGGTCATCACCCTCACCAACCGGATGCTCAGGGGCTATGACTTCGACGCCAAAGAGCAGGTGAAGGACTACGTCGCCAACGGCGAGGTCGGGTTCGTCGCGCCGGCGGGCGGAAGGCGCAACTACCTGAACCTTGCACTCGCCCGCCGTGACGCGACGCGATATGGCATCTACCCCAGCCAGTTCAGCGGGCGTGGGGGACCGCTTGCGTTGGCCTACGCGCTCACGATCCACAAGGCCCAAGGGAGCGAGTTCTCGAAGGTCTTCGTCGTGGTGCCGAAGCAGTCGCGGCTGCTGTCGCGGGAACTTCTCTATACGGCGATCACGAGGGCGCGGGACAAGCTGGTCCTTCTCGTCGAGGGCGACGTTGGGCTTCTGCAGGAGCTGACTCACCCGTCCCGGTCGGAGACGGCTCGCCGCAACACCAACCTGTTCACCGGCGCGGTCCGTATGGAAGCAGCGGGCGTCCCCTTCGCCGAGCACCTGATCCATCGGAGCACGAAGGGGGTACTGGTTCGTTCGAAGTCCGAACTGGTGATCGCCAACCATCTCGAATCGATCGGTCTGCCCTACGCCTACGAGCGGCCGCTCGAAGGAACGGGCACGGGCGGGCGTCGATGGCCGGATTTCAGCTTCATCGACGACTCGGGCGACGTGGTCGTGTGGGAACACCTCGGCATGCTTGATCGGCCCGACTACCGTGCCGCGTGGGACCGAAAGCGCGCCTGGTATGACGACAACGGCTACGCCGAAGGTATCGATCTCTTCACCACCGCCGACCGAGATGGCGCATTGGATTCCGCGCAGATCGTCGAGGTCGCGGAACGAGTCCGTACCGCACTAGATATGTGAGAGGGGGTAGTCATGGTCGAGACGGTCGCGATCATCGTCACTGCGGTCGGCGTACTACTGGCTGGGGTCAGCTTGCGAGGAGCTCAGTTGCAGCGCAATCGACAGTTCGAAAGCCTCTACGTCCAGCGCTATTGGAGCCTCATGGACCGGCTTTCATACGAGGCCGGCAAGCGGGCGCCGTACGAGACGTTGGGTGAGAATGACAAGAAGACTCTCCAGCAGTATCTGCGATTGTGTGAGGATCAGATCGAGATGCGAGCTCTCGGCGCTATCACTCGATCGACGTACATCATCTGGGCGACTGGGATGAAGGGCGAGCTGCAGCGCGAGCCGGTCAAGGGGGCGTTTGCGGAAGCGCAGCAGGACAACACCCACCCACTCGTGCACCTTCGAGCTCTTGCCCAGTCGGACGATTTCGATCCGGACGAGCGCTCCCGCATCGTGCGTTGGCTGGAGGGCGTCAAGTAACGGGACGGCTGATTGGCGGTTCAGATGACCGCGCTCGTCTGCATTCCCATGGGCCCAACGGAGGCTGTCCGCAGTCGCGCAATGGCGTCACGATCGGCTGGCTCCGTTGCTCCTCGCGGCGGTCCGGCTGACAGTGCGGCACCATCTGGTGATGGACGAACATCGTATGGTCACCGACGCCGCGTCCCAGCTGATCATTCGCCCGCGGACCAGGCGGTGGGCGCATCTGAGCCTGTGTGCACTGGACGCAGTGTTCTCGATCGGCGCGCGATACACGTCCACAGTGCGGACCTGCGAGCGATATGCCGCTGCAGCGAAGCTCACAGCTCTGGTTGACGTCGGCTGCGAGGCCGAGGTCATCGGGACGGACGCCGAGCAGCCGCTGAGCGTCTTCGTTGGCGACATGATCGTCTCGGGCCCGGAATCGTTCGCGGCGAACGTCCTGCGTAATCGTCAGCGCACCAGTCCGCGGGGCGGTGTCCTCAAGTCCGTGGCGGCGGCCCGGTACGCGGAGATCCTCGTTGGCGCGGGTGTCGAGCGGTATGCCGACGTGCCGAGCCTGGTTGCAGACGAGCTCCGTCTGACCTCGGTCGAGGCGCAGCTGCGGGAGGTACCGGGGAACGGGGCATCGGACATTCGGCTCGGGTACCTGTGGATGCTGCTCGGAGACGACACGATGATCAAGCCCGATCGGATGGTGCACCGGTGGCTTGGCGAGGTGATCGGCCGGCGTCTGTCCGATGCGGAGGCGCGTGATCTCGTCGCTGCTGTGGCCGCCGAACGCGGATGCACTGCCTGGGAACTTGACCATGCCATTTGGGAGAACCAACGGTTTCGACGACCCGTCATCGGCTCCGACACCGCGACTGTGCGCCGGCATCGTGCGCATCAGGGCCGTTGGCGGGATGAGGTGCTTGACCTGCCAGTAGGCGAGGCGATCAGACCGCAAGTCACGGCGTCAATAGTCGACAGCATGCTGCCGGCCGTCCATGACGGCGCGAGTGCCGCCGACGCGGGCTGGAACCTCATGTCCGAAGCGGCGGTCGCCTACACCCGGGCCCGGGTGCCTGTCGTCCAAGCCGCTGAGGGCGTCGTGGAGACCGATCGGTTATGGCGAAACATGCTCTCCAGCCAACCGCTGGCGTTCAGCCTGGTGGGGGAACTGCGAGCGCATCCCGATGCCGCGCTCGCCGTTCTGTCCGAGCTGTCCGGTCATGACCTGGTTGCCTTCGACCACATCGGCGCCAACGGCGGTGCGTGGGCGCTGGATGGAATGCAGGCGGAGTGGGCGCCCCCGCGTCACGAGCACACGGGGGATCGGAGTGGCTTCGACATCGCTGCGGCCCTCCGTGCGTCGGACGGTCGACGAGTGCTGATCACCATCGAGGTGAAGTACACGGACCGCTTCTCGACGAAGGCGCTCGAGGCAGAGCGTTACGTGGAGGCCTTGAGTGCCGTCGGCCTCGACACCGCAGCCACCGCGCAATTGGTCAAGGCCGGTGCGAGCCAGTTCCTGCGCTCCGTTCTCCTCACGAATTCGGTACTACATGGGGGAAGGTCCGGGGTCGAACCGTTGGACGCCGTGCTGGCGGTAGTCCTTGGACGCGACGACGATTCCACCGCGCGCGAGATCGTCGAGCTGGTGGCCGCCAAGCAGACCGTTGTTCCTGTGGCCTGGTGGGCTCTCGGAACGTTCCTCAACATAGCGAGCAAGCACGATGAGCTTGCCGAGTGGGCCGACGCTGTCGGCGCCCGATACCTGCTTCCCAATGCGCAGGACGCACTGGCCGGTCCCGGGGTCTGAGGCGTAGCTGGGAGGCGGGCGGTGGAGATGGTGCATGAGGGGACTCGATGCGGAGGCAACGTCTGGACACCGAAGCAAACGGTGAGGGATGTCCAATTCACCTTGCGCGGTTGCCCTCTGCTCAGTCCGAGCTGGCTCGGCGCAGCCGCGCATGCCAATCCAAGAACACCCGCTGGACACCGTCGACGAGGCTGTCGTCGACGCCGTCCTCCAACCAGTCGTCGGGGGTGAGCCGCTTGATCGCGTTGAGAGCATCGAGGAACGTCTCGATGGTGAAGCCTGCATCCTTCGACGCGGCGAGCTCCAGCAGCCGCTCGGGTTCGTAGTGGTCCATGAGCGCGCGGACGTCGAAGAAGTCTCGTGGGCGGGCACGTCCCCAGAGCGCGATCACCTTGTCGGCCGCGAGATCGTCGGGGTGCAGGACGGGACCGATACCGAGGCTGACGAGGGCGCGGAGCCGTCCGCCGTCGGCGAAGACCTCGACCGTGCATTCCTCACCGCTGGCGGGGTCCACGACGACGAATCGATGGTCGAGTGGTGGTCGTTCGGCGTCCCGGGACTCGAGGCCGAGTTGCGCCAATGCAAGGCGCAACGCTGCGGCCACGCGCACTGCTTCAGCGTCATCGACGTCGGTGAACAGATCCACGTCGTGGGTCGTGCGGTCGACGAAACCGTGGGCGATCATCGCCGCTCCGCCGGCGAGGGCGAGCGTGCGGGCTTCGGGGAGGCCCAGGGCCGTTCGCGCGATGAGGTCCTTCAGCGGGTCCAGCGGCATGGATCAGGCCGCGGCGCGAGCCGAGTCGATTAGCGGTCGCCACGCTGTGCGCACCCAGGGTGGCAGGTACATGTCGTCCCAGAGTTCGACGAGCGCGTCGCCGTCGACGAATCGCCGGACGTCGTCGAGGGTGCCTTCGACCAGGACGATCTCGTACAGGTCGCGGCGGCGCCCGTGGTCGGCGAGGTTCCAGCGGACGGAGCGGGGGTGCGGGCCGGACCAGAAGAGGTGAGCCGGGAGACCGACGCTGCCAGTCAGCGAACCGCGTAGTTCGTCAAGGGCACGCGGGATCGGCACGTCCCGGACCCATCCGGGACGAGCTGCCGGTGCCGCGTCGCTCGTCATGTGGCCATGGTGCCCTATGCGCCCCCTGGCTGCATTCAACCTGTGGACCGAGGCGTCAGGTGGGACGATGACGTACGTTCCGGGATTGGTGCGGTGCCCGCGATGGTCGAGCAGAGATCGTCGTGAGTGTCCACAGTGTATTTATCGGGGTGCGAACCGGTGCGAACTTGGGTGCGAGAGAGCGGATTCGGGGACTTTGCGGCACTGTAATACCTGCAAAATCCCAGGTAGAGCGCTTGCGCCTGTCTTTCAGGAAATCTCATAACCCGTCAGGTCGTGGGTTCGAACCCCACCCGCCCCACCGTCTCTACCAGCGGCGATAGGCCGTCGCAGGGGTTCGAGACTAGCTCGCGTGACACAAATCGTGATACAAGGCCGCTGTACGCTCGTGTCATGGCCGGCTCATCACCGGGGCTAACGTTGCAGCCGTTTTCGACGCGATGGCCGCCGGCGCCGGAATGTGCGCGGATGCATTCGGCTCGCCCAGCGGCGCCCAGCCCCCAGCGACGCTCAGCCCCGGCGGCCGGTAAGCAGTTCTAGCGCAGGGTTGCGCCCAACGGCGGTGCCGGAGGCGTGCCATGGCTCTGGCACCGCGGGGGTCGATGACGTGGGTAGAAGGATGGCGGAGGTTGTGGTCTCTAACGGTCGACCCGTGGTGACGGTCCGCTCGGTGCTTCGGCCGCCTTGAGCCCGGGCGCCACCAGCGCGCATCCCGCCAGCGTGAGGACGATGATCGCCCCGGCCAGGACCAGGAGCGGCGCCGGGACCCCGTCGTTGGTGAAGTCGGGCACCGCAGTCGCGGCCGAGACGAGCCGCAGGACGACCAGGGCGCCGAGCGCCAGGCGGCTGCCCCGCCACGCCGGGACGAGCAGCGCGAGGCTCGCGACGCCGAGCACAGCCCCCAGGACCGCCACCCACAACGGCGGGAACTGCCCGTCGGTCAGGGCGACCGACACGACGTCCAGCACCGACAGCAGCCCGAGCAGGACGAACCCGGCGCGCCTCATCGGGCACCCCGGACCAGTCGAGCGCCGGCCAGTGCCGCCGCGCCGAACCCGACGGCGGTCAATGTCCAGGCGAGACCGTCGAGGGGATGGTTGACCACGACCACGGCGAAGAAGAGATGCAGTGGCTGCGACACCGCGAGTGCGACTGCGGCCCAGCGCGGGATGACGTTCCGCAGCGCCACCGCGAGCAGGACGACGCCCAGGATGTGGCCGACGACGAACACCGTCGACGCGACGGACGCGACCGGGTCGCCGTCCAGCGCCACGCCCAGTGCCGCGACGGTGGGCACGGGGATGCCGGCCCGGGCACCGGCGAGGGCGACCGAGTCGTAGGTGACGCTCGCGAACAGGCTCATGAACCCGAGCCACGTCACGGTGGCACCGATGCCGCCCAGCATCGCGCGGACGCGCACCGCCACCGCGCAGACGAGGACGAGCCCGAGCGGCAGGACCAGCAAGGCGAGGTAGGTCAGCGCCAGGACCGCCCCCTGGTTGCCGGGATGGGCGGCGACCTTCGCCGCGACCGTCGATTCGTCGTCGGTCGTGTCGTAGGGCAGCACGACCCGCAGCACGGCGACGGCCAGCGGGCCCGTGACGGCGAGGGTGACGGCGGCGGGCACGGCCAGCCGCAGCCGGCGGCGGGTATCGGGTGCGGCAGTACTCTGGGGGGTGCTCACGGAGGGCCTCCTGGCCGTCGGTCGGAATGACCTCCGCAGGGTCGGCGGCGGCGGCACCCGCCCGACAGGGCGGCGTGCCTGGTCCGACCGGGCGATCGCCCGGGTCGATCGGGTACCGCACCCGGGACAGGTGGCCCTCCCGGACCGCATCATGTGCTGCATGACCGACCGGCGGAGGAGAGCGACGACCTGGGTCGCGTTCGGCCTGTTCGGGTTGGTGCTGGCCGAGGTCGGCACCGGGGTCGCCGTCGCGGTGGTCGCCGGGCTGACCTTCGCGCAGGCCAGGGACGCGTTCGTCGTCACCAACTCGGTGATCGCCGTGTCCTGCGCGGTGGCCGGGTTGCTCCTCGGCTGGCAGCGGCCGCGCAACCCCGTCGGATGGCTGTTGCTGGCCGCCGGGGTGCTGCAGGCCGGTACCGTGGCGACCGCTCCGTTCGTCGCCGCCTGGCCGCCGCCGGGACTGTCGGATCCGGTCGCGCGCACCGTCGCCACGGTGTCGTCCTACTCGTGGCCGTGGTCGATCGCGCTGTGCCTCCCGCTGGCCCTGCTGCTGTTCCCGGACGGCACGCTGCCGGGACGGCGGTGGCGGTTCCTGTTGACCGTCGTGGTGGCCGAGGGCGCGCTCTTCACGATCGAGGCCGGCGCCGAGCCCGTCCCCGGGCAGACCGCGGCCTGGCTGGTGCTGCCGAACTACGCCGACCTCGCCCCGCTGTGGACGGTGTCGGAGATCGTCAACGGGGTTGTGTACCTGGCGACGTTCGCCGGGCTCGTCGTGCGTTACCGGCGCGCGGACGAGCAACGCAGGCGTCAGCTCCTCTGGCTGCTGCTCGCGCTCCTGGCGATGCTCGTCATGCTCGCGATCTGGGCGCCGGCCGTGGGCGCGGGCGAGCTCGTGTTCGTCCTTCTGGTGATCCCGCTGGTGCCGGCGGCCATCACGATCGCCGTGCTGCGCCATCAGCTGCTCGACATCCGCCTGGTCTTCTCCCGGGCGGTGCTCTACGCGCTGCTCAGCGCGGGCGTGGTCGGTGCGTACCTGGGGCTGGTGGCGCTCGCCGACGTCGTCCAGCGGGGGCTGGGCGGGGCCGGCGGGTCCATCGTCGCGACGCTGGTGATCGCGCTCGGTTTCAATCCCGTGCGCGTGCGTCTGCAGCGCGTCGTCGACCGGACCCTCTACGGCGACCGCAGCGACCCCGTCCGGGCGGTGTCGCGGCTGGGCGAGCGGCTCTCGGGCGGGCCGGGCACCGGTCCGGCCGACGCGCTCGATCTGGTGCGGGAGGCGCTGCGCCTGCCGTACGCCGCGTTGCGCACCACCGGGGCGTCGGAGGTGACCAGCGGCGTCGCGGGGGAGCGGTGCGAGTCCGTCGCGCTCGTCTACGGCGGGGAGGAGGTGGGCGAGCTCGTCGTCGGCGTCCGGTCCGGGCAGAGGGCGCTCGACGGCGCCGACCGAGCGGTGCTGGAGATCCTTGCGGTACCGCTGGCGATGGCGGTGCGCGCCACAGCGCTGTCGGACTCACTGCAGCGCTCGCGCGGTGAGATCGTCACGGCGCGCGAGGAGGAGCGCAGGCGGCTGCGCCGCGACTTGCACGACGGACTGGGCCCGGTGCTCACCGGCGTCGCGTTCCAGGCCGACGCCGCGGGCAACCTGATCCGCTCCGATCCCGACCGAGCCGCCGCGCTGCTCGCCGGGCTGCGTAAGCGCACCGCCGAGGCGATCGACGACGTCCGGCGGCTCGTGCACGAGCTGCGCCCGCCGGCGCTCGACGAGCTGGGCCTGGTCGGGGCCCTGCGCCGGCACGTCGAGGAGTTCGCCGGGCCGCCGCACGTCACCGTCGAGGCCCTGGTGCGCTGCCGCCGCTGCCCGCCGCGGTGGAGGTCGCCGCGTACCGGATCGCGATGGAGGGCCTCACCAACGCCGTCCGGCACGCGCGGGCCGGCCGGATCGCGATGCGCGTTGCGGTCGACGAGGATCCCGACCCGGCGCTGGAGCTGCTCGTGACCGATGACGGCGACCGGCGCGACGGTTGGACGGCAGGCGTCGGGCTGGTCTCGATGCGGGAGCGGGCCGCGGAGCTCGGCGGCCGGCTCGACGCCGGACCGGGCGTCGACGGGGGCCGTGTGCTGGCCCGGTTCCCGCTGGACAGGATCGTGCCATGACACTCACGGTGGTGCTCGCCGACGATCACCCGGTGGTGCGGGACGGGCTGTCCGCACTGCTCGGGTCGGTCGAGGGCATGGAGGTGGTGGGCACCGCGGCGAACGGGCCCGAGGCCGTGCGGGCCGCCGTCACCCTCCGCCCGGACGTCCTCGTGCTCGACGTGCAGATGCCTGGGGGCGACGGCGTGGCAGCAGCGGCGCAGATCGCCCGCGTGGCACCAGCCGTGGCCGTGCTGATGCTCACGATGTTCGACGACGACGGCTCGGTGCTGGCCGCGATGCGCGCCGGGGCGCGCGGCTACGTGCTCAAGGGCGCCACCCAGGCGGAGATCGTCCGGGCCATCACGGCCGTCGCCGCGGGGGAGGCGATCTTCGGCCCGGGCATCGCCCGTCGCGTGCTGGCGCTGCTCGCGACCCCTGCAACGGCCGACCCGTTCTCGCAGCTCACTGCACGCGAACGGCAGGTGCTGGAGCTGCTGGCCGATGGCCTGCCGATCGCCGGCGTCGCGTCCCGGCTCGGGCTCGCGACCAAGACGGTGACCAACCACGCCTCGACGGTCTACGCGAAGCTGCAGGTCGGCAGCCGGGCCGAGGCGGTGCGGCTGGCGCGCGACGCCGGGCTCGGCTGACGCGGGGCCAGGCGCGCTCCACGGGTCGGACCGCTGAGGGCTCGACGAGCGGTTCGCCGCGAGGTCGCGGACGACCTGCGCCGACGTGAAGACGGCGATCGTGCGGAAGCGGCTGTCTCGCGTGCACTCGACACGCTTTCCAGGTGATCCCGGTCGGCGCAACATCATGCAGGCTCCGGCCTGTCGACGGTTGCGTCGGGGCCGTAAAACTCATCAGGTACGGCGGTCAGCGGCCATGGCGAAGATCCCGTAGCCGAAGCCGTCCGTGGTGAGGGTGTCGCCGACGACCGAGATCCCGCCGGCCAGCAGCGGGGTGGCGCCGATGAGCTCTGCCCCGGTGAGGACGGCCGGGTCGCGGCGTGGATTGACGACGACGAGGTGCGTCTCGCCGCGGATGTAGGCGAACGGGTAACCCTCGTGCACCACGCGGGTGATTGCCCGCCCGCCGAGCGCGGGCGTGGCCTTGCGCAGCGCGACCAGCCGCCGGACGAGGTTCAGCGTGGAGTCGGGGTCGTGCTCCTGCGCCGCGACCGTCGGACGGGCGGGATCGGGATCGACCGGCAGGTAGAGCCGGGTCGGGTCGGCCGTGGAGAACCCCGCGTTGGGGCCGTCGTCCCACTGCATCGGTGTGCGGCAGCCGGCGCGGTTGTAGGCGGGGTTGCAGATGGACCCCTCCACGTCGGGCAGGTCGGGGAGGTAGCGCATGCCGATCTCGTCGCCGTAGTAGAGGCACGGGACCGATCCCCACGTGAGCAGGAAGGTCAGCGCCGCACCGAGCTGCTCCGGGGTGCGCGCCCCGCAGTGCAGGCGGTCGAAGTCGTGGTCGGCCGTGGAGAGGATCACCGGGCGTGCCCGGTCGGTCTGCCGCGCCGCCTCCCAGCCGTCGAGGAAGGGACGGGTCGTGCCCAGGCCCGCGGCGTCGAAGAACGGATCGCGCGCAGGCTGGAACGGCAGGATGCCCGCGGCGTGGTTGTCGAACAGGCTCGCGTGCTCCTCCATGATGACGAGGAAGAAGTCGGCGTGGAACGCGAGCGGTGCGCCGGTGCGGGGCTCGCTCCCCTCCGGGACGATGATGGCGTCGGGATGGGTGGTGTCGAGCCAGCCGCGGATGTCGCGCCACAGGCCCACCGTCGCCGCGGGGCCGCCGTCGTCACCCGGGTCTGTCTTGATCAGCGAGAACGCCATGTCGACGCGGAACCCGGCCACCCCGCGGTCGAGCCAGAATCCGATGATGTCCTGCAGCGCCTGACGGTTGCGCCGCGGACCGGGGGCGTCGACGGCGTCGCGCCACGGCTCGTCGGCGCGCGTCTGCGTCCAGCCGAAGTTGAGGGCCGGCTGCTCGTCGTAGAAGTTCTTGAGGTACCAGCCCTTCCGGGGCCCCGGTGAGGGCACCCAGTGGGGTCGGCCGGGGACGTCGTGCGGCCAGTCGCGCGACGGCAGTTCCTCGCACCACACGTAGCGGTCGCCGTCGGGATCGGGCCCGTCCGCGTGCAGCTCCTTCTGGAACCACGGGTGCTCGATCGAGGTGTGCCCGGCGACGAGGTCGAGCAGGACCCGGATGCCGCGCCGCTTCGCCTCGGCGACCAGCTCGACCATGTCGTCGTTGGTGCCGTACCGCGGGGCGATCGTCAGGTAGTCCGCGACGTCGTAGCCGGCGTCGACGAACGGCGACGCGAAGCACGGGTTGAACCAGATCGTGTCGATGCCGAGCGAGGCGATGTGGTCGAGCCGCTCGATCACGCCGCGGAGGTCGCCGATGCCGTCGCCGTTCGAGTCGGCGAACGACTGCGGGTAGATCTCGTAGAGCACCGCATCCGCGATCCAGTCCGATCCCATGCTGTGATGACTCCCGTCCGTTCGGTCCGATTGCAAGCTAGGAGACCCAAGAATGTCCGACCTGTTGGACAGTTTCGACTACGACGCGGAACTGCGCCGGTACAACGAACACTTCCGCGCCGCTGCCCGCGTCGGCTCTCGCGACCGGGTGCTCGACGTCGGCTGTGGAACAGGCCAGTCGACGCGCGAGGCCGCTCGTGCCGCCGTCGACGGAAGCGCGGTAGGCATCGATGTCTCAGCGCCGATGCTCGAGCGGGCCCGCCGGCTCGGCGCCGAGCAGGGATTGACCAACATCGCCTTCGAGCAAGCGGACGCCCAGGTTCATCGCTTTCCACCGGCGGGTTTCGACCTCGGTATCAGCAGGTTCGGAACGATGTTCTTCGCCGACCCGGTCGCCGCGTTCGCCAACATCGGGCGCGCTCTGCGCCCCGGCGCGCGCCTGGTGTTGCTGGTCTGGCAGGAGCGCGACCGCAACGAGTGGGCCACCGCGATCCGCCAGGCCCTCGTCGCCGCAGCGGCCACACCCCGCGTGCCGGACGCGTTCTCACTCGCCGACCCGGCCGTCATGGAAGGCATCCTGACGGCGGCCGGTTTCGCGGACGTCAGCTTCACCGACGTGCACGAGCCCGTCTACTACGGCCCGGACGGCGCCACCGCCCTGGATGCGGTGCTCCGCCTCCTGAAGTTCGACGCCCTGCTCGCCGACCTCGACGCCGCGGCGGCCGAGCAGGCACGCGCGCGGCTACACACCACCCTCGACGCCCACGACACCGGCGACGGCGTGTACTTCGACTCGCGTGCCTGGATCGTCACGGCTCGCCGCCGCCACTGAGGACCCGGGTCGCAGGCCGGAATTCGCCTCCATCGAACGGCCACCGCTGGCTAGCATCCCCCCGTGGTCGAAGCCTGGACAGCGGTGGGCCGGGTCCGCGGTACCACCGAGACGGACGTGGCGGTCTTCCGCGGCATCCCGTTCGCCGAACCACCGGTCGACGACCTGCGCTTCGCCGGGCCGACCCGGCCCCCGCGATGGGACGGCGTGCGCGACGCGCTGGCATTCGGCCCGCCGCCGCCGCAGGCAGCCGGGTTCGGTACGAACCACGGTTCTGGCGATGACTGGCTGACGCTCAACGTCTGGTCACCCGACCCGGGTCGCGACGCGGGCCTGCCGGTCATGGTGTGGATCCACGGCGGCGCCTACACGATCGGCATGTCCTGCCTACCCGAGTACGACGGGTCCCGCCTCGCGCGTGCTGGCGTCGTACTGGTCACCTTCAACTACCGCGTGGGCATCGAGGGTTTCGCCCACATCGACGGCGCGCCGGCCAACCGGGGGTTGCTCGACCAGGTCGCCGCGCTGGAGTGGGTGCGGGACAACATCCGGGCGTTCGGCGGCGACCCCGGTCGGGTCACCGTGTTCGGCCAGTCGGCGGGCGGGGGGTCCGTCGCCGCCCTGCTGGCGATGCCGCGCGCAGCGGGACTGTTCCGGCGGGCCGTCGCGCAGAGCGTCCCGGGCACCTTCTTCACCCCGGAGCTCGCGCGCGACATCGCCGGCACCTGCGCCGCCGAGTTCGGGCTCAGCGCCACGGTCGCCGATCTGTCCACTGTGGAGCCCGATGTGCTGCCCGCGGCCGGCGACGAGGTCACCGCGAACATCGGGGCGCACGTCGGGAGGTGGGGTCGGGCCGCGCACCGGTCCGTCCTGTTCGCGCCGGTCGTCGACGGTGAGGTCCTGCCCGTCAGCCCGTGGGAAGGGCGGCCCGGCGTCGACCTCCTCGTCGGTCACACCCGTGACGAACACCGGCTGTTCACCGTGCTCGACGAGGTCACCGCCGAGCAGGTCGCCACCGCGGTGGAGGTCTTCGCGCCGGGGCCGTATCCGGCCGCCGAACCTGCCCAGCTGTACGAGTGGGTTCTCTCGGACTGGCTGTTCCGCATGCCGTCGCTCCATCTCGCCGAGCTGGCCGCAGAGCGGACGCACTTCTACGAGCTGACCTGGGCGGGCGTCCTCGGCGCCTGCCACGGCCTCGATGTGCCACTCGTGTTCGGCAACCTGACGAGCGGGCAGCCCGCTGCCCTGATCGACGACCTCGCCGCCGCCGAAGCGGTGTCCGCTCGGATGCGGGCCGCCTGGATCGCGTTCGCCACCAGTGGCGATCCCGGCTGGCCCACCTTCGACAGCGGGCTGGTGCAGGTCTTCGACGCCGAACCGGTCGTCGCGCCGTACCCGGAGGTGGAGTCGCGGGCGATCTGGCGGGGGCACAGCTTCTCGCCGCTCGAGTTGACCGACGAGCAGGCGCTCAGGCGGTGATGCCGTAGTGCGCGATCTTGCGGTAGAGCGTCGAGCGGGCCACCCCCAGCGCCGCGGCGGCAGCCGAACGGTTCCCGTCCGACTCACGCAGGGCCGCCACGATCGCGTCGCGCTCGGCCTGGTCGACGGTGCGCAGCGTGCCCCGCGGCGCGCTCTGGCAGGACTCGGGCAGGTCGCCGACCTCCACCACACCCACCGGGCGTCGGCGTAGGGCCGCGTCCAACACCTCCCTCAGCTCGCGTACGTTGCCCGGCCAGGTGTGGCGGGCCAGCGTGCGCAGGGCCTCCGCGGACAGTCGTACATCGCGTCCGGCCAGCATGTCCGTCACCAGCCGTGGCAGGTCCGCCGACCGGTTCCGCAGCGGCGGCACCGCCACGGTGCGCCGGAACCCGGAGAGCATCTCGGTGACCGCGGCCCCGCACCGCGTGCGGTCCGCTGTCGTCGCCGCGAGCCGGGCCCGGGACGCGCGCAGCGCACCGGGCAGGCCGGACGGCACGCCGGCCCACCTGTCGACGTCGGTGAGCACGACCAGTGACAACGGCCCGCAGAGGCGGATGCGCGCCATCGGATCCGCGCAGCCGGGCCCGACCTCGACCACGAGTCCGGGGCCGTGCAACGCGTGGTCCAGGTCGGCGAGCAGCCGACGGCGGCCGCTGCCGGGTTCACCGACGACCAGCAGCGGTGTCCTGGCCCGGAGGGCGTCGGCCGCTGCGACCCACGCCCCGCGCCAGGCCGGACCGGAGCTGTGCGGTTCCGGCACCCCCCACGACGCCGCGATCCCGTCGGCCTCCCGCAACACCGAGATCACCGCGACCAGCCCGGCGACCGTGCTGCCCGTCGCGACCGCGGTGCCCCGCATCCGGACCCGGACCCCCGAGGGCAGGTCCAGACGGTCGTCGATGTCGGGGCCGCCGATCATGCGGAACCGCGCGTGGTCCTCCAGGGCGGCGAGATCGCCCGGATCCAGCAGGGTCCGCAACGCGGTGTTGGCCAGCGCCATCCGCCTGCCCACCGCGAGCACCGCGCGCCGGGAGCGGAGATCGACGCGCGTGTAGAGGTCGAACACCGCCTGTTGACCCAGGTCGCGGTCGTGCAGCAGCGCGTCCTGGATCCGGGTGGCCGCCGACGTCACCAGGGAGTGCAGGATAGGTGAGGAGTGCTCGGCCCGGCAGCTCACGTCGAGCACGCCCTCGATCCGCCCGCTGAACGGGTCGCGCACCGGCGCGCCGGCGCAGGCGAAGGGCTGCAGCGGCTCGACGAAGTGCTCGGCGCCCACGACGTGCACCGACCTGCCGGCCTCCAGCGCGGTGCCGACCCCGTTGGTACCCACCGCGCCCTCGTCGTAGCCGAACCCCTGGGCGAAGCGGTTGTCGTCCGCGGCCCGCCCGATCGCCGCCGACGTGTCCAGCCGGACGAGCAGCCGCCCCCGGTCGTCGGTGAGCACGACGCACACCGGGACGCCCGCGGTCTGCTCGGCCAGCTCCTCGACCACCGGACGGGCACAACGCACCAACCGAGAGTCCACGTCCAGGTCCGGGTGGTGCCGGTTGACCACCACCGCGGGATCGACGCCGCGGGCGAGACTCCGGCGCCAGGAGGCCGCCACGTGGTCCGGGATCCCGGGCAGATCGGCGTCGGGACGGTCCAGGAGCCGGGCCAGGGCGGAGGTCAGAAGCCTGCGCCGTGCGAGGACGTCACCCATCCGAGGCACCTCCGTGTCGCCTGCTCACATCATGCGACCACGGTCAAGCGCGGAACTGTCCCAAGTTCGGACGGAACCGGTCACGACGCCCGACCTACTGTCGAGGTATCCGTCACCGTCGACGCAGGGAGAACGGCTATGACCCGTGCCGCCACCGAGCACCTCGACGTTCTGATCATCGGGGCCGGGGTGTCCGGCATCGGCGCCGCGCACCGGCTGCGGACGCAGTTCCCCGAACGCAGCTTCGTGATCCTCGAGGCGCAGGACGCCCGCGGCGGGACGTGGTGGACGCACCAGTACCCCGGCGCGCGGTCGGACAGCGACCTGTTCACCTACGGCTACCGGCACAAGCCGTGGCGCGGATCGTCCATCGCCGCCGGCGGCGAGATCCTGAGCTACCTCGACGAGGTCATCGAGGAGGACGACCTCGCCGGTCGGATCCGCTACCACCACCGCGTCACCGGGCTGAGCTGGTCGTCGGAGGAGAACCGGTGGACCGCGCAGGTGGACCGCAGCGACACCGGTGAGCAGTCGCGGATCACCGCCACGTTCCTCTTGATGTGCCAGGGCTACTACAACCACGACGAGCCCTACACGCCCGAGTGGCCCGGCACGGAGCGGTTCGAGGGCACCGTCGTGCACACGCAGACCTGGCCCGACGACCTCGATGTCGCCGGGAAGCGCGTGCTCGTCATCGGCTCCGGGGCCACGGCTGCGACCGTCGTGCCGGCGATGGCCAAGGACGCCGCGCACGTGACGATGCTGCAGCGCTCGCCGTCGTACTGGTACCCGTCGCCGACCGTGCACGAGCTCGCCACGATGCTGGCGCCGCTGGATCTCCCTCCGGACTGGACCCACGAGATCCTGCGCCGCCAGTACATCACCCAGTACGACATGCTCGCCGCGGCGTCGCGGGACACCCCGGACGAGGCCCACGAGCTGCTGATGGAGGCGATCCGGCCGCTGCTGCCCGAGGGCATCGACGTCGAGAAGCACTTCACGCCGCGTTACCGGCCGTGGCAGCAGCGGATCGTGATCGTCCCGGACGGCGACTTCTTCGAGGCCATGCGCGAGGGCTCGGTCTCCGTCGTCACCGACACGATCACCGAGTTCACGGAGAAGGGCGTCGAGATCTCCTCGGGCGAGGTGCTCGAGGCCGACATCATCGTCACCGCCACCGGCTTCAACCTGTCCGTCTTCGGCGATATCCCCTTCACGGTGGACGGCGAACCGGTGGACTTCGCAAAGCGGGTCACCTGGCGCGGGATCATGATCGACGGCGTGCCCAACATGGCGTACGCGTTCGGCTACTTCCGCCACAGCTGGACGCTGCGCGTGGATCTCGTGAACGACGTCATCGAGCGGATCCTCGAGCACATGGCGGAGCGTGGCGCGTCGACCGTCGTCCCGCAGCTGCGTCCCGAGGACGAGGGCATGGCGCTGCTGCACTGGAGCGACCCGGAGAACTTCAACGCCGGTTACGTCATGCGCTCCCAGGAACGGATGTTCCGCCAGGGCGACCGTGACCCGTGGACCCACATGCACGAGCACGACCACGAACGCGCCGTCCTGCCGGAGGCCGATCTCGACGACGGCCTCCGGTACCGCTGACCCCCGCACCGTTCGAAGGAGAATCACCGTGCCCCGCATCCCCGTCCGCACCGGAACCACCCTGAACTACGAGATCAGCGGCGACGGCGAACCGCTGCTGCTGATCATGGGGACGTCCGGCGCGATCCCGTTGTGGGGCGAGATGCTCTCCCGCCTCGCCCAGACCCACCAGGTCATCGCCTTCGACAACCGCGGCCTCGGCGGCAGCGACCGGGGAACCGGGCCGATCAGCGTGGCGTCGGTCGCCGAGGACGCGTCCGCCCTGCTGGAGGCCCTCGAGATACCGCGCGCGCACGTTCTCGGCTGGTCACTGGGCTCGGCGGCCGCGCAGGAGCTCGCGCTCGCCCACCCCGACCAGGTCGCCTCCGCCGTGCTGTACGCGACGTGGGCGCGCAGTGACGGCTTCCAGCGGTCGGTGCTCACCGCCCTGCGGCTGCCCTATGTCCACCGCGACATGGAGTCGGCGCTCGCCACGGCCGGTCTCGCGTTCTCCCCGCAGTTGCTCGACCATCCGGACTTCGCGCAGATGCTGGTGCCGATGTTGCCCGCGTTCCCGCAGAACGAGGAGCAGATGCAGGTCACCGTCGAGCAGTGGGACGCCGACCTGGCGCACGACACCCTCGACCGGCTCGGCGCGATCACCGCGCCCACCCTCGTCGTCGCGGGGGAGCAGGACCTGCTGACCCCGCCGTGGCAGGCGAGCAAGGTGGCTGCCGCGATCCCGGGCGCACGGTACGAGTTCGTCACGGGACCGGGGTCGAGCCACGGCATGCACATCGAGCGCCCCGAGGACCTCACGAAGATCGTCACCGGATTCCTCGGGGAGCATGCGATCGGTCACTGAGCTACCCGACATCACCTGGCGGCTGCCGGCGTGGCGGTCGTCGCGACACCCGCTGCGGCCAGGACGGCGACCGCAGCCAGGCCGAGGAAGACGGCGGGGTAGCCGCCCACGACGGCGGCGAGCGCGGAGCCGGCCCACGGGGAGACGGCGGTGGCGAGCATCGCGGGTGCGGCGAGCAGGCCGCCGAGGCGGCCGTAGTGCGCGGCGCCCCAGCGGTCGGTGACCGCGGTGGCCTGCAGGAGCGTGAAGACGCCACGGGCGGCACCGGCGAGCATCGCCACGGCGACGAGGAGGACGACCGGCCCGGGGAGCAGGGCGAGCAGCAGTGTCGTGACGGCGACGGCGGCGAGCACGCCCACGCTGCGGGTGCGCACGCCGAGCCGCCGGACCAGCCGGCCGTATCCGAGGCGGCCCAGCACCTGGCCCACGCCGCCGAGCCCCAGTGCCCAGGCCGCAGTGGTGGTCGACAGACCGCGCTCCAGCAGCAGCGGCACCTGGTTGACCACCACGGCGAAGCAGGTGAACGCTCCGAGCCCGATGGCCGCCACGAGCAGCAGGAACGGTCCGCTGCGGGCGATGGCACCGGGGTCGGCGTGTGCCGGCGCCGCGGACTCGGCGGCGGGCCACCGCCCGCGCAGCCCGACCAGGTGCGCGGGCACGGTGACCACGGCGAGGACGACGGCGAGCACCAGGTAGGCGCGGCGCCAGTCCGAGCCCTGCAGCAGTGCGGCGGTGAGCGGCGCGAAGACGGTGCTGGCCAGGCCCCCGAGCAGCGTCACTGCGGTGAGCGCGGTGACGCGCCGCGCGCCCCACCAGCGGGTCAGTGCGGCGAACGCGGGCTGGTAGAGCACGCCGGCCATCGCGATCCCGGCCAGTACCCAGGCGGCGAAGAACCACGCCACCGTGTCCGCGGTCGCGATGCCGACGACGGCCGGCACCGCGATCACCGAACCGGTCGTCATCACCGGTCGCGGGCCCCAGCGGTCGAGCAACCTCCCGGCGGGGATCCCGACGAGGGCGGAGACGACGAGCCCGGTGGAGAACGCCGCGGTGACGGTGCTGACCGGCCAGCCGGTGTCGGCGGCGATGCTCGGCGCGAGGACGGGGAACGCGTAGTAGAGGATCCCCCAGCTCGTGATCTCGGTGACGCACAGGACGGCGAGCACGCGCCGCAGCCCGGCGCGGGTGAGTGGTTCCGTGGGCACGGGTCTCTGTATCAGCCGGCGGGGGGCGCCGCACGGGGTGTGGTGCGGCGCTGCTGGTCCGCCGGGCCGAGGGGGACCGTCGGGATCGACGACCGGCCGGGGCTCAGACGCCGATCCTGACCCGCGCGGTCGGGCCGAAACCGGGCGCGACGACGAGGTGGCCGTCGTCGCGCCGGCAGGACGCCACGGCGACGTGACAGGGCAGCTCGACGGAGGCGGGCAGGCGCAGCCCGCCGTCGAGCTGGTAGCGCATGTTGGTGATCTTCCAGGTGGTGGCGGCCGGGTCGGCGGGGGTCTCGGGGCGCCGGTCCCGGCGGACCACCACCATCGCTTCGGTGACGCCCGGAGGCCATACGAAACCGAGCACGCCCGGCGCGGTGACGGTCAGGTGGCGCACGGCGGGGATCCCGCCCGGCTCCGGCGCTGGTGTCTCCGGTGATCGAGCCAGGTCCGACAGCGTCGAGCCGAGCCGGGCGACCACCCCGTACACCGGGATGCCGTCGTCGGCCGTGACCGCGCCGTCGACGATGCAGGTGGAGCGCGTGCGTCCCACGACGTGCCACCGGCCGTCCGGCGTGAGGCGGGTGATCTTGTACTCGACCTCGCGCCGGTCACCGGCGGTCCAGGTGATCGTGATCGACCCGTCGTCGGTGTCGCGCTCGGCCCGCACCTGCGTGGGCGCCGCGACCGCCTCGACCACAGGAGCCGGGGTGTCCACCCGCGTCCGCTCCGGTTCCGGAAGGGGGAGCGTCGGGGGCAGCGAGGGCCGCGGACGGGGGGTGGGCCGTGCCGGGGTGGGCCGTGATGGGGGGATCCGTGACGGGGGGATCCGGATGGCGGCCCGGAGCGCGGCGAGGAATGCGGCGCAGGTCGGGAACCGGTGGTCCGGGTGCTTGGCGGCGGCCCGCGCGACGGCGGCGTCCACGGCAGGCGGCAGGTCCGGGCGCAGCCGGCTCGGCCGCGGCGGGTCGGCCGCGAGGTGGGCGTAGATCACCGCGGCCACCTCGGGTCGCGGGTAGGGCACCTCGCCGGTGAGGCAGCGGTACACGAGGCAGGCCAGGCCGTACTGGTCGGAGCGCCCGTCCAGCCACCGGCCCTCGATCTGTTCGGGCGAGGAGTACTGGGGGGTGCCCATGTACTTGCCCGCCGAGGTGATGTCCCGTCCGGCGTAGGCCACGCCCTTGGCGATCCCGAAGTCGCACAGGTACACGTGCCCACCGCCGCGCGGCGGCCGGGCCCGCGCGAGCAGGACGTTGCCCGGCTTGACGTCGCGGTGCACCAGGCCCGCCTCGTGAACGGCGTCGAGCGCGTCGGCCACCGGCCCGAGCACGGCGCACAGAGCCTCGATGCCGAGGCGGCCCTCGCGCCGCAGCACGGCGCCGAGGTCCTCCCCGTCGACGAAGCGCATCGACAGGTAGAGGATGCCGTCGGCGTGGCCCGCGTCGTAGATCGGCACCACGTTCGGATGCTCCAGGCTGGCCGCGATCGCGGCTTCCCGCTCGAACCGGCCCCGGTAGTCCAGGTCGGCGGCCAACACCGGGGGCAGCACCTTCAGCGCCACGGTGCGGCCCAGCCGGAGGTGGGTGGCCCGGTAGACCACGCCCATCCCGCCCTCGCCGATGAGCGCGTCGATGCGGTGCCCGGCCAGCACCCGCCCGACCCACCCCGTGGCGACCTGCTGCTCCGGCACCGGCGGTCCTCTCGATCCCGGCTGCGCGGCGTGCCCGGCGGTTCCGACCCGGTCACAGCAGCCGGGCTGGAGCCTACGGTCTGTTGACGGCTGCGTCCCGCAGCGTCGCGACGGGGCACACCCGCACCACGTCCAGCGCGCGCGGCCCCAGGTCGGTGTCGACGGTGTCGCGCAACAGGAGCAGCCGGCCGTTGTCGCGGGACCAGCTGATGGCTCGCGTGATCAGCCCTGCTCGACGTCGGTCTTGAGACGGTCGAGGGTGCGGCGGATGTTGCGCCGCTGGAAGTCGGCGAACGTGCTGCCCCGGGTGAGCACCCGGTCGGCCACGGCGGCGACCGCGTCGGGCCACGGGCGGTCGTCGGTCCAGGTCTCGGTGACCAGCGTGCCGCCGGTGACGGGGGCGAACCGGTACTCCCAGGTGGCGAGCGCGACGGTGATCAGCCGCGTGCCCGCACCCCACCGGAACGCGCGGAACGCGAACCGCTCGCCGGGATCGGCGGCGGTGACGACGGACTCGGTGGTCCACCGGACGGCACCGCGCCTGTTGGTGCCGAGGAAGGTCGTCCCGACGCCGAGCGGGCCCGTTCCGACCAGGGTCGCGCCGGTGTTCTCGGGGCTCCAGCGGGCCATCTTCACGGGATCGCTGAGCAGGTCGTAGAGCTCGGTGGGGGACGCGTCGACGACGACGGAGTCGGAGACCGTGCGGGGTCGGGTCATGATCGAAGAGTAGATCATCGTGAAACTCGGACCCAGGACTCGGCCTGATGTCGACTGTGGGCTCCATCCCCGCCGGTCGGCCCGGACGCGACCTTCCACCTGGCCCGCGGCGCCGCCTCCCCACGAGATCCCGTCTGCTCCCCGCGGCGGACGACTGGGCGACGCGGACGTCGTGCTGGAGCGGGTGGGTGAATAGAGGTACCGGCCTCGATCGGGGAATGGTCACCGGTTGGGGAGCGGGGACCGTGTCAGATCCGGTTGAGCATCCCCCAGCGTCGATCATGGAATCCGTCGTGGTGGGGCCGCGTGCAAGGCCCCGAGTTTGTCGGTGGTCGCCGCTACGATCGAACACATGATCGAGGGCGGTGGTGTGCGGGAGCTGGTGGGGTTGCCGCCGGGGTCCGCGTTGGGCCGTCGCCCTGGCCGGAGTGGATCCGGTGGCGGTGCCCAACGGGGCGATCGTGGAGTTGTTGGTGGCGCAGTCCCGTCAGCTCCCCCATGATCAGGTCCGGTTGTGGTCGGTGATGAACGAGGTGTGGCACCGGCGCCCGTTCACCCCGGTCGAGCAGCTGCACCGGTCCGAGTTCCCGGAGCTGTTCGCCGCCGACGAGGTGCGGGCGGCGTTGACGTGGACGCGCCGGGCCGCGGAGGCGGAGGCGGATCTGGCGTTCGTGCTGGCCGAGTTCCTGCCGCTGGTGTTGCGGGCGGTGTCGCAGGGCTGCATCGACCGGGGTCGGGCGGTGGTGTTCGCGCGTCACCTGGCCGATCTCACCGCGGCGCAGGCGGCAGTGATCTGTGTGGCGTTGTTGCCGGTCGCGCCGCGGTCGACCACGGGCCAGTTGCAGGAGCGGATCAAGCGGATGATCCTGGAGATCGATCCGGAGTTCTACGACGCCCGCTACCGCAAGGCCCTGGCGCAGCGCCGGGTCGTGCACTACCTGCGGGCTCGCGATCACACCTGGCGGAGGTGTGGACGGATCTGTCTGATTCGATCAATTCGGGGGAGGCTCGCCGCTGCGCCGGACTTTCGGGGGCCACTACGGTGGGGCTCACTAGGAACGACAGAGGGAGCAACCGTGGGTGTCAGCCTCGCCAAGGGTGGAAACGTCAGCCTCAGCAAGGAGGCGCCGGGCCTCACGAACATCCTGGTCGGCCTCGGCTGGGATGTCCGTACCACCACCGGAGCCGACTACGACCTCGACGCGTCGGCGATCCTGCTCGGGGAGACCGGGAAGGTCCTCTCCGATGCGCACTTCGTGTTCTTCAACAACCTGACCAGCCCCGACGGCACCGTCGAGCACACCGGCGACAACCTCACCGGTGAGGGCGAGGGCGACGACGAGGCCATCAAGGTCAACCTGGCCGGGATGGCCGCGAACGTCACCAAGGTCGTGTTCCCGGTGAGCATCTACGACGCCGAGAACCGCCACCAGAACTTCGGGCAGGTGATGAACGCGTTCATCCGCATCGTCAACGCCGCCGACAACCGCGAGATCGCCCGTTTCGACCTGTCCGAGGACGCCTCCACCGAGACGGCGATGGTGTTCGGCGAGGTCTACCGCCACCAGGGTGACTGGAAGTTCCGTGCCGTCGGGCAGGGCTACGCGTCCGGGCTCGGCGGGATCGCGCGCGACTACGGCGTCAACGTCTGAGCGTCAACGTCTGAGCGGCACCGTCTGAACCGTGTCAGGATCGGTCCATGAACGGACGTATCGGTCGGAAATGGAGCCCCGTCGGGCTCGGGTGCTGGCAGCTCGGGTCCGACTGGGGTGAGGTCGACGAGGGCAGTGCATTCTCGTTGATGCAGGCGGCCGCTGACACTGGCGTGACGTTCTTCGACACCGCCGACGTCTACGGCGACGGCCGCAGCGAGACCCTCGTGGGCCGGTTCATGCGCGAGCGCGGCGACGGGATCTTCGTCGCCACCAAGATGGGCCGGCGCATGGACCAGGTGCCCGAGAACTACGCGCGGGAGAACTTCCGCGCGTGGAACGACCGCTCGCGCGCCAACCTTGGCGTCGACACGCTCGATCTCGTGCAGCTGCACTGCCCGCCCACGCCCGTCTACGACCGCGACGAGGTCTTCGACGCGCTCGACGAGATGGTGGCGGAGAAGCGCATCGCCGCCTACGGCGTGAGCGTGGAGACGGTGGGCGAGGCGCTCACGGCCATGGCCCGCCCGGGCGTCGCGAGCGTGCAGATCATCCTCAACGCGTTGCGCCTCAAGCCGCTCGACGAGGTGCTGCCGCGGGCGGCCGAGGCCGGCGTGGCGATCATCGCGCGCGTCCCCCTGGCGTCGGGCCTGCTCGCCGGTCACTACACCAAGGACACGGTGTTCGGTGCCGACGACCACCGCAACTACAACCGCAGCGGTGACGCGTTCGACGTGGGCGAGACGTTCTCCGGCGTGCCGTTCGAGGTGGGGCTGGAGGCGGTGGAGCGGCTGCGGCCGCTGGTGCCGGCGGAGCAGACGATGGCGCAGTTCGCCCTGCGCTGGGTGATCGACCAGCCACAGGTGTCGGTGGTGATCCCCGGAGCCCGCAACGCGGAGCAGGCCCGCGGCAACTCCGCGGTCGCGGCCCTGCCTCCGCTGGGGACGGACGTGCACGCGCAGGTGCAGGCCGTCTACGACGAGCTCATCGCCCCACACGTGCACGACCGCTGGTAGCGGAGCGGCGGTCCGCACTTGCCTTCGAGCGCGCTCGAAGGCATAGCGTCGGGTCGTGAGCATTCGCCTCGGTTACCAGATGCCCAACTTCAGCTACCCCGGATCGGTGGCGGAGCTGTTCCCCGCCGTGATCGCCCAGGCCCGCGAGGCCGAGAGCGCCGGTTTCGACGCCGCCTTCGTGATGGACCACTTCTACCAGCTGCCCGGCCTCGGCTCTCCCGACCAGCCGATGCTGGAGGCCTACTCGGCGCTGTCCGGCCTCGCCACCGCCACGTCGAGCATCCAGCTCTCGGCGCTGGTCACCGGCAACACCTACCGCAACCCGGCGGTGCTGGCGAAGACCGTCACCACCCTCGACGTGGTCAGCGGCGGGCGGGCCGTGCTCGGCATCGGGGCGGGCTGGTTCGAGCTGGAGCACAACTCGTTCGGCATCGACTTCGGCACCTTCACCGACCGCTTCGAGCGCCTCGACGAGGCCTTGGCGATCATCGTGCCGATGCTGCGCGGCGAGCGCCCCACGTTCGACGGGAAGTGGTACCACGTCAAGGAGGCCATGAACGAGCCGCGGGTGCGCGACGACCTGCCCGTCATGCTCGGCGGCAGCGGCGAGAAGAAGACGTTCGCGCTCGCCGCCCGGTTCGCCCAGCACCTCAACATCATCTGCGACCCGGCCGACCTGCCCCGCAAGCTCGACGCGCTGGCGCAGCGCTGCGAGGAGGCGGGGCGTGACCGGTCCACGCTGGAGACGAGCTTCCTCGCCTTCGTCATGATCGACGAGGACGGCGACAAGGCGCGGGCGCAGCAGCGTGAGTTCCTGCGCGGCACGGGCGTCGACCTCGACGCGCTGTCGGACGAGCAGCGCGCGGCCGTCACGGCGCGGCAGTTCGTCGGCACCCCCGACGACGTGGCCGCCGACCTCCAGGCCCGCGTCCTCGACCCGGGCGTGGACGGGCTGATCGTCAACATCGTCGCCAACGGGCACGAGCCGGGAGTGGTCGATCTCGCCGGTCGCACCTTGCGCAAGCTCGTGGGCTGACCACCGACGCACGGGACACTCACAGCGCGACCACAGCGGATCGAGTGCTGACCGACAGCGGACGGCGGAAGGGTCATCGGGTGATCCCGATGGAACTGGTGCACGCCGCCGCCCGGCAGGACCCCGGATCGCGGGAGGCGCTCATGGCGGTCACCCGCCCGTTGGTGCTGCGCTACTGCCGGGCCCGGATCCGCGGCACGGTCGGGGGGACGTCGGCGGAGGACCTCGCGCAGGACATCTGCATCGCCGTGCTGGCGGCGCTGCCGCGGTTCCGTGACCAGGGACGACCGTTCATGGCGTTCGTGCACGGCATCGCGTCACGGATGCTCTCCGACGTCCACCGCTCCCGCACGCGCCACCGCATCGACCCGCTCGATCCCGACTTCGACGCCGAGTCGTCCGGCGCCGGGCCCGTCGAGCTGGCGCTGCGCCGGGAGACCCGGACCGAGCTCGACCAGCTGCTGGAGACGGTGACCGAGCGCGCCCGCGACATCCTGACGCTGCGGATCGTGCTCGGCATGACCGCAGCCGAGACGGGTGCGGTGCTCGGGATCAGCAGCGGAGCGGTGCGGGTGGCCCAGCACCGCGCGCTGAGCCAGATGCGCGCGGCGCTGACGCCGTGGTGGGGCCGGCTGGCCGGTTAGAGCCAAAGCCGTTCAGTTAGGTCGTGGGCTGCACTGTCAAGATCGCCTCTATCTCGATGGTGATCTTCGCGGGGCGGCTGGGGCCGCGGTGGTGACCCTTGGCGGTACTGGCGACGTACTTGGAGATCGCCCGTTTGA
>JBBRLM010000086.1:0-25224 GCA_038231335.1 Mycobacteriales bacterium
CCTCTCGGCGACACCCTTCGACTGGACCTTCACCCGCACCGATCTCCGAGCCCTCGCCGACCGGATGGACCTACCCCAGCCGGCCACACCCGCCCCGACCGCGGCATAACCCCCGACGAACTAACGAACTCGACCACTAGCACCGGCCTGCAGCACGTGGAACAGCCCGAACCGCACCGCCTGCTGCACCTCGGCGTCCCCGTCGAGCTCGACATCGGCGCGGTCCCAGAAGTCGTCGAGGTAGGCGCGCTGCTCGCCCAGCAGCCCCTCCCAGCCGCTCTTGACCGCTCGCCCGAGCGCCGCGTCCGCCTGGTCGCGCACCGCGGCCGCCGACCGCGCCCCGGACCAGCTGTAGGCGACGAATTTGACCAGCCGCAGCCGCTGCCCCGGCTCCAGCGCGACGGTCACCGTCGTGCGGGCCAGGTGCGGGAAGCTCTCCGAGGTCACCAGCATCCCCACCGGGCCGTCCACGACGTGGTCCATCACCGCCGCGATGCACTGTTCGGTGTGGCCGGTGGAGTGCACCAGCCCGGCGCGCGTGCCCCGGGCCGCGTCCGCCCGTGCCACCAGGGGCGCCGGCGCCGTAGCGCCGGTGCGCGGATCACCCGAGAGCTGCGGGAGGCTCTCGTTCGCAATGAGCTCCGACTGCACCACCAGCTTGACCTGCCGGTCGACGGGCTCCACCTCGTAGGCGATGGCGGCGATAGCGCGCTGCGACAGTGACACCAGCCGGGTCGCCGACACCCGCACCGCCCGGTCGGCGGGCGACACCCACTCGGTACGCCGGCGCAGAACCCCGTCGCGGAAATCGAGCAACCGCTCGTGAGCACGCAGCGCGCCGTACCGGATGTCGAGCGGCTCGTCGTCGACCAGCAGCCGGATCACCTTGCCGTTGGTCACATTGATGATCGTCTGCCCGTCCTCCGGGTAGCCGTAGCCCAGCTCGGCATAGGGCAGCGGGCGCTGCTCGTAGACCCCGTTGAGGTAGCTGCCCGGCATTCCGTTCGGCTCGCCCTCGTCCAGGTTGCCGCGCCACCCGATGTGCCCGTTGGCCAGGGCGAACACCGACTCGCCCTGGGCCAGCACGTCCAGGTCCAGGGAGGTTCCCGCAGACACCACGGCTCCACCGCGAACGCCGGATGCCCGATCACACTCGCGCCCTTCGACGGCATGGGGTTCCCAAGGACGGGAACACGGGCCACCGGGGTCTGGAGCGGTAACGGTGAGGCTAGCAGCGACCGACACGGTGGCTCATGCGGCGCGGCAGCGGCTACGATGCAGGCACAGGTCGTCAACGCCCAGGACCCCGGCGTCACCGTCGAGCGTTGTTGGGGTGTGTGTTGCCGATACGAATGGCTCAGCGCGGGTACCCCGCGTGAGTGGGACCGCCGCGCACGTTCCGTCTCCGCCCGATCCGGTCGTGGCGTGGGCGAGGTGGGAGAACGAGGGCGGTCATCTCCCGCACGCTGATCCGCGAGGCCTCCCCGACCCGCGGACGTCGGCTCACCCACCAATTCAGCGAGCCTCGGAGGCGACAGACGATGCAGAACACGGGCCAGGTCAGGGTCGGACGGGTGTATGAGCAGCGCACCCCGGACGACGGGTTCCGGGTGCTGGTCGACCGGATCTGGCCGCGCGGGCTGTCCAAGGACAAGGCCGATGTCGACGAGTGGTGCAAGCAGGTCGCACCGTCCACGGTGCTGCGCAAGTGGTATGCCCACGACCCGGACAAGTTCGCCGACTTCGGGCGCCGCTACCGTGCCGAGCTCACCGATCCGCTGCGCGCCGACGCGCTGACGCACCTGCGCGAGCTGGCCAGGAACCATCCGGTCACGCTGCTGACCGCCACCAAGCATGCCGAGATCAGCGAAGCGGTCGTGCTCGCGGACCTGCTCGGCGAGAGCGACGCCGGCTGATGGGCACGATCGTGGTCGGCGTGGACGGGTCTCCGGGTTCGCTCGCCGCGCTGGCATGGGCGGTGCACGAGGCGCCTGCGCGCCACGCCACGGTGCGCGCAGTGACGGCGTGGGAGTTCCCGCCGGAATCGAGCTTCGGAGCGATGACCACGGCCGGGGACTTCCATCCCGTGGCCGCCGCCGAGGAGGTCCTGCTCAAGGCGCTCGCCGACGTCGGGGTGTCGGACCAGGACGGCTCCGTGACCACCGCCCCGGTGGAGGGGCAGCCCGCCGAGGTGCTGATCGCGGAGGCGCAGGACGCGGAGCTGCTGGTGGTCGGCTCCCGCGGCCACGGCACGCTCGTCGGCATGCTGCTGGGCTCGGTCAGTCAGTATGTCGCCGCGCACTCACCCTGCCCGGTCGTGGTCATCAAACCAGGCGCGCCGGATGGACAGTGATGGGATGACAGGCATGCAGAGGATCTCGTTGGACGCCCTGGCCCAGCAGCAGCTCACGGCGGCGGCCACCGCGGGTGGGGGTCACACCGCGGACACCGTGTACGGCGGGCACGAGAAGGTGCTGCGCCAGACCGTGATCGGGATGATCAAGGGGTCCGGTCTCGCCGAGCACGAGAACCCGGGCGAAGCCACGCTGCACGTGCTGCGGGGCCGGGTACGGCTGCACAGCGGGGAGCTGTCGTGGGAGGGCCGCTCGGGTGACCTGCTGATCGTGCCCGATGCCCGGCACAGCCTGGAGGCCCTGGAGGACTCGGCGGTGCTGCTGACGGTGGCCAAGCTGCCGTGAGCCAGAAGGAGCACAGGGATGCCCGTCGGACGGGCTGAACCGCGTGGTGATCACCCGGGCGGTGGGGTGCCCGTCGGGCCGCCGGCCGAGTTCGCGCTGCTGGTGATCGGGCTGACGCGGGCCGCGATCCCGTCGCCGGCGAGCTCGTCTGCGGCGGCGAGGCTGTTCCGACCCGGTCACGGCCTACTCCCCCAGCTCGCAGGTGGGCAGGGTGAGCGCGGCGTCGGGGAGGGCGGTGATGGCCGTGCCTATTCCGTGCCCTGGGGAGCCACGTCGGCCAGTGGCACCGCGGGATCGGCCAGCCGCACCGAATCGACCGGTCGGCCGGAGCGGACCAGGGCCTGGATCGCGTCGGTGACGTCCCAGACGTTGACGTTCATGCCGGCCAGCACCCGCCCGCCGCCCATCCAGAACGCGACGAACTCGCCGCCGGCCACGTCACCGCGGAACACCACCTCGTCGTAGCCGCCGCCGGGGTCGAATCCGGAGTACTCCATGCCCAGGTCGTACTGGTCGGAGAAGAAGTAGGGCACCCGGTCGTATTCCTCCGCTCCGCCCAGCATGGTGGCCGCAGCGATCGGACCCTGGTTCAGCGCGGCCGACCAGTGCTCCAGGCGCAGGTGGGTGTCCAGGTGCGGGTAGTAGGCGCTGGCGACGTCCCCGGCGGCGAACACGTCGGGGTCGGTGGTGGCCAGGTGGGCGTCGACGATGACCCCGTTGTCGACGTCCAGCCCGGCTGCCTCGGCCAGTTCGGTGTTGGGGGTGATGCCCACCCCGACCACGACCGCGTCGGCCTCCACCACCGTGCCGTCGGCCAGCCGGACCGCGCTGGCCCTCCCGGCACCGGTGATCTCGGCGACACCGGCGTCCAGGCGCAGATCCACCCCGTGGTCGCGGTGCAGGTCGGCGAAGATGCGTGCGACCTCCGGGCCGAGCACGTGCTGCAGCGGTAGCTCGGCGCGCTCGATCACGGTGACCTCGCAGCCGGCGTCGCGGGCCGCGGCGGCGGTCTCCAACCCGATCCAGCCGGCCCCGATGATCGCCACCCGGCCTGCGGAGGCGAACGCGGCCTTGAGCGCCTCGCAGTCGCCCACCGTCCGCAGGTACAGCACACCGTCGAGGTCACCCCCTGGCACGTTCAGGCGGCGGGGGGACGAGCCGGTGGCCAGCAGCAACTTGTCGTAGCCGATCCGCTCGCCGCCCCTGGTGCCGACCTCGTGGGCGTCGCGGTGGATCGCGGTGACCGGGTCGTCGAGGCGCAGGTCGATGCCCTGCTCGTCGTACCAGGCCGGTGGATGGAGGTAGATCTTGTCCTTCTCGGACTTGCCCTGCAGGTAGTCCTTCGACAACGGGGGCCGGTCGTAGGGGCGCTCGACCTCGGCCCCGATCAGCACCACCCGGCCCGTGAAACCCAGGGTGCGCAGCGCTTCCGCCGCCGTGGCCCCGGCCAGCCCCGCACCCACGATCACGAACGTCTGCTCGGTCGTTGCCATTGCTGTTCCCCTCGGTGGTCAGATGGACTGGCGGTAGCCGAAGAACTCGTGGTCCTGGTTGTAGCCGCCGTGGCCGCCCCCGATCTGCGAGAAGTCCGCCACGAACTCCACCCCCTTGATCCACTTCACCTGTTTGAAGCCGAGCTGCACATCGTTGCGAGCCGCAGCGGCGCGCCGTGCCCGAACGTCAGCGGCTCCCCGTTCATGTCGTAGGCGAGCATCGTGAGGTGGTAGCCCATCTGCTCGATCGGATGCGCGTCGTAGTAGATGCCCGCATCCGGGCCGTCACCGAGGGAGTAGAACACCACCCATTTCGCCTCGGGCGCCGGCTTGACCAGGTCGACGATGGTCGCCATCGACACCCCGCCCCACTTGGCGATGCCCGACCAGCCCTGGATACAGAAGTGCTGGGTGATCTGCTCGTGATGGGGCAGCGCACGCAACGCGCGCAGGTCCAGCTCGACGGGGTGGGTGACCAGGCCGTCGATCCGCAGCCGGTAGTCGGCGAAGTTGCCGTCGAACAGCGCGGTGTACTCCGGCGAGTCGGGGTACTGCCCGTTGTGCCAGAAGTAGGGGGAGATGTCGCGCTCGGTGTACTGGCCCGGGGTGGTGTCCACGTGCTCGAACAGCCGCTGCACCGGGCCGATCAGCGCGTAGCCCACCCGTTCCACGACGCGAGGGTGCTTCAGGGTGAACGGGGTGGCCGCGGCCCAGCCCACGACGACCACGACCATCGACGACGCGAACACCCAGAAACCGGCCCAGCCGTCGTCGTTGCGGGCGGCGTACATGTGGTTGAGGTTGACCAGCATGCCGGTCATGAACACGAGCGCGACGTGGATGACGATGAACACCAGGAAGTACCACAGCACCAGGAAGTGCAGCGATCGGGCGACCTGGATGGAGAACGCCCGGCTGATCGGCTTGAAGCGGGTCGACAGCGCCGGTGACATGCCCAACCCGGTGACCAGCGCCAGCGGCGCGGCGACGAAGACGGTGCCGAAGTAGGCGAGCAACTGCAGGCTGTTGTAGGCCACCCAGCCGTTCTCGACCGGCCAGTTCAGCGACAGGTACTGGATGGCGACCGAGACCGCGTTGGGGAACACCGCCCAACTGGTGGGGATCACGTGGCGCCACTGCCCGGTGGCGAACAGCACCACATAGAACACCAGGCCGTTGAGCAGCCACAGCGTGTCGATCCCCAGGTGCCACCAGCGGGCCAGCCCGATGGAATGGCGGATCCCGGGCAGCCCGACCTGGCCGGGCAGGCTGATCGAGTCCTTCTTCGCGGTCCACAGCGGGTCGGTGGGCACGGGCTTCTGGATCCGGAACCAGTCGCGGCCCGGGGTGGAGTGCCGCGTCCAGTACAGCCGCGGGTGATCGGACAGGATCTGCACCCCGGACCGGATGATGAAGATCATGAAGAACAGGTTGAGGAAGTGCGCCCACCCCAGCCACGCCGGGAACCCGGCATCGGTCAGAGCATTGGCCGGATAGACGGTGCCGGGGTTGCGGGCGATGAACCCCGCCACCGCCGGTGTGTCACGCAGCCCCTTCGCGGCCGCCACTGCCGCGATCAGGATCACGAACCCGATCGGGAGCAGCCACAGCAGGTTGAACCAGCGGGAACGCCCGATCCGCACGCGGGGGGCGATGCCGTGCGCCTGGGGCACCGACCCGGCCCAGGTGGCGGGGTCGACGACCTCCTCACCGATCGTGAGCTGCGACCGGAAGCTGTGTAGCGACGCCGGTGAGACCGGCGACGCGCCCGGGGCTGGGAGATCCACTGCCGGGCGGTCCTCGCACACGGGGTCCCGGGCGGTCGGACCCGGTTCTGTCATGGCTGGTGCCACCGCTCGAACGACGGCAATTCAGGCGGTCGGGTCGGTGGCGGCGGGACGGGTCATGTCCGTGGCTCCTCGGGTGCCGGGCGGTGCGAGCACTTCAGGCCCGCGACTGCCGTTGACGCGCATTTCCCAAGGTCCGGGGACGACCGCGTGGAAGGGTCCACAGTCCCCCACCCCGACCCGTCCCGCAACCCCTGGCTCACCCTCGGCGCAACCATTGCGTTCCGGGTTCACCCGGGCGCACCCGGATCGTGCCCACCGCCGACGGAGTGAGGATCATGCGTTCAGCGCGGGTCCGGCTGCCCAGCAGGAATCCCCAGCGGGCCAGGACCCCGGCCCGGTTGCCCACCCGACGAGGAACGCGATGTGCACGCCGGCCCAGGCGAGCTTCCCGAGGCGCCCGCGCAGCTTCAGGCCGAACACGTCGGCGATGGCGTCGGTGGCGGACATGGTGGCCATGGTGCCCATGTCGCGGTAGCGGAACGGGCCCGGCCCCGGAGCACCGGACACCCGGTGGTGCAGGAGTTTCGCGACGTAGCGGCCCTGCTGTATCGGCGGCTCGCACAGTCCGGGCAGGTTGTCGTGGTTGGCGAGATCGCCGATGGCGAACACGTCGGGACGGCCCGCGATGCTGCAGTCCGGGCGCACCACCACGCGCCCGTGGCGGTCCAGGGATGCGTCGGAGCCGTGGGAGAGCGCGACGGCCAGCGGGCTGGCTCGCACACCCGCCGCCCAGATCACGGTTTGTGCCTCGATCCGGGTTGTGTGCCCGTCGGTGCCGGTGGCGGTGATGCCGCGGGAGTCGACGTCGCTGGCCCGGGCGCCGAGCAGCAGCTCGATCCCCAACTTCCGCAGCCGTCGGTGGGCGTGGGCCCGCAGGGACGGCGGGAAGCCGGCGAGCACCTCGTCGAGGCCCTCGACCAGCACGATCCGGGTCCGGAAGCCGTCCGCTCCCCGGTCCAGCTCGCTGCCCAGTTCCCCGGCGAGCGTCGCCAGCTGGCCGGCGAGCTCCACCCCGCTCGGCCCGGCTCCGACGATCACGAACGTCGTCCACCTGCGCCGCTCCCGGGCGTCAGTGACGGCGACGGCGCGTTCGTAGCAGTCCAGCACGTGTCCGCGCAGCGCCACGGCGTGGGCGAGGGTCTGCATCGGGAACAGGTGGCGAGCCCACTCGTCGTGGCCGAAGTAGCTGTCCGCGGCGCCGGCGGCGACGACGAGGTAGTCGTAGGAGATCTCGCGGGTGGACCCGTCGTCGCCGCGTACCGCGACCTCGCGGCGGTCGAGGTCGACGCCGGTCACGTCGCCCAGCTCGACCGTGGTCGAACGCTGCCGGCGCATGATCTTGCGAAGCGCGGGCGCGATCTCACCGGGGGCCAAGATGCCGGTGGCGACCTGGTAGAGCAGGGGCTGGAACAGGTGGTGGTTGGTGCGGTCGGCCAGCAGGACGTCCACCGGTGCGTGCGCCAGCCCCGCGCGCCGCGCCCAGACCCCCGAATCCGGCCCCGATGACGACCACCCGGGGACGTGGCCCCGGCACCTGCCCGTGGATCATCGCGCCGGTTTCTCGTCGTGGCCGCCGAACTGCTTGCGCATCGCCGAGAGCGCCCGGTCGGCGAACTCGTCGAGGTGCCGCGAGCTGAACCACGAGTACAGCGCGGTGGCGGTCAGGTCGACCAGCCACGATCCGATCACGCTGCCGCGGCGCCACACCTCCGCGACCTCGGCGATGGAGGCCATCATCCCGTACTCGATGCCGTTGTGGACCATCTTCACGAAGTGCCCGGCGCCGCTCGGCCCGCAGTGCAGGTACCCCTTCTCCGCAGTGGACGGCTCGCCCTCGCGGCCCGGCGTCCGCTCCGCCGCGCCGACACCGGGGGCGAGCGAGGCGAAGATCGGCCCGACCTGCGTGACCGCCTCGGCGTCGCCGCCGATCATCAGGGCGTACCCACGGTCCAGGCCCCACACCCCACCGCTGGTTCCGCAGTCCAGCAACCGGACACCACGCAGCGCCAGCCAGCCGCGCGGTCGATGTCGTCGCGGTGGTAGGAGTTCCCCCCGTCGATCACGATGTCCCCGGGCTCCAGCGCGTCGGCGAGCTCGTCGATGACCGCGGTCGTGATCGTCCCGGCCCCGGTCGCGCCGTCGCCGGCCAGCGCCGTGATCGCGGCGGGATCGGGTCGTAGGCCACGCACTCATGGCCGTCGCGCATCAGCCGCCGCACCAGGTTCGCGCCCATCCGGCCCAGGCCGATCATTCCTACCTGCATGCCGTGCCTCCTCGTCTATACGGGTTGCTCGCCGAGCCAGGGCTGCTGCCAGTGTTGGTGACCGCGGACCAGCGCGGCCGCCTCGTCCGGGCCCCAGGATCCGCGCGGGTAGGGATGGATCGGCGGTGGATCATCGAGCAGCGGCCCGACGATGCGCCAGGTCTGCTCCACGCTGTCCTCGCGGGCGAAGTAGCGGTGGTCCCCGATCAGCGCGGCGTGCAACAGCCGCTCGTAGGGCTCCGACGGCTCCCCGAGTTCGGGCGCGAAGGACGTGTCGAGATGAACCGGACGCCAGGACTCGTCGGACTTCGCGGCGATCTGCAGCCGCAGCCCCGGGTCGGGGTCGATGCGCAGCACGATCTGGTTCGGCTCGACCTGGGTCGGGGTGGGCAGGAACGCCAGGCTAGGGGTACGGCGCAGCACCAGCCGTACCTCGGCGACCCGTCGGCCAGCGCCTTCCCCGCCCGCAGGAAGACCGGGACGCCGGCCCACCGCCAGTTGTCGATCTCCAGGCGCAGCGCCAGGAACGTCTCGGTCACCAATCCCGTCGCCACCCCGGCCACGTCGGTGCAGCCGTCGTACTGGCCGCGCACGCAGCGACGCGGGTCGGCGGCGGGGATCGCGCGGAACAGCTCGGTCTTCTTGTCGCGCAGCTCATCGGCCCCGGCACCGGCGGGGGGTCCATCGCCACCAGGGCGAGAACCTGCAGCAGGTGGTTCTGCACGACGTCGCGCAACGCGCCCACCGCGTCGTAGAAGCTGCCGCGGTCCTCCACCCCGAAGTCCTCGGCCGTCGTGATCTACAAACAGGAGACGCTCTTGCGATCCCACAGCTCGGCGAGCGCCAGGTTGGCGAACTGCAGGTACTCCAGCTCGATGACCGGTTCCTTGCCCAGGAAGTGATCAACCCGAAGGATCTGCTCCTCGCCCAGAACCTGGTGCAGCCGGGCGTTCAGCTCCCGGGCCGAGGCGAGGTCGTGCCCGAACGGCTTCTCCACCGCCACCCGGGCCCGCTCGAGCAGCCCGGCCCTGCCCAGGTGCTCCACGATCGGGCCGAACAGCGAGGGCGGCATCTCCAGGTAGAACAGCGGCCGGCGCTGCTCGCCGAGCTGCTGCGCGAGCCGGTCATAGACCGCGTCGTCGGTGACGTCGCCCTGGACGTAGGACAACCGGCGCGCCAACCGATTGAAGACCTTGTCGTCGACCTTCTCGCCGGCCGCGGTGATCGCCTGGCGAGCGCGGTTGACCAGCTGCCCGGTGGTCAGCTCCTCGGCGGCCACACCGATGATCGGACAGTCCAGCAGCCCGCGGAGTTCCAGGCGGTAGAGCGCGCGGAAGGTCATCTTCCGGGCCAGGTCCCCGGTGATCCCGAAGATGACCAGGACGTCAGTAGTGGCCGTGCCACCGGTATCAGGCGCCACGCCGGCCTCCTGGTGCCCGTGGTTCGGATCCGCGGGCACGAGCCGGTGTCGTCGCCACCGCCATCACGCACCTCCCGGGGTTTCGCTGACCATGTTTCGTCGCACAACACGCAGCCCTGGCGGTTCCGACTGATGCCCACCGTCATCGAGCTGCACGCCGACCTCGAGCGGCGGCTACCGGCCGCCGACCCCGACGGCACCGAGATGCGGCTCGCCTGCGGGGCCGCGCTGTTCAACCTCCGGATCGCGATGCTCGGCGCGGGCATCCGCCCGACAGTCACGCTGCTCCCCGACCCCGATCAGCCGCAACTGATCGCCGCGGTCCGCCACGGGGGTCACAAGCCCCTCGCCCCCGAGATCGAGCGGCTGCTCCGCGCCGTTCCGCAGCGGCACACGAACCGGCATCCCTTCAGCGACGTCGCTGTCGCGACGTCCGAGCAGTACGCTCCGCGGCGTGCCGCCCTCGACGAGCGCGCCTGGCTGCACATCGTGACCGAACTCGGACAGCGGGCCTCGATGCGGGGCCTCGCGGCGCAGGCACACCAGACGCAGATGGCCGACGCCGCCTTTCGCGACGAGCTGTGCACGTGGACAGGCAACACCGACGAACGCGACGACGGGGTACCCGCGGCTGCCGGTGGGCCTTACCCGGAACTGCACGACCGTTGGGTGATGAGGAACTTCAGCGCGGGCCACGCCTCCACCCGACTCCCGGGGAAGGACTTCGAGGCGGATCCGTTGGTAGCGGTCCTCACCTCCCACCTAATCGGACGCACCGCCGACGTGGAGGCGGGCCAGGCACTGCAGCGGGTACTGCTCACCGCGGCGGCGGACGGCGTCTCGGTGTCCTACCTGTCCCAGATCGTCGAGGTACCCGCAACCAGGGACGCCCTGCGCCGGCTCATCGATAGCGACCGCCCACCGCAGGTCGTGCTCCGCATGGGGCACGGCTGGCCCGTGCCCGCCACCCCACGGCGCCAGATCGCCGACCTGCTGCTGCCCGTACCTTTCCGGTTCCGGTCGCGGGCGATAGTTGCCCCGTCAGGGCACGAGAGTGTCGACGCCGGGCTCAGCGCGCACGATGGGATCTCCACGAACCAGCGCGTTCCACCGGTCAGGAGATCCGCGCCGACGGCGACACATCCGAGCGTTCGGCAGCGGCCGCAGCCGCGTCGAGCAGTCTGGGACGCAAGCCCGCTGATCCGACAGGGGCATGCAGGTCGAAGATCGAGGCATGAGCATCAGCACGCCTCCGTCCCTGGTCCCGCACGAAGGACGACCGCTACTTGCGGCTGAAGACGGCCGCCGCCCGGTCGACGCGGCCACCGCAGCGGAGCGGACGAGCATCGATCCCGTCATCGAGCGGATCGGTGGGATGAGCCGACAACGGGTCCGGGAAGTCACCGCCCAGTGCCGCGGTGGCCTCCGCGACCGAGGTGGGCTGCCGGCGGCCGTGGTGCACCCGGCGCCGGTCGTGGCTGCGCTGTAGCCGCGTCCCGAGCTTCGCGAGCGCGTCGGCAAACGCCGAATAGAAGTCCGGCCCCGCTGCCTCGGCGCGCACGACCGGACCATCGCCGGTGCCGGTGATCTCGACTCGCTGGCAGACCTTCGACTGCCGGGGGTTCCGCTCGTGGAACAGCTCGACGACGTAGTGCAGGATCGTGTCGTCGTACCGCTCGACGTGGGCCATCTTCTCCGCGACGTGCACCCGGTAGTGCTCGGGCACGTCGACGTCGCGGCCGTTGACCACGATGTCCGGGCGGGTGCCGTTCATGAATCGCTGCTCGTGGCCGTCGGCTCGAACCGGTCGGCCAGCACATCGAGGCGCCTGCGGTAGTCCGGCTCGTCGAGCTCACCGCGGGCGAAACGGTCGGCAAGCACCTGTTCCGGGGCAGGCCCGGACGCGGGCAGCTGGTCGTTACGGCCGAGGTACCGGAACAAGGCGACCGCACCGATGACGAGCAACGACCAGATGGCACGCGACAGGATCGGCTCCTACGAACGGGAAGAGGCTCGACATGATGTTCTGGTAGGAAAGCGGCAACGGCGTGAGCGGATGGGGCTACGCCCTGATGGCCGTCGGCATGGTGGTGTTGCGACACCTGTGTAGTGGCCGAGGACCCCGGCCGACGTGCCGAAGGTCCCGCCCGCCGGTGCTGTCCGTACCCCCGGGCTACGCGAACGCGCCGATCCCGGTGATCGCCCGGCCGACGATGAGGGACTGCATGATGTCGGTGCCCTCGCAGGTGTAGACCGCCTCGATGTCGGCGTGGTGGCGGGCGACGTGGTACTCGAGCAGCAGCCCGTTGCCGCCGAGCAGGTCGCGGGCGTCGGCGAGCACCCGTCGGGCGGCGGCAGCGGTGTGCAGCTTCGCGAGACTGGCATGGCCAGGTCGGCCTCGCCCTCGTCCTGCAGGTGGGCCAGGCGCAGGCACATCTGCTGCATCCCGACGATGTCGGAGAGCATCCCGGACAGCTTGTTCTGCACGAGCTGGAAGGCGGCCAGCGGTTTGCCGAACTGGCGGCGCTGCATCACGTAGCCGACCGCGGCCTCGTAGGCGGCGACGGCGTGCCCGACGGCCTCCCACGCCACGTTCTGCCTGCTCTTGGTCAGGACCCGGGCGGTGTCGGCGAAGGTGCGGGATCCGGCCAGCCGGTTCTCGGCCGGTATCCGTAGCCCGGTGAGCTGGATCTCGGCCTGCCAGACCGCGCGGTTGCCGCTCTTGCCGGTGATGACGGTGGCCTTGTAACCGGGGACCCCCTCGGGGCCGCGTTCCACGACGAACCCGCCGACGTTGCCGTCGTCGTCGCGCGCCCACACGACCGTAATGCCGGCGATGGAACCGTTCCCGATCCACCGCTTCGCCCCGTCGAGGACGTACTCGCCGCCGTCGCGCCGCGCCCGGGTCTCCAGGCCCGCCACGTCCGAGCCGTGGTCGGGCTCGGTCAGCGCGAACGCGCCGATCTCCTCGCAGCGCGCCATCGCGGGCAGCCACCGGGCCTTCTGCTCACCGGAGCCGAGCAGGCCGATGGCGGTCATCGCCAACCCGCTGAGCACAACGTTGAAGGTGCTGATGCTGCCGTCGCCGCGGGCGAGTTCCGCGGCCGCGAGCCCTTCGGCGACGGCGCTGAGCCCGGGACAGCCGTATCCCTGCAGCTGGCCCCCGGCGATGCCGAGCCGGGCGTAGCCGGGTACGAGTTCGAACGGGAACTGCGCGCGCTGCCAGTAGTCGTTGGCGACCGGGATGACCGCGCTGTCGGACCAGGCGCGCACCCGGTCTCTGACGGTGCGTTCCGCGTCGGTGAGCTGTTCGTCGAACCGGTAGAGGTCGGTCAGCCACGCCGGCGGCGAACCGAGCACGGGCGCTGGTGGCGGGGAAGTGATGGTGATCGCTGTGTCCTTCATCGTCGTGTCCTCGTCACTGGATCCGGCTGACGTGCCCGGCCCATTCCTTCTCGCGGAGCTCGAACTTCTGGACCTTGCCGCTGCCCGTGCGGGGTAGCGTCATACGGAACTCGATCGACTTGGGCGCCTTGAACCGCGCGATGTGGCTGCGCACGTGGGCGATCAGGTCGGCCTCGCTGATCTCGTCGGCGTCCGGGTCACGCACCACGAACGCCTTCGGCCGCTCCCCCCACCTCGCGTCGGGGATGCCGATCACCGCAGCTTCGCGCACCGCGGGATGCGACTCGAGGGCGTGCTCCACCTCGACGGTCGAGATGTTCTCCCCGCCGGAGATGATGATGTCCTTGGCCCGGTCGCGCAGCTCCACATAGCCGTCGGAGTGCTGCACACCCAGGTCGCCGGAATGCAGCCAACCGCCCCGGAACGCCGTCGCGGTCGTGTCCTCGTCACCGAAGTAGCCCGCCATCACTCCGTTGCCGCGCATCACGATCTCGCCCATCGTCTGGCCGTCGCGCGGAACGTCGTTCATCTGGTGATCGACCACCCGCACCGGGTCGGCGTGGATCATCGCGACGCCCTGGCGGGCCTGGCGACGGGCCTGGTCACCGGAGGGGAGCACCGACCACTCCGACTGCCACTCGTTCAGCGCGTACGGGCCGTAGGCCTCGGTCATGCCGTAGACGTGCACGATCCGGGCGCCCAGCTCACGCATCCGGGCGATCACCGTCGGGCTCGGCGGTGCACCGGCCACCGTCGCGACCAGCTCCCGGTCCAGCGGGTGCGCCTGCTCGGCGCCGGCGATCGTCACCAGCACGGTCGGCGCGCCATCGAGGTGGGTGACGCGCTCCTCGTCGAGCAGCCGCCAGATCACGTCGGCACGCACCTCGCGCAGGCAGACATGGGTGGCACCGATCCCGGTCACCGCCCACGGGGTGCACCACCCGTTGCAGTGGAACATCGGCAACGTCCACAGGTAGACGCTCTCCGGGTCGAAGCGCTGGTGGACGATCTCGCCGAGCGCGTTGAGGTAGGCGCCGCGATGGACGTACACCGCGCCCTTGGGCTGACCGGTCGTCCCCGACGTGTAATTGATCGAGATCGGGCTCAGCTCGTCATCGACCGCCCACGGCAACGGATCGCCGCTGCCCCGGGCGAGCAGATCGTCGTACGACACCTGCGCGAGGTCACCCGGACCCGGGCCCGCCGGGCCGGACGGGTCGCTGATCCCGACGATCTCCTCGACTGTGCGCAGCTTGTCCAGCACCGGGGCGAGGGCGGGCAGGAACTCCGTGTCGACCACGAGCATCCGGGCCTCGCTGTGGTCACAGATGTACTGGACCTCCTCCGCGGAGAGCCTGGCGTTGATCGGCACCAGGATCGCACCCGCGAGCGGCACCCCGAAGTGGGCGACCAGCATCTCCGGGATGTTGGGACACAGGTGGGCGACCCGGTCAACGCTTGTCACGCCCGACGCGCGCAGCGCATGCGCCAGCCGGGTCGCCTCCGCGGCGAACTCGCTGTAACTCGACTGGCGGTCGCCGTACACGATGGCGGTCTTGTTGGGGAAGACCTCGGCAGCCCGCCCCAGAAACGCCAACGGGGTGAGCGCGGTGAACGAGACGGACGACAGCGACGACGACGACATGAGCCGGACTCCCTACTACGTGCCGACCCCGCTCGACCGACCTGATGCGGGCGGTTCCTGCGACACGTCGAGAACGAGATTCAGCAATGAGTCATCCCTTCTCCCGAGCCGAGCCCTCGACAGGGTCTTTGGGCCCATCGTCGCGGGGACACCCGCTGCCCCGACGTGGTCTCCGGCTCACCACCTTCAGCGCTGCTGTTCAGCGATCACCGGTCCTCCCGGCCGGCGCACATCCGCGCCTCCGCGACGTCCGGACACCTCCGCTGAACACGAGCACGTCCGTCCCATCCATCGCCGGAGCGACGCGCCGATGTCCCTCCCGAACCGGGACCTCCGGCTCTGCCGTGCGGCCGGCCACGAGCCCAGGCTGGGACCGACCCCGATGAGCTGAGAGTCCCGGAGGAACTGATGTACGTCCGTGAAGTCATGTCCAGCCCCGCCGTCACCGCGACCGCCGGCATGCCGGTCAAACAGGCCGCGGGACAGTTGGCAAGGAACGCCTTCACCAGCCTGCCCGTGCTCGACCCCGACGGCGGCCTCATCGGGGTGGTCAACGAGGCCGACCTGCTGGCCCACCGGTTCCCGCCGGACCCGCGCGCCCCCGGACCCCGACCGAAGGTCCCCGGCCCCGGCGCCACCGTCGGTGACGTCATGCACACCGACGTCCTCGCCACCCGCCCGCAGGAGGGCGTCACCGACCTGATGGTGATCCTGCGGGAGGCCGGCATCCGCGCCGTACCCGTGGTCGACGGCCGTGCCGTGGTGGGCATGGTCACCTACGGCGACCTGCTGCAGGCGATGGCCCGCGACGACCAGCTCATCGCCGCCGACATACACCGCAGGCTCTGTCACTACACCGGCAGCGGGCACTGGCAGGTCGCCGTGACCGCCGGCGAGGTCACGCTGACCGGAGCGGAACCGGACCCGGTCAGCCGGAACACGGCCCAGCTGATCGCCGAGGCGGTCATCGGGACCACCACGGTCCGGTTCGCCGATTCCCGCGACGACCGGATGCTCACCGCGCCGGATGCTCCACGTCCCGGCAGTTAGCTCGACCGCCCGCAAGCCCGACGAAGTGTCGCCAGCGTTCCGTGCCATCGGCCGCTATGGTCACCGGTGTTGCCCGAGACCCCGGCGACGGCATCCGCTGTCCGTCTGAAGGGGTCTCCCGATGTCGACCGATCAGGGTTACGGCCGGATCACGTCCGGGTCGACACAGCGCGGGCCAGCCACCCGGATGTTGGTGCTGGCCACGGTCGGCTTCCTGATCAACTTCTGGGCGTGGGCGCTGATCAGCCCGCTCGGGTCGGTCTACCGCGACGAGCTCCGGCTCTCGGCGTTCCAGCAGGCGCTGGTGGTCGCGGTGCCGGTGATCGTCGGCTCGCTGGGACGGATTCCCGTCGGCGTGCTCACCGACCGCTTCGGGGCACGGGTGATGTTCCCCGCCGTGAGCGCCCTGACCATCCTCCCCGTGCTCTTCGTGGGGTTCGCCGGGACGTCGTTCGTCCGGCTGATCATCGGCGGGTTCTTCCTCGGGATCGGCGGCACCGCGTTCGCGGTCGGGGTGCCACTGGTCAACTCCTGGTTCCTGCCGGCCCGCCGCGGCCTCGCCCTCGGGATCTTCGGCGCCGGGATGGGTGGTACGGCAGTCTCGGCGTTCACGACCGTCCGGCTGGCGTCCGGCTACGGCCGCGCCGTCCCGTTCGTGCTGGTGGCGGTGGTTCTCGCGCTCTACACGGTGGTGGCCGCTGTGCTGCTGCGCACTCCGCCGGGCCGGCCTGCGCCGGTTGGCTCGTTCCTGCAGCGCACCGCGGCCACGCTCCGGCTGCCTGCCACGTCGCAGCTGTCGCTGCTCTACGCGGTCGGGTTCGGCGGGTTCGTCGCATTCAGCGTCTACCTGCCCACCTACCTGCGCAACGCCTACGGCCTGACCGTGCAGGACGCGTCGCTGCGCACGGCGGGCTTCGTGGTGCTCGCGGTGTTGGCCCGGCCGCTCGGCGGATGGCTGTCGGACCGGCTGGGGCCGGTACCCGTGCTGGCCGTCTCGTTCGTGACCGCCGGGGTCCTGGCGCTGGTCACCGCGCTGCAGCTGCCGCTGATGCCGGTGGGCACCATCGGGTTCCTCGGGCTCGCCGCGGCGCTGGGCGCTGCCGCGGGCGCGTGCTTCGCGTTGGTCGCGAAAGTCGTGCCGGAGCCGCAGGTGGGCGCGGTCACCGGGATCGTCGGTGCGGCCGGCGGACTCGGTGGGTTCATCCCTCCGCTGATCATGGGTGCGCTGTACGGGTCGCTGGGGAGCTACTGGGTCGGGCTCGTCCTGCTCGGTGCCGTGGCCTTCGGCGCGGCCGCCCTGACCTGGGGCCCGGCCCGGCGGACCGCCGGCGCAATCACTCCCGCGGAGGCGGCATGAACACCACCGCCGCCCATGACGTCGCCGGGAGCGCGTCGTGACCGCCGATCCGCAGATGGACGGGACCGTCGTCGAGGCGTTGCTGCGCACCCGCCGGTTCTTCCAGCCTTCGGAGGTGTCGCAGGACCTGCGCACCCTGCACCAGATCGGCGGACGCGACGCCGACACGTTCTACCGGGACCGCTGGGCCCATGACAACGTCGTGCGCTCCACCCACGGCGTCAACTGCACGGGGTCGTGCTCGTGGAAGGTCTACGTCAAGGACGGGATCATCACCTGGGAGGCGCAGCAGACCGACTACCCCTCCGTCGGGCCGGACCGCCCCGAGTACGAGCCGCGCGGGTGCCCGCGCGGCGCGGCGTTCTCCTGGTACACCTACTCCCCCACCCGGGTCCGCTACCCCTACGTCCGCGGGATGTTGCTCCAGTACTACCGCGAGGCGAAGCAGCGCCTGGGCAACCCGGTCGACGCCTGGGCCGACGTGGTGTCTGACCCGGACCGCTCCCGCGCCTACAAAGCCGCCCGCGGCAAGGGCGGGCTGGTGCGCGCGAGCTGGGACGAGGTCCTCGAAATGATCGCCGCGGCCCACGTCCACACCATCGAGGCGTTCGGGCCCGACCGGGTCGCCGGTTTCTCCCCCATCCCGGCGATGTCGATGGTGTCGCAGGCGGCCGGTGCGCGGTTCGTCTCGCTGCTGGGCGGGACGATGCTGAGCTTCTACGACTGGTACGCCGACCTGCCCGTCGCCTCGCCGCAGGTGTTCGGCGATCAGACCGACGTCCCCGAGTCGGCCGACTGGTTCGACGCGAGCTACCTCATGATGTGGGGCTCCAACGTGCCGGTCACCCGCACCCCGGACGCGCACTTCATGACCGAGGCCCGCTACCGCGGCCAGAAGGTCGTGGTCGTCTCCCCGGACTACGCCGACAACACGAAGTTCGCCGACGAGTGGCTGGCCCCGCACCCCGGCACCGACGGCGCGCTGGCCATGGCGATGGGGCACGTGATCCTCAAGGAGTTCTTCGTCGACCGGGAGACGCCGGCGTTCCACGACTACGTCACCCGCTACACCGACCTGCCGTTCCTCGTGACGGTGACCGAGCGCGACGGCGCCTACGTGCCGGGCAAGTTCCTCACGGCCGACGCGCTGGGCGACACGTCCGAAGGAGCCGATGCCAAGACCGTGCTACTCGACGCCGACGGCACCGTCGTCGTCCCGAACGGCTCGCTGGGCTTCCGGTTCACCGACGCCGGGAAGGGCAGCTGGAACCTCGATCTCGGCGCAGTGGCGCCGCTGCTCACGCTGCTCGGAGGCGAGGCCGTCGAGATCGATCTCCCCCGTTTCGACGATGACGGCGGCGTGCTGCGCCGTGGGGTGCCTGTCCGCGAGATCGGCGGCCACCTCGTCACGACGGTGTTCGACCTGCTACTGGCCCAGTACGGCGTGCCCCGCGAGGGTCTGCCCGGCGCCTGGCCCACCGGCTACGACGATCCCGAGCCCTACACGCCGTCGTGGCAGGAGGGCATCACGTCGGTCCCGGCCGCGAAGTGCGCAAAGATCGCGCGTGAGTTCGCGGCCAACGCCGAGGAGTCCGGCGGCCGCTCAATGATCATCATGGGGGCGGGCACCAACCACTGGTTCCACTCCGACACCATCTACCGGGCGTTCCTCACCCTGACGACACTGACCGGCTGCCAGGGCCGCAACGGCGGCGGGTGGGCGCACTACGTCGGGCAGGAGAAGGTCCGCCCCCTGACGGGCTACACCCAGATCGCCAACGCTCTGGACTGGTCCCGCCCGCCCCGGCAGATGATCGCCACGGCCTTCTTCTACCTGCACACCGGCCAGTGGCGCTACGACGGTTTCCAGGCCGACGTCCTGTCCTCACCGCTGGCCACGGGCCGCTTCAGCGGGCAGTCCACGGCCGACCTCATCGCGCAGTCGGCGCGGCTGGGCTGGATGCCGTCCTATCCGACCTTCGACCGCAACCCCCTGGATCTCTCCGACGAGGCCGACGCCGCCGGCGTCAGCCCGGCCGAGCACGTCGTCGCCGAGCTGAGAGCCGACCGGTTGCACTTCGCCTGCGAGGACCCCGACGGCCCCGGCAACGCGCCGAAGGTCATGACGGTGTGGCGGTCCAACCTGATCGGCTCCTCGGCCAAGGGCAACGAGTACTTCCTCAAGCACCTGCTCGGCGCCGACCACTCCCTGCGCGCCGAGGAGACCCCGCCGGAGTCCCGCCCCCGGGACGTCCGGTGGCGGCCCGAGGCCCCCACCGGGAAGCTGGATCTGTTGCTGTCGCTGGACTTCCGGATGACCAGCACGACCCTGTTCTCCGACATCGTGCTGCCCGCGGCCACCTGGTACGAGAAGCACGACCTGTCCAGCACCGACATGCATCCCTTCGTCCACGCCTTCAACCCCGCGATCGCGCCGCCCTGGCAGACCCGCACCGACTTCGACGCGTTCACGTCCATCGCCACGGCGTTCAGCGCGATGGCGACCGAGCGGCTCGGCGTGCGGCGTGACGTCGTCGCGATGCCGCTGGCCCACGACACGGTCGACGAGCTGGCCACGCCCGGTGGGGTGGTGCGCGACTGGCGGGCCGGCGAGTGCGAGCCGGTGCCGGGCGTCACCATGCCGAAGATCGTGGTGGTGGAGCGCGACTACGGCGCGATCGCGGCGAAGATGACCTCCCTCGGTCCGCTCGTCGAGACCCTCGGCATGGCCACCAAGGGCGTGCTCTACCACCCCGAACCCGAGGTGGAGCTGCTGCGCCACAGGAACGGGACCCGCAACGGGGGGCGCCCCTCGCTCGCCCGCGACACCGACATGTGCGAAGCGATCCTCGCGCTGTCGGGCACCACCAACGGCCGGCTCGGCGTCGAGGGCTTCCGCGCGCTGGAGGAACGCACCGGCGTCACGCTCGCCGATCTCGCCCAGGACAACGAGGGCCGCCGGATCACCTTCGCCGACACCCAGGCCCGCCCCACCCCGGTCATGACGTCGCCGGAGTGGTCGGGCAGCGAGCACGGCGGCCGCCGCTACTCCCCGTTCACCATCAACGTCGAACGGCTCATGCCCTGGCACACCCTGACGGGCCGGCAGCACTTCTTCCTCGACCACGACTGGATGCACGAGCTCGGCGAGGGCCTGCCGATCTACCGGCCACCGCTGGACATGCACCAGCTCTTCGGGGAGCCACGCCTGGGCAGCGGCGGGCAGGCCGAGCTGACGGTCCGCTACCTCACGCCACACTCCAAGTGGTCGATCCACTCCGAGTACCAGGACAACCTGCTGATGTTGAGCCTGTCCCGGGGCGGGCCGAACATCTGGATCAGCGCACCCGACGCCGACTCGCTGGGTATCGCCGACAATGACTGGATCGAGGCCGTCAACCGCAACGGCGTGATCGTCGCACGCGCGGTGGTGTCCACCCGCATGCCCGCCGGGACCGTCTACATGTACCACGCCCAGGACCGCGTGATCGACGTGCCGCGCAGCGAGACCAGCGGCAAGCGCGGCGGCACCCACAACTCCGTGACCCGGCTTCTCGTGAAGCCCACGCACCTCATCGGCGGCTACGCCCAGCTGTCGTTCGCGTTCAACTACCTCGGGCCGACCGGCAACCAACGCGACGAGGTCACCGTGATCCGCCGCCGCTCCCAGGAAGTCGAGTACTGACATGCGAGTCATGGCCCAGATGGCGATGGTGATGAACCTCGACAAGTGCATCGGCTGCCACACCTGCAGCGTGACCTGCAAGCAGGCGTGGACCAACCGCAGCGGCGTCGAGTACGTGTGGTGGAACAACGTGGAGACCCGCCCCGGCCAGGGCTACCCGCGCACCTACGAGGACCAGGGGAAATGGGAGGGCGGCTGGACGCTGTCGAAGCGCGGCAAACTCACGCTCAAGGCCGGCGGCCGGGTCAAGAACCTGCTCTCGATCTTCTCCAGCCCGAAGATGCCGTCCATTCAGGACTACTACGAGCCCTGGACCTACGACTACGACACGCTGCTCAGCTCCCCGTTGCAGGAACACGTGCCGGTGGCGCAGCCGCACTCGCTGATCAGCGGCAAGCCGATGAAGGTCACCTGGAGCGCCAACTGGGACGACGACCTCGGCGGCTCCCCCGCGCTCACCCGCGAGGACCCGATCCTCAAGAAGGTGTCGGAGGAGATCAAGCTCGACTTCGAGCAGACCTTCATGTTCCACCTGCCCCGGATCTGCGAGCACTGCCTCAACCCGTCGTGTGCCGCGTCGTGCCCGTCGGGGGCGATCTACAAGCGCAGCGAGGACGGCATCGTCCTGGTCGACCAGGACAAGTGCCGCGGCTGGCGCAAGTGCGTCACCGGCTGCCCGTACAAGAAGATCTACTTCAACCACAAGACCGGCAAGGCCGAGAAGTGCACGTTCTGCTTCCCGCGCATCGAGGTCGGCACCCCCACCATCTGCTCCGAGACCTGCGTGGGGCGGCTGCGCTACATCGGACTGATGCTCTACGACCCCGACAAGGTCCTGGCGGCCGCGTCCGTCACCGACGAGCGCGAACTGCTCGCGTCGCAGCGGGCGGTGTTCCTGGACCCGAACGACCCCGAGGTCGTCCGGGAGGCCGAACGGGCCGGGATCGCGCGCGACTGGATCACCGCCGCGCAGCGATCTCCGATCTGGTCGCTGATCAACCGCTTCGAGGTGGCCCTGCCCCTGCATCCGGAGTACCGGACGATGCCGATGGTCTGGTACATCCCGCCGCTCTCGCCCGTCGTCGACGCGGTGCGTGAGACGGGCGTCGACGCGGAGCAGGCCGACACGTTGTTCGCCGCGATCGAGTCGCTGCGCATCCCGGTGGAGTACCTCGCCGAGCTGTTCTCTGCGGGCGACCCGGCGCCGGTGTCGGCGGTGCTGCGCAAGCTCGCGGCGATGCGCAGCTACATGCGCGACATCAACCTCGGCCGCGAGCCGCAGGAGTCGATCGCCGAGGCGGTGGGCATGACCGGCGAGGACGTCTACGACATGTACCGGCTGCTCGCCATCGCCGCCTACGGCGAGCGCTACGTCATCCCGCCCGCCCACGCCGAGACCGCGCACCGGCTGGAGGAGCTGGCCACCGAGTGCATCCTCGACGTCGACGGCGGGCCGGGCATGGGCGGTTCGGACGGATCAGGGCCGTTCGGGGAGGGGTCGGGCGGCCCGGTCCCACTGGCACTGGAGAATTTCCACGCCCTCAAGCAGCGCCAGACCTCGGACTCGATCGCCGATCCCGCCGACAAGGCCGGCCGCGTCAACCTGCTGAACTGGGACGGCAACGGCCGCCCCGACGGCATGTTCCCCGCCCGGAGGACGCCGTGAGCAGCCTGGATGCGCGCGCGACGGCGGTGCTCTACCAGGTGGCCGCCCGGGTGCTCGACTACCCGGACCGCGATCTGATGGCGAGCCTCCCGGTGCTGTCCGCCGCCGTCCGGGAGATACCGGCGAGCCACCGCGCCCCGCTCACCCGGCTCGTCGCCCACCTCACCGCCACCCCGCAGTCGACGCTCGCCGCCGACTACGTCGCCACGTTCGACCTGCGCCGCCGATGCTGTCTCTACCTCACCTACTACGCCTACGGCGACACCCGCAAACGAGGAATGGCGCTGCTGGCGTTCAAGCAGCGCTTCCGCCGGGCGAACGCCGAGCTCACCACGAACGAGCTCTCGGATCACCTCTGCGTGGTGCTGGAGTACGCGGCCACCGCGGACCTGGCCGACGGCCGCGGGCTGCTCATCGAGAACCGGGCCGGCGTCGAACTGCTGCGCCTGGCCCTGCAGGACGGCGGCTCCCCCTACGCCGACGCCCTGGTCGCGATCACCTCCACCCTGCCCGCACTGCACGGCGACGAGCGCCGGGCGGTGGCCCGGCTCGCCGCCGAGGGACCGCCCGGCGAGGACGTCGGCCTCGAACCGTTCGCCCCGATGGCCATCCGCTGAAGAATCGAGCCGCTAGTGGATCTCGTCCTGTGGGTCGTCCTGCCGTACGTGTGCCTCGCGGTGTTCGCCGTCGGCCACTTCTGGCGCTACCGCTACGACAAGTTCGGCTGGACCACCCGCTCCTCGCAGCTCTACGAGCACCGGCTGCTGCGCCTGGGCTCCCCGCTGTTCCACTTCGGCATCCTCGGGGTGTTCCTCGGCCACGTCGTCGGGCTGGGCATCCCGAGCGCCTGGACGGAGTTCGTGGGCATCTCCGAGGACGTCTACCATTTCCTGGCCGTCAGCCTCGGCGCCGTCTCCGGGGCCGCCGCCCTGGTCGGCATGATCATCCTGATCTACCGCAGGCGCACCGTCGGACCGGTGTTCAGCGCCACCACGCGCATGGACAAGGTGATGTACCTGGCGCTGGCCACCGTCATCCTGCTGGGCCTGGCCAACACCGTGATCGCGAACGTCGTCGATGGCTACGACTACCGCGAGGGCGTGTCGGTCTGGTTCCGGGGGATCTTCCTGCTCCAGCCCCATCCCGAGCTGATGGCCGAGGCGCCGCTGGGGTTCCAGGCGCACGGGGTGGCGGCGTTCCTGCTGTTCGCGCTGTGGCCGTTCACGCGCCTCGTGCACGTGTTCAGCGCGCCGGTCGGCTACCTGTGGCGGCCCTACGTCGTGTACCGCAGCAAGGACGAGCGGCTCGGCGCACGGGCCCCGCGACGGGGTTGGGAACGGGTGTAGAGCTCGTGGTCGGCCCTTCTGCCGACCACCCCCGGTGGTCAGCGAGGTACCGCACGAGCCCACCAGGTGGCCACCGTGGGCATTAGGGCGTGTCCCGTGGATCTTGCTGCGAGGATGCGATAGACCGGTCGGGTGCTCGATCGTCACGATCTGACCGATGAGGAATGGGCCCGGCCGGAGCCCTTGCTGCCGGATCAGACCCCGCGCCGGGGTGGCCGGTGGACCGATCACCGCACCGTGATCAACGGGGTGTTCTGGCGGACCCGGTGCGGGCTGCCCTGGCGGGACGTGCCACCGGTCTACGGGCACTGGAAGACTGTCTACAACCGACATCGTCGCTGGTCGGCTGATCTCACATGGGCGCGGATCCTCGACGAGCTACGCCGCGACGCCGACGTGTTCGAGGGCGCGCACTGGACGGTCGGGGTCGACGCCGGGGTGGTCCGCGCCCACCAGCACGCCGCCGATGCCCGTCACCAGGCACCGGTCGACGTCGATGTGGAGGTCGTCGCGACCCTCCAGTTGGACACAGGTGGCGGAGTCGAATCACAAGAATCCGATCGCCAAGCCCAGTCGGGAGTCACTCGGGCGCTCCTGCGGCGGGGGCTGACCACCAAGATTCACCTGGCCGCTGACTCCCGCTGCCGACCGATCTCCCGAGTCACCACCGCCGGGCACCGCCACGACTCGTTGGCCTTCGAGCCGGTTATGGCCGGGATCGCGATCCGTCGACGCAGGGTCGGGCGGCCCCGGACCAGGCCCGGGCGGGTGCTGGGTGACAAGGCCTACTCCAGCCGCGCGATCCGCTCTCACCTGCGACGACGTGGGATCACTGCGACCATCCCCGAGCCTGCTGACCAACACAAGAACCGACTGCGTCGCGGCCGTCGCGGCGGCCGCCGACCAGCGTTCGACCCGGAGACCTACAAGCAGCGCAACGTTGTCGAGCGGGCGATCAACAAGCTCAAGGGCCACCGTGCAGTGGCCACCCGCTACGACAAGCGCGACTTCATGTTCCGCGGAACAGTTGACGTCGCCTCGATCAGGATCTGGCTACGCGTCCCCGTCCCATGATCCGTGGGACACGCTCTAGCCGGTCGAGGCCGGCGTGAGCGTGCCTGGATCGGGCTGCGGCGGGCCTCATGTCAGGCGAGGAGGCCGGACGCGTCTCGCCACATCTGCGTGACTAGTGGTCGAGTTCGTTAGAGGTCGCGCGGAATGATCACAGCCTGGTCGCGGCCGGGCGTGGCGGACAAGGAGCGGGCACGGACCTGTCGATCATGAAGTTGTCTACGCTTCGTGATCGTTGGAGGCTCCGTGCCCGCCCTTCCATCCTGGCTCATCG
>JBBRLM010000087.1:0-24248 GCA_038231335.1 Mycobacteriales bacterium
CCGGCGGGGTCGCAACCGGCGGGGTCGCGCCGGGCTGGGCCGACGCCGGGGCACCTCCGCCGGGGCCGGCGTTCGGATCGGTCACGTCGGCGACGGCCGTGCCGCCGGCCGGGGCCGCCGGGGTACTGCCCGGTTTCGCGGCGGGCGGGGCGACAGGCACCGGGGCGACGGCGGCCTTCGGCTCGCCGACCACCGTGACGGCCCCGGACGGGTCGACGACGAGCCGGGCCGGGTCCTGCACCGGCACCATGCCCAGCTGGGCGGCCCGCTGCGCCAGCGCCGGGGCCGAACTCATCTGGGCGACGTCGCGGTGCAGCCGCTCGCTCTGCGCGATGAGGGCCTGCGCGGCGGCGCGGGCGTCCTGCAGCCGGTACGAGTCCGACGCCGCGGCCGTCGAGAGCCACAGCGTGGCCACGAGACCGGCCGTCAGCAGCACCATCACCAGCAGCACGAACTGGGCGCGGCCGGCCGGTGCGGCCGGGCGGGCGGGCCGGACACGGCCGGCCCCGAGCACCCGCTTCAGCCGGTCGTCGCGACGGGCGTAGGCCTTCCTCGCCGACGTGCCGACGTTCTCGCGCGGCGCCGTGGTGCGCTGGGCCGGGATGGTGGCCGTGCGGGTGCGTGTTGCCGTCCGCTCCTTGACCGGTGCGCTCATCGATCTCCCCCTCGTACGACGTTCATGACGCTTCCCGGATCCGCTCCGCCGCCCGCAGGCGCACCGAGGCGGCCCGCGGGTTGTCGGCGATCTCGTCCTCGCCCGCCTGCTCCGATCCCCGCACCAGCAGGCGCAGCTCCGGGCCGTGGCCCGGCAGCTCCACCGGCAGGTCCATCGGTGACGTCGACGTGGACCTGGCCGCCAGCTCCCGCTTGACGATCTTGTCCTCGAGCGACTGGTAGGCGAGCACGACGATCCGTCCGCCCAGCGCGAGCGCGTCCACGGCTGCCGGCATCGCGGTCTCCAGCGCGTCGAGCTCGCCGTTGACCTCGATCCGCAACGCCTGGAACGTCCGCTTCGCCGGGTGGCCGCCGGTGCGTCGCGACGCCGCGGGCACGGCCTCGTAGAGCAGTTCGACCAGATCGGCGCTGCGCCGGAACGGTTCCTTCTCGCGTCGGCGCCCGACCGCCGAGGCGATGCGGCCGGCGAAGCGTTCCTCGCCGTACTCGCGCAGGATCCGGGCCAACGCAGGCACCGGGTAGGTGTTGAGGACCTCGGCGGCGGTGGCCCCGGTGGTGGGGTCCATCCGCATGTCGAGGTCGGAGTCGCGGGAGTAGGAGAAGCCGCGCTCGTCCGCGTCGAGCTGCAACGAGGACACGCCCAGGTCGAACAGCACGCCGTCGACGCGCGGCAGCCCCAGCTCCGCGAGTACCTCGGCGATGCCGTCGTAGACCGTGTGCACCAGGTGCACCCGGTCGGAGAAGGCGGCCAGCCGACGCCCGGCCATCGCGAGCGCGTCCGGGTCGCGGTCCAGGCCGACCAGGGTGAGCTGAGGGTGCGCGGCCAGCAGGGCCGCGGCGTGGCCGCCGAGACCGAGGGTGGCGTCGACCAGCACGGCCGGACGGTCCTGCAACGCCGGAGCGAGCAGCTCGGCGACGCGTGCCAGGGAAACGGGAACGTGCCTGGCCCCAGCCGGCCCGTTCCCTTCGGAGCCACGAGCCCCTTCGGGGTGCTGCCCCACAGTCACCCACCTCCCTGCCACGTGTCGCCGAGCTGCCCAGCACCCGACCCGAGCCCCAGCCGGGCTACCGTCGGTGCCCCCACCCGGCAGACCTGGCACCGGGGAAGGTGCGCCAGGGCTGCCGGGTGGAGGCACCGGCGGATGTCATGCGATGCGATCCGGCTCAGATCAAGCCGGGCAGCACCTCCTCCTGCGCCTTGGCGTAGGTGTCCTCGTGCTCGTCCTGGTACCGCTGCCAGGCCTCGGCGTCCCAGATCTCGGCGCGCGTCCACGCGCCGATCACCACGCACTCCTTGGTGAGCCCCGCGTAACGGCGCAGCTCGGGGGTGATGGCGATCCGACCCTGGGAGTCGGGGTTCTGCTCGTCGGTACCGGAGAACAGGTTGCGCTGGAACACGCGCGCCGACTCGTTCGTGAGCGGCGCGGACGCCACCTTCCGAGCGAGCTCGCCGAAGCCGTCCCTGGTGAACACGTACAGGCAGTGCTCCTGCCCCTTCGTGACCATCAGTCCGCCTCGCAGCTCGTCGCGAAATTTGGCGGGCAGCGTGAGCCGCCCCTTGTCGTCGAGTTTCGGGGTGTAGGTGCCGAGGAACACCGGCTCCACCTCCACCCGAAGCCCCGTTGTGCCCCAGCGATCACCACACTACCCCACTTCCCTCCACCGTCAACCAGTCATGACGAGTCCCGGCGCCGACTGGAAGGCCATCACCCCAGCTCAGAGCAGGTGGAGGAAAGTGGGGAGCCACGAGGCTCCACCCACTCGCGCTACACGATCGACGTCGCAGACGGCGACCAAAGCCGACAAATCGGTGACGCAGAGCGCTCACCGGGTCCGGCCGAGGCCGGAATCGGCGCGGTGGGGGGCGTTGTGGGGGATCTGTGGGGAGGACGCCCGCGCCGGGGTGGGGCACAGTGGGGAGGGACACCGGACGGGCCCGTCCACCCGACCGGGGGAACGTCCTGGTCGCCCTTTGACACAATGGTCCCGTTCGAGCACGCAGCAACGACCGCGAGGAGTTCGGGTGACCGCGACGAGCAGCCGCCCCGGTATGGAGCACCCCGGGTTGGAGGGGGCCGTCGGCCTCGCGGAGGTCGCCGACGTCGCGGGCCGCATCGCCACCAACATCCAGCGCGTGATCGTCGGCAAGCCCGACGTCGTGCGCGTCGCGCTGGTCACACTGCTCGCCGAGGGCCACCTCCTCGTCGAGGACGTGCCGGGCGTCGGCAAGACGTCGCTGGCCAAGGCGCTGGCACGCTCCATCGACTGTTCGGTCAGCCGCGTGCAGTTCACTCCCGACCTGCTGCCCGGTGACATCACCGGCATGTCGGTGTTCAACCGCCAGACCACGGAGTTCGAGTTCCGGCCCGGCCCGGTGTTCGCCAACGTCGTCATCGCCGACGAGATCAACCGCGCGTCGCCCAAGACCCAGTCGGCGCTGCTGGAGTGCATGGCCGAGCACCAGGTCACCGTGGACGGCGCCACCTACGCGCTCGCCGCGCCGTTCATGGTCGTCGCCACCCAGAACCCGATCGAGATGGACGGCACCTACCCGTTGCCCGAGGCCCAGCGCGACCGCTTCACCGCGCGCGTCAGCGTCGGCTACCCGGACACCGCGGCGGAGCTGGCCATGGTCGACGAGCACGCGGCGGCCGACCCGCTGGAGAACCTGCGCGCGGTCACCGACGCGCGGCGGGTGCGTTCGGTCGTCGAGGCCGTCCGCCGGGTGCACCTGGGCCCGGAGGTGCGGCAGTACTGCGTCGACCTGGTCAGCGCGACGCGGCGGCTGCCGGAGCTGCGCCTGGGCGCCTCCCCCCGCGCCACGCTGCAGCTCGTCCGGGCGGCGAAGGCCCAGGCCGCGCTGGCCGGGCGCGGCTTCGTGGTGCCCGACGACGTGCAGGCGATCGCCGTCCCGGTACTGGCCCACCGCCTGTTGCTGGCCCCCGACGCGGTGGCCTCGCGGCGCAGCACCACCGACATCGTGCGCAGCCTGCTGGGCCGACAGGCGGTCCCCGCGCCGGGCCGCGCCGGAGCCTGACGCCGGTGTCCGGCCGGGAGGGCAGGTTCTCCGGCCTCACCACCCGTGGCCGCTGCCTGCTCGCCGGCGGTCTGGCCACCGCCGCCTGCTCGGTGGTGCTCAACGAGCGTGACCTGATGCGCGTGGGCGCGTTCGTCGCGCTGCTTCCGCTCTTCGCGCTGGTGCTCTCGGCCCGCACGCGGCGCACCCTGCGGGTCGACCGGATCCTGGCCCCCGCCCGGGTGTCCGTGGGGTCGGAGATGTCGGTCGAGCTGCACCTGCGCGGGGCCGCGTTGCTGGGGTCGATGCGGCTGGCCGACACCGTCCCGGACGCGGCCGGCCCGCAGCCGACGGCCCCGCCGCGGTTCACCGTCCACCGCTTCACCGGCCGCGGCTCGGCCGTCATCGGCTACCCACTGCGGCCGGTGCTGCGCGGTGTGCACAGCGTCGGCCCGCTGTTCGGCAGCGCCACCGACCCGCTCGGGCTCGCCGAGTTCGACCGTGGCCTCGCCGGCCCGAACCAGCTCGTGGTGCTGCCCCAGGTGGTCGCCCTGCGCGGGCTGCCCGCGGCCCTGGGCTCCGGCGACGGTACCCCCGGTGCGGCCCGTGCCCACCAGGGCCAGGGCAGCTCCGACGTCCTGACCAGGCCCTACCGCCAGGGTGACGAGCTGCGCCGGGTGCACTGGCGCAGCACCGCCCGCTACGACGAGCTGATGGTGCGGCTCGAGGAGCGCCCGTGGCGCGGCGGCATCACCGTGCTGCTCGACCGCCGTGATGCCGCCCACCGCGGCCACGGGGCCGGCTCGAGCCTCGAGTTCGCGGTCAGCCTGACCGCCAGCGTCTGCGCCCACCTCATCGCGCGCGGGGAACCCGTCACGGTCGTCACGGAGGACGGTGCTCCGCTCACGGGGCCGGCCGCCGTCCCCGGGCTCGACCCGGTCCTCGACGCGCTGGCCGCGCTGCGGCCCTCGGCCCGCACCAACCTCGGCGGCCCCGAGCTCACCCGTGACACCGACGTGCTGGCCGTGCTCGGCGCGGTCGGCCCCGGCCAGGTCGAGGGGCTGCTGGCCCGCCGACCCACCGGCGGCCACGCCATCCTGCTCGACACCCCCACCTGGGACGCCGTGCCCGCACCCCGGGGGGACGGGTCCACTGCAGGCACCGCCGCGGTGCTGCGGCGGGCCGGATGGCAGGTCACCGTGGCCGCCGCCGGTTCGACCCCCGACGTCGTCTGGGACGCCCTGACCTCCGGCGCCGCACCCGACGGCATGCAGGTGGCCACGCTGTGACCCGGCCGACCACGATCACGACGCCCGACCCCGGCCGCCCCACCGGCCCGGGAGCACTCGGCATCGGCGCCTCCACACTCACCCGGCCACCCTCCGCCCCACCCGCTCCCCCGGCCCGTCCCCCGCTGCCGTGGACCACCGCGATCACCGCCGGTGTCGCCGTGCTCCTGGCCGGGGTGCCGGTCAGCGCCGTCGTGCAGGGCGCCACATGGTTCGGCGACGGCCTGCTGGTCGTCGGCGCGGTCGTCGCGGTCGGGCTGCTGCTGCACCGCACGGGCGCGGTGGCGGTGGCGGCCGGGCAGCTCGTCGCGGTCCTGCTCGTGCTCACGGCGCGGTTCACCTCCTCGGGGATCGCCGGGGTGATCCCCGGGCCCACGGCGTGGCGCGGGTTCGGCGCGCTCGTCGCCGGGGCCGGCGAGCAGATCTCGGTGGGCATCGCCCCCGTGGCACCCACCCCGGAGATCCTCTTCCTCGTCTCCGCCGCGTTCGGGCTGGTGGGGATCGCGGTGTACCTCGCCGCCATCGGTGCCCACGCCCCCGCGGCAGGCGGTGTTCCCCTGCTCGCCATGTTCGCGGTGCCCGCCGCCCTGGCCGACGACCTGCTGCCGTGGTGGACCCTCGTCGGGGCCGCAGCCGGCTTCGGGCTGCTCCTGCTCGCCCGCGAAGGTGCCCGGCGGGAGTTCGCGGGCGGCTCGGCCCTGGTGGCCGCCGCCGTCGTCGTCGCACTCGGCGTGGGGGCGGCAACGGGCTTCATCGGCACCACCGGTCGTTTCGAGGGCACCGGAGGCGGCGGGGGCGGCGGTTCGATCGGGCTGAGCCCGTTCACGGCGTTGCGCGGCCAGCTCAGCCAGAACACCCCCACCGAGCTGTTCCGGGTGCGGGGCCTGCCCCAGGCCACCTACCTGCGCGCGCTGACCCTGCGCGACTACGTGCCCAACTCCGGGTGGCAGGCCACCCGTCCCGACCCCGGTCCGGCTCTGCCCGGCACCGTCCTGCCCTCGTTCGCCGGTCCCGAGACCACGATCGACATCGAGAACGCGGCCTTCCGCGACTACTGGCTGCCGGTGTACGGCACCCCGATCGCCGTCAGCGGCCTCCCCGCCGGCCAGTGGACGTTCGACGAGCGCAGCGGCACCGCCTACACCGCCCGCCCCCGCCAGGACGGACCCTGGAGCGAACGCGCGTCGCTGGCGCAGCCCACCGCCCAGCAGCTGCGGTCCGCGGACGGGCCGGGGCAGCCGGGCGACGCCTACCTCAACGTGGCCGGCGTCGACCCCCGGGTGACGACGCTGGCCCAGGAGACGGTGGCGGGCCGCGACAACCCGTTCGACAAGGCGATGGCCCTGCAGGACTTCTTCACCGGCCCCACGAGCAGGTTCACCTACAGCCTCAAGACCGCCCCGGGGGCCGGGGACGACGCGCTCGTCGAGTTCCTGACCGTCGGCAGGGCGGGCTACTGCGAGCAGTTCGCGTCGGCGATGGCCGTGATGCTGCGCACCGTCGGCGTGCCCGCCCGGGTCGCCGTCGGGTTCACCGGCGGCGACGTCAAGGGCGACTACCGCTCGATCACCACCGCCGACGCCCACGCCTGGGTGGAGGCGTGGTTCCCCGGCATCGGCTGGACCACGTTCGACCCGACACCGCTGGCCGACGGCCGCACCATCACGCCGCCCTACGTCGCGGAGGCCGAGGCGCAGGCCAACCCGGGTGGCACCGGCGGTCAGGACCCTGCGACGCAGGACGGTCGCCAGCGGCCGGTGCCGACCACCGCACCGGCTGCGCCGGACCCCGCCACTCCCCCGGTCACCGCACCCGACCCGGCCACGACGTCGGGCCTGCCGGCCTGGCCGTTCGTCGTGCTCGCCGCGGCGCTGCTGCTCGGCGGCGCGGCGCTGGTGCCGTCCGGTCTGCGCGCCCGGGAACGCCGGCGCCGGTTGGCCGCGGTGGACGGCGGCGGGCCGGACGCGGCCACGGCGGCATGGGCGGAGCTGATGGCCGAGTCGCAGGACCGCGGAGCACCGACCCCGCCCAGCGACACCGTCCGGTCCGCCGCGCGGCGGCTCGTGCACGAGCACCAGCTCGACGGCGGCGCGCAGCAGGCCCTGCGCGAGCTCGTGGGCGCCGTGGAGGCGAGCTGGTATGGCGGCACGCAGCCTGCTCCGGGTGCGCTCGCCGCCCCCCTGGGCACGGTGCGCACCGCCATCGCGACCGACCGCAGGCTCAGCCTGCGCGAACGCCTGCTCCCGCATTCGGTGACGCGCCGGGGACGCCGGGGCAGCACCCGGGACCACACTCCGACCAGCGTCTGATCACGCGAAAGCCGCCGGTCACCTCAGGGGTGGCGGCGGCTTTCGCGTGTGCGGCTATTCCTGCTCGAACCGGCGGCGGAAACGCTCTTCCATCCGGCCGGTGAAGCCGTTCTTGTCCGTCTCGGCCGCGGGCGCCTGGCCCGGGGCCGAGGACGCTCCGACGGAGGTGACCGCGAGCACGGCCCCGCCGAGCATGGCGATGAACCCGACGACACTGACCACCGGTATCGCGGGCACGAGCGTCAGGAGCGCCGGGACGGCGATACCCAGTACGAGAAGGGCGAGGCCGACGACGAACAGGGCTACGCCCTGGACGCGGCGACGACGGGTGGGTTTGCGCAGCCGGCCACCACGGACGGTCGATGCGAACTTCGGGTCCTCGGCGTAGAGAGCGCGCTCGATCTGTTCGAGCAGCCGCTGCTCGTGCTCGGAGAGGGGCATGGCTTCGCCTCCGGCACTGTGTTCGTTCCTGTCGGGTCATCTTCCATGGTGCCGGAACGACGCGACAACCGCCCGGGAGTGGGCGCCTGCTTCAGAGGATACGAGTCTGACGGCCCGGCGACCAGCCGGACTCGTCAAGCGGACGGGTCGATCTTTCGGAAGAAGTGGACCGAAAGGGTGTGAGCTGCGCCGCATCCCCCGGATTCAGCCCGCCGCAGGCCCGTCGGTGCGGTCATCCCGACCGTCTGGCGAGGGCGTGCAGCCGCGCGGACAGGTCGAGAAGCGCCGGATCGGCCGCCGCGAGGGTCTCCAGATCCGTGACGGAGCGGGCCGCGGCCGGTCCGCCGTCGCGCACAGCGCCCGGCACCCAGCCCTCGAGCACGCAGTCGCCCTGCAGCAGCTCGATCACGAGCGAGCCGTCGGCGGCCACCAGGGCCCGCAGCGCGGCGGAGTCGAGCCGCCTGCGCACGACGTCGCCCGGGCCGAAACGCCCGTCCGGGTCGGTCAGCAGGGTGCGGGCCTCCGCGAGCCGGCCGGCCACCGTGCGCGCCAGCACCGCCCCGTACCGCCCGGCGACCAGTACCGACACCGCGCCGCCCGGGGTGGCCGCACTGCGCAGGGCGGCCAGGGCGGCCGCGGCGTCGTCGACGACCTCGAGCAGGCCATGGCCCAGCACCAGGTCGGCCCCACCCTCGGGCACGACGTCGGCGAGCGCGTCGACGTCGCCCTGCACGGGCGTGACCAGCCCGGGAACGCCCGCCTCCCGCGCCCGGCGGTGCAGTGCGGCGAGCGCGTTGGGGCTGCTGTCGACGACGGTGACGGCGCAGCCAGCGAGCGCGAGCGGCACCGCCCACGCGCCGCTGCCCCCGCCGACGTCGAGAACGCGGGGTGCGGTGAGAGCCGACCGGGCCCGGACGGCCGCGAGCTCGGCCGCGACGGCTCGGCGGACGGCGCCGTCCGCCGAGCCGGGGATCGTCGCGGTGTGGTCGGCGGGCACAGACATGCCACTCAGCGTAGTGCGCCCCATCTGGGGGTAGGTTGATCGACGTGCAGGTGGTCGCCACGTTGAGCCTCAAGGGTGGAGTGGGCAAGACGACGGTCGCGCTCGGCCTGGCCGGCGCCGCCCAGCAGCACGGCGTGCGCACGCTGGTGGTGGATCTCGACCCCCAGGCCAACGCCACGATCGCCCTCGACGTGGGGCCGACCGCCGCCACCGTGGCCGAGGTGCTCGACAACCCGGCCCGCTCGGTGATCCAGCGGGCGATCGCCCCCAGCGGCTGGGGCGAGGGCCTCGACGTGCTGGTGGGCGCCGAGCAGACCGAACGGCACAACCACCCCGATCCCAGCGGCAAGCAGCTCAACAAGCTGGTGCGGGCGCTCGAACGCCTCGGCCCCGCCTCCACCGACGACCCCGACGACGAGGGCTTCGATCCCGACGAGCCCTACCGGCTGGTGATCGTCGACTGCCCGCCCTCGCTGGGCCAGCTCACCCGCAGCGCGCTCGCGGCCGCCCACCGGGCCGTGCTGGTGACCGATCCAACGATGTTCGCCGTGTCCGGCGTGCAGCGTGCGTTCGACGCCGTGCAGGCCGAGCGCCAGCGCGCCAACCCCAACCTGCAACCGCTCGGCGTGCTGATCAACCGGGTACGCCCACGCAACACCGAGCACGAGTTCCGGATCTCGGAGCTGCGCGAGCTCTTCGGCCCGCTGGTGCTGTCCGGCGTGATCCCGGACCGTTCCGCGATCCAGCAGGCCCAGGGCGCCTGCCTGCCGATCCAGCGCTGGGACACTCCCGGTGCCCGCGAGGTGTCGGCCGTGTTCACCACGCTGCTGGGCCGCGTGCTGCGCAGCGATCGGCCGCGCCGCGTGCGCGCTGAGCCGAGCGCCCCGCCCGCCACCCGCTGACCGGGCCCCACGCTCAGGTCTCAGCGCAGCGGGATCGACTCCGCCACGATCCCCACGAACTGCTCCGCCTGCCGCAGCAGGTCGTCGGCGTCGCGCTGACCGACGAGCCGGGCGATGCCGGCCTCCGCCGCGGCCCGGGTGGCCGAGCACGCCGAGAAGAACGCCGCCCACTCCGCCAGCTCCGGCGCGACCTCGCCGAGCAACTGCCAGGCGTTGCGAGTGGCGCCCCGGCGCGGCTGGGGCGTGGCCCGCACCGCGAGCACGGCCGCCGCGGCCCGCAACGCGGCGAGGTACGCGGCCGGGTAGCGCAGCAGCGGGTCGGTGTGGCGGTGGGCATCGGCGAGCCCGTCCGTGGCCTGGCGGAGCAGCCCGAGGGCGGCCCGGGACGTGGGCGCCGCTCGGGGTGCGGGCACCCGCGCGCTGGTGGTGATGGTCATCGAAGGCTCCTTCCGCTCTTCACTGCGATCATGCACGGGACCACCGACAGTCTTGACGCGATCACTCGGCGACCCTGACCAGGTCCCACACGCCGGGCCCCGCCCGCATGCGCAGGACGAACTCGCGTCCGGAGTCCTGCGGCTCCTCGGTGGACTGCGCGACGACGCGCCAGCACCGCATCCGGTCTCCCCCGACCGGCATCGGTGACGGGAACGGCCACGGCGACTCCTCTATCCACCGCTCCCGCACGTCGGTGATCAGGAACCGCGGACCGCGGCGCGCCGGCCTGCGCTGGAACTCGACGGGCTCGCCGTCCTGCCAGCGCACCTGGATCGGGGTCGGCTGTCGGCCGAACACCCGGCTGAAGGCACTCATCCCCGGCACTCCCTCCACGGCCGGCGCACCCGGTGGCGGGACGCTTCCCCCGCCCCACCGACCGGGGCACCCTGATGATCGAACGCATGTTCGATCGCGGTCAAGTAGAACTCGGACCGGCGTCGACGTCAAGTCGTGTTCCGCATCCGACCTCACCTCATGGTGTGATGGACGACGTGACCACGGCCCCCGCCCGCCACCTCGTCCAGCTCGGACCCGGTGAGATCGCCGAACGGCTGGCCGAGGCACTCGACGTCTACGTCACCGCGATGGGCTATCCGCCGAGCACCGCCCGCCAGAGGCGTGCGCTGTGGCTCGACCACGTGCGCAGGCCCGGCTGGCGCGCCGTCGGCTGGGTCGACGCGGCCGATCGGCTGCTCGGCATCGCCTACGGCTACACCGGCGGCCCCGGGCAGTGGTGGTTCGAGGAGGTCCGGCGCGGGCTGCGCGCCCAGGGCGGCGAGGCCGAGAGCTGGCTCGCCGACTACTTCGAGCTCACCGAGCTGCACGTGCGGCCCGACGCGCAGGGCGGCGGTCTCGGCGAGGGCCTCCTACGCGCCCTGCTCGCCGGCACCGACCGCTCGCACGTGCTGCTCTCCACCCCCGAGTACGGCGCACTTCCCCCCGGCCGGGCGTGGCAGCTCTACCGGCGCACCGGCTTCCGCGACGTGCTGCGCGAGCACCGGTTCACCGGCGACTCGCGCCCGTTCGCCGTGCTGGGCCGGGAACTGCCCGTCCCCCCTCGCTGATGCCCTCCCTGCCACCCCGGCGCGCCAGCCTGAATTGTCCGGCGGGATCGTCACCGGATGGCACGATGACGCCGTGCCGTCGACGCCCAGCCACCCGAGACGACTACTTCCGGCGCTGCTGATCCTCGTGCTCCTCGTGGGCAGCCTGCTCGGCGGCTGCGCCCGCGTCCGCACCGCGCTGGCGCTGCAGCCCGACGACACCGTCACGGGCGAGATCGTGCTGGCCACCCCGGAGAAGTCCCCGGCCGACAAGGGGCCGACGGTCACGCTGCCGCCCGACCTCGCCCCGGACGTCGACGTCGCGCCCTACCGCCAGGAGGGCTACACCGGCTCGGTGCTCACGTTCTCCGGGCTGAGCTTCGCCCAGGTCGGCAGCCTGAGCTCGGCGATGGGCCCGGCCGGCAGCACGGTGCAGTTCGCCCTGCGCCGCGCGGGGGGTCGGGTGCTCGTCACCGGTGCGGTGGACCTGACCACGGTCTCGGTGGACAAGGCCGACTTCCAGCTCAAGATGAGCTTCCCGGGCCAGATCGTGGAGTCCAACGGTGAGATCGACGGCAGCACCGTGAGCTGGACGTTCGATGCGGGCAAGGCCGCCGACGTGACCGCGGTGGTGGCCTACGCCGACCCCGGGGCACCGTCGGTCCTGAACTGGACGCTCGGGCTCGCCGGGATCGTGGCGCTCGTGGCCCTCGCGGTGGTGCTGCTGGCCCGCCGGGTGCGGAACCCACCGGTCAGCCCGTCGATCAGGTGACGGCCGCTCCCATTGTCGCTGCGCGCCGCACGCCCAGCCCGAGGCGCTCGACGAGCTCGATCGTGGCCATGGACCGGTTCAGCGTGTAGAAGTGCAGGTTCCGCACGCCCTCGGCGAGCAGGCGGGTGCACAGCTCGGCCGTGACGTCCATGCCCGCGGCCCGGAACGACGCGGGGTCGTCGGCGTAGGGCGACAGGCGCTCCAGCAGGGCCGGGGGCACCGGCGCCCCGGACAGCTCCGGACCGCGGTGCAGGGTGCGCACGGTGGTGAGCGGCATGATCCCCGGCAGCAGCGGCACGTCACAGCCCGCGGCGGCGAGCCGGTCGCGCAGCCGCAGGAAGCCCTCGGGCTCGAGGAAGAGCTGGGTGATCGCGAAATCCGCGCCGGCGCGGATCTTGGCGACGAGCATCCGCAGGTCCTCGTCGGGGTCGACGGAGCGCGGGTGGCCGTAGGGGAACGCCGCCACCCCCACCGAGAAGTCGCCGAGCCTGCGCACGAGCGACACCAGCTCGTCGGCGTAGCTGAGGCCCTCGGGGTGGGCGACCCACTCGCCCAGGGGGCCGCCGGGAGGGTCACCGCGGATGGCCAGCACGTTGCTGATGCCCGCCGCGGCGTAGGCGCCGATCACCTGGCGCAGTTCCGCCACCGTGTGCGAGACGGCGGTGAGGTGCGCCATCGGCACCAGCGTGGTGTCGGTGGCGATGCGGGCCGTGGTGCGGATGGTGCGGTCGCGGTTCGAGCCGCCCGCGCCGTAGGTGACGGAGACGAACGCGGGATCGAGCGGCTCGAGCCGCCGGATCGCGCGCCAGAGCTCGGCCTCGCCCTTCTCGTCGTTCGGCGGGAAGAACTCGACCGAGAAGACGGGCCGGTCCTGGTCGATCCGCTGGGTGACCTTCACGATCACAGGGTAGCGGCGGGGCGGGTGGGGTCGAACACCGTCAGCGCGCCGAGCTCGGCCACCGCCGATACCCTCGGGACGTGACCAGCACCGTAGGCACCGACGGACTACCCGCCAGCGCCACCGACGTGGGCCTGACGGCCGGCATCGAGACGGCCCTGTCGGTCTACCTGGAGGACCGCGTCGCCGACTCGACGGCGATCGATCCCGCGTTCGGCCGCGCCACGGAGTCGCTGGCCGACTTCGTGCTCAGCGGGGGCAAGCGGCTGCGCCCGACGTTCGCGTGGTGGGGCTGGAGGGGCGCGGGCGGCGCCGTGGACGCGCCGGAGGCCGTGGCCGTGCTGCGCGCCGTCAGCGCGCTCGAGCTGCTGCAGGGCGCCGCACTGATCCACGACGACCTGATGGACGCCTCCGCCACCCGACGCGGGCGCCCCACCGTGCACGTCGCGTTCGCGCGCCGGCACGCCGACGCCGGCTGGCAGGGCAGGCCCGCCCGCTTCGGCGCGGCCGCCGCGATCCTCCTCGGCGACCTCGCGCTGGTGTGGGCCGACGACATGTTCCGGGGTTCCGGCCTGCCCTACGCGGCGCTGGACCGCACGGCCGAGCCCTGGCAGGCGATGCGCACCGAACTGCTGGGCGGCCAGTTCCTCGACGTGCTCAACCAGTCCACCGGCGATACCTCCACCCGCGCCGCGCTGCAGGTGGACCGCTACAAGACCGCCGCCTACACCGTCGAGCGCCCACTGCACCTGGGTGCGGCGATCGCCGGCGCCGGACCCGACGTGATCGCCGCCTACCGGCGCTTCGGAGCCGACATCGGCGTGGCGTTCCAGCTGCGCGACGACCTGCTGGGCGTCTTCGGCGACCCGGAGGTCACGGGCAAGCCCGCGGGCGACGACCTGCGTGAGGGCAAGCGCACCGTGCTGATCGCCACGGCCGTCGAGCGCGCCGAGCAGCGCGGCGACCCCGTCGCCCGGGACGCCGTCCTCGCCGCCCTCGGCAACCCCGATCTCGACGTCGACGGCGTCCAGGCCGTGCGGGGGCTGCTCGCGGAGCTGGGCGCCGTACAGGCCGTGGAACAGCGGATCGCGGCGCTCACCGGGTCGGCGCTGGACGCGCTCGGCACGGCCGACATCTCCGAGCCCGCGGCGTCACAGCTCGCCGACCTGGCCGTCACGGCCACCCGCCGACGCCGGTGACCCGGACCGTGCTGTGACCCGGACCGTGCTGTGACCCGGACCGTGAAGGGCCCCACCGACGACGTCGTGGTCGTCGGGGCCGGGTTCGCGGGCCTCACCGCCGCACTGCACCTGCTCGGCGCCGGGCGCCGCGTCACGATCGTCGAGCGGGGTGGGCACCCGGGCGGGCGGGCCGGGCGGCTGGACCTGGAGACCGAGCGGGGCACGTTCCGCGTCGACACCGGGCCCACCGTCCTGACCATGCCGAGCCTGTTCGACGAGGCCTTCGCGGCCGTCGGGGAGAAGCTGGTGGACCGCCTCGACCTCGTCGAGCTCGACCCCGGCTACCGCACCCACTTCGCCGACGGCTCCACCATCGACGTCCACACCGACGGCGCCGCGATGGAGCAGGAGGTCCGCACGGTGTGCGGGCCCGGGGCCGCCGCGGGCTACGTGCGGATGCGGGCGTGGCTCACGGATCTCTACAAGGCCGAGATCGACACGTTCATCGGGGCCAACTTCGACTCGCCGCTCGACCTGCTGGGCCGCGACCTCGTGAAGCTCGCGACGCTCGGCGGGTTCGGCCGGCTCGGGCCGAAGGTCGCCTCGTTCCTGCCCGACGAACGGCTGCGGCGGATCTTCTCGTTCCAGGCCCTCTACGCGGGCGTGCCGCCGCAGACCGCGCTCGGCGCGTACGGCGTCATCGCCTACATGGACACCGTGGCCGGCGTGTTCTTCCCGAAGGGCGGGATGCGCTCGATCGGCCAGGCGCTGGCCGACGCGGCCGTCGCGGCGGGCGCCACCATCCACTACGGACGCACGGTCACCGGGCTGGAGCGCGGCGCGGGCCGGATCACGGCACTGCGGCACCGGGCCACCGACGACGCGGACGGGCCCACCGAGCGCCTGGCCTGCGACGTGGCGGTGCTCACGCCCGATCTGCCGATCGTCCACGGGCTGGTGGGCCGGGCGCCGCGCCGCGTGGTCCCGTTGCGCTACTCCCCCAGTGCCGTCGTCCTGCACGCCGGGCTGCGCCGGGCCCGTCCCGACGTCGCACACCACACCATCTCGTTCGGCGCGGCCTGGGAGAGCACGTTCCGGGAGATCATCAGCGACGGCCGTCTCATGAGCGATCCGTCACTGCTGATCACCCGGCCCACCGCGTCGGATCCCGGGCTCGCCCCCGAGGGCTCCGACCTGCTGTTCGTGCTGGCCCCGTGCCCGAACCTCGACTCCGGGCCGCTGGACTGGGCGCGGGTGGGCCCCGCCTACCGCGACGAACTGCTCGGCGTCCTGGAGGCGCGCGGGCATCCCGGTCTCGACGACGTGGCGGGCGACATCGAGGTGTCGCGCCTGGTCACGCCCGCCGACTGGGCCGCGGAGGGGATGGCGGCAGGCACCCCGTTCTCGGTGTCGCACACGTTCGCCCAGACCGGCCCCTTCCGGCCCCGGAACCTGGTGCGCGGCCTGGACAACGCGGTACTGGCCGGTTGCGGCACCACGCCCGGTGTCGGGATCCCGCCGGTCGTGCTGTCGGGACGGCTGGCCGCCCAACGGATCACCGGGGCGCCGTGACGTCCCGGGCGCCGGGGGTCCCACACCCGTCCCACACCCGTCGTGGCAGCATGGATCGCGTCATGAGCACCACTGCACCGGTCGAAGAACCGACGCTGCCCGAGCCCCCACCCGCCTCGCGCCCTGCGCCGGCGGGATCTTTCGGTGCCCGCATCGGCAACCCGCCGCGCGGTCCTCTGCTGATGGGGCTCGCGGCCGCCGTCATGCTGGTCGTCGGTGGTTTCGGCGCGGGTGGCGTGCTCATCCGCGACCCCCTGATGACGAACTCCGCGGTCGGCTTCTGGCGCTACGGGCACGGTCACGACCTGGCCGCCTTCCTGATGTACGCGGGCGTCGCCCTGATGGCCTGGGCGTGGATCCGGCTGGGCCGCGACGTGCTCGCGCATCGGATCGGCGGCCGTGCGGTGCTCTCCACGGCGCTCGCGTGGATGGTGCCGATGCTGTTCGCGCCACCGCTGTTCACCCGCGACATCTTCAGCTACCTCGCCCAGGGCGCCCTGCCACTGAACGGCTTCAACCCGTACGCGGTAGGCCCCAATGCCATGCCCGGGATCCTGTCGGACAACGTCCACTACTTCTGGCAGGACACCCCCGCCCCCTACGGGCCGCTGTTCATCCTGATGGCCAAGGGCGTCGCCTGGCTGATCGGCAACAACATCATCCTCGGCGTCATCCTCATGCGGCTCGCGCTGCTGCCCGGCCTCGTGCTGCTGGTCTGGGCCCTGCCGGAGCTCACCCGCCGCCTCGGCGGGCGCGTCCCGCTGGCGATGTGGATCGCCGTCGCCAACCCCATGATGGTCATCACGATGATCGGCGGCGGGCACAACGACCTGCTGGTGGTGGGGCTGCTGGCCGCCGGCTTCCTCGTGGCGCTACGGGCGGGCGACGGCCTGCGGGGCGGCCACGCACTGGGCATCGCGCTGATCACCCTGGCGATGGCGGTCAAGGCGAGTGCCGGCGTCGCGTTGCCGTTCGCGGTGCTGATCTGGGCCGCGCACATGACCGGCTCCCGCACCGTGCGCATCCTGAAGGCCGCGGCCGCCGGGATCGGCGTCTTCGTCGTGGTCTTCGCGCTCTGCACCGTCGTGGCCGGGGTCGACCTGGGCTGGCTGCCCGCGCTCAGCGCCCCGTCGATGATCGTCAACTGGATGTCCATCCCCACCGCGGCGGGCCAGATCGTCGGCGGCATCCTGAGCCTGTTCGGGGCCAACTACCAGCTGTTCATCAACATCTTCCGCGGCATCGGCATCGCGATCCTGCTCGTGCTGGCGGGCCGCCAGTGGTGGGCCGCCCGCGACGGCGGCCCCGACGCCGTGCGCCGCGCCGGCATCGTGCTGTTCGCCGTGTCGGTGCTCTCCCCCGCCACTCTGCCCTGGTACGTCAGCTGGGGCATGGCGCTGCTGGCCATGACCGCGTGGACCGCACGCGGGCTGCAGTACATGGTGTTCGCGTCGATCATGCTGATCGTCGTCTACTACCCGAACGGCGAGGACGGTCTCTACAACTGGGGCTACCTCGCGGCCTGCGCGGCGGTGGCGGCCCTGGCGGCCGTGTCACTGCTGCGGGATGACCCCCTGCGGCTGCGCCCCGGTGCCCGTGTCACAGCTCGTGTCGCCACCCGGACAGGCTGAGCTCGACGCCGCCGGCATCACCGAGCCGGCGCTGCGGCAGGCCTACCGCCAGTGTCGGGAGCTCAACGCCCGCTTCGGACGCACCTACTTCCTGGCCACCCGGCTGCTCCCGCGCGGGCGCCGGCCCGCCGTGCACGCGCTGTACGGCTTCGCGCGCTACGCCGACGAGATCGTCGACGACCTGGCCGACGGCACCCCCGTCACCGAACGGGCCGTGCGCATCGACGCGTTGACCGCGCAGATGGACGCGGCACTGGCCGGGCAGCCCGCCGCCCACCCCGTGCTGGCCGCCCTGGCCGACACCGCCGACCGGTACACGATCGACCACCGCCACTTCACCGACTTCATGACGTCCATGCGGATGGACATCGACGTCACGACCTACGCCACGTTCGCCGATCTCGGCGTCTACGTACACGGTTCCGCGTCGGTGATCGGCCTCCAGATGCTGCCGGTCCTGGGCACCACCGTGCCCCGGGCCGAGGCGGAGGCCCCCGCAGCGGCGCTCGGGGTGGCGTTCCAGCTCACCAACTTCCTGCGCGACGTCGGCGAGGACCTGGACCGCGGCCGTGTCTACCTGCCCGCCGACGAGCTCGCCGCGTTCGGGGTGGACCGCGACCTGCTGCTGTGGTGCCGCCGCACCCGCCGCCCCGACCCCCGCGTCCGCCGGGCCCTGGCCCACCTCGTGGCCCACACCCGCGCGGTCTACCGGCGCGCCGAGCCGGGCATCGGGATGCTGGAGCCGGTCTCCCGGGCCTGCGTGGCCTGCGCCTTCACCCTCTACCGCGGCATCCTCGACGAGATCGAGTCGGCCGACTACCACGTCCTGCACCGGCGCGTATCGGTCCCGCGCCGCCGACGAGCAGCGGTGGCCCTCCCCGGCCTCGCGAAGGCCCTGGCCGCGAGAGCCCGCCCCTGACCCCGCGAGTCGGGGTCTCCGTGCGCGCGAGTCGGGGTCTCGACGCGCGCACGCAGCCCGCGACACGGCCGCACGGAGACCCCGACTCGGGCGCATCCTCGTCCCGACTCGCGGAGTTGAGCCGCTGCGCAGCGGTCTTGACGTGGTGGGCGGCGCGGGGTCTGCTGGCGCCGTGATCGTCGACGAGGGACCGCTGGCCGACGTCGTACGCGGGCTCCGGCTCGTCGACCACCACGTGCACGGCGCCGCGACCGCCGATCTCGACGACGCCGCGTTCGAGGACGGCCTCACCGAGTCGCCGTGGCCCGCGCCGGCCGGCACGTCGCATCTGGACTCGCAGGTCGGGTTCGCCGTCCGCCGCTGGTGCGCGCCGGTTCTCGACCTGCCGGCGCACGTCGACCTGCCCACCTACCTGGTCCGACGCCGCGAGCTCGGCACCGCCGAGGTGACCCGCCGCTTCCTGACGGCCAGCGGCATCGGGCGCTTCCTCGTGGAGACCGGCTACCTGCCCGGTGACGTCCTGGGCCCGGCGCAGATGGCGGCGGTGGTGGGGGGCGAGACCGCGGAGGTGGTGCGGCTGGAGACCGTGGCGGAGGAGGTGGCCGCGGCCGGGGTCGACGCCTCCCGGTTCGCCGACACGTTCGGTCGGACGCTGGTCGAACGGGCGCGGACGGCGGTCGGGCTCAAGTCCGTGATCGCCTACCGGCACGGCCTCGACGTCGACCCGGCCCGGCCCACGCCCCTCGAGGTCCGCCGCGCGGCCGGGCGCTGGCTCAAGGCGGGCGGGCGGCTCACCGATCCCGTCCTGCTGCGCCACCTGCTCTGGGCGGGCGTCGAGCACGGGCTGCCGCTGCAGTTCCACGTCGGCTACGGCGACCCCGACCTCACCCTGCACCGCTGCGACCCGTCGCTGCTCACGCCGTTCATCCGCGCCGTCCAGGTACCGATCATGCTGCTGCACTGCTACCCGTACCACCGCACCGCCGCCTACCTGGCCGGTGCGTTCCCGCACGTGTACCTGGACGTCGGGCTGGCGATGAACTACACCGGCGCCCGCAGCCGCGCCGTGCTCGCCGAGACGCTCGAGGTGGCGCCGTTCGGCAAGGTCCTCTTCTCCTCCGACGCGCTGGGCCCGCCGGAGCTGCACCACCTCGGCGCGGTGCTGTGGCGCCGCGCGGTCACCGACGTGCTGGGCGGCTGGGTGGCCGACGGCGACTGGTCGGCCACCGACGCGGTGCGCGTGGCCGGGATGATCGGGATCGGCAACGCCACTAGGGTCTACCGTCTGTGACGGAACGACTGATCAGGTTTCTCTACGGCGACCCCAGCGGCGTGATCCGCGGCAAGCAGGTGCACCGCTCGCGCTTCGACGACGCCGTCGTCTCGGGACTCGGCCTCACCCGCGCCCAGAACGCCATCAACGTCCTCGACGACCTCGTCCCGATCGAGGGCATGGAGCCGGTCGGCGAGATCCGGATCGTGCCCGACATGGACACCTACACCGCACTCCCCTGGCTCGACGGCGTCGCGAGCGTGTTCTGCGACCAGGTCGGCCACGACGGCACCGACTGGGGCGGCTGCCCGCGGGCGTTCCTCACGCGGGCGGTGGACCAGGCCGCCGCGGCCGGGCTGTCCGTTCAGGCGTCGTTCGAGAACGAGTTCTACCTGGCCGAGCGCACCCCGTCCGGCCCGAAGCCGTGGGGCAACGGGCCCGTGTACTCCTCGGCCGGGCTGGACCGGGCCGCGCCGGTGGTCAACGACATCGTCGACGCGCTGGTCGAGCAGAGCATCGAGGTCGAGCAGGCGATCAACGAGTACGGGCCGGGCCAGCAGGAGATCTCGGTCCGCCACACCGACGCGCTGCGCGCCGCCGACAACCAGCTGCGGCTGCGCGACACCGTTCGCGGCATCGCGGAGGTGCGCCACGGCCTGCTCGCCTCGTTCGCACCGAAGCCGTGGGCCGACGCGATCGGCAGCGGCTGCCACCTGCACTTCTCGCTCTGGGACGCGTCAGGGGACAACATCATGTCTCCCGCAGACGATCCACAGGGCCTGTCCGGCACCGCCCGGGCCTTCCTCGCCGGCGTCCTCGACCACCTCCCGGCCCTCGTCGCGCTGACCTGCCCGTCGTACCTGTCCTACAGCCGGCTGCGCCCCAGCGCCTGGGCCGGGTCCACCGTGTCCTGGGGGTTCGACAACCGCGAGGCCGCACTGCGCGTCGCGTCGCCGTACCGCGGGCGGGAGCGGGCCAGCGCCAACGCCGAGCTCAAGACCTGCGACGCCAGCAGCAACCCGCATCTCGCCCTGGGCGGGCTCATCCTGGCCGGGCTCGACGGGCTGGCGCGGGAGCTGGAGCTGCCGGCACCCGCCGATCATGACCCGGCGTCCCTCAGTGGGTTCCGTTCGTTGCCCGCCACCCAGCTGCAGGCGATGGCCGAGCTGGAGGCCGACACCGTGCTCACCGTCGGCCTCGGCGACCTGCTCACCCGCTGTGTGCTCGCCACGAGGCGCTCCGAGTACGCCCGCTGCGTCCAGATGGGCGACGACGCGGTGCGGGCCGTGACTTTCGGGGTGTTCTGACCCACGATCTGCCGATGACGACCGGATTGCGGCGGGAACTGAGTGTCTGGCAGGCCGTGGGGTTGTCCCTGGCCCTGATGGCGCCGTCGATGGCCGCCAACATCAACCCCCAGGGCACGGCCGGCTCCGTGGGGCGTGCGGTGCCGCTGGCGTTCGCGCTGGCCACGGTGGGCGTGCTGCTGATCGCCTACACGTTCGTCCGGCTGAGCCAGCGGTTCCACCACGCGGGCAGCGTCTACGGCTTCGTCGGGGCGACGCTGGGCGTCAGGACCGGTGTGGTGGCGGGCTGGTCGCTGCTGGGCACCTACGTCTTCTACGGCGTGGTGACCTCCACGGCGGCAGGCATCTTCGGCGCCGGCGCGCTGGACAGCCTCGGCATCTGGACGGACCAGCCGGGATGGGCCGGGTTCCTCATCGCCGCGATCGCGCTGCTGCTCGTGGTGGCGCTGGCCGTCGCGCCCGTGAAGGGCGGCACGCGGGTGCTGCTGACCATCGAGGGGCTGACGGTGGCGTTGATCGTCGTCGTCTCGGTGATCATCCTGGTGCGCCTGGCCACGGGCACCGCACCCGGTGGACACACCGTCGACCTCTCGGTGTTCACCGTCGCCCCGGGCACCGACACGTCGGCGGTCTTCCTCGGCGTCGTGTTCGGGTTCCTGTCGTTCGCGGGCTTCGAGGCGGCCGCCACCCTCGGCGAGGAGACGAAGGACCCGCGGCGCAGCATCCCGCGCGCCATCCTCGGCACGGCGATCTTCGGCGGCGTCTACTTCGTGTTCGTCACGGCCGTCGAGGTGATGGGCTTCGGCGCCGACGACGCCGGCGTCGCGGCGTTCACGGCGTCGTCGTCGCTGCTCGGCGACCTGGGCACGCAGTATGTCGCGGCCTGGGTGGGCGATCTGATCACGATCGGCGCCACCGTCAGCGCGTTCGGTTGCGCCCTGGCCTGCGCGGTCGGCGCCGCCCGGCTGCTGTTCGCCCTGGCCCGCGACGGCCTCGCCCCCGCCCCGCTCGCCCGCCTGTCCCCCACCCGCGGCACGCCGGCGGCGGCGACGATCGTGGTGGTCGTCGCGATGTACGTGGTGCTGGCGCTGGCCTGGTTCGCGTTCGACGGCACGCCGTCGGGCCTGTTCGCGGCGTCGGGCACCATCGGCACGCTGATCCTGCTGGTGGCCTACGCGCTCGCGACGATCGGTGCAGCCCGCCTGCTGTTCTTCTCGGGGACCCGCGAGGTGGCGCGGTGGGAGGTGGTCGTGCCGGCGCTCGCCCTGGTGGTCATCGCCTACACGCTGTTCCGCAACGTCGTGCCGTACCCGGAGGGCCCGCTGGGTCTCTATCCCGCGGTGGCGGCCGCGTGGATCGTGGTGGGCGTCGTGCTCGTGGCCGCCCGGCCGGCCGCCGCGCGCCGGGCCGGTGAGCGGCTGAGGGTCCCGCAGCAAGCTTGACGAATCTATTTATAGATTGCACAATGATTGCTATGTCTACAACTAACTTTCGTGTGCTCCTGATCGGCGCGTCCCGCGGTCTGGGCCTCGCGCTGGCGCAGGAGTGGGCACGCGACGGCCGACACGTCACCGCCACCGTGCGCGGCTCCGACCGGACCCCTCTCCACGATCTCGCCGACGCGTTCCCTGACCGGATCGAGATCGAGAACGTCGACGTCACCGAGCCCGCGCAGATCGCGGCGCTGCACGATCGGCTGGCGGACCGGACGTTCGACATGCTGTTCGTCAACGCCGGCGTCACGAACCGACCGGAGGGCACCGTGGCGGAGACCTCGGACGAGGAGTTCACGTGGGTCATGCTCACCAACGCACTCGCGCCGCTGCGCGTGATCGAAGCTCTCCAGGACTACATCGAACCCGCGGGCACGATCGGCGTGATGTCCTCGGGCCAGGGCAGCGTCGCCAACAACGAGCGCGGTGGCCACGAGACGTACCGGGGCAGCAAGGCCGCGCTCAACACGTTCCTGCGCAGCTACGCGGCACGGCACGCCGGCGAGCGCCGGACCCTGGTCCTCATGGCCCCCGGCTGGGTGCGGACCGACCTCGGTGGCGCCGACGCCCGGCTCGGCATCGACGACAGCATCCCGAACGTCGTGAAGACGTTGGACGCCCTCGAGGGGAGTCCGGGCCTGCACTATGTCGACTACCTCGGCCGGACGGTGGCCTGGTGAGCGCGTCGCCGCAGGAGGCCTGGGACCTCCTGCGCCGGTTCGCCGAGGCCCACGACCGCCACGGTGAGCTGGCCGAGGCGCTCGGGTTCCGCCTGGGCGGAGGCCGGGGAAAGGTCCTCTTCCAGCTCCGTGGCGGACCACGGACCCTCCGTCAGCTCGCCGAGGCGAACGGCGTCGACGCCCCCTACGCCACCCTGATCGTGGACAAGCTGGAAACCCACGGCCTGGTCGAACGCCACCCGCACCCCGACGACCGGCGGCGCAAGCTGGTCACCCTCACGCCCGCCGGGCACGACGCCATCACCACCGCCGACGCGATCCTGCTGCGCCCGCCCGCCGCGATGGAGACGCTCCCGGCCGACGATCTCGATCAGCTCACCGAACTCCTCACCCGGCTCGTCGAGGCGGAAGCGCCCCGTGGGCGGAACCGTGGATCTGGCAGCATCGGCGCATGCCCGTCTCCCGCGTGACTGCGAAGACCAAGATCTTCGAGCTCGAGATCGTCCTGGAGGAGGTTCGGCCGCCGGTCCGGCGCCGTGTGCAGGTGCCGGGCGAGGCGAGCCTGGCGACGGTGCACGAGGTGGTGCAGTCGGCGATGGGCTGGACCCACTCGCACCTGCACGAGTTCGAGGTCGACGGACGCCGCTACGGGGTGCCAGATCCGGACTGGGACGACCAGGACATCACCGACGAGGCCAAGGGCACGCTGTTCCGCCTGGTCAGCGTGGGTGGCCACTTCTGCTACCTGTACGACTTCGGCGACGGCTGGACCCACCGGCTCACCGTGGAGAAGGTCACCAGTCCGGAGCCGGGCGTGCGCTACCCGCGGTGTGTGTCGGGGACCGGGGCCTGCCCGCCCGAGGACGTCGGGGGCCCGTGGGGCTACGACGAGTTGCAGACGGTGCTGGCCGACCCGCCGCATCCCGAACACCACGAGCGCGCCGAGTGGGTGGGCGGACCTCTCGACCCGCACCGCTTCGATCTCGACCAGGCCGACCGGGACCTGGAGTGGCTGGCCTGGCGGCCGCTGGCGCCCGTGTCGTAGAAGATCGGCGCGCATGCGAGGCGTCAGGGCACCGGCCGGGCTCGGCTCATGTAGGTGTGGCCGGTCGGGGTGGTGGTCCGGACCGTGTGTGGTCGGGTGCCGAGTCCGTCGTCGATCACCTCGACCTGCCAGCCCGGCATCTCCCGTACGTAGTTGCCCCGGGCGCAGGTACCGCGCCCGTTGACGAAGCTGGTCGGCCCGCCCGCCCGGCGGCGGTCGATGTGGTCGAGATGCCTGATCGGAGCATCACAGAACGGATCCCGGCACCGGCCACCATCCCGGACGGTGATCAGATGCGCCA
>JBBRLM010000088.1:0-23243 GCA_038231335.1 Mycobacteriales bacterium
ATGCCCGACCACCTGCGCGGCGTCCCACAACTCCCGCTCCGCGGGCTCCACTCCCTGCACGAGAAGACCATCCCAAGCCGTTACGACCCGAGCCAGCGACACACCGACCGCCCGACCGAGTTTTTCAGCGCCGTCCTAGGCCCGCTGGGCCACCCGGCGCGACACGAGCATCGCCACGCCGCGCCAGCCGAGCAGCAGCACAGCCAGCGAGATCGTGGCGACGATCGCGAAGCTGAGCGGCAGCCGGCCGAGGAACACCGCACGGAGCGCCAGGCCGATCACCACCGTGCCCACCAGCGCCACGCCGCCGGCGCGCAGGCCGGCCGGGCGCACCCGCAGCCACGGGGTGGCCCAGGCCACCAGGAGGCCGGCCGCGAACGGCGCGGCCGTGGTCAGCAGGCCGAGCAGCCCGTCGGACTCGGCGTGGCTCGCCCGCCCGATGGCGGCGAACACGATCACCGCGACGAGGTCGGCCACGAAGGCGAGCGCGGGGATCCGGCTGGAAGACATAGGAACGAGGGTAGGCCCTTACTTCAGCGCGGCGAGGAACCGGTCGGCCACGACGACCGCGGGCCCCGACGAGCCACCGTCCACGATCAGCACCGCGAAGGCCAGATCACCCCGGTAGCCGACGAACCAGCCATGTGAACGCCCGTCATCGGTGTACTCGGCCGTACCGGTCTTGCCGTAGACGTCGCCCCTCCCGGCCACCGCACGCGCCGTGCCCTCGGTGACGACGGCCCGCATCATGGGCCGCAGCTGCGCGAGAACCGCCGGGTCGGGCGCCGTGGCCGGCGTGACCACCTGCGTCGGGCGGCCCCGGATCAGCTCGGGCACGACCGGGGCGCCCTTGGCCACGGTGGCGGCCATGATCGCCATCCCCAGCGGGCTGGCGAGCACCTGCCCCTGCCCGAACCCGTTCTCGGCCCGCTGCACCAGGTCGGTGGACGAGGGCACCGAACCGGTGACGGTGGTGATGCCCGGCACGGTGTAGTCGGCGCCGAGCCCGAGTTGCAGCGCCGCAGTGGGCAGGGCGTCGGGGCCGAGCTGGGAGCCCAGCGTGGCGAACGTGGTGTTGCACGACTGGGCGAACGCGGTGCGCAGCGGCACGGTGCCGAGGTCGAACTTGTTCTCGTTGGGCACCGGGCGGCCCCCGATCACCGTCTGACCGGGGCACGCGACCGGCGAGTCGGCGGTGAGCTTGAGCCCGGTGAGAGCGGCCGACGCCGTGGCCATCTTGAACGTGGAGCCGGGCGGGTAGCGGCCGGTGAGCGCCACCGCGCCCGCCGCGTCGGCGGCGCCGTTCTGGGCCACCGCGAGCAGATCGCCGGTGGACGGCGCGATCGCGACGATCATGGTCTGCTACGGCAACGGCTCGACGGCGTCCTCCGCGGCGGTCTGCACGGCGCGGTCCATCCCGAGCGTGACGGTGCTGCCGGACGCCGGCGCCTTCTCGGTGAGGGTGGCGACGGTGGCGCCTGCGCTGTCGACGGTGCGCACGGACCAGCCGTCGACGCCGTTGATCTGGCCCTGCATCTCGGTGCGGACGCCGGGCAGCACCTGGCGCGCGAAGGCGGCGTCGGGCGCCAGCAGCCGCTGTGACGTGGCGAACCGGACCCCGGGCAGGTCGTGGATGGCCGCCTTGACCTGCTGGTAGTCGGTGTCGCGCAGCACCGCGACGCTGTAGGCCTGCCCGTCGGGGGTGCGCGCGGCGCCGTCGGTGATGGAGGCGACGGTGATCAGCGGCTCGAGCGGGCCCAGCGCCTTGGCCAGGCTGCCGGCCACCGCGGGCAGGTTGCCGGCGGCCTTGCGGTCGAGCAGCACGTTGACGACCTGGGTGGCGGCCAGCAGCGGCACCCCGTTGCGGTCGACGACGGGCGCGGGCGGGGGCGACTCGGTCTGCAGCGCCAGCGACTGCCGGGCCGCGAGCTGCGGGTGCACGACGGTGGGCGCCCAGCGCACCAGCCAGCCCTGCTTGGCGTCGGGCGCCTTGAGCAGGTCGAGCTCGCCGAGATAGCTCCAGGTGCGGTTCTGCCCGAGATCCCAGGTGACGGTGATCGAGGCCGCCGCCCGATCGGTGGCCTCGCGGACCTGCGTGACCTCCACCTTGAGCGACACCGGCTTCAACGACTGCCGGACCGCGTCGAGGACCTGGGTGGCGGCCTGCACGTCATCGGTGGCAGCGGCCGCGGCGGGGATGTCGCCCGCCGACCACGCCGTGACGAAGTCGGCCGCCGCGGCGTCGGGCCCGCTGGAGCCGAACAGGCCACATCCGGCCAGGCCCGCGACGAACACGAGCGAGGCGAGCACGGCGAGCAGACGGCGGATCACGCCTGAAGTATGCCGAGCAGGCCCGACAGTTCCGGGCCGCCGCGCGGTGCCGATCACGATCACGTCCAACGAGCGGCACTGTCGTCGGACAGGTTCCGACGACGGTGCCGTTCGTCAGAAGAGGACCGTGGCGAAGCTGCCCACCTGCGTGAACCCGATGCGCTTGTAGCTCGACCGGGCCACGTGGTTGAAACCGTTGACGTACAGGCTGGAGATGCGGCCCATGGCCGACAGCCGGTCGGCGACGGCGGCCGTACCGGCCGTGCCGATGCCGCGCCCGCGCCACGCCGGGTTGACCCAGACCCCCTGGATCTGGCCCACCCGCGACGACAGCGCACCGATCTCGGCCTTGAACACCACCTCGTCGCCCTCGAAGTGGGCGAACGCGCGCCCGGCCGCGACGAGCTCGGCGACCCGTGATCGGTAGCCGGCGCCGCCGTCGCCCGCGCGGGGGTCGACGCCGACCTCCTCGGTGAACATGGCGATGGCGGCAGGCAGGTAGCGATCGAGCTCGTTGGGCCGCACCGCCCGGACGAAGGGGCTGGGCACCACCGCGGGCGGCCCGGTGAGCACCATCAGGGGCTGGTCGGCGCGCACCTCGCGGGCGGGCGTCCAGTGCCCGGCGAGGTCCTCCCACAGCGGCAGCACGAGCTCCGCACGGCCGACCACCGACGAGCAGCTGCGCCCGTGCCGGCGGGCGCGTTCGGCGAAGGCGCGCAGGGCCTGGCGGTCACCACGGAGCGGGACGAGATTGGCCCCGGAGAAGCAGAGCCCCTCCATCCGCGACCCGACGGCCCACAGCTCGCCCCCGAGCCGCCACGGGTCCAGCCCCGCGACCTCGACACGCGCCGCCACCATGCAGCCGGCCACGGGGTCGTCGTCCAGTGCGGCACGCACGCCGGAACGGTCACGGTCGTCGAGGAGACGCGCACCGGCGACACGAAGCACCCGCCTACGGTGCCATACCCCGGCCGCTGCGGAAACGACGGGATGCGCGTCGGTGTCCATTCGAGATCAGCCCACCGACACCTGCGGCGCCCCTTCGGCCTCCATCGTCCCATCTGCCTTCATGGCCTCGGCGATCTTCATCGCCTCCTCGATGAGGGTCTCGACGATGGCGTGCTCCGGGACGGTCTTGATGACCTCGCCCTTGACGAAGATCTGGCCTTTGCCGTTGCCCGACGCCACCCCGAGGTCGGCCTCGCGGGCCTCACCCGGGCCGTTGACGACGCAGCCCATGACGGCCACCCGCAGCGGCACCTCCATGCCCGTCAGACCTGCGGTGACCTGCTCGGCGAGCGTGTAGACGTCCACCTGGGCGCGTCCGCACGACGGGCAGGACACGATCTCGAGCTTGCGCTGCTTGAGGTTGAGCGACTGCAGGATCTGGATGCCGACCTTGACCTCCTCGACGGGAGGCGCCGACAGCGAGACGCGGATGGTGTCGCCGATGCCCTGGCGCAGCAGCGCCCCGAACGCGACGGCCGACTTGATCGTGCCCTGGAACGCCGGCCCGGCCTCGGTGACGCCGAGGTGCAGCGGGTAGTCGCACTGCTCCGCGAGCAGCTCGTAGGCGCGGATCATGACGACGGGATCGTTGTGCTTGACCGAGATCTTGATGTCGTGGAAGTCGTGCTCGGCGAACAGCCCCGCCTCCCACAGCGCCGACTCGGCGAGGGCCTCGGGTGTGGCCTTGCCGTACTTCTCCAGCAGGCGCTTGTCCAGCGAGCCCGCGTTGACGCCGATCCGGATCGGGGTGCCGTGGTCCTTGGCCGCCTTCGCGATCTCCCTGACCTGGTCGTCGAACTTGCGGATGTTGCCCGGGTTGACGCGCACCGCGGCGCAGCCGGCCTCGATGGCGGCGAACACGTACTTGGGCTGGAAGTGGATGTCGGCGATCACCGGGATCTGCGACTTGCGCGCGATGGCCGGCAACGCGTCGGCGTCGTCCTGGCTCGGGCACGCCACCCGGACGATGTCGCAGCCCGCCGCGGTGAGCTCGGCGATCTGCTGGAGCGTGGCGTTGACGTCGGAGGTCAGCGTGGTGGTCATGGACTGCACGGAGATCGGGCTCTCGGACCCCACGCCCACGGCGCCGACCTGCAACTGCCGGGTCTTCCGGCGCGGAGCCAAGGTCGGGGCGGGAGGGACCGGCATACCCAGGGAGACGCTCACGCCTCCACTATCCTCCCCGCCGCGCCGGTACGCCCTGTGCTCCCCCCGACACCACCCCGATTTCGCCACAAGGTCACCTGCGGCTGTCGGAGCGGGCGTCGGAGCAGCCACACGTGACCGTGTGACGGTCAGCGGATGATCAGGTGCGGCCCTCGTCCTCCTGGGCGCTCTGCAGCGTGGACGAGTGCGGCAGCCAGGTGGCCAGCTCGACGGGCCAGCCGTCCTCCTCCAGCACCGCGACGACGGCCGGGTCGTCGTCCAGCACCGAGACGATGTCGCGGGTGGCGGCCAGCGTGCGCAGCGCCTCACGCTTCATCCACCGGGCCGGGCGGTGGTCGGCGTCCGAGCGCATGAGCAGCGGACGCGTCGGCAGACCGTGGTGGCGCAGCCAGCACTCGGTCAGGCGCCGGTTCCGCTCGGGACGTCCGGTGAGATAGATCACGTCGTGGTCGACCAGGGCCGCGCGGAGCCGGTCCGCGCCCTCGTCCAGGAGCGGGTCGCGGTCAGCCGCCTGGAAGAACCGCTCCCAGCGCTGCGGGTACGCCTCGAGGTGGTGCAGCCGGTGCCGGACGTCGGCCAGCACCCCGTCGATGTCGAAGACGGCGAGGGGACGCAGGTCCCCGAGTGGCTCAGCCGTCACGAAAGAGTCACCGGGTTGATGATGTCCGCGATGAGCAGCAGGCCGCTGAAGGCGATGAACACCATGGCCACGACGTAGGCCACCGGCATCAGCCTGGCCACGTCGACGGGGCCCGGATCCGGCCTGCCGCGCGCAGACGCGATACGCCGGCGGATCGACTCCCAGATGGCGGGGAAGATCTGCCCGCCGTCCAGGGGCGGGATGGGCAGCAGGTTGAACAGGAACAGCGAGATGTTCAGGCCGGCCAGCAGTTGGAGGAAGATCGACAGATCAGCCACCGGCGGGATGTTGTCGGCGGCGAGTACCTGCCCGCCGATGCGCGACGCCCCGACGATGCCGATCGGCCCGTTGATGTCGCGCTTCTCCCCCAGGAACACCGAGCCGAACAGCGCCGGCACCCGCTGCGGCAGCTGGATGAGGGCCTGCCCCGTGCGGCCGATGATGTCGCCGACCGAACCGAACACCGCGCCGACGTCCTGGCGGACATAGCCGGCGGAGCTCAGACCGACGCCGAGGAAGCCCGCCTGCACGGTGACGTTCGGGTTGTCGAAGCTCTCGACCTGGTTGGCGATGAGGGTGGTCGGCAGCTCCAGCCGCCGGCCTGCCCGGTCCACGGTGACGGTCACGGTTCCCGACGCCGCCCGGATGGCGTCCTGTAGTTGGCGGCCGTCGTTCGGGCCGACCTGGACCCCGTTGAGGGCGACGATGTGGTCACCCGGCCGGATGCCCGCCGCGGCGGCCGGCGACGGGGGGGCTCCCGCCGGGCACGTGTCGCCGGCCGCGGCCGCGGACGTGGCCGGCAGGACACAGGCGCTGACCTGGGCCACCGTGGTGCTCGTCGTCGGGACCCCGATGGCCATGAGTTGGATCCCGAACAGCACCGCCGCGAGGATCAGGTTCATGAACGGGCCCGCGAACATCACGATGACGCGCTTCCACGGCGCCCGCAGGTAGAACTGCCGGTCGGCGTCCTCGGGGCGCACCTCGTCGGCCGACTGCCTGCGCACGTCGTCGATGAGTCCCTGGAACGGGCCGGTGCGGCGGCTGCTGCCCAGCAGCTCGCCCTTGGCGGGCGGGATCATGCCGATCATGCGGATGTACCCGCCGAGCGGGATGGCCTTGAGCCCGAACTCCGTCTCGCCGCGCTTGCGGGACCAGACCGTCTTCCCGAACCCGACGAAGAACTCCGGCACCTTGATGCCGAACCACTTCGCGGTGGTGAAGTGGCCGAGCTCGTGCCAGAACACCGAGAAGAGGATGCCCAGGAAGAACAGGATGATCCCGAGCGCGGTCATCATCGAGCTGCTCCTGTTCGGTGGGTGAGGGCCCTCGCCCTCGCGCGCGCCCAGTTCTCGGCCGCGAGTACGTCCTCGACGGTACCGGGGTCCGCCGACCACTCGTCGGCCACGTCGAGCACCCGCTGCAACAGGTCCGTGATGGCCGTGAAGGTCAACGCTCCGGCCAGGAACGCCGCCACGGCCTCCTCGTTGGCGGCGTTGAGTACCGCGGGCAGGCAGCCGCCGCCCTCGCCGGCTTCACGGGCCAGCCGCACGCCGTGGAAGGTGTCCTCGTCGAGCGGCTCGAAAGTCCAGGTGGCGGCGTCGTCCCAGCGGCACGGGGTGGCCGCGCCGGGCAGCCGGTCGGGCCAGGCCAGCGCGAGCCCGATGGGCAGCTTCATGTCCGGCGGGCTGGCCTGCGCGAGCGTGGAGCCGTCGGTGAACGTCACCATCGAGTGCACGATCGACTGCGGGTGCACCGTGACGTCGATGCGCTCGTAGGGGATGCCGAACAGCAGGTGGGCCTCGATCACCTCGAGGCCCTTGTTGATCAGCGTGGCCGAGTTGACGGTGATCACCGGACCCATGGCCCAGGTCGGATGGGCGAGCGCCTGCTCGACGGTGACGTCGGCCAGCTCCTCGCGCGTGCGCCCGCGGAACGGCCCGCCCGACGCGGTGACGACGAGCCGGTCCACCTCCTCGGCGCGCCCGCCGCGCAGGCACTGGGCCAGCGCGGAGTGCTCGGAGTCGACGGGCACGAGCTGTCCCGGCGCCGCTGCGGCCAGCACCAGCGGTCCGCCGGCGATCAGCGACTCCTTGTTGGCCAGCGCGAGCACCGCCCCCGCCTCCAGCGCCGCGAGGGTGGGCCCCAGGCCGATGGAGCCGGTGATGCCGTTGAGCACCGTGTCGGCGTGGGCGCTCCTCGTCAGCTCGGTGGCGGCACCGGGACCCGAGAGCACCTCGACCTTCCGCAGCCCCATCCCGGGCAGCATCCGGCGCAGCGCGGCCGCGGAGTTGACGTCGGCCAGCGCCACGCGGGGCACGTCGTGCTCGCGGATCTGGCGGGCCAGCAGCATGACGTCACTGCCGCCCGCGGCCAGCCCGGCCACGGTGAACGACTCGGGGTTGGCGGCGATCAGGTCGAGCGCCTGCGTGCCCACGGAGCCGGTGGAGCCCAGCACGAGCACGGATCGGGTTCCAGTCATCACTCGCCATCATCCTCGTCCCCGATCGTTCTTGTCAGGGTGTTGTGCGACGATACGGGCGTGGCGAGGAACTCCCGTGAGCTGGCACAGCGGTCCGAAGTCGACCCCCAGGACGAGCCGTCCGCCGAGTGGGGGTGGCACGGCAGCCTGCCCGGCGGCACCATCGCCGGTGGCGTCGTCACGATCCTCCTGTGCGCGGCCTTCTTCATCGGCCCGTACCAGAGCCGCACGCAGGACCTGTGGCTCGGCGGCGTCATCATCGTCATCCTGATCGGGATGGCCCTGCAGATCCGCAAGAAGCGCAACTCCTGGCGGCGCTGAGTTCACGGTGTCCACCGCGGTCGAGCTGGACGTCGGGGGGCGCACGGTCCGGCTGAGCAACCCGGACCGCGTCTACTTCCCCGCGCGCGGGGAGACCAAGCTGGACCTGGCGCAGTACTACGTCGCCGTCTCCGACGGCATCGTGCGCGCCCTGCGTGACCGGCCCTGCATGCTGCACCGGTTCCCCACCGGCGTCACCGGCGAGAAGGTGCACCAGAAGCGGCTGCCGCGTGGCGCGCCCGACTGGGTCGAGACGGTGCGCGTGACGTTCCCCCGCTGGAACCGCACCGCCGACGAACTGTGCGTGCAGCACCCGGCCGACGTGGTGTGGGCGGTGCAGATGTCCACGGTCGAGTTCCACCCCTGGAACTCCCGGCGCGCGGACGTCGAGAAGCCCGACGAGTGGCGCATCGACCTCGATCCGATGCCCGAGGCCACCTACGCCGACGTCCGGCGCGTCGCGCACGTCGTCCACGAGGTGCTCGACGAGCTCGGGGCGCCCGGGTTCCCCAAGACGTCCGGCGGCAAGGGCATGCACATCTACGTGCGCATCCCGCCCGACCACGGCTTCGCCGACGTCCGCCGCGGCGCGCACGCGTTCGCGCGCGAGGTGGGGCGGCGCTGCGATCTGGTGGACCTGACGTGGTGGCGCAAGGACCGCAACCCCGCGTCGGTCTTCGTGGACTACAACCAGAACGCCCGCGACCACACGATCGCCGCCGCCTACTCGGTGCGTGGGGTCGCGGAGGCCGTGGTCTCGACCCCGATCCGCTGGGACGAGATCGACGACGCCGACCCCGGGGACTTCACGATCGCGACGGTCCCTGCGCGGTTCGCCGAGCTCGGCGACCTGCACGCGGGCATCGACAAGGCGGTCTTCCCGATCGACGAGCTCCTGGAGTGGGCCGACCGTGACGCCCACGAGGGCGCCGAGGCCCCACCGGAGCCGGAGCCACAGGACCTCGACTGACGGCCGTGCGCGGACAACGGTGTTCCCGCCCTGATATCCGCGCACGACACCGGCGTGATCGCCATCAGCGCAATCTGGCTCATCTAGCAACCTGCATCCGGTTGCGGGCTCGGCGATCACCACGTCCGCGGGCCGGTGGCGCACGAGCTGATCACGGTGTGTCGGAGCGGGCTCGCAGGCGGCCGAACTCGTCGACCATCGCCGGCAGCTGCCAGTGTGCGTTGAGGCCGCTGGGGTTGGGCAGTACCCACACGCGCGACTCCCCCAGCCGCTCGTCCTGCGGGCCGACGCCGGCCTTCGGCGCCGCGAACGCCGTGCGGTAGGCCGTGATGCCGACGACGGCGAGCCAGACCGGTTGATGAGCGAGCACCAGCTCGCGCAGCCGCACCCCGCCCGCAACGATCTCCTCGGTGCTGAGCTCGTCGGCCCGCGCTGTCGCCCGGGCCACCATGTTCGTGATGCCCAGCCCGAGCCCGCGCAGCTCGTCCTGCTCGGCGGGCAGTAGCAGGCGCGGGGTGAAGCCGGAGCCGTACAGGACGGGCCAGAAGCGGTTGCCCGGGCGTCCGAAGTGGTGCCCGGTGGCTGCAGAGACCAGACCGGGGTTGATACCGCAGAACAGCACGCGCAGCCCGGGGTCAGCGGGACCGGGCAGGACGTCGTCGATGGTGCGGGAGCGGGCGGCCTCGAGATCGGCGGCGGAGAAGCGGGCCACGGGGCCGAATCTACGACCTCGCAGCCCGTGGGGTGTCGTCGCAGCCCGCCGGCGCGCTGCGACGACACCCGCGTGCTGCGAGGTCGTGGCTGCGAGGTCGGGGCTGCGAGGTCGGGGTTGCGCGACGGTGCAGGATGGGCCGGGTGGACCTGCCCGTGATGCCGCCCGTCAAGCCGATGCTGGCCAAGGCCCAGCCCGCCATCCCCACCGGGCAGCTCTACGAGCCCAAGTGGGACGGCTTCCGTTCCATCATCTTCCGTGACGGCTCCACGGTGGAGATCGGCAGCCGCAACGAGAAGCCCATGACCCGCTACTTCCCCGAGGTCGTGGACGCCGTGCTGGCGAACTTCCCCGAACGGGCGGTGATCGACGGCGAGATCGTGGTGCTCGACCGCGAGCGCAACTCGCTCGAGTTCGAGGTGCTGCAGCAGCGGATCCACCCCGCCGCGAGCCGGGTGAACAAGCTCGCGATCGAGACCCCGGCCAGCTTCGTCGCATTCGACCTGCTGGCCCTGGGCGACGAGGACCTCACCGGCCGCCCCTTCCACGAGCGCCGGGCGATGCTGGAGGAAGCGCTGGCCAAGGCCACCCCGCCCGTCCACATCACGCCGATCACCGACGACCACGACCTGGCCACCACGTGGTTCGACCAGTTCGAGGGCGCCGGGCTCGACGGGCTGATCGCGAAGAAGCCCGACGGCACCTACCAGCCCGACAAACGGGTCATGACGAAGATCAAGCACGAGCGAACCTGCGACTGCGTGGTGGCCGGGTACCGCGTGCACAAGTCCGGGCCCGACCTCATCGGCTCGCTGATGCTCGGGCTCCACCAGGACAACGGGCATCTGGCCTCGGTCGGCGTGATCGGCGCGTTCCCGATGGCGCGGCGCAGGGAACTGTTCGACGAACTGCAGCCGCTCGTCACCACGTTCGACGACCACCCGTGGGCCTGGGCGAAGCAGGAGGAGGGCGAGCGCACCCCGCGCAAGGCCGAGGGCAGCCGCTGGAACGGCGGCAAGGACCTGTCGTTCGTGCCGCTGCGCCCGGAGCGGGTGGTGGAGGTGCGCTACGACTACATGGAGGGCGTGCGGTTCCGGCACACCGCGCAGTTCGTGCGCTGGCGGCCCGACCGCGAGCCCGCCTCCTGCACGTACGAGCAGCTCGAGGTGGCCGTCGACTTCGACCTGGCCGAGGTGCTGGGGCTCGAGTAGCGCTCAGCTCTGGGAGGCCGCCAGCTGGCCGCACGCGGCGGCGATCTCGCGGCCGCGGGTGTCGCGCACCGTGCACGCCACGCCGGCGGCCTGGACGCGCCGGACGAACTCGTCCTGCACCGGGCGCGGGGAGGCGTCCCACTCGCTGCCCGGCGTGGGGTTGAGCGGGATCAGGTTGACGTGCACGCGGTGCTTGCCGATGCGCTGGGCGAGCTTCTTGCCCAGCAGGTCGGCCCGCCACGGGTGGTCGTTGACGTCGCGGATCAGCGCGTACTCGATGGACACGCGGCGCCCGGTGGCCATCGCGTAGCGGCGCGCGGCGTCGAGGACCTCGTCGACCTTCCACCGGTTGTTCACGGGCACGAGCGTGTCACGCAGCTCGTCGTCGGGGGTGTGCAGCGACACGGCGAGCGTGACAGGCAGGCCCTCGGCGGTGAGCTTGTCGATCGCGGGCACGAGCCCCACCGTGGAGACGGTGACGCCCCGCGCGGAGATACCCAGGCCGTCGGGGGCGGGCGAGGTGATGCGGCGCACGGCTGCCACCACGCGCCTGTAGTTGGCCAGCGGCTCGCCCATGCCCATGAACACGACGTTGGACAGCCGGGCCGGGCCGACACCGAGCGCACCGTCGCGGGCCGCCGCGGCGGCCTGACGGACCTGCTCGACGACCTCACCGGTGGAGAGATTGCGCTCCAGGCCACCCTGGCCGGTGGCGCAGAACGGGCAGGCCATGCCGCAGCCTGCCTGGCTCGACACACACACCGTGGCGCGGTCGGGGTAGCCCATCAGCACCGACTCGGCGCGGGTGCCATCGTGGCCCTTCCACAGCGTCTTGCGGGTGGCGCCGGCGTCGCACTGCTGCTCCAGCACCGGCGTGACCAGCGCGGGGAGCAGTGCGCCCAGCGTCTCGCGGGCGGCGGCGGGGAGGTCGGTCATCTGCTCGACGTCGGCGGTGAAGCGGCCGAAGTAGTGGCGGGCCAGCTGGTCGAGCCGGAACGCGGGCAGGCCGAGCTCACTCGCGACGTCGCGGCGCTCCGCGGGGTCGAGATCGGCGAGGTGACGGGGCGGCAGCGCGCGCCTGGGCGCGTCGAACACGAGCGGGAGGGAAGTCATGACCTCACCAGTGTGCCAGCTCAGCGACGTACGCGGCCCTGTGCCTCCGCCACCAGCCCGGTGCGTGCCGCGGCGGTGATCCAGAGCACCAGCCCGGCGATCATCCCGACGACGCCCTGGGGGTAGAGCGCGCCCGCGGAGTCCAGTGCCATCAGCGCCCCGGCGGCCCCGAGCACGAGCAGCGCCGCGCCCGCGGCCAGCAGGGACCGGTCGTCGAGGAGCGTGGAGAGCGGGAACAGCGCACCGCCGGTGATCGCGCAGGCCAGCGGCACCGCCAGCTCGCCGAGCGACGCCATCCCGAGCAGCGTGCCCGCGATCGCCGTGAGCACGATCGCACCGATCACGCTCTGCAGGAGCTTCGTGCGGCCGCCGGGCGGGAGCGGCTCGCCCGAACCGTGCCTGCGGCGCAGCGCGACCACGAGACCGGCCGTGACACCCAGGCCGGCGGCCAGGATCACCGTGCCCGGGCCCGTGGACAACGCGGCCGCGCCGACCACCCACCAGGCACCGCCGGCCAGAGCCTCCAGGTACGGAACCGCAGGATGACGCATGCCCTCCACGGTAGCGAGGAACCCCACGCGGCACCCACACGGCATGTGACAGCTTTGTCCTGATCACTCCCCCACCCCATCAGGAGCGAACGTTGACGCCCTCCCCGGAACTGAGCCGCCGCACCGTGGTGGTCGGTGGCGCCGTCGTGCTGGGCACCGGCCTGGCCACCACCGCGTGCGCCGGCGGCCCTCCGGCCGAGCCCGCCGCGCCCGCGGCGGCCGCCGGCACCGTGCTCGGCCCCACGTCCGACGTGCCCGTCGGCAGCGCGAAGATCTTCACTGCGCAGCAGGTGGTGGTCACGCAGGCCACCACTGGGAAGTTCACCGGCTTCTCCACCACGTGCCCGCACCAGGGCTGCGCGGTGGCCCAGGTACAGGGGGCGAGCATCATCTGTCCGTGCCACGGCAGCGCGTTCGCCCTCGATGGCAGCGTCACCCAGGGCCCGGCGCAGACGGGTCTCACCCCGACGTCGGTGACGGTCAAGGGCACCGACATCAGCGTGGCCTGAGGCGACCGTGGCCGTGCGCGGAAATCAGGGTGGGAACGCTGTTATCCACGCACGGGGTTATCGACGCACGGGCCGCTTGCGGCGGACGTGCAGGCGGTAGCCGACGGGGATCTCGACGCCGGGGGTCTCCGCCAGCGCCCGGTCGGCCGTGGCCTGCGAGAACTCGATGCGCAGCACCGCCTCGCACGTCGGGCGGTCGGGGAAGCGCCACGTGGTGGGGATGCGCAGCAGCGAGAAGCCCTTCGACGTGAAGAACCGCTCGGCCGCGACCGGGGAGTAGTGCGGGATGTCGGCGCGCATCCAGCGGCCGTACGGGCCCTGTGTGGCGTCGAGGTCGACGATCGCGATCGCCCCGCCGGGTCGCAGCACCCGCTCGGCCTCCGCGAGGCCGGGCTCGCAGCCCCTGCCGAAGAAGTACGCCGTGCGGGCGTGGACCAGGTCCACCGACGCGTCCGGCAGCGGCAGCGCCGTCGCGCTCCCGGTCCGTACGGGCCGTCCCAGCGCCCGGCCCCGTTCCACCAGCGGGACATGGGGCTCGACGCCCGTGACGGACGACGCCCCGGCGAAAACCGGGAGGTGGAAGCCGTCGCCGCAGCCGACGTCCACGACGTCGAGACCGGCCCACGGCACCGCGTCGCCCAGGGCGGCCCAGATCGCGCCGTGCACGTCCTGGGCGCGGTTCTCCTGCTCGTAGACCTCGGGCCAGTTCCAGATGTTGGGGCTGGGGATCGGCTGTGCCGATGCCCTCATGTCGGGATCAGGAGGCCCAGCACCGCCCATGCGACGACGGCGGTGGGCAGCAGGGAGTCGAGCCGGTCCATCAGACCGCCGTGGCCGGGCAGGAGATGCCCCATGTCCTTGATGCCGAGGTCGCGCTTGATCAGCGACTCGACGAGGTCGCCCAGCGTGGCGCTGACCACCAGCACCGCACCCGTGATCACCCCGGCCCACCACGGCCCGTGCATGAGGAACACCACGCACAGCACCCCGGCGCCCATCCCCGCGGCCTGCGAGCCCGCGAAACCCTCCCAGGACTTCTTGGGGCTGATCGTGGGCGCCATCGGGTGCCGGCCCGCGACCACTCCGGCCGCATAGCCGCCGACGTCGGATGCCACCACGCAGAGCAGGAACGTCAGGACCCGGCCCAGCCCGTCCGACGAGACGGTCATCAGGGTGGCGAACGAGCAGAACAGCGGCACGTACGCCGCCGTGAAGATGCCGGCGGTGACGTCACGGACGAAGTGCGCCGAGCCCGCCCGCATCCGCCACAGCAGCACGGCCAGCGCTGTGCCCGCGAAGGAGATGGCTAGCCCCTCGAGGCCGAACGGCCACGACAGCCACACCATCGCCTGCCCGCCGGCCAGCAGCACCGGCAACGGGACGGCGATCTCGGCGCCGCGGCGCAACGCACCGGAGAGCTCCACGGTGGCGACGGCGGTGGACAGCGCCAGCACGGCGACGAACCAGTGCCGCTCGATCAGCAGCGACGCCAGGATGACCGCACCCATCCCGGCCCCGACCGCGATGGCGGCCACGAGGGGGCGTCCCGCGCGGGACGCCCGCGCCGGCTGGCCGCCAGGTGGGTTCACGACCACGGCGGCTGCAGGGAGGTCGGAGGAGGATGCGGTCACGGGCTCAGACTTCGAGGAGCTCGGTTTCCTTGTGCTTCACCAGATCGTCGATCTGGGCGACGTACTTGTCGACCGTGCCCTGCAGTTCCTTCTCGGCCCGGCCGACCTCGTCCTCACCCGCCTCGCCGTCCTTCACGATGCGGTGCAGCTCCTCCATCGCCTTGCGGCGGACGCTGCGGACGGTGACGCGGGCGTCCTCGCCCTTGCCGCGAGCGACCTTGACCATGTCGCGGCGACGTTCCTCGGACAGCTGCGGCACCACGATGCGGATGATCTGGCCGTCGTTGCTCGGGTTGAGGCCGAGGTCGGACTCACGGATCGACTTCTCCAAGGCCTTGAGCGAGCTCGCGTCGTAGGGCTTGATGACGACCATGCGCGCCTCGGGGATGGTGATGGAGGCGAGCTGGTTGAGCGGGGTCATCGCCCCGTAGTACTCGACGGCCACGCGGGCGAACATGTTCGGCGTGGCCCGGCCGGTGCGGACGCTCGCAAGATCGTCCTTGGCCACCGCGACGGCCCGCTCCATCTTCTCCTCGGCGTCGAAGAGCGTCTCGTCGATCACGACTGCCTGCCTTCCTCGGGGGTGCTGACCAGCGTGCCGATCCTCTCACCCCGCACCGCGCGGGCGATGTTGCCCTCGGTCAGGAGGTTGAACACGATGATCGGCATGCGGTTGTCCATGCAGAGGCTGAAAGCCGTGGCGTCGGCGACCTTCAGACCCTGCTCGAGAACCTCGCGGTGGGTGATCTCGTCGTACATCTTGGCGTCGGGGTCGATCTTGGGGTCGGCCGTGTAGACGCCGTCGACGCCCTTGGCGAGCAGCAGTGCCTCCGCGCCGATCTCGAGCGCGCGCTGGGCACCCGCCGTGTCGGTGGAGAAGTAGGGCATGCCGACGCCGGCACCGAAGATCACCACGCGGCCCTTCTCGAGGTGGCGGGACGCGCGGCGCGGAATGTAGGCCTCGGCGACCTGGCCCATCGTGATGGCCGTCTGCACGCGGGTGTCGATGTGGTGCTCACGCTCCAGGAAGTCCTGCAGGGCGAGGCAGTTCATGACCGTGCCGAGCATGCCCATGTAGTCGGCACGGGCGCGGTCCATGCCGCGTTCCTGCAGCTCCGAGCCGCGGAAGAAGTTGCCACCGCCGATGACGACGGCCACCTGCGCGCCGCTGGAAACGACCTCGGCGATCTGGCGGGCCACGGCCTCGACCACCCCCGGATCGACCCCGACGGCGCCACCGCCGAACATCTCGCCGCCGAGTTTGAGGAGCACTCGGCGGAAGCCTGGGCGGGTGCCGTCGGGGCCGGTCCGTGGGTCGGTCATCGTGAAAGTGTTTCCTATCGTGCTCAGGCCTGCCCGACCTCGAAGCGGGCGAAGTCCTTGACGGTGACGCCTGCGGCGTCGAGCAGGGCCTTGACGGTCTTCTTCGGCTCCTGGACCGACGGCTGCTCGAGCAGCACGACGTCCTTGTAGTAACCGTTGATGCGACCGTCGACGATGCGGGCGAGCACCTGCTCGGGCTTGCCCTCCTCGCGGGCGGTGGCCTCGGCGATGCGACGCTCGTTCTCGATCACGTCGGCCGGGACCTGCTCGCGGGTGGTGTACTGCGGGCGGGCCGCGGCGATGTGCATCGCGACGCTCTTGACGATGTCCTCGTCAGCGCCCTCGTACGAGACCAGCGCGCCGATGGCCGGCGGCAGGTCCGACGCACGGCGGTGCAGGTAGAGCGCCACCGGGCCGTCGACGTGGATGTAGCGCTTGAGCTCGAGCTTCTCGCCGATGCGGGCGGAGAGGTTGAGGACCGCGTCCTCGACGGTGCCGTCGTCGAGCTTGGAGGCCTTCAGCGCCTCCAGGTCGACGGGCTTCTCGGCGACGGCGACCTTGAGGACGCTGTCGGCGAGGGTCTGGAAGTCGGCGCTCTTGGCGACGAAGTCGGTCTCGCAGTTGAGCTGGACCATCGTGCCGCCCTCGGCGACGACGAGGCCGTTCGCGGTCTCGCGACCTGCGCGCTTGTCGATGTCCTTGGCGCCCTTGATGCGGAGCAGCTCGACGGACTTGTCGAAGTCGCCCTCGGACTCCTCGAGCGCCCTCTTGCAGTCCATCATCCCGGAACCGGTCAGGTCCCGGAGCTTCTTGACGTCGGCGGCGGTGAAGTTCGCCATGGTGCTGCCTCGTGGTCCGTTCTCGTGGAGGGGGACGCAACCGACCCCGGGCCGTTTCCGGCCCGGGGTCGGCAGCGGATCAGCTGGTGGTCTGCATCAGCTGGTGGTCTGGGGGGTTCCGTTGCTGGTGGTGGCCGGCGCCGCGGTGGCGGCAGCGGCAGGAGCCTCGACCGGCGCCGCGGCGTCGGTCAGGCTGGCACCGTCGGAACCGGCACCGACCGGGAGCAGGTCGCGCTCCCACTCGGTGAGGGGCTCGTCGGCGGCGGACTTGTCATCGCCGGACTTGGCCCCACCGCTGCGCTCCGAGCGGGCCATGAGCCCGTCGGCGGCCGCACGCGCGATCACCTTGGTGAGCAGCGCGGCCGAGCGGATGGCGTCGTCGTTGCCCGGGATCGGGAAGTCGACCTCGTCGGGGTCGCAGTTCGTGTCCAGGATGGACACGACCGGGATCCCCAGCTTGCGGGCCTCGCCGACGGCGATGTGCTCCTTCTTGGTGTCGACGATCCACACCGCGGACGGGATCTTGGTCATGTCCCGGATGCCGCCGAGCGTCTTCTCGAGCTTGGTCTTCTCCCGGGTGAGCATGAGGATCTCCTTCTTGGTGCGACCCTCGAAGCCCCCCGTCTGCTCCATGGCCTCCAGCTCCTTCATCCGCTGAAGGCGCTTGTGCACGGTCTGGAAGTTGGTGAGCATGCCGCCGAGCCAACGCTGGTTGACGTACGGCATGTTGACGCGGCCCGCCTCGTCGGCGATGGCCTCCTGCGCCTGCTTCTTCGTGCCGACGAACATGATCGTGCCGCCGTGCGCCACGGTCTCGCGGACGAACTCGTAGGCCCGGTCGATGTACGACAGGGTCTGCTGCAGGTCGATGATGTAGATGCCGTTGCGCTCGGTGAGGATGTAGCGCTTCATCTTCGGGTTCCAGCGCCGGGTCTGGTGCCCGAAGTGCACACCGGAGTCCAGCAACTGCTTCATGGTGACGACGGGCGTTGCCACGTTCACCTCTCGGTCAGGCGTGGCCCTGCGGCCACACTGCGGTTGTCGCGGTGCAACCGGTCGGCGGCACCGCCCTGGCGTCGCGTCGGCGTCCGGACCTGTGAGGACGTGCCCACAGGACCGCCCGGCCGCCGTTTCCCACGTGGTGGGTACGCGAGCGCGCGAAGTCACCCCGAACAGCAGTCGGGGTGCGTGTCGAGTGTACGCCGGGGCCGGAGCGGCCCTCACCTGGTACCGGTGCGGTTGTCCCCATCGGGGCCCGCCCGTCCACAGGATGGCCGATCCCCGCCCGCGCGAGCGGGACCGGCGACAGGCTGGACGGGTGGAGAACGGGGAGCGGCCTGGCCGGGCACGCCTGCTCGCGGTCATCGGGATGGCTGCGGCCTGCCTGCTGCCGGCCGCACCTGCGGAGCGCCTGCCGTCGTGGGCCACCACGTCCACAGCGACCACGGCTACAGCGACCACGGCTACAGCGACGCAGACCCGGCCGGCGGCCGGTCCGGCGCCAGCCGGTGGAACAGGGGTCAGGGCCGGGGTGGGCGGAGCGTCGTCGAGCGCGGCGGGCGGAGGTCCGCCACCCCCGCCCGGGCCCGGGATCCCGGCACCGGGCGCCGCGTATGCGTGGCCACTGGCACCCGCGCCGGCGGTGCTCACACCGTTCCGGGCGCCGACCCACGCCTACGGGCCGGGCCACCGGGGTGTGGATCTGGCCGGACGTGCCGGTCAGCCCGTGCTGGCCGCCCGCGACGGCACCGTGGTGTTCGCCGGGCCCGTCGCCGGGCACGGCGTGGTCTCGGTCCAGCACGACGACGGGCTGCGCACCACCTACGAGCCGGTCACCCCCACCGTCGCGGCGGGAGCCGTCGTCCGGACGGGCGACGCGCTCGGCAGGCTGGATCCCGGGCACGCCGGCTGCCCGGAAGCGGCGGTGTGCCTGCACTGGGGTGTGCGCCGCGACCGCCTGGACTACCTGGACCCACTCGTGCTGCTGGGGCCCGCCCGGGTCCGCCTGCTGCCGTCGCCCGACCCGTGGCCCGACGGCGACCCGCCCTCCCCCGAGCCGCAGCCCTAGCGGGCTCAGCCGACCGCGAGCTCCTCGAGTCGGCCGCGCAACCGTCCGACCAGCCGGGAGTGCAACTGGCAGACCCGTGACTCGGTGACCCCGAGCAGCCGCCCGATCTCGGCGAGCGTGCGGTTCTCCAGGTAGTACAGCTCGACGACCCGACGGTCGCGCTCGCCGAGCTGGGACACGGCCATGTTGAGCTGGCGCATCATCTCCCGCGCCTGCACGACGGCCATCGGGTCGGGCGCGCGGTCGTCGGCGAGCAGCTCGGACACGCCACCGCTGTTCTCCTCCAGCGCCTCGACGCTGATCATCTGAACCTGCTGCGTGAGGCCCCGCAGGTCACGGACCGGCACCCCGAGCTCGTCGGCCAGCTCGCGGTCGGTGGCGGCCCGCAGCAGCCGGTTCTCCAGCCGCTCCTGGGCGCGTTCGAGCTCCCGCACCCGGCCCCGGACCGTGCGGGGGACCCAGTCCTGGGCCCGCAGCTCGTCGAGGATGGCACCGCGGATCCGCTGGGCCGCGTAGCTCTCGAAGCGGGGGCACCGCTCCGGGTCGAACCGCTCGACCGCGTCGATCAGCCCGAACACCCCGGACTGCGCCAGATCGGAGTGGTCGACGTACGACGGCAGGCCGGCCGCCACGCGGTGCGCCACCGCCCGCACGAGCGGTGCGTACTGGATGACGAGCCGATCACGCAATGGGCGTGTCGGGCCGGCCAGGTAGTCCGACCAGAGCTCGTCGAGCCCGGACGGCCGAACCGGCGGCCGGGGTGAATCCATGTCCGGAACGAGCTCGAGGACCGGGGCCGCTGCCGGCACGGGGGCCGAGACGATGGGGCCCACGCACGCCCTGAGCTGCGCGGATTCAACCAGGACGGGATCACGCCCTGGGGTGCGCCTGCTCATGTACCACCTTCAGCCGCTCGACGGTCACGTGTGTGTAGAGCTGAGTGGTTGCTAGCTTAGCGTGACCGAGCAACTCCTGTACGTAACGGAGGTCCGCGCCACCTTCCAACATGTGGGTGGCGGCGGCGTGCCGCAGGCCGTGCGGCCCGACGTCCGGCGTACCCGGGACCGCCGCCACCGCCTGGTGCACCACCTCGCGCGCGATCCTCTGGTCCAGCCGTCCGCCGCGGGACCCGAGCAGGACCGCCGGCGGGGACCCGTCGCGGACCAGCATGGGCCGCCCGGACTCGAGCCAGCGCACCAGGGCCGCGGCCGCGGGCACACCGTAGACGACCGTGCGCTCGCGGTTGCCCTTGCCGACGACGCGCAGTGCACGGCGGCCGGGGTCGATGTCGTCGAGATCGAGCCCGCACAGCTCCGCCACCCGGACACCGGTCGCGTAGAGCAGCTCCAGCACCAGCCGGTCGCGCAGGGCCACCGGCTCGCCCTCCGCGGCACCGGCCTCCGCTGCGTCCAGCACCGAGGCGGCCTGATCGACCCCGAGCACCGCCGGCAGCGCCGGTCGCGGGCGCGGGGAGACCAGCCGGGCACCCGGATCCGTGGCGAGGTGCCCCGCGCGGCGCGCCCAGGCCGTGAACGAGCGGGCGGCGGCGGCCCGGCGGGCCAGCGTGGAGCGCCCCGCCCCCGCCGTGTGGCCGGCGGCCAGCCAGCGCCGCAGGGCCGCCAGGTCGAGCTCCGCCAGGTCGTCGAGCCCGGCGAACAGCGCCGTCAGATCACCCCTGTACGCGCGGACGGTGTGGGGTGAGCGGCCCCGCTCGGCCTCCAGGTGGGTCGCGAAGGCGTCGAGCACGGCGGCGATGCGGGGCGCGAGCTCGGGCGACGGGGGCATGCCGCGACGGTGGGCGCTGCGTCGCAGCGGGTCAAGCACCGCCACGCCCCTCGGGCGCGGGGACCGGGCGGCGCCGCCAGCGACCGTCGCAGTGCTCGACGAGACCACGGCGTTCGAGATCGACCATCGCCGCCCGCACCGCGCCGATCGGCACGGCCGCCGCGCGGGAGATCCAGCCGGTCTCGCGGGAGGCGCGGGCGGGCAGGGCGTCGTGCACGGCGGCGGCGACCGCGGTGAGCCCGTCGGTGGGCCGGGTGGGACCGGGGACGGGCTCGTCGGCGAGGTGGAACCCGATGCGGCCCGCCGACTCCAGCACCTCCTCGATGCGCGTGACCAGCTCGGCGCCGTCGCGGATGAGACGGTGGCATCCCGCCGAGAGCCCGTTGGTGATCGCACCGGGCACGGCCATCAGCGGACGGCCCAGCGCCCGCGCGTCGGACGCCGTGCGCTGCGCGCCGCTGCGCAGGCCGGCCTCGACCACGACGGTGCCGCCGCCCATGCCCGCGATGAGCCGGTTGCGTACGAGGAAGCGGTGCCGGCCGGGCACGGAACCGGGCGGGTACTCGCTGACCACCAGCCCCCGCTCCGCGATGCGCTCGAGCAGCACCTCGTGTGCCATCGGGTAGGCCCGTTCCGGGCTGCAGGCCAGGACGGCGACCGTGGGCCCCTCGACGGCGAGGGCACCGCGATGCGCGGCGCCGTCGATGCCGATGGCGGCGCCCGAGACGACGGTGAACCCGTGATCACCGGCTCCCCGCGCCAGCTCACCCGCCATGTGCATGCCGTAGTCGGTGGCCGCCCGCGCGCCGACGACGGCGATGGCCTGCTCGCAGAGATCGGCGAGCACACCGGGCCCGCGGACCCACAGCGCGAGAGGCGGCGCCAGCTCGTCCCTCCCCGCGACGGCGAACGCCGCGAACGGCCAGTGCGGCCACTGCTCGTGTTCGGGGGTGAGCAGCCGCACTCCGCAGGCGGCTGCGGCGTCGAGGTCGGCCCGGGCGCGGTCGACCGTGCGCCGGGCCGAGGTCTCGCGAGCGACGGCGTCGGGCACGGCGCCCCGGGCCACGCGGGCCGCCGCCTCCACCGGCCCGACTTCGGCCACCAGGCGGGCGAGCGCCGGTGCCGGCGGCTCGGCCACCCGGGACAGGTAGGCGCGGGCGAGCAGGACCTCGGTGGCGACGGTGCTCGTGCGGCCCTCCGGTGGTGTCGGCGGTCCCGAGCCGGCGGAACCGGCGGCGCGTTCGGGGGTCATGCCACCCTCCGGTCGTGCGAAGGGTCCCGAGCCGGCGGAACCGCCGGCGCGTTCGGGGGTCATGCCGCCCTCCGGTCGCGAAAAAAGAGAGCGGTCTCGACCAGCTCCTGGTCGGGGCTGGCCCGCCCGGCCAGATCGGCCAGCGTCCACGCCACTCGAAGGGCGCGGTCGGCGCCACGGGCGGTGAGCTCCCCGGCGCGCAGCCCGGCGTCGAGGGGGCGGACGGCCTGGCGCGGAAGGGCGAAGCGGGTGCGGAGCACCGGGCCCGGCACCTCGGCGTTGGTGCGCCATCCCTCTCCGGCCCAGCGCTCGACGGCAGCGGCCCGGGCCTCGAGCACCCGTTGCCGCACGGTTGCGGTGCTCTCCCCGCCGTCGGATGCGACCGAGAGCCCGGTGATCGGGAACATGCGCGCCCGCAGGTCGACCCGGTCGAGCAACGGACCGGACAACCGGCCGAGGTAGCGGCGGCGCACCAGGGACGGGCAGACGCAGTCGCGGTCGTGGGCCGGCGCGCACGGGCACGGGTTGGCCGCCATGAACAGCTGGAACCGCGCCGGGTAGCAGACCGTGCCCTCGGTGCGCGCCAACCGGACCTCACCGTCCTCCAGCGGGGTGCGCAGGGCGTCGAGCAGATGGGGTCCGAACTCGGGCGCCTCTGCCACTCGCCAGCGTTGTACCCTCACTCTACGGAGGCCCGACATGCTCACTGCTATCTACACCCGGTTGTCGAAGAACCGCTCGGGGCTCAGCGACAGCTGTTCTCTGCAAGAGCGAGAGGCCAGGGCGTACGCCAAGTGGCGCGGCTGGCCGGTTGGGCTGGTCCTGACTGAAGACGATGTGTCGGCGTCCAAGTACTCCACCAAGCCGCGCCCTGAGTATGAGCGGCTCGTTGGGGCGATACTCGCCGACGAAGTGCAGGTCATCCTGGTCACCGAGATGAGTCGCCTCTACCGACAGGTGGACGAGCTACTGCCACTCATCCGCATGGCGGAGCACACGGCCCTGCGCCGCATTGAGACCACCGATGAAGTCTCGTTCGACCTCTCCACTCCGGAAGGCAGTCACGCCACCATCGCGGCGGTCAACAACGCCAGCCTTGAGAGTGCCCGCATCTCCAAGCGCCAGAAGCGCAAGAAGAGCGCTGACGCCGTCGCGGGCAAGTGGAACGGTGGTAGGCGCTGGTATGGATATGAAGAGGGATGTCGGGCCATCAAAGAAGATGAAGCGGCGATCCTGCGGGAGATTGGTCGCCGCTACGTCGAAGGTGAACGCGCTACCGACATCGCCGCGAGCCTGAACGAACGAGGTATACCCACCAGCCAAGGCAAGA
>JBBRLM010000089.1:0-22620 GCA_038231335.1 Mycobacteriales bacterium
CCTAGCGCCGTCCATCTCGGCGGCTGGGGTGATCGTGGTGCGACGCACGCGAACGCCCTCCTCCAGGCGCTGATGTGCGACCCCGCAGTGATCGTGGTCGGTACGGCCGCCGGGGCGCGGCGGTTGACGATCACGATGACGCATCTCCACAGGCCGCGACGGTTGTGCCCACGGCAGCTCCGGTCCGGGCGCCCGACGTCCGTGACCGTCGTGCGACGCACGCGATCGCCCTGATCGGGGCGCTGATGTGCGACGCGCGGTGGTCGTGGTCGGCACGACCGCCCGGTCGCTTCGCCGAAACTGTCGGTGGGTGCTCGTAGCGTCCGCCGTGCCCGGGAGAACACCCCCCACGGTCGACAGGAGCAGAGATGATCATCGAGTGCGACAGCTGCGAGGTCCGCGGTCACGCGTGTGGCGACTGCGTCATCGGCGTACTGCTCGGTGCCCCCGCGCCGCGGGCGTCCGATGTCGACGCCGACGTCGGCCCGGAGAGCGGCCTGCCGTCCGGCGCGCCGATCGTGCAGCTCGACGCACCGGAGCAGCGTGCGTTCGACGTTCTGGCCGAGCAGGGCCTCGTCCCGCGGCTGCGTCTGGTGGCCACCCGTACGCGCCGGTTGTCGCATGAGGAGAACGGAGGGCGACCAGTTCGTGACGTCGGGTGACAAAACGTTGTCATAGAACGGGTCCGCGTGGTCACACGATTTCGGAGAGTGAGGCTCTGGATGGCGACGCGCCGGGGGAGGGGTGATGTGGACGACGTGACGAGGTCTCCGTAATCTCCGCGAGACCTTGCGGTCGCTCAGCCGCTCCCCCGATCGGCGTCGCAGGGTCAGCACGCACCGCTCCGGCATGTAGCTCCCCGGCTGGTCGGGCGTGTGGATCGTGGAAGGAGTTCCAGCCGCGTGGTGTCGCCTCGGCGTAACCCCTCCAGTGCCAACCCCTCCGCTGTCCGCCGGACGGTGTGGCGGGTGATGTCCGGCAGCTCCCTTGCCGTCGTCGCGCTCGTGGCCGGCGTGCTGGTCGTGAACCCCGCGTCCGCGGACGCCCCACCGCCCGTGGAGCCGGCCGTCGCGGCCGCGGCGCTGGTGGCTCCGGGCACCACGCCCCCGCCGCCGCCCAAGCCCACCAACGCCACCGACGCGGCCGCCCAGCTCGGCCAGGTCCAGCGCGAGGCCGAGGCGCTCACCGAGCAGTGGCACGCCGCTCAGGATGCCCTCGGCGCCCGCCAGCAGGACGTCACCAACTTCCAGAACGCCGTCGGGCCCGCGAAGACCGCGGTCGACGCGGCGAAGGGCAACGAGGAGAAGTACCGCAAGCAGGTCGACGCGGTCGCGATGGCCACCTTCGAGAGCGGCAACCTCGACCAGTTCAACGCGCTGCTCGCGAGCGGGTCACCGCAGGACTTCCTCGACCAGATGTCGGCGCTGGAGAGCCTCTCCTCGCAGTACAAGGAGGCCCTCGGCCAGCTGAGCGCGGAGGTCGACAAGACCACGGCCGCCCAGTCGGACGCCGACGCGGCCGTGGCCCGCGCGCAGGCGGCCGTGGCCCAGGCAGCCAAGGCCGAGCAGGACCTCGGGGCCCGCAAGAAGGACGCCGAGATTCGCATCGCGCAGGCCGAGCAGCTGCTCGCACAGCTCTCGCCCGCGCAGCGCCGCGACCGCAACGGCCCCGGCCTGGACGCGCCGGACATCTCCGGGTCCGGTGTGGGCGTGGACGCGCTGCGCGCCGCGGCCACCCAGCTCGGCAAGCCCTACGTCTGGGGTGCCACGGGCCCGAGCAGCTACGACTGCTCCGGGCTCACGTCCTGGGCGTTCAAGAAGGCCGGCGTGACGCTGCCGCGCTCCGCCAGCCAGCAGGCGCTGGTCGGCCAGTCCGTCTCCTGGGACCAGATGCAGCCCGGTGACCTGGTCTTCTACTACAGCCCGGTCAGCCACGTCGGCATCTACGCCGGCAACGGCACGTTCATCGACGCCCCGCAGAGCGGCGACGTCGTGAAGTACCAGAAGGTCTCCCGGAGCGCCTTCGCCACCGCCCGGCGCCTGTAGCGCCCCACGGATCACGTCCGCTCCCCGGAGCACGGGCGGCGCCCGGCCCTCAGGTCGGTCGCCGCCCGTCTCCTTGTAACGTCGTGTGGTGCCGCGCACCCTGCTGGTGACCAACGACTTCCCGCCCCGCAACGGCGGTATCCAGCACTACCTGCACGCCCTGGCCGACCGGCTGCCCGCGGGTGAGCTCGCCGTCTACGCGCCCTCCTGGCCCGGTGCGGCCGCCTTCGACGCGGGCCTGCCCTATCCCGTGCACCGCCACCCGACGTCGCTGATGCTGCCCACGCCCGGTGTCGCCCGGCGGGCCGCGGCTCTGGTGGCCGAGCACGGAGCGAGCACGGTCTGGTTCGGGGCGTCGGCACCGTTGGGGTTGCTCGGGCCGTGGCTGCGCCGGCACGCGGGCGTTCAGCGGGTGGTGGCGAGCACGCACGGCCACGAGGTGGGCTGGTCGATGCTGCCGGGAGCGCGCCAGGCCCTGCGCCGCATCGGCTCCGACGCCGATGCGCTCACCACCATCTCCCGCTGGACGCGGGGCCGCATCGCCGCGGCCTGCGGACCCGATGCGGCGCTGGAACCGTTGCCGTCGGGGATCGACACGGACGCCTTCCGGCCCGACCCGGCGGCCCGCGCCGAGCTACGCGGCCGCTACGGCCTGGGCGGGGCGCCCGTCGTCACCTGCGTGTCGCGGCTGGTGGCGCGCAAGGGTCAGGACGCGCTGATCCGGGCGCTGCCGCGGATCCGGGCCCGGGTGCCCGGCGCCCGGCTGCTGCTCGTGGGCGACGGTCCCGACGGCCCGCGGCTGCGCCGGCTCGCCACCGAGCACGGCGTCGCCGAGCAGGTGGTGTTCGCCGGTGCGGTCCCTGCGGCCGAGCTACCCGCCCACCACGCGGTAGGCGACGCGTTCGCGCTGCCGTGCCGCACCCGCGGCGGCGGGCTGGACGTCGAGGGCCTGGGCATCGTGCTGCTGGAGGCCGCTGCCTCCGGGCTGCCGGTGGTCGCGGGCGACTCGGGCGGGGCCCCGGAGACGGTCCTGGACGGCCGCACCGGGCACGTCGTGGGTGGCCGCGACCCCGACGCCCTGGCTGAGGCGCTCACGGCACTGCTCGCGGACCCGGCCCGGGCCCGGGAGATGGGCACGGCCGGCCGGGCCCGCATGCTCGCCGAGTGGACCTGGCCGAGCCGGGTGGCCCACCTCACGACCCTCCTGGCCCCCTGAGCGGCTCCCACCCCACCGGCGAGTCCGCCATCCTGCGTCGCGAGTTCGCCGTCTCGCGCGGTGAGTCCGCCGCACTCGCCGGGGTGAAACGGCAAACTCGGTCGGCGAGATGGCGAACTCGCGGGGTGGGGTCAGGCCGGCTGCTTGCTGCCCGCGTAGATCCCCGCGATGTCGTCGGCGAAGTGGTCGGCCACCACTGCGCGCTTGACCTTGAGGGTGGGCGTGATCTCGCCGCCGGCCTCGGTGAAGTCGACGGGCAGGATGCGGAACTCGCGGATCTGCTCGGCCCGGGACACGGCCTGGTTGGCCTCGTCCACGGCCTTGCCCACCTCGGCCCGCAGGTCGGCGTCATCCACCAGGTCGGCCACGGACGTGCCCGCGGGCTTGCCGTGGTTCTCCAGCCAGGCGGGCAGCGCCTCCTGGTCGACGGTGACCAGCGCGCCGATGAACGGCTTCGCGTCGCCGACCACCATGCACTGGCTGACCAGCGGGTGGGCGCGCAGCCGATCCTCCAGCACCGCGGGGGCGACGTTCTTGCCGCCGGCCGTCACGATGATCTCCTTCTTGCGGCCGGTGATCGTGAGGAAGCCGCCGTCGTCGAGCACGCCGATGTCGCCGCTGTGGAACCAGCCGTCCTCGATCGCCTCGCCCGTGGCGGTCTCGTTCTGCCAGTAACCGCGGAACACGACCGGGCCCTTGAGCAGGATCTCGCCGTCGTCGGCGATGCGCACCGCGTGCCCGGCCACCGGCCGGCCGACGCTGCCGATGCGGGTGGCCTCGAGCGTGTTGGCGGTGATCGCCGCGGTGGTCTCGGTGAGGCCGTAGCCCTCCAGGATCGGCAGGCCGATACCGCGGAAGAAGTGGTTGAGCCGCTCGCCGAGCGGGGCGCTGCCCGACGCCGCGGCCACGACGTTGCCGCCGACGGCCGCCCGCAGCTTGCCGTAGACCAGCTTGTCGAACAGCGCGTGCTTGGCCTTGAGCGCGAGCCCGGCACCGCCCTGGTCCTGTGCCCGGCTCCAGGCGATCGCGGTGTCGGCGGCCGCGTCGAAGATCTTGCCCTTTCCGTCGGCGTGGGCCTTCTGCCGGGCGCCGTTGTAGACCTTCTCGAACACCCGCGGGACGGCCAGCAGGAAGGTCGGCTTGAACTCGCCCAGGTCGGCCAGGAGGTCGGAGACGTCGGCGGTGTGGCCGATGATGCCGCGGCTGGCCGTGGCCCCGCACTGGATCGCCTTGCCGAACACGTGGGCCAGCGGCAGGAACAGCAGCACCGAACCGCCGTTGCGCAGCAGCTCCGGGAACGCCGCGATGACGGTGCGGACCTCGGACTGCACGTTGCGGTGCGTCAGCTCGCAGCCCTTGGGACGGCCGGTGGTGCCCGAGGTGTAGATCAGCGTGGCGAGGTCGTCGCTCCGCACCGCGTTGCGCCGGGCGTGCACCTCCTCGACCGGCGTGGCGTCGCCGAGCAGTGCGAGCTGCTCGACCCCGCCGGGCTCGCCGGACTCGGGCTCGATCTGCCAGATCCGCTTCAGCGCGTCCAGGTCGTCACGCACGCTGTCGACCAGCGCCCGGTGCTTCGGGGACTCGACGATGACGGCCACGGCACCGGAGTCGGACAGGATCCAGCGGATCTGGTCCGCCGACGAGGTCTCGTAGATCGGCACCGTGACCGCGCCGACGGCCAGGACGGCGTAGTCGAGCAGCGTCCACTCGTAGCGGGTGCGCGAGAGCAGGCCCACGCGGTCGCCCGCGCCCACACCGGCGGCGATCAGCCCGCGGGCGGCCGCGGTGACGTCGTCGGCGAACCGGGCGGCCGTGATGTCGACCCACACCTTGTCGGCACCGCGTCTCCGGTAGGCGACTTCGCCCCCGTACGACGCGGCATTGTCGAAGACGGCGTCGACGATGTTCTCGTCGTCACCGACCCGGGTGGTGGCGGGAACGCTGTACTCGCGCACGGTATTGGGACCTCCTGCACCGGCATTGGTTTCGGCAAACCTACTCCCTGGTAGCCCGTTCGGGCAGGTCCGGGCGTGTCCGTTTCGGCCCGCCTCGAGGTCGGCCCACGGCACCCGGCAAGCTGGACGCCATGCCTTCCGTCGACGTCGTGGACGAGACGTTCGTGGCCGTGGCGCCCGCCGTGCTGGCCGCCGAGTTCGCCCGGCCCGCGCAGTGGCGTGGCATGTGGCCCGACCTCCGCCTGGAGGTGGTCACCGACCGCGGTGACCAGGGCTTCCGTTGGACGATCACAGGGGCGCTGGTGGGCAGCATGGAGGTGTGGCTCGAGCCCGTGCTCGACGGCACGGTGCTGCACTACTTCCTGCGGGCCGACCCCGCAGGCTCCGACGGAGCACCCGCCCCGGCGCCCCGGCGGCGGGGGATGGCCGAGGCGAGCAGGCGGCAGCGGGCGGCCAAGGCCATCGCGTTCGCGTGCAAGGCCCGGCTGGAAGCCGGGCGGGCGCCCGGTGAACCACCTCGGTCGACGTAGCGCGGTCGAGCCGCGCGGTCCGGAAGTGGCCGACGGTCTGCCGGCCTCCGTGGCGTCGCCTAGAGTCACCGACCATGCGCGTGCACGTGGTCTCCGACGTCCACGGCAACGCGGAAGCCCTCGCCCGCGCGGGTGACGGCGCCGACGCGCTGGTCGTGCTGGGCGATCTCGTGGACTACGTCGACTACGCCGACCCCACGGCCGGCATCCTCGGCCGGGTGCTCGGGCCGCAGGTCAGCGCGGAGTTCGGCCGGCTGCGCACCTCGGGCCGCCCCGGTGAGCTGGTCGCCTACGTCCGCGCCGCCTGGGCCCGCATCGACGATCCCGCCGCCGTCGTCGAGGAGGCCGTGCGCGGGCAGTACGACCGGATCTTCGCCGCGATGACCGCGCCTACCTGGGCCATCCCCGGCAACGTCGACATGGTGGACTACTGGCCGGACTACGCCCGTCCCGGTGTCTGCCTGCCCGACGGCGACGTCGTGGACATCGGTGGCCTCCGGTTCGGCTTCGTCGGCGGGGCTCCGCTGCCGCCGGGGATGCAGCCGCGCCGCGGCGGCCCGTGGACGCCCTATCTGCGCCTCGCCGAGGAGTACACGACGGCGGTGGGCAAGCTCGACGAGGTGGATGTCCTGTGCAGCCACTCGCCGCCCGGTGTTCCGGAGCTCGCCTACGACGTGGTGTCGCGGCGTGAGGAGTCCTCGTCGCCGTCATTGCTGGAGAAGATCCACCGCGACCGGCCGATGGCGTCGCTGTTCGGGCACATCCACCAGCCCCTCGCGCCGCGGGTGCGCGTGGGTCGCACCGAGTGCGTCAACGTCGGGCACTTCCGGCGCACCGCCACGCCCTACGTCCTGCGCTGGTGAAGCGCGCGGCTGTGGGTGGGCGCGGCTGTGGGTAACCTGCCGCCATGGCCGACGCGACGTCCTCCTCGATCACCATCGCCGCCCCACCGGAGCAGGTGATGGCCGTGATCGCCGACTTCGAGGCCTATCCCACATGGGCGGAGCAGGTGAAGAGCGTCGAGATCCTCGACAGCGACGCCGACGGCCGCGCCGAGCGCGTCAAGTTCCAGATGGATGCGGGCCCGATCAAGGACTCCTACACGCTCGACTACCGGTGGGCGGGCGACGGGCGGTCGGTGAGCTGGACCCTGGTCAAGGGGCAGATCCAGAAGGCCCAGGACGGTTCGTACGCGCTCGAGGGCGGGGCCGACTCCACCACCGTCACCTACTCGCTGGCCGTTGACCTCAACATCCCCATGATCGGGATGCTGCGCCGCAAGGCGGAGAAGGTGATCATCGACACTGCCTTGAAAGGACTGAAAAGAAGAGTCGAGAAAGGGGCCTGACAGGCCCCGCTCCGATCACGCCGATAGGCTCCGGCGTTGTGCGGGTCGTGCTGTTCACGGGCAAGGGTGGCGTCGGAAAGACGACCCTGGCCGCGGCGACCGCCGCCCACCTCGCCCGGTCCGGCCGCAAGGCGCTGGTCGTCTCCACCGACCCCGCGCATTCCCTGGGTGATGCGCTCGAGGCTGAGCTCACCGGTGACCCCGTCGAGGTCGAGAGCGGCCTGTTCGCCGCCCACATCGACACCCGCGCGCTGCTCGACTCCTCGTGGGGGCAGCTGCAGGGGCACCTGCGCACCGTCCTGGCCGGCGCCGGGGTCGACGAGCTGGTGGCCGACGAGCTGACGGTGCTGCCCGGCATCGAGGACCTGCTCGCGCTGGGCGAGGTCCGCCGCCTGGCCGAGACGGGGCTGTGGGAGGTGGTGGTCGTCGACTGCGGCCCCACCGCCGAGACCCTGCGCCTGCTGGGGCTCCCCGAGGCCATCTCGGGGTACATCGAGCGCCTGTTCCCGTCGCACCGCCGTGCTGTCCGTGGGTTGCTGGCCGGTCTGGCCGGGGCGGGAAAAAGTGTGAACGGCCCCGGCTGGGACGCCACCATCGACGCCCTCGACGCACTGGCCGAGCAGCTCGCCGGGCTGCGGGTCATGCTCGGCGACCACACCCGCACGTCGATCCGGCTGGTGCTCACACCCGAGCGCGTGGTGGCGGCCGAGACGCGTCGCACCGTCACGGCGCTGGCGTTGCACGGGCTGGCCGTCGACGGGGTCGTCGTCAACCGGGTGGTGCCCGGCCCGCCGCCGTCGCTGCGCGGCCCGGCCGCGCGCTGGCTGCGCGAGCGGCACGAGGAGCAGCAGGCCGTGCTGGCCGACCTCGACGGGCTCGGAAGCGTTCCGCTGAGCGCGGTCGACCACACCGCGGCCGAGCCCACCGGTGTCCCCGCGCTGCTGCAGGTGGCCGCGAACCTCTACGGCGACGCCGACCCGGCCGCGCCCGGCGAGCAGGGCCCGCCGCTGCTGCAGGTGCGGCGCACCGCAGGCAGCGGCACGTCGTCGGATTCGGAGTTCGAGCTCGTCCTGCGCCTGCCCGGGGCGGGCGACGGCGCCCTGGACCTCGCCCGTGTAGGCGACGAGCTGGCCGTGGCCGTGGGACCGGTGCGGCGGATGGTGGCGCTGCCGTCGGTGCTGCGGCGTTGCGGCGTCACCGGGGCGCGCCTGGACGGCGACGACCTCTGCGTCGTGTTCACCCCCGATCCCGCCCTGTGGATCAGCCGGTGACGGGCTGCGCCGGGCACAGCGGTCTCCCGTCCGAGCTGCGTGCCGTCGTCCTGCTCGCCCTGGAACGCCTCGCGCCGGTGCTGGAGCGGGTCGGCACCGAGGCCGGGAGCGGGCCGAGCTCGTGCGCGTCCTGCCCGGTCTGCGCGGTGCTGGCCGCGCTGCGCGGGGAGCGTCCCGAGCTCGCCGTCCGGTTGGCCGAACACGCCACGGGCCTGGTGGCGGCCCTGCGCACCGTGCTGGAGGAGGATGCCGCGCCCGTCCCGTCGTCGTCCGCCCCGGCGCGCCCCGTCCAGCGCATCCACGTCGTGCGGGCTGGAGCGCATCGATGACGCGACTCGCTCGCATCCAGACCCCGACTCGCGCGCACGCAGGCCCCGACTCGCGGGGGTGGGGTGGGTGCTGACCGTCGGGGTGGACGTCGGGGGGACCTCCGTGCGCGCCGGTGTCGTCGACGTGGAGGGCAACGTCCTCGACACCGCACGGACGCCGACGCCGCGCAGCGAGGCCGCCCTGGAGGCCGCGCTCGCCGGCGTGATCGGCGAGCTCGCCGCCCGGCACGACATCCAGGCGGTCGGGCTGGCTCTGGCGGGGTTCATCACCCCCGACCGGCGTGGGGTCCGGTTCGCCCCGCACCTGTCGTGGCGCGACGCTCCCGTGGCCGACCGCATCGCCGAGCGGATCAGGCTGCCCGTCGTCGTCGAGCACGACGCCAACGCGGCCGCGCTGGCCGAGCGGCACTTCGGGGCCGCGTCCGGCGCGGCCACGGCCGTGTTCGTGGCCCTCGGCACCGGCATCGGCTCGGCTCTGCTGCTCGACGGCAAGCTCTACCGCGGCGCGTTCGGCGTGGCCCCGGAGCTGGGCCACCTTCGGGTCGTGCCCGACGGCCGCCCGTGCCCGTGCGGGAAGACCGGCTGCTGGGAGCGCTACTGCAGCGGCACCGCGTTGGCCACCACGGCCGTCGAGCTGCTCGCCCGCGATCCGGGACGCTCACCGGTGCTGCGCAGGCTCGTGGACGGCGACCCCGGTCAGGTCACCGGGCAGCGGGTGGCCGCGGCGGCGCGCGAGGGCGATCCCGTGGCCTGCGCGGCCATGGACGAGCTCGCCCGCTGGCTGGGCGAGGGACTCGCGCTCGTGGCCGACGTGTTCGACCCCGAGCTGGTCGTCATCGGGGGAGGGGTGTCGGAGTCGGCGCCGCTGTTCCTCGACGAGGCCCGCGAGCACTACGCACGCACGGTCACCGGCGGCGCCCGCCGTCCGCTCGCCCGGATCCGCACCGCGCAGCTCGGCGAGGCCGCGGCAGTGGTGGGGGCCGCACAGCTGGCCCGCGAGGTCAACGGGCACTGAGCGTCAACGGGCACTGAGCGCCAACGGGCACTGAGCGTCAACGGGCACTGGGCCCGGCCGGCTCAGAGGACTGCGCCGTCGTCGTCCTCGTCGAGGCCGTCGTCGTAGCTGCCGTCGGAGTGGTCGGGCCACAGCCGCAGCACCAGCCAGCCCAGGCCGGACGCGATGCTCACCAGGCCCAGCGGCACGCCGTACGGGGTGGGCACGCCGACCCAGCCCGGGGAGGCGATCAGGAGCAGGCCCATGACGATCAGGGTGAGGCCCACCAGGGCCGGCGGACCGATCCGCGGCAGTGGCGGCGGCTCGGGCGGGACGAAGTGCTCGTCCTCGAGCTCGGGCGCGGCGGGCAGTGGCACGGGCGGGGCCGCGGCCGGGTCGAACAGGGGGGCCGCGAGCCGTTCGACCTCGGCGTCCAGCGCGACATCGAGCCGCGGGTCGCCGGGCTCGGGTTCGTCGCCGCTCGGGTCGTCGAGATCGTCGGGCCAGCTGGGCACGTCGCCGTCGGCGCGCCACCCGGCCACGATCGCGTCGAACGCATCGAGCGGGGGATCGGGTACCAGCCGCTCGTCGGGGATCTCGGAGCCGTCGGGATCGGGTTCGCGGTGCACGCCGCCTCCTCGACCGATCGGCCCCGACCGGAACCGGCCGCGGGGTGCGCCCGCCCCGGCGTGAGGGTCGGAGCGCTGTGGCCCATCCTGGCACGTGCGGCCCCGGACGGCAGCAGGCACGGCCGTGCGGATCTCGTCCGGGCGTGTCCTGGCGTCCGCTGCGTCGGTCCTCTGCGTCACGGCCCGTTGTCGTGGCGTGCGGGCCGTCCGTAGTCTGACGCGGTCGAGCCGGAGGGGGCACGCCCAGGTGCTGTACTGGTGGTCCAAGTTCGTGCTGCTCGGTCCGTTCATGCGGATGTTCTGCCGGCCCACCATCGAGGGGCTCGAGAACGTGCCGGAACGCGGCGGGGCCATTCTCGCGAGCAACCACCTCGCGGTCGTCGACTCGTTCTTCCTGCCGCTGCTCGTGCCGCGCCGCATCACGTTCCTTGCCAAGCGGGAGTACTTCACGCAGCCCGGGCTCGTCGGTGCGCTGAAGAAGATGTTCTTCTCCGGGGTGGGGCAGGTTCCCATCGACCGTTCCGGTGGGTCGGCGGCGCAGGCCGCGATGGCCACGGCGGTGCGGTTGCTCCGCGAGGACAACCTCCTCGGCATCTACCCCGAGGGCACCCGGTCGCCGGACGGGCGGCTGTACAAGGGCAAGACCGGCATCGCGCGGATGACGCTGGAGGCCGAGGTGCCCGTCGTCCCGGTGGCGATGATCGGCACCGACCGCGTCAACCCGATCGGCTCGCGCATGTGGCGCCCGCGCAAGGTGCACATCAGGATCGGCGAGCCGCTCGACTTCTCCCGCTACGACGGCATGGCCGGCGACCGCTTCATCGAGCGGTCGATGACCGACGAGATCATGTATGCGCTCATGGAGCTCACCGGGCAGACCTACGTCGACATGTACGCGGCGTCGGTGAAGGAGCGGGCGGCGGCGGCCCAGAAGGCGGCTGCCCCCGTGGACGAGCCGGACCGCCGCGCAAGCTGATCTTCACTCTTTCGGGGTATCGATCGTTGCTGTGTGTAATGCCCGCGGCCCGATGCCCGATGATCCGGTGTGCTCCCCAGCGCTGATGGTTCCCCCCTGTCCGGCGGATCGGACGACCAGACCAGGTTCGTCCCCCGCACCGACCGCATCGACGGCCACACCAGGGTCGTCCCGGCCGCGGACCATCTCGACGACCGCACGACGATCGTCCCGATGGTGCGCCGACCCGGCCGGCTGCGCACGCTGCTGCCGTGGGCCGCGTTCGGGATCGTGGCCGTCGTCGTGGTCGCCGCGACCACGGCATGGGCCTCCACGCTGCGTGGCTCCGAGGACCCGCTGCTGGCGAACGCGACGCCGCCCCCGGTCGTCGTGTCGCAGATGCCGGTGTCGTCGGGGACCTCCATCACCCCCACTCCGGTGGACGTGACGCCGGTGCCCGCCGCCACCGCGCGGAAGGCGGTGAGGCCGACCCTGGCCCCGGTGGTGCCGCCGAAGCCGACGCCGGCAGTGGTGGCGACCACGACGGTGAACCCGACGTCGGCCGCACCGACCTCCGCCAAGCCGACGAAGGCGCCGACGAGGACCCCCGCGGCGATCCAGGGCTCGACCGGATCGCCGTGTGCCGGCGTCTTCTGCCCGTCACCGACCGGCGCGAACAACCGTGCCCCGGCCGCGACCGGCCAGGGACAGTAGGGGGTCAGCGCAGGGCCGCGTTGCCGGTGTCCTGCGCCTGCTGCAACCCGGCCGCCACCGGAGTCCGGGCCGCGAAGACCTCGTTGAGGATCGGCTCGAACGCGGTGGAGGCCGCGCCGAACTTCGGCCCGGTCGGAGCGCCGATCGCCGCGTCCCCGCTCGCAGCTCCGAAGTCGGTGGTGTCGACGCCCTTGCCCTTCCAGTAGTCGAAGTACCCCTGCTGAGCGGCCGTGACGGCCGGCAGGGCGGCGCCCTCGGCCCCCACGTAGGACGCGCCCTGCGGCGACCCGATCCAGGTCAGCACCTTCAGCGCGGCGTCCTTGCGCGGGCTGTCGGCGTTGCCCGCGGCGATGATGCTGTTGACCACCGACACGCGGCCCGCCGGTCCGGCGAGCATCGGGGCGACACCCCACCCGAACGTGGCGCCGTCGGCCACGTTCTTGAGGTTGTAGGTGCCCGACTGGAACAGCGCCATCTTGCCCTGCAGGAACTGGTCGCGGCTGAAGTCGGGGTTCGAGTTGGTGTCGGCGGCCGAGGGTGCCACGTGATCGGTGTTGATCAGCTTCACGAGGTAGGAGAAGGCCTGCTCGGTCTTCGGGTCGGTGAAGGTGAACGTGTCGTCGGGGGCCTGCATGGTGCCGCCGTTGGAACCGACGAACGGGTAGTAGATCGCCTGCAGGTCCCGCGCGGCGTTGAAGCCGTACTGCGTGACCTTCGCCGGGGCGAAGCCCGGCTGGTCGGCGGTGGCGCCCGCGGAGTCCTTCGTCAGCTTCTTCGCGGCGGGCAGGAACGTGTCCTTCGCGGGATCGCTCGGGTCCCACGTCAGGTTCGCCGGGTCGACGCCGGCCGCGACCACCATGGCCTTGTTGTAGAACAGCGCGCTGCGCCCGTCGGTGAGTGCGGGCACGCCCCAGACCTTGCCACCCCGCGTGTACTGCGTCACGGCGGCGGGCAGCCAGTTCGGCACGTCGGACGCGAGCGCGGTGCCGACGTCCACGAGCCGGCCGGCGTCGGCGAACGCGCCGAAGTCGGACGTGTTGAGCCAGTAGATGTCGTCGGCGTTGCCGCCGGAGACATCGAGCGGGAGGTTGGTGAAGTAGCTGGCGTAGGGCACGAGGTCGAGCAGCACCCTGATGCCCGGGTTCGCCTTCGAGAACTCCGCGAACGACTTCTCGTAGGCCGCCGCCACCTGGGTGTCCCACAACCGGAACGTGACGGTGGTGACGCCGGCGGCGGACGGCCCGTCGTCGCGCGGGGCGGGCGAGCACGCCGCCAGAGCCAGTAGAGCCGTGACAACGGCCACACGACGCAATCTTCTCACTCGGGACCCCCACCCAGCGACGAGAACGTGGGGGGAATCTACTGGGATCGATCACATCGGTCATCTCGGAGGAGAGTCGTGGCATCCCCGGTCACCCTGCGGTCGATCGCGCCGTCGGTGTTCCTGCCCGCGCTGGTCTACGAGATCGGCAACGGCGCGATCGCCCCCGTCATCGCGTTGACGGCGCTGGATCTCGGCGCGTCACCCGGCACGGCCGGTTTCATGCTGGCGTTGCTGGGCATCGGCCAGATCCTCGGCGACGTGCCGGCCGCACGGCTGGCCGACCGGATCGGTGACCGGCACGCGATGCTGCTCGCCGCCGGCCTCGCGCTCCTGGCGCTGCTGGGCTGCTTCCTCGCGCCGTCGTTGCTGGTGCTCGGCCCGGCGCTGCTGGTGATCGGGGCGGCGAACTCCACCTACTACCTGGCCCGGCAGTCCTACCTGACCGAGGTGGCGCCGGTGACGCTGCGGGCGCGGGCGATGTCGACGCTGGGCGGATCGCACCGGATCGGGCTGTTCCTCGGGCCGTTCGTGGGGGCCGGGGCGATCGCGCTGGTCGGGCTGCGCGGCGCCTACGTCGTGGCGATGGTCGCCGTCGTGGCCGCGGCGGTGCTGCTGGTGGTCGTGCCCGACGTCGCGCCACCGGCCGGGCCCCGCGCCGTCCGCGGCGGGGTCGGGGCCGCGGCCATGCTCCGCCGCTACCGCCGCCTGTTCGCGACGCTCGGGCTGGCCGTGCTCGCCGTCGGGGCCGTGCGCGCCGCGCGGCAGACGGTGCTGCCGCTGTGGGCCGAGCACCTTGGGCTCGACGCGGGCCAGACCAGCCTGATCTTCGGCATCGCCAGCGCCGTGGACATGGCGCTGTTCTACCCGTCGGGCAAGGTCATGGACCGCTACGGCCGCCTCGCCGTCGCTCTGCCGTCGATGCTGATCCTGGGCGGGGCGATGATGACGATCCCGCTGACGCACGGCATCGTCACGCTCACGCTCGTCGCGATGATCATGAGCTTCGGCAACGGCATCGGCTCCGGGATCATGATGACGCTGGGCGCCGACACCGCCCCGGCCGACTCCCGCGCACGGTTCCTCTCGGTGTGGCGGCTGTTCTCCGATTCCGGTAACGCGGCCGGTCCCGTCGTCGTGTCGGTGGTGGCGCTGGTCGCCGGCCTCGGGGCCGGGGTCGTCGCGATCGGGTCGGTGGGGCTACTTGCCGCCGCCGCGCTCGGGGTGTGGGTGCCGCGCTACTCGCCGTTCGCGACGCCCCGCTCGACCCGGGCCCACCGAGCCGGTCGATAGGTCGCGACGGGCGGTCGGCCAACCGGGCGTCGTCCGGGCGTGGTCACTCGCCACGGAACATGCGAGCACCGAAACGCAGTTGTCGGCCGCTGCCGCCGCATGCGGAGCAGAGCCGGAAGGACTTCGACGCCATCGCACCGTAGTGCCGGGGCGAGCCCTTGCACGCCGAGCAGGCCGTCCAGGGGTGCAGCACCAGGGAGATCACCCAGCCCACCACCAGGACGACCACGATCACCAGCAGCGCAGTGTTCCCGGAGCCGCCATCAGCGGCGAGCAGCACAACACCCACGACAACCATCCCCCCACGAACAAGCAGGGCATCCGGACCCCCCGGACCCCATCTTGTCGCGGTCCCCGCGCCGCCAACCCCTGACGATAGGCAGCGAATGCCACGGGACTGCACCGCCGAACAGCCCAACCGACCGCATGCGCGATCGTCGGTTCCCTAGCGGAAGCCCGTGATCGTGATCGACCGGATCACGTGCTTCTGGAACAGCAGGAAGATCACCAGCAGCGGCAGGATCGCCACCGTCGTCGCGGCCATCACGATGGTCCAGTTGCCGTTGTACTGGTCCTGCAGCGCCGCCGTGGCCACGGTGAGCGTCTGCCACGTGCGGCCGGTGGTGATCACCAGCGGCCACAGGAAGTTGTTCCACTGGGCGACCACCGTGATGATCAGCAGCGTGGCCAGGATCGGCCGGCTGACCGGGACCACCACGTGGCGCAGGGTGCGCAGCGTGCCGCAGCCGTCGAGCTTCGCGGCGTCCAGCAGGTCCGACGGGATGCCGCGGAAGTACTCGCGCAGCAGGAAGATCGCGTACGGCGACCCGAACAGCTGCGGCAGCACGAGCGCCCAGAACGTGTTGCGCAGGCCCACCTCGGTCATCATCAGGTACAGCGGGATGATCGTCACGGCCTGCGGCACCATCAGCGTGGCGAGGTACACCCAGAACAGCGCGTCCCGACCGGGGAACTCCAGCCGCGCGAACGCGTAGGCGGCGAACACCGAGAACAGCAGCTGCCCCACCAGGATCACCGCCACCACCTGCGCGGTGACGGCGATCGGCGTGACGAAGTCGTACCGGGCCCCGAAGAGCTCCGCGAAGTTGGCGCCGGTCACCGGGTTCGGGGGAGCGAGGACCGGCTGCGAGGCGAACTGGAGTGGCGTCTTGACCGCCGTCTGGAGGCTCAGCAGGAACGGGGCCAGAGTGACGCCGGCACCGGCGAGGAGCACCAGGTAGACCGCGGCGTCGCCGAGACGGGAGCGGTTCACGTCGACAGGTCGTAGGTCGTGCGGCGGGCGAACCACCGCTGCTGCACCAGCGTCACGGCCACGAGCAGGACGAACAGCACCACGGCCATCACCGCCGCCTGCCCGACCTCGCGGTTCTGGAACGCCTCGTAGTAGATCCGGCCCGCCACCACGTCCGTGACGCCCTCCGGGCCTCCCTTCGGCGTGAGCGCGTAGACGGCGTCGAACGTCTGGAACGTGGAGATCACGCCCGTGACCAGCACGAAGAACAGCGTGGGGCGCAGCAGGGGGAGCGTGATCCGCCGGAAGGTCTGCCACGGGCCCGCCCCGTCGAGCACCGCCGCCTCGTGCACCGTCGGCGGGATGGCCCGCAGCCCGGCCACGAAGAACAGCGCGACGTAACCCACCTGTGTCCAGACGGTGACCGCCGCGACCGACGGCAGCGCGAGCGCCGGATCCGCCAGCCACTCGACGCGGTGCCCGATGATCGCGTTGAGGGCGCCGTCGGTGGGGGCGAGGATCCACCGCCACACCACCCCGAGCACCAGCGGCGCGCAGATCCAGGGCAGCACGAACAGCACCCGGAACACCGACGCCCCGCGCAGCCCGCGGTTCAGCAGAAGGGCCGTGCCCAGCCCCAGCACCGTCTGCGCAGGGATCACGATGACCACGAACACCACCGTGACCAGCAACGATCGCGCGAACCGGCCGTCGGACGCAACGGCGCCGACGTTGTCGAGGCCGACGAACGTGCGGGGCCCGATGAGGTCCCAGCGCTCCATCGCCAGCCACACCACCACGAGGATCGGCAGCACCAGGAACGTGGCGACCCCGAGGAGACTGGGAGCGAGCAGCAGGTAGGCCGTGCGTGTGCTCTTCATGTCCCCCCGAACCGCCGGGATAGCCTCGGCGTCGTGCGTTTTTTCTACGATACGGAATTCATCGAGGACGGTACGACCATCGACCTCGTCTCGATCGGGGTGGTCGGCGAGGACGGGCGCGAGTTCTACGCGGTCTCCACGGAGTTCGATCCCGACCGCGCGGGACCCTGGGTCCGGGCCAACGTCCTGCCCAAGCTGCCCTCACCCGCCGACAAGGCGTGGCGTTCCCGGGAACGGCTGCGCAGCGACCTGCTGGCGTTCCTGACCGGTGCCCCGGGCGACGTCGAGCTGTGGGCCTGGATCGCCGCCTACGACCACGTGGCGCTCTGCCAGCTGTGGGGTGCGATGCCCGCGCTGCCGCGGTCGCTGCCTCGATTCACCCGTGAGCTGCGGCAACGCTGGGAGGACGCCGGCCGGCCGCAGTTACCGCCACCGACTTCCGATGCCCACGACGCCCTGGCCGACGCCCGGCTCAACCGGGCCAGATGGGACGTGATCGAGGCGGCTACGCTCAAGGCGTGAACTGGACCGTCGACGCCCCGGTCGAAGTGCTTCCCGAGCTGCCCCCGCTGCCCTCCGAGCTGCGCAAGCGTCTCGACGACGCGCTCGCTCTGCCGGCTGCGCAGCAGCCCGACTGGCCCGACGCGGCGCACGTCGCCCACGTCCGCACCGTGCTGGAGAGCGTCCCCCCGGTGACGCTCCCGCCGGAGGTCGACCGCCTGCAGAACCGCCTCGCCGACGTCGCGAACGGCAAGGCGTTCCTGCTGCAGGGCGGCGACTGCGCCGAGACGTTCGTCGACAACACCGAGCCGCACATCCGTGCCACCATCCGCACACTGCTGCAGATGGCCATCGTGCTCACCTACGGCGCGTCGCTGCCCGTCGTCAAGATCGGGCGCATCGCGGGCCAGTACGCGAAGCCGCGCAGCTCCGGCATCGACGCGCTGGGCCTGCCGTCCTACCGCGGCGACATCGTCAACGCCCTGACCCCCGACCCCGCGCTGCGCGTGCCCGACCCGTCCCGCATGGTCCGCGCCTACGCCAACGCGAGCGCCGCGATGAACCTGGTGCGCGCACTGACCGCCACCGGCATGGCCGACCTGACGATGGTCCACGACTGGAACAAGGACTTCGTCCGCACCTCGCCCGCCGGCGCCCGCTTCGAGGCCATCGCGTCGGAGATCGAGCGCGCGCTGCGGTTCATGGACGCCTGCGGCGTGGACGACCACGCCCTGCACAACGTCGAGTTCTACGCCTCCCACGAGGCCCTGCTCGTCGACTACGAGCGCGCCATGCTGCGCATGGACGTCCGCGACGAGGCCAACCCGCGCCTCTACGACCTCTCGGCCCACTTCCTCTGGATCGGCGAGCGCACGCGCCAGCTCGATGGGGCCCACATCGCGATCGCGGAGCTGCTGTCCAACCCGATCGGCCTCAAGATCGGTCCCGGCACCACGCCGGAGCAGGCCGTGGAGTACGTGGAGCGGCTCGACCCCCGCAACACCCCCGGCCGCCTCACGCTGATCAGCCGGATGGGCAACGGCAAGGTCCGCGACGTGCTGCCCGGCATCATCGGGAAGGTCGAGGCCTCCGGACACAAGGTCATCTGGCAGTGCGATCCCATGCACGGCAACACCCACGAGTCCACCACCGGCTACAAGACCCGCCACTTCGACCGCATCGTCGACGAGGTGCAGGGCTTCTTCGAGGTGCACGCGACCCTGGGCACCCACCCGGGCGGCATCCACGTCGAGGTCACCGGCGAGGACGTCACGGAGTGCCTGGGCGGGGCGCAGGAGATCTCCGACGCCGACCTGGCCGGCCGCTACGAGACGGCCTGCGACCCCCGGCTCAACACGCAGCAGAGCCTGGAGCTGGCGTTCCTGGTGGCGGAGATGCTGCGCGGCTGACCACCCCACCGGCGAGTTCGCCATCTCGGCACGTGGCCGGACCGCGAATCGGCGAACTCACCGGGTGGGGCCTCGGGCCCGCTAGAAGAAGCCGGTGTGGAGGGTGATCGCGGTGCCCGGGGGAACCTGGGTGCCCGGCTCCGGGTCCTGGTACTGCACGCGACCGTCCCGGCCGGCGAAAATGCCGGAGTCCTCCTCCGCGTCGAGCCCGAGCTTCTGCAGGGTCTTCGTCGCGTCGCTGAACTTCTTGCCCGTCACGTCCGGGACCTCGACCTGCGCGGGCGGTTCCGCCCCCCGGCTCAGCACGAGGGTGACCGCGCCGCCGCTGGGCAGCGGGGTGCCGGCGGCGGGGTCGGTGCGCACCACCGCGCCCTGCGGCACCGTGGAGCTGTACTCGGCCGCTGTCGTGGACTGCACCGGGTTGAGCTTGGCGCTTCTGATGGTGGCCTGGGCGTCGGCGACGCTGGTGCCCGGGGCCACCGTGGGCACGAGGGGCCGGCCGCGGGACACGACGATCGTCACCGTGCTGCCCCGCAGCAACCGGGCGTCGGGCCCCGGGTCGGTCTGCGCGACGAGGCCCGCGGCGAGCGAGTCGTCGTAGCTGTCGGTGGAGGTCGGCACCAGATCGGCGTCGGCGAGCAACCGCTCGGCCGCGGTCTGCTGCAGCCCCACGATCGACGGCATGGCCGTCCAGCGCCCGGCGCCGACCCACCACGCCGACACCCCGACGGCCAGCGCGAGGACCAGCACGATCGCGACCCACACCGCGAACACCCGGCGGCTGCGACGGCGCGCCGCCAGATAGTTCGACGGCGCCTCCGGCGGGGCGGCCGCCCCGCGCTCCATCATCCGCGTGCCGTTCGAGCGGGCCGGTACCCGGACGGGCCCGGCCGGCACGGTGGCCTGCTCCTCGACCGGGCGCGGGGGCGGCCCGGGCGGCGGTATGCGCGGCACGTCCAGTGCCACGGCCACCCGGCGCAGCTCGGAGAGCATCGCGGTGGCATCGGCCGGGCGCGCCGCGGGGTCGCGGCTCGTGGCGCGGCGCACCAGGGCGTCGAGCTCGGGTGGGACGTCGCCGGCGATCAACGACGGTGGTGGCACGTCGGTGTTCACGTGCCGGTAGGCCACGGAGATGGCGGTGTCACCGCTGTAGGGCGGAACGCCCGTCAGCATCTCGTAGAGCATGATCCCGGCGGAGTAGACGTCGCTGCGGGCGTCGGCGGCGCCGGTGGCGACCTGCTCGGGGGAGAGGTACGCGACGGTGCCCATGATCAGGCCGGCGTGGCTCAGGCCCGCCTCGGCCACGGCGACGACCAGGCCGAAGTCGGCGACCTTCACCTCGCGCGCGGTGCTGATCAGCACGTTCTCGGGTTTGACGTCGCGGTGCACCATGCCGAGGCGGTGCGCCTCCGCGAGGCCGAGCAGCACGGGTTCGAGCACCGCCATCGCGGCCGGGACGCCGAGCGCGCCGCGCTGGCGCAACACGTCGCGCAACGTGCAGCCCTCCACGAGCTCCATGACGAGGAACAGCGTGTCGCCGTCGTCGCCCTGGTCGAAGACGTCCACGACAGCGGGATGGTCGATACGGGCGGCGGACCGGGCCTCGCGCTCGAACCGCACGCGGAACGCCGGGTCGGCCGCCATCCGCGGATCCATGATCTTCACCGCCACCGGGCGGTCGAGCCGGGTGTCGGTGCCGCGGTAGACGGTGGACATCCCGCCCCGTGCGATGACCGACCCCACCCGGTAGCGCGCGTCGAGCAGCGTGCCTGCGGTCGGGGGCGCGTTCACGCCCCGACGGTACCGTCCGCGTCAGAATGGTCCCGGAACGCCCGCAGGTGTGGCATCGTGTGCCGTCGTGAACGACGTGTCCGTGCTGTCCGAGGACGTGGCGACCCTGTCCGCCGACGATGTCGCGAAGCTCCTGTCCATCCCCACCTCCCGCGTGCACCAGCTGGTGCGCGACGGCCACCTGCTGTCCTTCCGGCGCGACAAGGACGTGGTGGTGCCCGCGGACTTCTTCGACGGTGAGGAAATCGTCAAGGGTCTGTCCGGCACGATCATCCTGCTGCGTGACGGCGGCTACACCGACGTCGAGATCCTGCGCTGGCTCTACGAGCACGACGAGTCGCTGCCCGGCACGCCGGTGGAGCAGCTGAAGGCCGGCCGGCACCGGGAGGTCAAGCGCAGAGCGCAGGCGATGGCCTTCTGACCCTCGACGCCTACGAGGTCGCCGCCGGGCTGTACATCGAGCGCAGCGGCGCAGGAGGACTGGCTGCTGGTGACCGCGCGCCCCTCGTGACCCGGTGCCACGATGGCCCGATGGAACTGACGGGTGCGGTCGTACTGATCACCGGGGCGTCGTCGGGCATCGGGGCCGCCACCGCCCGCGCCTTGCACGCCCGCGGCGGGGTACCGGTGCTCGTCGCCCGGCGCGGTGACCTGCTGAAGGAGCTGGCCGACGAGCTGCCGGGTGCTCTGCCCCTGGCTGCGGACGTCACCGCCCCCGACGGTCCGACCGTGATGGTGGCGGCGGCACTGGCGGAGTTCGGGCGGGTCGACGCACTGGTCAACAACGCCGGCCAGGGCCTGCACGTGCCGCTTCTCGACGTCGCCCCCGACGACTTCCGGGCGGTCCTGGAGCTCAACGTCGTCGCGGCGCTGGCGGCGATGCAGGCCGTGGTGCCGCCGATGCGGGCCGCCGGGCGGGGATCGATCGTCAACATCTCGTCCGGTACGTCGCGCCGCACGATCCCCGGCCTCGGGGCCTACGCGGCCACGAAGTCGGCGCTCAACATGCTCTCGGCGGTGGCGCGGGCCGAGTGGGCGGCCGACGGCATCGTCGTCAGCAACGTCTACCCCACGCTGACGGCCACGGACTTCCACGACAACCTGCGGGCGGGCGGTCTCGGCAATGTCGCGCCGCCGTTTCCCGCGGACACGGCCGAGTCGGTGGCCGAGGCCATCTGCGAGACGATCGAGAACGGCGACGCGGAGCGGGTCCTCGGGGGGCGTCAGCCGACGTCGTAGGTCAGGTGCGTCGCGTTCGATGTCGACAACACGCTCCGCTGCACCAGCGTGCGGGGGCCTCCGCCGGTGAACAACGGTGTTCCGGCGCCCAGGACGACGGGCGCGAGGTGCAGCGTCAGCGCGTCGAGGAGACCGGCGGTGAGCGCTGAGGCGATCGTGGTGCCGCCGCCCATGAGGACGACGTCGAGCCCCTCCCCGGCGCGCTCACGGGCGGTGGCGACGGCGGCGGTCAGGCCGGTGGTGACGAACGTCCAGTCGAGGTCGGTGAGCCGCGTCGACTCCGGCGGCGCGCTCGTGACGACGACGAACGCGGGCGTGCCGACCTCGCCCGCGCCGTAACCGGTCTCGTCGTCCCAGCCGCCCGGCCCGTCGACCAGGTCGAAGAGCCGCCGGCCGAGGATGACGGCGCCCGAGCGGGTGGTGCCCTCGCGCAGGATCCGCTGCTCGTCGGGGTCGTCGGAGAACGCCCAGGCGTGCAGCGCCGCGCCGCCGGTGCCCAGGCCGTTGTCCGGACCGACATCGGGCCCGGTGACGAAGCCGTCCAGAGAGACCGAGATGTCCGCGATGATTCGGGTCATGCCAGGGCAGACCCGGTGCGCCGCTCGGACTCATCGAGGTTCTCCCGACCATGACGAAGCTGTCCGATGTTGTCGGTGCTCATCGGTACACTGTCGAACATGCGATCGAGCGGTGTGCAGGCGGGTGGGACGGTGGATGACATCACTGCCGCGCTGCTCGGCACGCTCGCCGAGTCGGTGCGGCGGGCGGAGTCGTGGATCACGACATGCGCCTACGACGTCGACCACGCCGGCTACGTGGCCCGGGGCCGCACCGCCCGCTCCGATCGCCGGGTGGGGTTGCGCCCGGCGCCGGACACGATGAGCGTGCTGTCGGGGTTCCTCCCGGTCGAGCAGGGGGTGGCGTGTCTGGCCGCGCTGCGCGCGCAC
>JBBRLM010000090.1:0-22385 GCA_038231335.1 Mycobacteriales bacterium
GACGATCAAGCTGCTCGGCGACCGCGCCTACCGCGGCGAGTCGCGCACCGGCACCGTGATCTCCGAGGCCGACAACGCGAACCTCGACGCGATCTTCGCGAGCGACAGCTATCTCGACAACAGCCCCGTGACCGGCAACCCTTTCTCGTTGCGCTCCATGACGATCTACGCCAACGCCGGGACGAACCCGCTGGGGCATGACGCCGTCATCGTCCGGTCCTGGCAGACGGTGCTCGAGGACCTGCAGATCGAGGGGGCCCGCCGTCACGCGATCCACCTGACCAATGTGTCTGCCGACGGCACCGAGTTGACCAACACGCAGGTCAACGGCCGTATTCTGGGCAACCAGCTCAACGACTCGGGCGGAAGCGGCCTGTACGTCGAGGACTCGAGCAACTCCATCACCGACTGGCAGTTCAAGGACAACTACGTCGCCGGTAGCGGTGGCGACGGCGTGTCCATGGACAACGTCGCGGGCTGGTTCGTCACCGGGAACCACATCTACGGAGTGGGGGGCGACAGCGCGCTGCGGGCGGATCGCCTCTTCGGTACGTCGATCGGTGACAACTACATCGAGAACTTCGGGACGGTCGGGATCGCGGCGACCGTGCAGGGCGACGCGGCCAGCACCATCTCGAACAACCGCATCTTCAACTTCGTGTCGCCGAGCGGAACCTACCTCCGCGTCACCGGTCGCTACGGCAACCCGGCCGTTGCGGTCACCGGCAACACGATCCGCGGTGCTGGCGTCGCCTATCCAGCCATCGGGCTGGACTACTCCAAGGGTGGTGCCGACTCGATGACGGTCACCTCCACCGGCAACTCCGTCACCGACGTCGCCACTCCTCGGGTGATCGGGCCGGGGGTCGTCGTGAACGCCGGTGAGGGCAACCTGTGAGTGGTTCGATCTTGAGCGAACCACGCTGACGTCGCACTCGGCGTGGGCTACCGCTCCGCCCGTCTCTGCGCGACGACGACGAGCTCCCGACCCGGGCGGTCGGGGGCGTCCCGGAAGGCCTCGACGGCGAACCCGTTGCGCACCAGGTCGGCGGTGATCTCCGTACGGTCGCGGAAGCGCAGGGTCGAGTCCGACGTCAGGACGGCGCCGTCGGTGAACACCCACGCCTGGCGGAAGCTCACCAACGGCAGCGCCACGGTCGTCAGCTCCACCCAGGTCTCCACCACCCCGACCCCGGCGATCTCCACCACGCGGTGCGACTCCGCCCGGGTCCACGGCGCCCACCCCCGGGCGGCCGGGTCGCGGGTCTCGAACACCAGCCGGCCGCCGGGGCGCAGGGCCCGGTGCGAGCACCGCAGCATCTCGTCCCAGCCATCGTCGTCGAGGATCGCCTGGGCGGCGTTACCCGTCATGACGACGAGATCAGCTTCGCCGGCCGGCAGGACCGTCGCGTCCCCGAGGATCCAGTGCACCCGATCGGCGCCCGGCCTGCTCCGGGCGTGGTCGAGCGAACCGGACGCCGGGTCGACACCCGTCACCGCGACGCCCCGGGCGGCCAGTATCCGGGCGAGAATGCCGGTCCCGCAGCCCAGGTCGACCACCGACCGCGCCCCGAACTCGTCGACCAACGCGACGTAGGCGTCCAGATCACGGCGGTCGGGATTCGAGCGCGTCGTAGATCGCGACGAGCCGGGGATGCTGGAAGACCGGGTCAGGCGCGGGCAGCGGCAACCGCCTCCTCCATGCCCTGCACGGCGAGCCGGTCGGCGCGCTCGTTCTCGGGGTGCCCGGCGTGGCCCTTCACCCAGTGCCACTCGACGGTGTGCCGGGACACCGCCTCGTCGAGCTCGCGCCACAGGTCTGCGTTCTTCACCGGCTGCCTGGCCGAGGTCATCCAGCCGTTGGTCTTCCACTTCGGCACCCAGCTCACGATGCCGTTGCGGACGTAGGTGGAGTCGGTGTAGATCGCCGCCGTGACGGGCCGCTTCAGGCTGGCCAGCGCGCGGATCGGGGCCGTCAGCTCCATGCGGTTGTTGGTGGTCTCTCCTGCGACGCCGCCGCACAGCTCCTTCTCGACGGTGCCGTAGCGCAGCACCGCGCCCCACCCGCCCGGCCCGGGGTTGGGGCTGCACGCGCCGTCGGTGTAGATCTCCACGACCTGTTCAGCCACCCGCGCACCCTATGACGACCGTCGCGTCCAGCTCCTCGGACATCGCCACGCGCGGGACGAGGCCGGCCGCGGTGAACGCGGCGGCGGTGGCGGGGGCCTGGCCCCGGCTCGTCTCGATCAGCAGGTGCCCGCCCGGGGCCAGCCAGCGGGAGGCGCCGTCGACCACCCGGCGCTGCACGTCGAGGCCGTCGACTCCACCGTCGAGCGCCACGCGCGCCTCGTGGTCACGGGCCTCCGGCGGCATCATCGCGATCGCGTCGGTGGGCACGTACGGGGCGTTGACGGCCAGGATGTCGACGCGTCCGCGCAGGTCGTCGGGCAGTGCGGCGTAGAGGTCGCCCTCATGGACGACGGGCACGTTGTGCCGCGCGCACGCGACGGCGACCGGGTCGATGTCGGCGGCGTGCAACTCGATCGGGCCCAGCGCCGCGGCGAGTGCGGCGCCGACGGCGGCCGAGCCGCAGCACAGGTCGACGACGACGGCACCGGGCCCGGCCAGCGCCGCCGCCTCCCGGACGAGGAGCCCGGTGCGGCGCCGGGGCACGAACACCCCTGGCTCCACGGCGATCCGCAGCCCGCAGAACTCCGCCCACCCCAGGATGTGTTCCAGGGGCAGGCCGGCGACGCGGCGCGCGACCATCTCGTCGAGCTCAGCGGGGCCCGATGCCGCCTCGACCAGCAGCCGCGCCTCGTCCTCGGCGAAGACGCAGCCGGCGGCGCGCAGCGTGGAGACGATCTCGGTCAAGCGCCCACCGTAGTGCGCTCGAGCGACGCGCCCACGTACCGCTTCAGCGCCGGCACCCGGAGCCGGGTGAGCACCATGCCCGCGATGACCGCTACCAGCCCGGGCAGCTGCCCGAGCAGCACGCCGTCGGCGACGCTGACGTGCAGCACCACGACGACCCGGGCGATGGATTCGGCCAGCCACAGCACACCCCACCCCGCGGTGATCAGGACGTGCTCACGGCGGAACCCCGCACTGTGCGCGGCCGCGTCGTCGTAGGCACGTTCGAGAGCGGGATCGCCTCGCGTGGCCATGGGCCGGACGGTTCCCAGGGTGAACGGGCGGCCCGTCACGCACGTCGCGAACAGGAAGAAGGCGGCGAGCGTCGTGTAGAACGACGGCTTCAGCAGCACGATCCGCGGATCCCGGGTGACGAAGAACAGCCCGATCGACAGCGCGATCTCCAGCACCACGAGCATGCCGAGGGCATCGAGGCGGCGCCGGCGGATGGTGCCGACGACCGTGTTCACCGCCGTGGCGGCGCCCGCGATCGTCAGCGCCCAGAAGTCGTCCAGGCCGCAGGCGCTCAGCACGTAGTACCCGGCGACCGGGATGGCGATGTCGAGCAGCATCGGGAGGGTCGCGCGCAGCTTCGGGTTCATGCCTTCGACGCTAGGAACACCGGACCTTCCCGATCACTGACGTCTGTCACGATCAGCCCCCGACATGTACCACGGGTCGCGTCAGCTGACGGCCAGCGCCGCCGCCCGCCCGGCCTGGCGTCCGGAGAACAGGCAGCCGCCGAGGAACGTGCCCTCCAGCGACCGGTAGCCGTGCACCCCACCGCCGCCGAAGCCCGACACCTCGCCCGCGGCGTACAGGCCGGGGAACGGGGTGGCGTCGGGGCGCAGCACCCGGCCGGAGAGGTCGGTCTGCAGGCCGCCCAGCGTCTTGCGGGTGACGATGTTGAGCCGCACCGCGATCAGCGGCCCGTTGCGCGGATCGAGGATCTTGTGCGGGGTGGCCGTGCGCACCAGCCGGTCGCCCCGGTAGCGCCGGGCCCCGTGGATCGCCGTGACCTGCATGTCCTTGGCGAACGGGTTGTCGATCTCCCGGTCGCGGGCGGCGATCTGACGCTGCAGGTCGGCGAGGTCGATGAGGGGCTCGGCCGAGTCGGTGTCCCCGTCGCTGACGCTCCGGGAGGCGAGCTTGTTCATACCCGCCACCAGCTCCGCGAGGGTGTCGGCCACGACGAAGTCCTCGCCGTGCTGCTTGAACGCCTCGACGGGGGCGGGCGCACCGGGGCGGATCCGGCCCAGCGTCGCGGCGATGTTCTTACCGGTGAGGTCGGGGTTCTGCTCGGAGCCCGAGAGCGCGAACTCCTTCTCGATGATCTTCTGGGTGAGGACGAACCAGGAGTGGTCGTAGCCGGTGGCGGTGATCGCGCCCAGCGTGCTCAGCGTGTCGAAGCCGGGGTAGTTGGGCGCGGAGAACCGCTTGCCGCGCGCGTCGAACCACATCGACGACGGGCCGGGCAGGATCCGGATGCCGTGCTTCGCCCAGATCGGGTTCCAGTTGTGGATGCCCTCGGTGTAGTGCCACATGCGGTCGCGGTTCACCAGCCGCGCGCCGGCGTCCTCGGCGATGCCGAGCATCCGGCCGTCCACGTGCTCGGGGACGCCGGAGATCATGTTCTTCGGCGCGGTGCCCAGACGGGCCGGCCAGTTCCTGCGGACGAGCTCGTGGTTGGCGCCGATGCCGCCGGACGTGACGATGACGGCCTGCGCCGAAACGGCGAACTCGCCGTGCTCGATCCGCGAACTCGCGGTGCCTCGGGCGGCCGTCGACGGCTCCAGGATCGCGCCGTGCACGCCCGTGACCACCCCGTCGATGACGGTCAGGCCGTCGACGCGGTGCCGGAACCCGAACGTCACGAGCCCCTTCGCCACGGCCTCGCGTACCCGCCGCTCGAACGGCGCCACCACGCCCGGGCCGGTGCCCCACGTGACGTGGAAGCGCGGCACCGAGTTGCCGTGGCCGTCCGCGAGGCCGCCGCCGCGCTCCGCCCAGCCGACGACGGGGAAGAACCGCACCCCCTGCTGGTGCAGCCAGGAGCGCTTCTCCCCGGCGGCGAAGTCGAGGTAGGCGGTGGCCCACTGGCGGCCCCAGAAGTCCTCGCCCGCCGGGTCGTCCACGCCGCGGTCGAAGCCCGCACTGCCCAGCCAGTCCTGCATGGCCAGGTCGAACGAGTCGCGGACGCCCAGGTGTCGCTGCTCGGGGGAGTCGACGAGGAACAGCCCGCCGAACGACCAGAAGGCCTGCCCGCCGAGGTTCGACTCCGGCTCCTGGTCGAGCAGCAGCACCCGCTTGCCGGCGTCGGCCAGCTCGGCCGTCGCCACGAGCCCGGCCAGTCCGGCCCCCACCACGATCACATCCGCGTCCATGCGGCCAACCCTGCTGGGGCCGGTCGGCGGGGTCAACTCGCCTTGTCAGCCGGTGACACGTCCGGTACTCACCCGCTCCAGTGCGGCCACCACCGTCGTGTACCCGATGCGGGAGGCCCGGTAGACGCGTGAGACGTCGATCGTCAGGCCGTTGACGCCGGCGTCCTCGCCGGGGTTCAGCGCCAGCAGGTGCTTGCCCTCGCGCGACGGGTGCCCGGCATCGTCGAGGACGGCCAGCTCCGGCCCGATGCGGTGGCTCTCCTGCGCGATCGAGCCGAGGCCGGGGGCGAGCCGGTCCAGGGCGCGGGCCCAACCGGCGGGTCCCGCGCCCGGATCGGCCCGGCGCGCGGAGCGGTTGAGCAGCGCGAGCACGTGGGTGGCGCCGTCGCGCAGGGCGCGCAGCACCGGGAGCGGCTCGGAGACCGACCCGTCGATCCACCGCCGCCCCTGCAGCTCGACGGGCGGCCCGGCCAGCACGGGGATCGCGGCGGTGGCCCGGAACGCCACCTTCCACTCGCCGGGGTCCCGGGGTTCGAGGACGTGGGGCGTGAGGTCGGTGACGTCGGTGGCGATGACGCGCAGTGGCACGGGCGAGGTGTGCAGACGGTCCCACGGCATGGGCTTGGAGTGGACCATGATGTCGTCGAGCAGGTGGTCGAGCGACACCACCGGCCGCCGGGTCCGCAGCCGGCGCAGGTCGGCGAAGTCCCGACAGGCCATGTCCTCGAAGAAGATGTGCGCGGCGCCGCGGCCGTCGCCCAGCAGCAGGGCCCCGCCGATGTAGGCGCCGGCGGAGCTGCCGTAGACGACGTCGAAGCCGCCCGCGAGACCGGCGTCGTCGAGCGCGTGCGCCATCCCGCCCGCGTACGCGCCGCGCATGCCACCGCCCGCCACGACGAGCGCGATCCGGTGGCCGTCGTCCCGGATGCCGGTGTCGCGTCGGCGGACGAGGGCGCGCAGTACCTCGTCGTCACCGGGAAGGAGCACGCTCACGGACCGATCATCCCAGGGGGAGCCCGGCCACCGTCCGCCAGGAGTTCGGGAGGCGGGACCCGGCCAGCAGCCGCGCCGCGCGGATCTCCGCCCGGAACGGCAGACCGGCTTCGACCTGGGCGGCCGCGGCGCACAGCCGGGGCAGCGGGGCCTGGTGGCCGACGGTCAGGTGCGGCACCGGCTCGGGCCCGTGCTCACCGCCGTAGGGGACGATCCCGAACCGCTCCTGGACGGCCAGGGTGAGCGCCACGAACGGGTGAGCGGGTTCTGGGGCCAGCCACACGACGTCGTCGCCGAACCACCCGACCCGGCGGAAGGTGGCCGTGAACGCCGGTGTGGCGGCGATGACCTCCCGCAGCGCGGAGAGGTCGATCTCGAGGAGCGGCAGGAACGGGAACAGCACGGTGACGTGGGCGGGAACGCCGCGCGCCGCGCTGGCGTCGAGTTCGTCGCGGAGGCCGCGGACGAGCGGCTCAGCCTCCTGGACGGCGACGACGACGGCGGTCAGCTCGGGGTCCACGGCCCCATCGTGCCGCTCAGCGGGGGAACGCGCCCGTGAGTTGGAGCAGCCCGCCCAGCAGGACGATCGCGACGAGCAGGGCGAGCACCGCCGCGATCGCGCTGACGGCGAACCGGCCTCCCATTCCCGCCTCGGGGGTCGGAGTGGCGAAGGGGCCGGTGCCGTAGGGGGCGGCCGCGGGCAGGACCTCGGGATCGGAGCTCGCCCGCTGGGCGGGGATCGCGGCGAAACGCTCGGTGAAGGCCTCCGCCTCCCAGCTGATCGGGGTGGCGCGGGGGAGCGTCCGGGTGCGGGGTGCGGCCATCGTTCACCGGTCCTTCTCGGTGGGCCGCGGTACGGCCCTGTACCCCCTTGTCGGGGCTCGCCTGCCGGCTGTTATCCCAGGTCGGAGGGGTTCACCCGGTTCAGTGACGATCACCGTCGACGGTGACGTCCAGTGATCGGGAGTAGGGTCGCTGCCGTGGCTGAGCTCAAGGTGGACGCCGAGCCGGGAGAGGTCGGGTTCGACCCCGATCGCCTGGGGCGCATCGATTCCCACTTCCGTCGTTACGTCGACGACGGCCGTCTCCCCGGCTGGACGATCGCCGTCGCCCGGCGGGGCCGGGTCGCCCATCTGGCCCATTCCGGGCTCGCCGACCGGGAGGCCGGCCGGGCGGTGACCGACGACACCGTGTGGCGCATCTACTCGATGACCAAACCGATCACCTCCGTCGCGGCGATGATGCTCTACGAGCGCGGCGCGCTGGAGCTGACCGATCCGGTCTCGCGCTACATCCCGGCGTTCGCCGACATGCGCGTCTACCGCGGTGGGTCGGCCGCCAATCCCGGCACCGTGCCCGCGGGCGAGCCGATGCGGGTCTGGCACCTGCTGAGCCACACCTCCGGGCTCACCTACGGCTTCCACCATGCCCACCCCGTCGACGAGATGTACCGGGCGAAGGGCTTCGAGTTCGGCGTCCCGCGCGGGATGGACCTCGAGACCGCCTGCGACGCGTTCGCGCAGTTCCCGCTCGTGTTCGACCCCGGCACCGAGTGGAACTACTCGGTGGCCACCGACGTACTCGGCCGCGTGGTCGAGGTGGCGTCGGGGAAGAAGCTCGACGCGTTCCTCGCCGAGGAGATCCTCGCCCCGCTCGACATGACCGACACGGCGTTCTCGGTCGGCGAGGCCGATCTCGACCGTCTCGCGGCGCTCTACGTGCGCAACCCCGCGGGTGGCCTGCGCCGCTACGACACCATGGGCGACGCCGCCACCCGGCCGCCCACCTACCTGTCCGGTGGCGGCGGCCTCGTGTCCACCGCGGCCGACTACCACCGCTTCACGCAGATGCTCGCCCGCGGCGGCGAGCTCGACGGGGCGCGGCTGCTCTCGCCGCGCACCGTCGCCTACATGGCCACCAACCACCTGCCCGGCGGCCACGACCTCGACACGGTTGGCCGGCCGATCTTCGCCGAGTCCTCCTTCGCGGGCGTCGGGTTCGGGCTCGGCTTCTCCGTGGTGCTCGACCCGGCCGCCGGCAAGGGCGTCACCAGCCCCGGCGAGTACGCGTGGGGTGGCCTGGCCAGCACGGCGTTCTGGGTGGACCCCGTCGAGGAGATCACCGCGATGTTCTTCACCCAGCTGCTCCCCTCGAGCACCTATCCGATCCGCCCGCAGCTGCGGGCGCTGGTCAACCAGGCGGTGGTGGACTGATGTCCAACCCTCTCGCGTTCCTCCTCCGGGTGGTGGTGATCGCGGTCAGCCTGTGGGTGGCCACGCTCGTCGTCCCCGGCATCGACAACACGGCCGGCACCACGGCCAGCCGGGTCGGGACGCTCGTCGTGGTCGCGCTGATCTTCGGGCTGGTCAACGCCACGCTCAAACCTTTGATCAAGACGCTCGGCTGCGCGTTCTACCTGCTGACGCTGGGCCTGATCGGCCTCGTGGTCAACGCCCTGCTGTTCCTGCTCGTCGGCTACCTCGCCGGCGGGCTCGGGCTGCCGTTCAGCGTCGGCGGGTTCGGTGCGGCGTTCGTCGGGGCGATCGTGGTGGCCGTCGTCAGCTTCGTGCTGCACGTTCTCATCCCGGACCGCCTGGACCAGCGCTAGGCCAGGCCGGAGTCCAGGACCCGGGCTCCGGAGTGGACGGAACGGAGCCGAGGTACCCGCGGAGGGTCGCGAGGGCCGGGTGCGGATTGTCACCGCGCCAGACCAGCGAGTGCGGGTAGACGGGCGTCGGGTCCCGCACGGCGACGCGGCGCAGGTCGTGATCGGCCGGCCAGACGAGCCGGGTCCGCTCCCCGACCAGCGTGGCGAGCGTCGGGGAGCCGGCGATGACGTCCAGGAGTGCGTCTGTGCCGAAGTTGGGGCCGTTCACGTCGAGTGTGAGCCCGAAGGCGGCGGCGAGCTCGTCGTAGAACGCGCCCCACTCGGTGCCGGGGACGGCGGCAGGCATCCAGATCGGATGTGCGGCGAGCTCCTGCGGGGTGACCGCGGCGGTGGCGGCCAGTGTGTGGGCCGGTCCGGTGAGCACCTCGATCGGTTCGTCCAGGACCCGGACGGCCGAGACGCCATCCGGGAGCCGCTGGGCGACGGCGCGGAAGGACGCGTCGACGGTGCCGGACAGGACGGCGTCCACGGCCGCGTGGGCGTCGAACAGGGTCACGACGTCGAGCTCGATCCCGGGGTGGGCGCGGTGGAAGTCGCCGAGCACCTGTGCGGGGGCGATCCGCGGGTTGATCACGTCGACGCGCAGCGCCCGGCCGCCGGGACGCACGGAGGCCGTCGCCCGCTCCGCGGCCCGCAGGACGTCGCGGGCGTGCGGCAGGAACGCCTCCCCGTCGGCGGTGAGCAGGGCGCCCCGCCCGGTACGGGTGAACAGCCGCACCCCGAGCTCGCGCTCCAGCCCGGCGACCCGTTTGGAGACGGCCTGCTGGGTGATCGCCAGGTCGTGGGCGGCCTCCTGGAACCGGCCCGCGTCGGCCACGGCAACGACCGTGCGCACGGCATCGAGGTCCACGGCGTCGGACGGTAGCGGTACAACGCCGGGTTGTGGCTCGCCGGGAGCGCGGTTGTTGGACGCGCGGGCCCGGCACCCGCTGTACTGCCGCGGTGGCGGGGCGGCGGTTGGGGCGGCGTTTCGGGTGGCTCTGGGCGGCGTACTCGGTGAGCACGTTCGGCACGTTCTTCGCGTTCGACGCGTTCACCGTGGTGGCGGTCATCGTGCTGCACGCCGCACCGGTCGAGGTCTCGTTGCTGGCTGCGGCGGGGCCGGCGGTGGGAGCGTTGCTGGCGGTGCCGCTCGGCCCGTGGGTGGAGTTCCGTCGCAAGCGACCGGTGATGGTGGCCGCGGACCTGGCCCGGTTCGCCGCCGTGCTGAGCGTTCCGGTCGCGTTCGCGCTCGGAGGGCTCGGCCTCACCCAGCTCGTGGTGGTGTCGGTGGTGGTCGGGACGGCCGACCTCGCCTTCACGGCGGCGAGCGGCGCCTACCTGAAGGGACTCGTCGCGGGCGACGACCTGCTCGTCGCGTACGGGCGCTTCGAGTCCACGACCTGGACCGCTGTCCTGCTCGGGCCGCCGCTCGGCGGGCTGGCGATCAGCCTGTTCGGCCCCGTGACGTCGGTGGCCGCCGACGCCGTCAGCTACCTGCTCTCGGCGGTGGGCATCCGGGCGATTGGTGGGAGCGAGCCGCTGCCGGCCCGTCGCGGATCGGCGCCGGGTGGCCTGCTCGAGGGCTGGCGCCACATCGTGGCCCACCCGACGCTGCGCCCGCTGTTCCTCAACACGGTGCTGGTGAACGGCCTGATCATGGCGCCGGCACCGCTGGTCGCCGTCCTGATGCTCGGTGACCTCGGGTTCGCACCGTGGCAGTACGGCCTCGCGTTCGCCGTCCCCTGCGTGGGTGGACTCATCGGCGCGCGGCTGGCGGGCCCGCTCGTCGCGCGGTTCGGGTCCCATCGCGTCATGATCACGGCCGGGACCCTGCGCGCGTGCTGGCCGATCGGGCTGGCGTTCGTCGGGCCGGGTGTCGCCGGGCTGGTGCTCGTCATGGCGGTCCAGCTCGGGCTGATCACCTGCATCGGCGTGTTCAACCCGGTGTACGCCACCTACCGGCTCGAGCGGACCGGCACGGACCGGGTGGCCCGCGTCCTGACCGCGTGGTCGGTGACCGGCCGGGCGTCCATCGCGGCCCTGACCGCGCTGGGGGGCCTGCTCGCCGCGACCACGAGCGCCCGTACCGCCATCGCGGTCGCCGGCCTCCTCCTTCTGGCGACCCCGCTCCTGTTGCCCCGGCGTCAGATCGGCCAGGTCTCCCGCCGGTAGCCCGCGTCCCAGAACATCCACTCGTAGCGCGACGTGGTGCGGTGGTGCTCGCGCATCCGCTCCAGCTCGGCGTCGGAGAGCGTGGCGCCCACCCGGTCGGTCACGTCCAGCACGGCGTCGACGACGGCCTGGAACTCCGCGCCGCCGTACATCGCGATCCAGCGGGCGTAGAGCGGGTCGGGGGAGCTGCGCTCCACCAGCTCCTCGCCGACGCGGGCGTAGATCCAGTAACAGGGCAGCACCGCGCCGACGGCCTCGGCGAACGACCCGCCGTAGGCGGCGGCGAGCATGTAGCTGACGTACGCGCGGGTGGTGGGCGCCACCTCGGCCGCGGCCGCCTCCTCGGGGCTGGAGCCCAGGTCGGTCATCAGCGACGCGTGCAGGTCCTGCTCGGCAGCCAGCGCCTCCGCGGCGTGCTCGGCGAACATGACCGTGTCGCCCGGGTCGGTGGCCTTCGCCGCGCACACGGCCAGCGCCCGCGCGTAGCCGCGCAGGTAGTGGGCGTCCTGGACGATGTAGTGCCGGAACGCCTCCCGGGGGAGCGTGCCGTCGGTGAGCCCGCCGATGAACGGGTGGGCGAGGATCGCGGCGTAGACGTCCTCGACATCGGACCAGAGGACGTCCCGGATACGGGTGATCATGGTAGGCACGGTAGTCGGCCACACGGCCACGAGCAGGTCACGAGGTGGCCTGGCGGACCGGGGGCGCCTGGAAGCCGCCGATCTGCTGCTCGAGCAGTTCGGCCAGCCGCAGCGGGGTGCGGTCCTCGAACATCGGACCGATGAGTTGCACCCCCACGGGCAGGCCCTCGGCGGACCGGCCCGCCGGTACGGCGGTAGCGGGCAGGCCGGGCATCGTGGCCAGACCGGCCCAGACGAGCTGGTCGAAGAACGGGGAGGTGACCCCGTCGATGTCGATCCGGCGTTCCAACAGGTCGGGGTCGTGGTCGTGCGGGAACGCGGGAGTCGGCGTGATCGGGCACACCACGACGTCGAACTCGGCGAAGAGCTGCCGCCAGCCGTGGCGGTGCAGTTCGCGACGGTGGTTCGCCTCGATCCAGTCACGGTGGCTGAACACCATGCCGCGCAGCCGCGCCGCGTCGAGACTCCGGTCGGCCACGCTCAGCTCGGCGGCGCGGCTCCGCAACTGCTCGTACGCCTCGACGGGAAAGCGGGCGGTGGAGCCCGAGAACAGCAGATGTGTGTAGACGATCGCGGCGTCGGTGAGGTCGGGCAGCAGTGGCGTGTGCCGTTCGACGCGGGCGCCGCCGTCGAGGAGTGCGTCGGCCACCCGGTGCACGGCGGCCCGCACGGCGGACCCGGTCGGGAGGAACGGATGCTCCTCGAGCACCAGCACCCGGAAGTCGGAGAGCCGCTCGTGGCGCGGCGGCGGCAGTGTCACGTCGTGTGCCACACCGAGCGTCAGTGGGTCCGGTCCGGCCATGACGTCGAGCAGGAGCGTGAGGTCGCGGGCGGTGCGCGCCATCGGACCGACGACGGCGAGGTCGGGCTCGGTCGGCAGTGCCGGTCCGGGCGGCGGGACCATGCCGCGGGTCGGCGCCAGCCCGAGTGTCGGCTTGTGGGCGTACACCCCGCAGAAGTGCGCGGGGGTGCGCAGTGACCCGGCGATGTCGGAGCCGAGGGACAGCGCGCCGAATCCGGACGCCAATGCCGCAGCCGACCCGCCGGAGGAGCCGCCCGGTGTGCGGGCGTGATCCCACGGGTTGGTGGTGGTGCCGTAGATCTCGTTGAAGCTCTGCAGATCCTGCAGCCCCAACGGCACGTTGGTCTTGCCGAGCACCACCGCCCCGGCGGCCTCGATCCGCGACACCTGTAGCGCGTCCTCGGCCGGCCTGTGGTCCCGGTACTGCGGCATGCCCCAGGTCGTGGGGAGCCCGGCGATGTCGTAGGACTCCTTGACCGTCACCGGAATGCCCAGCAGCGGCCGGTCCTCGCCGCGGGCGCGCGCCTGGTCGGCCCGGCGCGCAGCGGCCCGCGCACGGTCGAAGTCCGGCACGCAGATCGCGTTGATCACCGTGTCGTCGCGCTCGATGGCGGCGATCACCTCGTCGGTCAGTTCGACCGATGACACCGCACCGGCCCGCAAGGCGGCCGCGAGCTCGTCGGCCGACCGAAAGTTCCATCCCATGAATCCGACGCTAACGGCACGTGGTGGAGGCCATAAAATCTCCGAATCCGCAAAGGGATAGACACGTTCTTGCGCAACATGCGCCGGCCGCCGCCGGTGACGCTCGCTCGCCGTCGGTCACGGAGCGGACACGCGTTGTTCGCAGAGTGTGAGATGTCGGTCACTCTTCGGGTACGATTCATCTGGGTGCCGCATCGGTGGTTCACGATGGACACCCCACGGGTGGCGTCTCAGCGCTGAGGGTGCACCGAACCGCTCCACACTGCGGAGGTGAGTCGACATGACCCCAGTACCCATGGATCACCACGAGAAGATGCGGCTGCGAGCAGCCGCCTTCCGGGTGACCCGCCTCTATCCCGGCCCTGTCGGTGAGCTGCTCTCCCGTGAGCTGCTCACCTGGGAGGAGTTCGGGTACCGGCTCGGTGGCGGCCAGCTCGTGATGAGGCTGGTGGACCACGTGCTCAAGACCCCGTTGGCCCAGGCCGAGGCGGCCTGAGCCTTCCTCTCAGTGGCCGGCGCTGTCGAACGTGACGGTGACGGTGTCGTGCCCGGTCGGAACGCCGTCGACGAGTCCGCCGACGGCCCCGGCCAGGACCAGCAGCGCGGAGAGTGTCACCAGGCTGCCCACCGTGGCGACGACGTTCACTGTGCTGCTCAACCGTGCGGTGACGGTGCGTGACCGTCGGTGACGTGAGGCGGGCGTGACGACGTGCGCAGACATGGGACCACCGGGCTTCGTGAGCAGGAACGACGGAATGCGGATCGGTGTCCGGTTCCGGTGCGCATGCCGGGTGGCCGTACGACCGGGATATCGCTTCCCGGCCGTACGACGTTAGCGCTGAGTCACCCGTCCGTGGCGTTCTGTTTGCCGACGAGGCGCTCCCGTAGCTCCCGCTTGAGCACCTTGCCCGCCGCGGACACCGGGATCTCGTCCACCAGGTACAGCTCGCGGAGCCGCTTGTAGGGCGTGACCTGCTCGTTGACGGCCGTGAGAAGGTTCTTGCCGTCGTCCTCGGACAGGCCCGGTGCCACGACGAACGCCACCGGCAGCTCACCGACCATGACGTCGGGACGCCCGACCACCGCCGCCCCGCGCACCCCGGCCTGGCCGTGGAGCAGCTCCTCCAGCTCGCGCGGGTACACGTTGTAGCCCTTGTAGATGAGCATGTCCTTCTTGCGGTCGACGATCGCGAGGTAGCCGTCCGCGTCGAGCGTGCCGATGTCGCCGGTGTGCAGCCAGCCGTCGACGAGCGCCTCCGCGGTCTCCTCGGGCCGGTCCTTGTAGCCGACCATCACCTGCGGGCCCCGGATGCAGACCTCGCCGGCCTCGCCGGTGGCGGTCTCCTCGTCGCCGTTCATGATGCGGACCTCGGTGTCGTAGACCGGGATGCCGACGGTGCCGACCTTGCGTACCGCCGAGCGGCCGCCGGGCCCGATCGTCGCGCCCATCGTCACCTCGGTGAGGCCGTAGCCCTCGGCGATGACGACGTCGTCGCCGAACCGGCGTTGCATCGCCCTGATCATCTCGACCGGCAGCGCCGCCGCGCCCGAGGAGATGCTGCGGACGCCCGACAGGTCGCGCGTGGCGAACTCCGGGTGCTGCAGCAGCGCACCGAACAGCGGCGGCGCCCCGCCCATGCTCGTGACGTGGAACCGCTCCGCGTCCACGAGGTAGGCACCCGGGTCGAACCGCTCGTGCAGGACGGTGGTGGCGCCGGTCAGCAGCGGCACGTTCAGCGCGCCGATCGTGCCCATCGCGTGGAACCAGGGGGTGAGGTTGATCGCCACCCCGGTGCCCAGGCGGGTCGGGAACTCGTCCTCCGGGCCGGTCTGGTCCAGCACGACCCCGCCGTCGCCGTCTAGGACCGGCACCGATCCGGTGCCCCAGCAGGCGTACTGCAGGGCGTTGACCACCACGTTGCGGTGCGGGAGCTGCACGCCCTTGCTCCGGCCGGTGGTGCCGCCGGTGTAGGCGAGGTGTGCGAGATCGGTGTGGACGTCGATGGCGACGGCCGGGTCGGTGGTGGGGGCGTCGGCGTGGAAGGCCTCGAAGTCCACGGCGCCGTCGAGCACCACACGGTGGGCCGGGTCGGTGGCCTGCTCGCGGTCGGTGGTGATCACGAGCCGGATCGCCGTCTGCTGCTGCACCGCCAGGAGCGCAGGCGTGGCCGGCGCCCAGCTCACCGCGGCCACGGCGCCGCAGTCGGCCAGCTGGAACGCCAGGTCCGCCGGTGGCAGCAGCGGGTTGGTCGGGGAAAAAGTGGCCCCCGCCAGCAGGATGCCGTAGTAGGCGATGGCGTACTGCGGGCAGTTGGGCAGGTGGATGGCCACCACGTCGCCACGTCCGATGCCCTCGGCGACCAGCGCGTTGGCGAACGCACACGCCCGCTCGTACAGCGTGGCCGTGCTGATCTCACGGCCGTAGTAGTGCAGGGCGGTGTGGTCGCCGAAGCGCCGCGCCGATCCGGCCAGGATCGCGCCGACGGGCACGTCGGGGTAGTCCATCGTGCCGGTCAACGAACCCCTCCGGGAGTGAAGGCCACCGGGAGTTCCTTGATCCCGTTGATGAACATCGACTGCAGCCGGCGCGGCGCGACCGTGGTGTGGATGTCCGGTACGCGGGTGAGCAGCTCCCGGAACATCACCGACATCTCCCGTCGCGCCAGGTGGGCGCCCAGGCAGAAGTGCGGGCCGGGGCCGCCGAAGCCGACGTGCGGGTTCGGCGAGCGCCGGACGTCGAACACGTCCGGGTCGGTGAAGTGCTTCGGGTCGCGGTTCGCGGCCCAGTAGAACAGCAGCACCTTCTCGCCCGCCGTCATCGGCCGGTCGCCGAGCACGGCGTCGACGGCCAGGGTGCGGCGCATGAAGATCACCGGCGACGCCCAGCGGACGATCTCCTCCACCGCGGTGGGGGTGACGCCGTCGAGGTCGGCGAGCCAGATGGCCCGCTGCTCGGGGTTCTCGGTGAGCAGGTGCAGGCCCCAGCTGATGGCGTTGCGAGTGGTCTCGTTGCCCGCCACGACGAGCAGGATGAAGAAGCTCGCCAGCTCGTCGGGGGTGAGCCGGCCGCCGTCGATCTCCGCGTTGACCAGCGCGGAGGTCAGGTCGTCGGTGGGGTTCTTCTCGCGGATCCGGCCGAGGTCGCGCATCAGCTCGGCCAGCTCGTTGCCGGCCTGCAGGAGCGCCACGATGATGTTGTCGGCGTCCGGGACGTACTCCGGGTCGCTTGCCCCGAGCACGATGTTCGACTTGTCGTAGACGAAGTCGTACTGGCTGTCGGGCACGCCCATCATGTCGCAGACGATCTTCAGCGGCAGCCGGGCGGAGATGGCCCGCACGGCGTCGCACCCACCGGCGTCGATGACGTCGTCGACGATGGTGCGTGCGGTGGTGGCCACCTCGTCGGTGAGGGCGGACAGACGCCGCGGCGTGAACCCACGGGAGACGATCTTGCGGAGCCGGACGTGCTTCGGGTCGTCCATGTTGATCATGGAGCCGTAGAACTCGAGGAACTCCGGCGGCATGTCCGCGACGCTCGTGGAGCCCGCGCCCGAGGTGAAGATCGCGGGGGTGCGGCTGGCCGCCACCACGTCGTCGAGCCGCGTGAGGGCGTAGTACCCGGGGCCCTTGGGCAGGATGGAGAACTGGGGTTCCTCGTAGAACGGCACCGGCTCCCGCTCGCGGAGCGCGGCGAACGCCGCGGACCGCTCGTCGATCGGGGCGGTCCAGAAGTTCTCGACATCGGACAGGTTCGGACGGCCCGTCCAGGTTGTAGCGGTCATCGGCGACCTCTCGATGTGCGGCGGATCACCCCACAGTAGTTACCGCGGGGTATCCCTCAAGGGTCCGAACGCGCCAACCCGTGGTCTGGAGGGGCCTTAGTTCGCCGGGGGCTTCTCCGCCGCGCAGGACGGGTCCTGCGCCGGGGCGACCGCGTCCACCAGGTAGCGGGTGGCGATGGCGTCGGCGCACTTGTTGAGGCCCTGCAGGACCACCGTGTGCTGGTTGTTGTCCACGGTGAGCAGCCGGGACCCCAGTTGGGAGGCCAAGGACTTGCCGTTCTCGTAGGGCGTGGCCGGGTCGCCGAGCGAGGAGACGACCAGTGTGGTCGGCAGCCCCGCGGCGTCGATCGGGGTGGTGCGCCCGGTGGGCGGCACCGGCCAGAACGCGCAGGCGTCGAGGACGTCGGACGGGCCGTAGCCGTTGTCGAAGAGCGGGGCCAGCTTCAGCGTCTGGGTGCTGATGTCCAGCGCCACCTTGCGGTCGGTGACCGGCGGGGAGTCGACGCAGCTCACGGCCTGCAGGTCCTCCTGCTCGTTGCTGTAGGACCCGTCGGTGTTGCGGCCCTGCAGGATGTCGGCGATCTGCAGCAGGACCGAGCCGTCGCCCGTGGAGAGCTTCTGGAGGCCGTACGCGAGGGGGTCCCACAGCTGCGTGGAATACATCGACTGGAGCACGGCGGCGGAGGCGTCGTTGTAGCCGAGCGTCCGCCCCGCCCCGGCCCCGGCGGCCGGGACAGGGGTGGCGATCAGCGGTCGCAGGGCCTTCTGCAGTACCCCGGTGGCCGCCTGCGGGTCGGGGCCCACCGGGCACTGGCCCTTGAGCGCAGCGGCGCACGCCGTGGCGAAGTTGGTGAACGCGAGCTGGAAGCCCTTGGGCTGCTCGAGCGCGGCTCCGACGGGGTCGGTGACCCGGCGGGCGAGGTCGTCGGCGCCGTCCAGTGCCATCACCCGCACGTCGGTGGGGAACTGCGCGGCGTACTCGGTGCCGATCGCGGTGCCGTAGGAGTAGCCCATGTAGTTGAGCTTGTCGTCGCCGAGCACCTTGTGGATGATCCGCAGGTCGCGCACCACGTCACGGGTGCCGATGTTCTCCAGCACCTCCGTGCCGGTGCGCTGCACGCAGCGCTGCGCGAACGCCTTCTCCTCGGCCTCGTTCGCCGCGACGCCCTGCGGGGTGCTGTCGAACGGCTTCTCGGCGCGCTGGGCGTTGATCTCGGCGGTGTTCGAGCAGTCGATGGTGGGCGTGCTGCCCCCGACCCCGCGGGGATCGAACCCGACGAGGTCGAACTTCTGCGCCACCTCGCCCGTCTTGACGCCGTCCGACATCTGCGGGGTGAACCCGACGCCGGAGCCGCCCGGGCCACCGGGATTGACCAGGAGCGACCCGATCCGGGCCTTCGGGTCGAGGGCCTTCTGCCGGGACAGGGCGATCTTCGCGGTGGTGCCGTCGGGCTTCGTGTAGTCGAGCGGCACGGTGATCGCGGTGCAGTCGAACTTCGGGTCGGCGAGGGCCTTGCGCTCGTCGGCGGACCCGGTGGGGTCGGTGCAGGGGCCCCAGGTCGGTTTCTGGCCGAGGAACTTCGCCAGCGCCGCGTCGTCGGCGCCCGGGTTCGCCGCCCCCGAGTTCTGGGCCGCCGGGACGGCGGACGGCGTGCCGGCCACGGTGCTGCACGCCGTCAGCGCGAGCAGGGCCGCGACGCCGGCGCCCAGCACGGCTCCTCGGCGGCGGGGAGATGATCGGTGGATCGCCATGGGCACACCATGCCGCGAGCTCATCCGCCCCGCCTCACGGGGTGAGCAGCCCCCGGGCGTACGCCACGCTGACGGCCTCCGTGCGGCTGCTCGCGCCGAGCTTCGCCATGACCCGCGACAGGTGGACGCTGACCGTCTTCTCGCTGATGAACAGCTCCGCCCCGACCTGGCGGTTGGTGCGCCCGCCCGCCACCAGCCCCAGCACCGAGCGCTCCCGCGGGGTGAGGACATCGGGTGCGGCCGCCCGCGGAACGGCGACCTCGTCGAGCCGGACGCCGGCCCGCTCGGCCATCGCCCGCACCGCCGCCTCCAGCGGCGCGGCTCCGAGATGCCGCGCGGTGGCGAGCGCGGGACGCAGGTCCTCGGTGACGGCGGCCGTGAGCTCCGCGTGCGAAGCGGTGGTGTGTGGCGCGGGTGCCGTGGCCAGCCGCGCTTCGGCCCGGCGCAACCGGCCGTACGCCTGGCGGTACCCATTGGGGCAGCAGCCCTCACCCGTCTCGTACGCGAACGCGTCGACCACCTCGGTCCACACCTCGGGATCGGGGCCGGTGAGCCGGGTGAGCTCCGCGCGGGCCCGCACCAGCCACGACCGGCCCTCGGGCCCGAGCGTGCCCGCCCGCGGCATGCCCTTGACCGCGGTCTCCTCGGCGACGGCCAGCAGGGCCCTGGCCGCTTCGACCGCCCCGTCCCCGCCCTGCTGGGCGCGGGCCGCGATCCCCAGTGCGGACACGGTGATGCCGCCGAGATGGTGGGCGGTGATGCCATCCAGCCCGTCGAGCGCCTCCTGGACCCAGAGGATGGCTTCGGCGGCATCGCCCCGCCACAGCGCGGCCTCGGCCCCGGCCACCCCCAGCAGCAGCACCACCTGATCGTCGGCGGGCTGCGAGTCGTAGAGCTCGGCCGCGCGCCGGGCCGCGTACTCGAGCCGGCCGCGGGCCACCGCCGTGAGCAGGCCCGCAGCGGTGAGCCGGCTGGCCACCGACACCGACTCACCGGCGAGCTCCGCGGCGGCCTCGGCCTCGTCCCAGTCGCCGTGCAGGAACAGTGCGATGACGTGCGCGACCCGGATGTCGAGCCCGTACCCGCTCCAGGTGATGCCGGTGTCGGCGGCACGCGCCTCACCCGTGGCGAACTCGGCGCTCGCCGCCGCGAGCCTGCCGTCGTCGAGCAGCGACATGCCGATGTTGTAGTGGGCGCGGAGCTCCACCCCGAGGTTGCCCGAGCGGCGGGCCAGCGGCTGCGCCTCGGCCCAGTGCTGCCGGGCCGACTCGGGCCGTTGCTCCCACTCGTCGATACGCGCAACGGTGACGAGTGCGTCCGCGGTGGCCCCGACGGCGGTGAGGTCGTCGTCGGGCAGCGCCTTCGTGACGAGCAGAGCGGCCTCGGCCGCCTCGCGCGCGTCGTCCCAGCGGTCGACCCGGATCAGCGCGCGGGCGATGACGGCGTGGCACCAGGCGACATCGCTGTCGGGTGGGCCGCCGATCACCAGCGACAGGGCGTGGCGGGCGACGTCGACGGTCTCCTGCTCGTGGCCGCTGATCTCCATCAGCCGCATCGCGTAGCGACGGCCGATGGCCGAGGCCAGCACCGGGTTGCGACGTTCGTCGGTGAGCTCCAACGCGCGACGGCCCAGTGCCATGCCGCGGTCGGGGTCGCCGGTGGCGCTCGCGCCCCACGCGGCCCAGCGCGTGAGTGTGGCCTGGTCGACCCCGGCCACCGCCTCGGCGTCGGGCACGGCGTTCCACAGGTCCAGCGCCCGCTCGGCCTGCAGCAGCATCTCGGCCGGGGCCTCGCGGTCGTCGGCCTCCCGCGCGGCCCGCACCGACGCCGCGAGCGCGCGCGGCAGATCGTGGCCCGCCATCGCGTGGTGGGCGAGTTTGGCCGCCGCTCCGGGCTCGTCGGTGTGGGTGGCCAGGTGCTCGGCGTAGCCCGCGTGCAGCCGGCTGCGCTCGCCGGGCAGCAGCTCGTGGTAGATCGCCTCGCGCAGCAGCGCGTGGCGGAACGCGTAGGCGTCGCCGTCGCCGGCCTCCGGCACCAGGACGTGGTGGGTGACGGCGTCGCGCAGGGCCTGCTCCAGCTCGGAATCGGGCAGGCCGGACACTGCGGCGAGCCGGTCGTGGCGCACGCGTCTGCCCGACACCGACGCGATGCGCAGCACCTGCTGGGTGGCCGGCTCCAGGGCCTCGACGCGGGCCATCAGCACCTCGGCGAGCCCGTGCGGCAATCCGTCGGAGGAGGCGGAGACCAGCTCCTCGGCGAAGAACGCGTTGCCCTCGCTGCGCTGCGCGACGCGGCGCAGCAGCGGCTCGGCGAGCGTGCCGTCGGCCAACCGGCGCACGAGGTCGAGGGCGTCCTCGGGGCCGAGCGCTGCCAGGTCGACGCGCTCGACGGCCGGCAACCGCACCAGCTCCGACAGCACGGGCCGCAGCGGATGGCGGCGGTGCAGGTCGTCGGTGCGGTAGGTGGCGAGCACGACGAGACGCTGGGTGGTGAGCCGCGAGAGCAGGAAGACGAGCAGATCACGGCTGGAGCGATCGGCCCAGTGCAGATCCTCGATCACCAGCAACGCGGGCGACGACGCCGTGAGCTCGTCGAGGGCGGAGAGCACGGCGTCGAACACGCGGAGCTGGCCCAGCTCGCGGTCCTCCGCGGCGGGATCGGAGGAGGCGCGGTGGCCGGGAAGCAGCCGACGCAGTTCCGGGTGGGCGGCCACCAGCTCCGGCCGGGTGGCCGCCAGCCGCCCGACGATCTCGGTGAACGGCAGGTACGGCAGCGTCGCGGCGGAATCGAGACAGCGCCCGACGAGGACGGTGAAGCCGGACTCCGCGGCGCGGGCGCTGGTCTCGGTGACGAGCCGGGACTTCCCGACCCCGGCGTCACCGGAGAGCAGCACCCCGGTGGGGCGGCCGGCCAGGGCGCGGTCGAGCGTCGAGCCGAGCGCCGACACCTCGTGTCGGCGCCCGACCAGCTCGATCCCGACTCCCAGCCGCGCCACGCCGGTCATCGTGACACGGCATACCGACGGTTTTCGTCGTGATTGCGCGGAAGCTGCTCCGGGCGGATCGTCGGAGGGGGTGGCGGCGGCGTCGTGACCCTGGTCCCGGCGCTGGCGGCGCGGCGGCCCGCCCGGGCGAGCTTGACGAGCCGGTGGTGGTCGGCCTGGTCGAGCAGGGCCTGTCGGTGGGAGTCGGCTTCAATGCTGGAGAACGTGCTGTTGAGGAACATGGGACGAGACTCGCCCTGAGGCCCACCCCCTCACATCGGACGATCACGTCATCCCCGTGCTGAGGCTCCTTACTCCGGGGCTGGCAGCAGTCCGCGCTGGTAGGCGCGGACGAGGCGGCGGGGGACGCGGTACTCGCGACCCTCGATCCGCACCGGCACGAGGTCGGGCGGCGTGGCCTTCCACTGTGCCCGGCGGCTGCGGGTGTTCGAGCGCGACGTCCTTCTCTTAGAGGTCGCGCGGATTGATGTGTTGATCATGGTCGGCGGGCGGGTCGGGTGTCCCAACGATGCGTGGTCCAGGCCAGCCGGATGAGGCGACGCACGGTGATGATGGCGTCGGCCAGGTCGAAGTAGGCGTCGATCACC
>JBBRLM010000091.1:0-22243 GCA_038231335.1 Mycobacteriales bacterium
CGGCTCTCGCCCGACGAGGTGGCAGACCCGATGACCAGCGGTCGGTGAAACCGGCCACCAGGGGTACCTGACGGCGAGCGGGCCCAGCGCGAACCGGTCGGCGATGGTTCCTGGTGGGAGCTCTGGCACGGATTCGCTCCAGGGACGAAGGTCCCGTCGGCGGAGGCCGGTGGGATCTATGCGCGACCACGGCAGGGGCACGACGATCAGCGGGTGACACGGATAGGTGTGGGCGTGACGGACCGCTCGGTGGCCTCGTGCGGCCGACCCAGGCCCTGCCGGTGACGGTCTCCGCCCCGCCGCAGCCCGCTGGGCCCGTCACCCGGATCGTGTCCGCGTCGACGCGTCCCGTAGAGGATGTGCTGCACGACCTCGGGTCCTCCCCGGCAATTGGTCTGACCGCTGACGAGGTAGTTCGGCGCCAGGCTCGCTACGGTCCGAACGCGGTGTCCTCGCACCGGGCGCGCCTGCTGCCGGTGTTGTGGCACCAGTTGCGTTCTCCGCTGCTCGGGTTGTTGCTGACTGCCGCGGTCGTGTCCTACTTCGTCGGGGAACGCAGTGACGCGGTCATCATCGGGGTGATCGTGGCGCTCTCGGTCGGGCTCGGGTTCGTCAACGAGTACCGGGCGGAGAAGGCCGCCGAGGCGTTGCACTCCCAGATCACCCACCGCTGCGTGGTCATCCGCGGCGGGTGCCCGGTCTCGGTGGACGTCACCGCCCTGGTGCCTGGAGACGTGGTCGAGCTGCGTCTGGGAGACGTGGTCCCGGCCGACATGCGGCTGCTCGAGGTCACCGGTCTGGAGAGCGCCGAGTCGATTCTGACCGGTGAGTCACTGCCGGTCGTCAAGTCCGTCGAGCCGGTGTCGCCCGGTACGGCTCTGGCCGAGTTGTCCGGGTGCGTGTTGATGGGCACCATCGTGCACGCCGGCAGCGGGCGGGGCGTCGTGGTGGCCACCGGAGGGAGCACCGAGTTCGGCAAGATCGCCACCGGGCTGACTGCCCATCAGGTCGAGACCGGCTTCCAGGCCGGACTGCGCAAGTTCTCGCTGCTGCTGGTCTACGTGGCCGCCGCGTTGACCACCTCGATCTTCGTGATCAACGTGGTACTGCACAAGCCGATCCTCGACGCGCTGCTGTTCTCGCTCGCGATCGCGGTCGGGATCACGCCGCAGTTGCTGCCCGCGGTGGTCTCCACCAGCCTCGCCGCCGGGTCACGGCGGATGCGCGCCCGCAAGGTGCTGGTCAAACGGCTCGTGTGCATCGAGGACCTCGGCGACGTCGACATCCTGTTCACCGACAAGACCGGCACCCTCACCGAGGGGCGCATCGACTACATGCGCGCCGTCCCCGCCGGTGACACCGATCCCGACACGGTGCTGCGCTGGGGCCTGCTGTGCACCGAGAACGCCGCTGCCGACGCGGCGGCGGATGGAGCGCAGACCGTGCCCGCCGTCGGCGGGAACCCGCTGGACCAGGCTCTGTGGGACTCCCCGGCCGCGGCGGCGGAGCGCGCTGCGCTGGCCGGGTACGGACGGCTGCACGTGCTGCCGTTCGACCATGAGCGCCGCATGGTCTCGGTCCTCGTCCGGGACCCTGCGGGCCGGCTGAGCACGGTCACCAAGGGTGCGCCGGAGACGGTGTTGGAGCGCTGCGTCGATGTCCCGGCCGCGGCGCACGCCGCGTTGGCCGCCGAGTTCGCGGCCGGCAACCGGGTCGTCGCGGTGGCCACCCGCCCGGCCGAGGGCACCCGGCCACCCACGGTGCAGGACGAACACGGCATGTACCTGGAAGGTTTGCTGGTGTTCCTGGATCCACCCAAACACGACGCGGCCGACGCCTTGCGCCGCCTGTCCGGTCTCGGCATCGCGGTCAAGGTCGTCACCGGGGACAACGCCGCCGTCGCCGTCAAGGTCTGTGCCGATCTCGGGTTGGGCGGCGGTGAACAGGGCGGGACCGGTCGCACACCCGGGGCGTTGACCGGAGCCGACCTCGACACATTTGACGACGCTGCGCTCGCCCTGGCGATCGACCGCACCACGGTGTTCGCCCGGGTCAGCCCGGAGCACAAGGCCCGCATCGTGCGCGTGCGACGTGGTGCGGGGGGAGGTGGAGTGGCGTTCCTCGGCGACGGGGTGAACGACGCGCTCGCCCTGCACGCCGCCGACGTGGGCATCTCCGTCGACTCGGCCACCGACGTGGCCAAGGACGCCGCCGACGTGATCCTGCTCGACAAGGACCTCGACGTGCTCGCCGACGGTGTCACCGAAGGGCGGCGGATTTTCGCCAACACGCTCAAGTACGTGCTGATGGGCACGTCCAGCAACTTCGGCAACATGTTCTCCGCCGCCGGTGCGTCACTGTTCCTGTCGTTCCTGCCGATGCTTCCGTCGCAGATCCTGCTCAACAACCTGCTCTACGACACCAGCCAGCTGGCCATCCCCACCGACAACGTCGACGAGGAGCAGCTGCGCCGACCGTCGCACTGGGACATCGCGTTCATCCGCCGATTCATGTTCTACTTCGGGCCGCTCAGCTCGGTGTTCGACTTCATCACCTTCGGGGTGATGTTGTGGGTGTTCAACTCCGGGCCGGATCAGTTCCGTTCCGGCTGGTTCGTGGAGTCCCTCGCCACCCAGACCCTGGTGATCTTCGCGATCCGTACCCGCCGGGTGCCGTTCTTCCGCAGCCACCCCAGCCTGCCGCTGGTGCTCGCCGCGCTCGGCGTCGTCACCGTCGGAGCGCTGCTGCCCGCCACCCCGCTCGCCCACACCCTCGGGTTCCAGCCGCTGCCCGGTGGGTTCTTCGCGGCGCTGGCCGGGATGGTCGTCGGTTACCTCGTGCTGATCGAGCTCGGCAAACGGATCTTCTACCGCGCCGCCCGAACTGATACACCGCCGGCGCCTCGGCCCCGGAACCCGATGCGCCACATCCGCCGCCGCGCCGCCTACTTCAGCACTGCAGCACCTTGAGCCGAGTCTGCCTGCCGTCCCTCGGTGACGGGCTCCCATCGTTGTCCGGCGAGGATCTGTGATCCGTGCTCTACGCCACGGATTCGGCGGGCCGACCCGGGCGGGGCCCCGACCCGGCGATCGACGTCGGCCTCCGACTCCCGTTACGGGCGCGGCGTCGGTCCGCCTACGCGCTAGTGCTGTTCACCGCCCTTGGTGAACTCATCGACGGTGTCCGTGACCTCGTCATTCCCGCGCGGGCTGTGACCCCCGACCCCGCGCCGACGAACGCACCCGCAACGGCGCACCCGACCCGGCCGCCAACGGCGGGCCCGCGGCCGCGGGTCGGGACGAGCCACCTCGTGTCGATCACCGTTCATCTCCGGTCACCGGGCGTCCCACGTAGTCGATTGTGATTCGGTCCCCGCCTCCGGCTAGCACGCGGCCGGCCGTCACCCTGGGTGCAGTGCGGCGCGGCGTGGGGTTTTCGGTATCGCGTCAGAGGGTTCGGCGGGCGGCACGACGAGCGCGAGGATCGCTGCCACGCACACCACGTGCAAGCTGATCAGCGCGGCCGTGCTGGTGATCCCGACGGCCTGTGTCAGCGGACCGGTCATCGAGATCAGCGCCAGCCCCGCGCACAGGACGGTCCAGATGTGGACGCCGTGGGCTGGCCAGCGCCGTTTCAGGAGGTGCAGCGCGAGTGATGCGGCGAGGCAGGCGGCTGCGGCGACCAGGGTGACGCTGAACCAGCCGATGTCGGACACGTGGCCGTCGGGTTGCGTTGTGGCAAGGGTGATTCCGAGGAGGTGAACCCAGGCGACCCAGGTCAGCACGGCGGCCGCGGCAACGCCCGGCACCGCGACGGCGGGCAGTCGCCATGGTCTCGGGGTGGGTCGTGAGAGCACCATACGGCGCGCCAGGACCAGTACGGCGAGCGTGACCCCGATGGCGAGCCCAACGCCGTGGTCGTCTCGTGCGAGGGTCATCGCGACGGCGGCGACCAGCACCACGAGTAGCGATCCTCGAGCCAGGGTCGTCGGGCTGACAGCGCGTCGCGCGATGCACATGACGATGATGGTGGCGTTCCCGGCGATGATCGACGGTAGTGCGCCGGCGAGGTCGAGCGTCGTGAGATAGGCGGCGAAAAGCACCGAGTAGACCTGAGCAAGCCATTCCAGGCGGCCGGACTCTCCGTCGACATTCACGGTAACGAGGAACGCCCCGATCAGCGCCGCGACCGCGGCCGACGAGCCACCACCGGTGTCGGCGGGATGCCACACGCTGTACACCGCGATGCTGCCCGACCCGCCCGCAAGATAGACCAGGGACCAGCTTGCCCAGCCGAGTCGCCGCTGCAGCGCGGCTCCGATGACCGCGATTCCGACCATATTGAATACCAGCTGACCCCACCCGGACGGTTGCACGAGTACGGGAGTCACGATGCGCCACCACTCACCGGCGTGCAGACGCGTCAGGTCCCGAGTGAACAGGTCCATCAGGACCGGGCTCGCGAGCGCGGTGACGCTGGTAACGAGGGTGACAGCGAAGACTGCGGCGGTCAGCACCGGACGGCGCGCGCGACCCTCGCCGGGCCGGTCGGCCGGCACGCCGCCCCCCACCACGGCGGTCACGCCGACGCCGGGTCGGTGGCCGGGTGCGCCACGCCGCGTGGAGGAGGGCGGCATGGTCCTGGGCGTGGTGGGACAAGTCGGCATCGGAAGGTTCGCGGCGCGACAGCGGGCCCCCGCTCGATCGTATGGGTCACGACGGTCGCGGCGACGGCGTCTCCGACGTCGACGGTTGTCGGGTTTCGGCTCGATGGCGGGCGTGTCCCGTGAGGTGGAAACGTCACCGAACGCGACCGCAGCATGCTCGTGAGCAACGCGAGCGCGCCGGCGCCGCCGGCGAGGGCGAAGGCTGCTGTCGGCCCGGCGCGGTCGGCGACCATTCCGGCGCCGGCGGCTCCCACGCCACCACCCACCGCCATTGCTGTGGCGAGCCAGGCGAATGCCTCGGTGATGGTGCCGTCCGGGGCGGCGTTGTCGACCATCGCGTACAGGGTGGCCTCGGTCGGCGCGATCGCGGCACCGGCGACGAGCAGCACGGCCCCGAGCGCAAGGACGCTCCCGTCCGCAGGGATCAGGGCCAGGTGTCCGGCTGTCAGCGCGCCGAGCAGGAGCGCGAGCCCACCGGCAGTGCGTGCTCCACCGCCGAGGCGGGTGACGAGCAGGCCGCCGATGAACGACCCTGCGCCCCACACAGCGAACAGCGGGGCGGCGCTCACGGTGCTGTGCAGCGTCGTGGCCGCCGCGATGACGGCGACCTCGTCGGCGCCGAGCAGCATTCCCACCGCGATCAGGACAATCACGAGCGTCCGCATCGCCGGTGTGTGAAGCGATCCTCCCCGAGACGGCCGATCGGCCGAGGCCGGCTGCCAGCCGCGTGACGCCGGTTGCGCAGCGAACGCGGCGGTGGCGGCGAACAGTACGAGGCCTCCGACCGCGAGGGCCGCACCGCTGGACCAGAACGCGCCGACGCAGAGCGCGAGCGGCGGCCCGACGATGTAGGTCAGCTCGACGAGCGACGCTTCGAGTGCGTAGGCGCTGCGGATGGCGCCGGGAGTGGACAGAAGGGCCGGAAGCTGGGTTCGTAGGCAGGCGCCCACCGGCGGTGTGGCCAGCCCGATACCCGTTGCGAGCCCAACAGGCACGGCAAGTGGACTGCCCGCCGGTAGCAATCCGATCGTGACCAACAGAGCACCCGCAGTGCCGGCGCTGACCAGCAACACCGACGTCTGCCCGCGACGATCGACGAGCTGTCCGAGCAGTGGCCCACCGGCGCCGAGCGCGACCGCGTAGGCGCCGGTGATCACACCGGCCTGGGCGAACGAGCCGGTCAGTTGCTGCCCATGGACCAGCAGTCCGATGCCGAGCATCGCCAGCGGCAACCTCGCGACGATCGAGGCCGCGAACAGGCGTGGTGCGCCAGGTGATGAGGCGATCGAGTCCATGAGCCGATGCTAAGGTCTGACTGGTGCAGATGAAGGATCCACAATCGTGGATGTAAACGAGACCAGTCAACCGCTGGAGCTACTTGTTGCGGTGCACCGCGATGGCTCCCGGACCCTGGGAGCACAGATCGAGGACCAGCTTCGGAACGCGATCCGAGCCGGCGCCCTGAGACCAGGAGCGGGATTGCCCTCGACCCGTGATCTGGCGCGCCAGATCACCGTTTCGCGGCGAGTCGTCGTGGACGCCTATGCACAACTCGCCGCTGAGGGCTATCTCCGCCTGCGCCAGGGCGCCCGCCCACGCGTCTCAGAGGAAGCCCTGCCCGCACGTGAGCCGGCGCCCGTCGCAGCGCGTCCCGCCCCACGTACCCGGTTCGATTTTCGTCCCAGCGTGCCGGACGTCTCGGCCTTCCCGCGGGCAGCGTGGCTTCGCTCGTTGCGGGCGGCACTCGCGACGATGACCGACGCTGATCTCGGCTACGGCGACCCCCGCGGAGTGGAGGCGCTGCGCTGCGCCCTGGCGGACTACCTCGGCCGGGTGCGTGGCGTCGTCGCAGATGCCGAGCACATCATCATCACCAACGGCTACACGCAAAGCCTCGGGCTGGTATGCCGCGCCCTCGCGGCGGTCGGCGCGACGCGAATGGCGTTGGAGGACCCGAGCAACCCCGCAGACCGGGTGATCGTCGCCCGCGCCGGCCTCACTCCGATCGCGATCGGAGTCGATGATGGCGGGACTCACGTCGACGAACTCGTTGGCGCGGACGCCGACGCGGTCGTGTTGACCCCTGCCCACCAGCATCCGACCGGTGTCGTGCTCAGCGGCGAGCGACGCACGGCCCTGCTGGCGTGGCTGCGCGCGCGACCCGCGATCGCCATCGAGGACGACTACGACGCGGAATACCGCTTCGACCACGCCGGGATCGGCGCGCTACAGGGCCTTGACCCCGGCCGGGTCGTCTACGCCGGCTCGGCCAGCAAGACGCTGGCGCCGGCGCTCCGGATCGGCTGGCTGGTCGTGCCGCCCTCTCTGCTTGAGGCCGTCATCCACGAGAAGCTCCTGGCCGATCGAGGGACCGCCCGGATCGAGCAGCACGCGCTTGCCGACTTTCTGAGCCGCGGCGAACTCGACCGTCACCTGCGGCGCATGCGAGGCCGCTACCGCGACCGGCGTCATGCCCTCGTCGAGGCGCTCAGGGCAGTGCTCCCGGAAGCCGCTGTCGGTGGGGTCGCCGCCGGGCTGCACGTGACCGTCCAGCTGCCCGAGGGCGACGACGAACACGCGATCCGCGACGAGGCGCATCACCGGCACATCGAGCTCGAAACGATGAACGACTACCGACCCGGCGCCCACAGCCACCCGCCGACTCTCCTGCTCGGCTACGGGCAGATGTCCGAACACGCCATCCGCGACGGTGTCATCGAACTCGCCGCAGCAGTGCGAGCCGCACGAGCCCGAGGCGCAGGTGCCCACTAGCACCTGAGCCGGCAGCTCTGGTCCTGCACGGGAGCTGCAGTGTGCCTGCCTGCCTGCCTGCACCTGCGCCGATTGTCGGCACTCGCCGATCCGATGCGGCGAGCGATCCTGGCGCGGCTCGCCAGGGGTGAGGCCACTGTCACCGATCTGGCCGCACCGTTCGCGATGAGCCTGCCGGCGGTGTCGAAGCACCTGAAGGTGCTCGAGCGTGCGGGGCTCATCACACGGGGGCGGGAGGCCCAGTGGCGGCCATGCCGCCTACGCGCGGAACCGCTCGGCGATGTCGCGGAGTGGGTGACTCACCGCGACAGCGGCATCTGGGCGCATGACGCCGTCGCCGTCGCCGCCGACCCCCGCGCCGGACACCGGCTCGTTCCCGGTCAGGGACACGGCGTCGACCTGGCGGTGATCGCGCCGATCCTCGCCGAGTTCTTCGATTCGAGTTGATCTCAGTCGATGCCGTCCCCGTGACCGCGCCCACGGCGACGACCAGACCGGCGGTCCACCCACGATGGCGCCAGAGGGCTGGGCAACGACCGGCGACGGGCCGTTGCCGTCGTCATGCCCGTTCGCGCCGGTCGTGTGGGCGGACGGCCAGCAGAACCATCAGGGCTCCGGCGATCAGGCCGATGCCGGCGGCGGTGTAGAGGCCGATCCACACCCAGCGCAGGCCGGGCGCGGTGGCGCCCGCGGACAGGCCGGTGACAACCGGCCGGCTGCCGTCGGCGTTCATCACGACGGCGGCCCAGCGGCCCTCGGCGACGGTCCAGGTGAGCTGCTGCGGGCCGCGACCGGCCGCGGAGGCGATCCAGAACGTCTGCTGCGCGGGCGAGGTGGCGGGCGCGCCGCCGGCGAGCTGCTGCTGGACGGCGCCCGTGCCCGTGCGGTAGCCCACAACCTTCTCCCGTTGGACGGAGGCGAGGTAGCCGTCCACGGCGTCGGCGGGCCCGATCCCGACGAACACCCCGGCATCCGGGGCGGTGGCGCGGATCCGGACGTCCCCGACGAGCGCGCCGACGTTCTGGCTGGTCGCGGCGTTGGCCAGCTCGAGCGGGTCGAAGACCAGCGCGTAGCCGTTCCCGGTGAAGGTCTGCGTGGGGGTGTTGAGGAAACCGTCGGCGTCGCGGCCTCCGCGATCGGCGGCGAGAACGGCGCTCCCGCCGACCGCGGCCCCGATGCCGCCGAGCAGCAGCAACGACCCGATGACGACGGTGACGATCCGGCCGGTCGACCACGTCGGATGCCCGTCGGATGCGGTGACCGGAGCCGCGGACGGGATCGTGACGGCGGATGCGGTGCGTTCGGTGCCCCCCTGGTCGAACCGGAACGGCGGGTAGTCGTCGGTCATCAGGGCGGTGTAGGCCGACACCCGCAGCACCCAGCGGTGCATCCCGAGCAGCATGTCGAACAGGCCGCGGGGGTAGCGGCCGGTGAACAGCAGGACGACACCGACGATGAGGACGAGGAGGCCGATCAGCCCGCCCGAGGTCCAGCTGCCGTTCGTGCCTGTGGAGTTCGCGGCGGAGTAGGCGGCGTAGCTGCCACTCCCGAGGAAGGCGATGATCACGTAGTGGGGCAGGGCGAGCAGCCACTTGACCAGCACGAGCCCGCGGGTGAGGTGCTGCGGGTAGGCGATGTCGAGTCCGGCCGGGTAGGTGGGGGCGGGGCCGAGGGTGAACGGGGGATAGCGGTCGGTGCCCAGGGCGCCGTAGCTGTAGTAGCCCACGCGCCAGCTCCAGCGCAGCACTCCGAGGTTGAACTCGAAGATCGAGTGCGGGTAGCGGCCGTTGATCAGGATCGCGAAGAACGCGACGACGGTGAGCACGGCGAACGCGGCCCACAACGGCGCGAGCACGATCAGGTGCGGCACCACGAGCAGCCACTTGACCAGCCACAGCCCTCGGCTGAGCGGTTCGTCGAGCCGTGCGGTGACGCGGACGGAACCGCCGCGGGCCGGACCGGTGTTTCCCGCGTCGGCGCTGGCCGGACTGTCGATCGTGGATGTCACGGTGCCCCCTGGGGTGTCGGCCTCCCACCGTCGTCGCGTGTCCGCTCCGGTCAGCAGAGGCGAAAGGCCCCGAACCGGTCGACGGGGTCCTTCGGCACTGGCCGTTCCGAGGCCGCTCCGCGCAGGGTGGCCGCATGGACATCACCGAACGGGATCGCGCCCTTCTCGGCGGCCACCCGGCCGAACGGCTCGCCGGGCGGTGGTCGGCGATGTTCGTGGCCGCCATCAGCGCCGCCTACGCGGTGGTCATGGTGGTCGGCTTCGCGTCGATGGGGAACCTGACCGATCCGCTGCCCGACCCCTACCTCGCCGTCGCCGAGATCCTCATCCTGGTGATGGCGCCGGTGATGGTGGTGCTGATGGCCGCGGTGCACGCCTGCGCGCCGGTCCACCTGCGGATGTTCAGCCTGGTCGCGTTCGGCTGGATGCTCGTGGCGGCCTGCCTGACGATGACCGTGCACGTGGTCCAACTGGTGATGGTGCGCCGGATCGAGCCGGAGTCGGTGCCCGGCTTCGCGCGGCTGTTCGACTTCGCGTGGCCGTCGATGCTCTACGCGGTCGACGTGGTCGCATGGGATCTGCTGCTGGGGTTGTCGCTGGTGTTCGCCGCCGCCGTGTTCACCGGTCCCGGCTATCGCACCGCGCGACTCTGGCTGCTGGTGAGCGGGGTGCTCTGTCTCGTCGGACTGGTCGGCCCGGCGATCGACGTCATGGCGCTGCGGGGGATCGGGATCCTCGGCTACGTCGTGGCCTTCCCGATCGCCTGCGTCGCGCTGAGCCGGGCATTCGCGGCCGCCCCGGCACACGACGTGGTCCCTGCGGGACGATCGTGACTCTCGTCAAGCCGGCCAGTAGTTGCCGGAGCATTCCCGGAGCAGGACGCACGCGCGGACCAGCGGGGAGATGGTCTGCGAATGACAGATAGCGATGCCGGCGACAGGCTCGCCGGAGGAGCCGCAGGGGGCGCCGAGCTAGAGGGCGGAACGGTGCGTCGGGCCCGCGGGCCATGGACACCTTCCGTGCATGCCGTCCTGGGGCACCTCGAAGACCAAGTCGAGGCCGAGGGCTTCACCGAGTTCGACAGGCGCCTCGACCGGCTGACGATGTTCTTGGATGCCTACGGGTGGAACGGTTCCGCGCACGAGTTGCTCCCGATCATCAGAGACCGCACGCGACAAGGGGCAGCGGTGCTGCGTCGAACTGCTCGGGGCGGCGATGCGGTGTTCGAGGGCATGGTCGAGATCGGTCGAGACCACGATCTGGACGTCGCCGCAGCCGAGATCGGGGGACTGATCGACCCGCCGACCACACCGGCGTAGCGCCGCTGTCCGCGTCGGTCTCCCCAAAGTCCGGGTCGGTGAGCGCGCGGAGGATGCGGTCGCTGTTGTCCGTGCGCCGGGTGTAGAGGTCCAGCGTCGTCGACGAGCGTTCGTGGCCCATGACCCGCTGCACCATGTTGGGCGGGACCCCGTCGTCAATGAGCCGCGTGGCGTAGGAGTGGTGCAGTTCGTGGAAGCGGAGCCCGCCGGCCTGGCTGCGAGCGAGGTGGCGCACAGCGGCAGCGTGGGTGCCCAGTCGTTCCGAATGCTTGTCGCCAGCAGCGTCGGTCCAATTCTGCGAGGAATTCGCCGTCGACCTCGCGGACGCCGCCGAGCATCCCGGCCCGGCCGATAGCCGGTCGCCAGATCCGCGAACGGAACAGCGTGCGCCGCGGTGGAAGCGAGCGGGACGGCGTCGTCGAGGAGAGTCTCGGGTGACCCGACCTCGATCAGGAGTGGCAGCCCGCGAGGCCGGCGCCGATCGGACTGGCCAGCCGGGCATCAGCGCATAGAGCGCGTCGCGCTGCTCGCGAATCATGCCGCACCTCCGTTGATGTGGACCGGCATCGGCCTGACTCTCGATACTCGCACGACGTACCGAGCCGGGTTCACGGTTGCGCGACCGCGGCGAGACGCCCGAGGGCGGCGACGGCCACCGTCTCGTCCTGCTCGGGCGTCCCGCCCGCGATGCCGATCGCTCCGATCACCACGTCGTCGACGGTGATGGGTACACCACCGCGGATGTTGGTCAGCCGACCGCCGGTGGCCAGTGGTATCGGCAGGGCCAGGTCGGGGCCCATCCATCCGGTGGGTCGGCGGGTCGACGCCGCGGTGTTCGCCTTGGCGCGGCTGGTGTCGACGCTGTGTGGAGTGGCGCCGTCGGCTTTGCCGAAGGCCAGGAGAGTGAGCGACGCGTCCACCACCGTTGCCGAAACCGGGACACCGTGACGACGACCTTCATCCAGGGCTGCGTGAACGGCATCCAGTGCCGCTTCTGCGGTGATCAGGGTCTGCTGTCGGGTGGTGGTCATGACGTCCTTCCAGGTGCGACCGCAACCGCGATCGGTGTGGTCTCGGAGACTTCGGGTGTACGTCCGGCTCAGCGCCGGCTGCCCTGGGCAGCGGCCAGGATCGCGCTGGTCACGACGTCGGGCCTCGCGACCGGGACGGCGTGGGACGAGTCGGTCTCCGTGACGGCGGAGCCGGCCCGTTCGGCCATCCAACGCAGCGCCTCGGTCGGGATCGACACGTCGGCGGTGGACACCACGCTCCAGGACGGAACGGTGTGCCAGGTCGCCGCCGCGGTGAAGCTGCCGCCGAGCGTGGTGGGATCGAAGGGCTTCTGTGCCGCCGCCATGATCGCGGCTTCGGCCGGGTCGAGATCGGCGGCGTAGACCTCGGCGAACTTCTCCGGCCGCACGTATGCCTGCTGGCCGTGCGGACAGGTGCGGAACAGCAGGTTGTCCGGGGTCAGCAGGCTGCCGGGGAACTTGGCGTTGAGTTCGGCCGCGGTCTCACCGGCGTCCTGCTGGAATGCTGCGATGAAGACCAGGGCCCGCACGGCCGGGGTGAGCGCGTCGGGATGCGAGAGGACCGAACCGGCGTAGGAGTGCCCCGCGACGACGAGCGGTCCGGGCAGAGTCTCGAGAAATGCGTGCAGGTAGGCGGCATCGCCGTCGAGGCTGAGCATGGGGTTGGACGGAGCGATCACACGGTGGCCGGCGCGCTGTAGCCGGTCGGAGACACCACGCCACACGGAGGCGTCGGTGAGGGCGCCGTGGACGAGGACGAACGTCGGGCTGTCGGGCATGGTCGGTCCTTCCGTTCAGGTCAGACGGTGGGTCATGTCGATCAGTCTCGGCTCGTGTGCCGCTTCGGACGAGTGGCAGTCCTGCCATCTGTCGCAAGCATTCCGCCGCGCGACCGGGAGCCTGGCCCGGTCGACCTCGCGACGCTCGCCGCGCACGTGGAAGCGCAACGACGGTGGCAGTTTTGCGACTGTGCACTACGATCCCGCCATGGCCCGCCACCGCGTCGTCGTCGTCCTGGTCGACGACGTCCTGCCGCTCGACATGGCTATCCCGATGCACGTGTTCGCGCGTGAGGCGCCGGAGGCGTACGACGTCGTCACCGCGTCACTCGACGGGCGACCGGTTCCTGTCGCCGGCGGTATGACCGTGGTCCCCGACGGAGGCCTGGACCTGGTGCGCCGAGCCGACACGGTCATCGTGCCCGGCTACGGCGGTGCCGCCGACCACCCGGTCGACGCCGCCACGACACGTGCACTCGGCGTCGCGGCCCGCCGCGGTGTCCGCATGATCTCCGTGTGTTCCGGGGCGTTCGCGCTGGCGCAGGCCGGCATTCTCGACGGGCTCACCGCGACCACGCACTGGTCACTGTGTGACGCCCTGGCCAGCCAGTATCCACGCGTGACCGTCGACTCGTCGGTGATGTTCGTCGACAACGACACCGTTCTCACCTCCGGGGGCGTCACCGCCGGGGTAGACCTCTGCCTGCACGTGCTCGCCAAGGATCTCGGCCCGTCGGCCGCCCGTCACATGTCCCGTCGTCTGGTCATGGCGCCGCGTCGAGACGGTGACCAACGGCAGTTCGTCGAGACCAGGACCGTCCCGCCGGGAGACGACACCATCGCCGCCGCCCAGCAATGGATGCTCGCCTCGCTCGCGGAGCCACTGACGGTCGCCCAGATGGCCGCACACGCCAACACCTCCGAGCGCAGCTTCCACCGACGCTTCACCGAACGCGCCGGGCTCCCACCCCTTGCGTGGCTACGGAACCACCGCATCGCCCGCGCCAAGGAACTCCTCGAAACGACCGACCTGCCGGTCGAACAGATTGCCGGCGACGTCGGCTTGGGGACCTCGGCCAACTTCCGCATGCACTTCCGGCGCGCCACCAGCCTGTCGCCCCGAGAACATCGGCGCCAGTTCACCTTCGCCAGCAGTCCACGGGAAGTCATCGAGCTGAACGCGTAGCGTCCGGAATCCGGGGCCACCGGCACGACCCGGTCCAGCGTGACTGCCCGATCTGCGGTTCTTGACCAGAATGCGGACGTCATCCCGCAGTCGACGATGAGCACGACTGCCTCTACGCCCTCGGCCTCATCGAGTTCGCCGATGCCGCTCACCGACGGTTCGCAAGATGGCCCAGATGATCGTGATGGATATCCGGGCGCGGAGACCGGCCGCCGCCGGAACGAGATGCGCCGCCTCAAGGCCGAGGACGTCCCCGACCTGCGCGGCGGCATCGCGTACGTGGACAGCCCACGGCACGCCAGCTACGTCGATAGCGCCACCTACCAGGCATACCTCGCCACTCTGCGTGACCGCTTCGGCCACCCCGACCTTGGCGAGCACACCTACGACCGGCTGCGGCCGGGCCGCACGGTGCAGGCCGCATCCGAGCACGTCACCTCGCCGGCGTGACCAGCCGGATCCGCAGACCCGTGTCCCGGCTCACTCCCGCGAGGAGAGGAACACCGTGAACGCCGCGGGTGCCGGTGCGAGTGCGTGCTGTGGCAGCGTGCCCGGCCCGCAGGAGGCCGTCCCGAGGCCCTGGTGGGCGTGGTCGACGGTGACCACCACCCGGTCGCCGGGAACCAGATCGGTGGGATGCCGGGCGGCGTCGAGCTGCTCGGGGGTCCAGCGGCGGGCGGTGAGATCGAACCAGGGGGCGCCGTCGACGCGCAGCGTGCCGGACGGGCCGGCGAGCTCGACCCACCGCACGTCGATCCGGTTGCCGTTCTCCTGCGGGTACGGGTACGGGGTCTGCAGCTCGTCGACGGAACGGGTGAAGCGGCCGACACGGGCGGCCCGGCGCGAGTCGCGGTAGGCCTCGCCGGGCCCGCCACCGAACCAGACGACCCGGTCGAGGTCGCCCGGCAGCGCCAGGCGAAGCCCGAGCCGGGGCAGCGTGCCATCGCCCCAGTCGCCTTCGGGCTCGACGGCGACGTCGAGCCGTAACCGGTCGCCGTCGACGCTCCAGCGGTACACGGCGCCGAGCCCGAGGTCGGTGGCGGCCGGGGCCACCCGCGTGTGGACGGTCAGGCCGTCCGGGCCGGGGTCGACCGACACCGTGCGGTGGGTCATGCGATCCACACCGATCCGGCGCCACTCCCGCTCCACCGACGGGCCGTGCACGGCGCGGTCGTTGTCGGTCGGGGCACGCCACACGTCGAGCCGGGGGCCGTCGACGACGAGGCCACCCAGCCGGCGCAGGACTCCGGTGCGAGGGTCGAACGTGCCCTGGCCGAGGCGCAGGAAAGGTCCCTCGCGCAGCGCACCCGGCCCGGAGGCACGGGCGGGCGGCCGGGCCGCCGCGGCGAGCTGGACCTGCCCGGCCGCCACCTCGTGACCCGCGTCCGCCCACGGCTCGTCGGCGGCGAGGACGGCGCGAACGGTCAGCCAGGTCTCGCCCGGGCCCGCCGACGGGTCCGGCAGGGGTACCCGCGCGGTGGCCCCGGCCGGCACCGCGGGTACCGCGAGCTCACCGGACCCGACCGTGGCTCCCCGGACCTCGACCGTCCACGGGAAGCGCAGGTGGTCGAGCCCGCGGATCCCGTAGAGGTTGTGGATCACGATCTCGTCGCCCTCACCGGTCATGCGGACGGGCGCCACCACCGCGGCGTACTCCACCAGCCCGGGCGAGGGCGTGCGGTCGGGGAACACCAGCCCGTCGATCACGAAGTTGCCGTCGTGCACCGGCTCGCCGAAGTCGCCTCCGTAGGCGTAGGACCCGTCGGGCCGGGCGATGCCGTGGTCGATCCACTCCCAGACGAACCCGCCGCAGATCCGCTCGTGACGCTCGAACAGCTCCTGGTACTCGGCGAGCCCGCCGGGGCCGTTGCCCATCGCGTGCGCGTACTCGCACAGCACGAACGGCAGGCCGCGGCGGTGCGCGTCGACGACGGGGTCGGTCGTGGCCGGTTCCTCCCGGCGGCCGATCACGTCGACCTCGGCGTGGGTGGGATACATCCGCGAGTAGACGTCGACGTAGGGGGAGTCCTGGTCGCCCTCGTAGTGCACCGGCCGGTGCGGGTCGCGTTCGTGCACCCACGCGGCCATCGCGGCGAGGTTGGCACCGGTTCCCGACTCGTTGCCCAGCGACCACATCACGACGCTGGCGTGGTTCTTGTCGCGCTCGACGGTGCGGCGGATCCGGTCGAGCATGGGCCCGGTCCACGCCGGGTCGTCGCTCGGGTTGCCCACCCAGCCCACCGGCTCGAAGCCGTGCGTCTCCAGGTCGGCCTCCAGGATCACCCAGAGGCCGTAGGCGTCGCACAGGTCGAGGAAATGCGGGTGGGGCGGGTAGTGGCTGGTGCGGACCGCGTCGATGTTGTGGCGCTTCATCGCCAGCACGTCGGCCAGCATGGTGGCGGCGTCCAGCGCGCGGCCGGTGCGGGGATGCCATTCGTGGCGGTTCACCCCGCGGAACAGCACCGGCCGCCCGTTCACCCGCAGGACACCCCCGTCGGTGGTGACGGTGCGGAAGCCGACGCGCACCGATGCCCGCTCGCCCGGCGCGGTGACCACGGCGTCGTACAGGCGCGGCACCTCGGCCGACCACGGCGCCACCGGCCCCACGTCGTGCTCGACGCCGGTGGCGGCCTCGTGCAGGCCGAGCTCGGGCACCGACACGGTGGCTCGCCCGTCGCCCAGGGTGTCCACGCGCAGCGTCCCGTGGCCCGTGGCCGCGTCGAAGCCGGCGTGCACCTCGACGTCGTCGAGGCAGCCCGTGGGTCGCAACCGGAGGGTGACGGAGCGGAAGATCCCCGAGAGCCACCACATGTCCTGGTCCTCGAGGTAGCTCGCCGCCGACCACTGCTGCACGCGCACCGCGAGGGTGTTCGACCCGGCCCGCAGCAGCCCGCCCACGTCGAACTCGTGCACGAGCCTGCTGCCCGACGCCTCGCCCACCTCGGAGCCGTTGACCCACACGGTGAACTGCGAGTCCACCCCGTCGAAGCGCAGCAGCACCCGGCGGCCCCCCCAACCGGGCGGCAGCTCGACCTGGCGGCGGTACTCGCCGGTGGAGTTCTCGTCGGGCACGTGCGGCGGGTCGACGGGGAAGGGGAAGCGGACATTGGTGTAGGCCGGGGTCCCGTAGCCGTGCAACTGCCAGTGGGCCGGCACGGGGAGCTGTGCCCACGCCGAGTCGTCGAATCGGGGCTCGGCGAAGCCGTCGGTGAGGTCGCCGAGGCCGGGTGCGAGCCGGAAGCGCCAGAGCCCGTCGAGGGACAGGACGGGCGCATCGGACACGAACGTGGCCCGCGGCGGAAGGGCGGCGCGGCGGAGCGGGTCGGGTGGGGTCATCGTGGCGGGATCTCCTCGTGGTGGCCGATGTGCACGTCCGGCTCGAGGATCCGGTCGGGCCCCACATTCCGGCGTGGACCGACGACGTCCGGCGAGACGGTGCTGCGGATGTCGGCGCTGGACGCGCCGACCCGGAGCTCCACCGGGCCCGGGTCGACGATCCGGACTCCCTCGCGTCCTGTGTAGGAGATCAGGTCGGCGTGCAGCGTGACCGTGACGGTGCGGGACCCGGCCGGTTCGACCTCGACGCGGACGAAGGCGACGAGGCGTTGCAGCGGCTGCACCACCTCGGCCGTGGGGCGGTGGAGGTAGATCTGCACGACGTCGCGGGCCGGACGGTCGTGCGGGTTGTGCAGCGTCAGCCCCACGCGGCAGGTGCCGTCGCTCGCCCACCGGTCGTCGGCGGTGGCGGCGCCCCAGATCGGTCGGCGGTAGGACAGGCCGTGACCGAACGGGAACAGCGGGGTGGGATCGATGACGCTCACCTCGTTGCGCCGGCCGAGTCTCGGCGCGAGGTAGGATGCGGGCTGGTTGCTGCCGGCCCCCGGGAACCCGACGGGAAGGCGTCCCGAGGGGTCGATCCGGCCGGTCAGCACGCCGACCAGGGCGGGCCCGCCCTCTTCACCCGGGTAGAAGCCGCAGACGACCGCGGCCAGCCGGTCCACCTGTCTCGACAGGTCGTAGGGCCGACCCGACAGCAGGACGAGCACCACGGGTGTGCCCGTGGCGAGCAGGGCCTCGAGCAGCTCCTCCTGGCGGCCGGGCAGGCGCAGGTCCGGCGCGTCGCAGCCCTCACCCGACGTGCCGCCGCCGAACAGGCCCGCGACGTCCCCGAGCGCGACGACGCAGACCTCCGCGGTGCGCGCCACCGCCGCCGCGTCGGCGATGTCGGCGTCGGACGCGGTCGTGACGCCGCCGCCGGGGGAGTACGACGTGTCCGGCAGCCCGGCGGCGCGCAGCGCGTCGAGCAGCGTCGGGACCTCGATCCCCAGCGGGGTGTCCGGGTGGTGGACGCCGACGTGCTGCGGGAACGCGTAGCAGCCCATCATCGCGGCCGGGTCGTCGGCGCGCGGGCCGACCACCGCGACCCGGGTGCCCGCGGCCAGCGGGAGCGCGCCGTCGTTGCGCAGCAGCACCACCGAGCGTTCCGCCAACAGGCGGGCGACCTCGCGGGACGGCGCCGGGTCGAGGTCGACGGGCCCGCCGCGCAGCGCGTCGGGTTCCGGGTCCCAGCCCGGGTCCAGCAGCCCGAGCTCGCACTTCTGCCGCAGCACCCGGCGCACGGCCCGGTCCACCAGCTCCGTGTCGACCGTGCCCGCGCGCACGGCCGCGAGCAACGGGTCGCCGAAGCAGGCGACGGTGGGTAGCTCGACGTCGATCCCGGCGCTCAGCGCGAGCCGCGCCGCGTCGCCCTGGTCCGCCGCCACGGCGTGCAGGGTCTGCAGGAACGCGATCGAGAAGTAGTCGGCGACGACGGTGCCGGTGAATCCGAGGCGGTCGCGCAGCAGCGTGGTCAGCAGGCTCGCGTCGGCGGCGACCGGGACCCCGTCGATGTCGGTGTAGGAGTTCATCACCGACCGGGCGCCCGCGCGCAGGGCCATCTCGAACGGCGGCAGCAGGACGTCGGCCAGCTCGCGAGGGCCGACCGACACCGGGGCGAGGTTGCGCCCGCCCCGGGAGGCGGAGTAGCCCACGAAGTGCTTGAGCGTGGCGACCACACCGCTGGACTCGAGGCCCCGCACGTAGGCCGAGCCGATGCTCCCGACCAGGACCGGGTCCTCGCCGATGGTCTCCTCGACCCGGCCCCAGCGCAGGTCACGTGCCACGTCGAGGACCGGGGCGAGTCCCTGGTGGACGCCGAGCAGCCGCATGGCGGCACCGATCTGCTCGCCGACCCGGCGCACCAGAGCGGGATCGAAGGAGGCCCCCCAGCACAGGGGCGACGGGAACACGGTCGCCTGCCAGGTCGCGAGCCCGGTGAGGCACTCCTCGTGCACGAGTGCGGGGATCCCGAACCGGCCGGCGGCGACGATCGCGACCTGGGTGGCCGCCACGGCCCCGGCGCCGGCCCGCGGATCGACGGGCGCGGTGCCGAAGGGGCGCGTCAGCTGGCCGATGCCGTTCGGGAGCAGCGCGTCGAGGTCGACGGGGTCGGCGGTGAGGTCGTGCTGGTGCGGGGCCACCCCCGCGCCGGAGCTGTCGGCGCCGACCCAGATCCCGGCGAGCTGCGCGAGCTTCTCCTCCGGTGTCATGGCGCTCATCAGCGCCTCGACGCGGGTGGCGGTGTCGGCGGTCAGGTCGTGCCAGGCGTGGCGGAGCGCGATCTCGTCAGTGGTCACGGGGCACTCCAGGGAGAGCGGACGGGGCGGCGCAGGAGTCGCGAACGACCAGACGGGTGGGCAGGCGGACGTGCACGTCCTCCGGCTGCCGGCCGGCGAGCAGCTCGACGAGCAGCTCGATCGCACGCTCGCCCATCAGCTGGATCGACTGGTCCACGGTGGTCAGGGCCGGGGTCACCATGACGCTCTCGGGCACGTTGTCGAAGCCGACGACCGACAGGTCCCGGGGCACGTCGAGCCCGAGCGTGCGCGCCACCTCGATCGTCGCGATCGCGGAGAGGTCGTTGGCCGCGAAGATCGCGGTGGGCCGGTCGGACAGGGCGAGGAGCTCCCGCGCCGCGTCGGCGGAGGTCGCCTGGTCGTAGTCGCCGACCCGCACCAGCGCCGGGTCGAGCTCGATCCCGGCTGCGGCGACGGCGCGGCGGAAACCCTCCTCGCGCAGCCGCGCCGACTCCAGGTCGGTGCGGCCGGCCAGGAACCCGATGCGACGGTGGCCCAGCCTCAGCAGGTGCTCGGCGGCCAGCTCAGCGCCGCGCCGGTTGTCGGAGTCGACGGTGGGTACCTCCTCGCCGCCGGTGTGCGGGTCGACCGCCACCACCGGCGCCCCGAACGACGACGCGACGACCGTGGGCGTGACCAGCACGGCCGCGTCGATGAGCGTGCCGCTCAGCCGCGACAGGTAGCGGCTCTCCCAGCCGACGTTGCCGGTGCTGTCGCCGCCCGCCGAGTAGACGACAAGCTCGTAGCCGGTGCCGCGGATGGCCCGGGCCGCGCCCTTGAGCAGTTCGGCGCTGAACGGCTCGATGTCGGAGACCAGGATGCCGATCACGTTCGTGCGGGCGTTGCGCAGGCTCCGCGCGACCAGGCTCGACTCGAAGCCCAGCTCGGCCACCACCTGGCGCACGCGCTCGATCGTGCCCGTCGCCACCCCGTAGCGGTCGTTGATCACTTTGGAGACCGTCGCCACCGAGACGCCCGCCACGGCGGCTACGTCACGGATGGTGGCCCGACTGCTCGTCACGGGGGGACCCTAGCAGCTCGAAAACGTTATCGATAACGATTGACACCAAAGGTCGGATGGCTGCACCATCTCGTGTCATCGAAGCGACACAGGCCTGCCTGCGACGCCAGACCGAGAGGGAACTCGATGCTTCGACCGACCCGAGCGGCCGCACTCGTGACCGCCGCACTGCTCACACTCTCCGCCTGCGGGGGCCCCGGCGCGGCCGACGCCCCCGGCGGGCCCACCGTCCTGACCTGGTGGCACAACGCCACCCAGGAGCCGCTGAAGGGCTACTTCCAGGCCGCGGCCGACCGGTACACCGCCGCCCACCCCGACGTGACGTTCCGGATCGAGGCGGTCGAGAACCAGGCCATGCAGACCAAGATCCAGGTCGGCCTGCAGTCCAACGACCCGCCCGACATCTTCCAGCAGTGGGGCGGCGGTGACCTCGCCACGCAGGTGGGGTCCGGCAAGGTCCAGGACATCACCGACGCCACGTCCGCGGTGGCGACGACGCTCGGCGGGTCGGCGGCCGGATGGCAGGTCGGCGGCCGGCAGTACGGGCTGCCCTACAGCGTGGGCGTCGTCGGCTTCTGGTACCGGCCGGACCTGTTCGCGAAGGCCGGCATCACCGCACCACCGGCCACGATGGACGAGCTGATGACCGCGATCGGCCGGCTCAAGGCGGCCGGCATCGCCCCGATCGCCCTGGGCAGCAAGGACAAGTGGCCCGATGCGTTCTACTGGGGTTTCCTCGCCACCCGGCAGTGCAGCGCGGCGACGCTGCAGAAGACCACCAAGGACCTCACGTTCGACGACCCGTGCTACCTGCGTGCCGGCCAGGACCTGCAGCGGCTGATCGCCGCGCAGCCCTTCCAGGAGGGGTTCCTGGGCACCCCCGCGCAGCAGGGTGCGGCCAGCTCGGCCGGCCTGATCGCCAACGGCAAGGCGGCCATGGAGCTGCAGGGCCACTGGGACGGCGGCATCATCACCGGCCTGACGCCCGATGCGAAGCCGCTGGGCGACAAACTCGGCTGGTTCCCGTTCCCGTCGGTGCCCGGTGGCCAGAGCGCGCCCGACACGACCTTCGGCGGCGGGGACGGCTTCTCCTGCTCCGCCGCTGCCCCGCCGGCCTGCGCGGACTTCCTGAAGTTCCTGCTCAGCCCAGCCGAGCAGCGCATGTTCGGCGCGCTCAACGTCGGCCTGCCCGTCGCTCCGGGCTCGGAGAGCTCCGTGACCGATCCGACGGTGGCGGGCGTGCTGAAGGCCCGCGGTGCCTCGTCGTTCACGCAGCTCTACTTCGACAAGGCCCTGCCCACCGCGGTCGGCGGCGCCCTCAACGACGAGATCGTGAACATGTTCGTGGGCAAGTCCTCGCCGGAGAAGATCATCCAGGCCGCCACCGACGCCGCTGCGAACCAGTAGCGCGATGACGACCCAGGTTGCCGCGCCGCCGCGCCGCACGCCGCCGCCACCGCCGGGCACCGTCCGGCGCAGGCGGTGGACGATGCCCCGCTGGGCGGAGATCACCCTCTACGTCGCCCCGGCCCTGCTGCTCTACGCCGGGTTCGTGCTGGTCCCGATGGCCACGGCCGCCTACTACAGCCTGTTCTCCTGGAACGGGCTCGGACCGCTGACCAATTTCGTGGGCCTCGGCAACTACTAGACCGTCGCCTCTAACGTTCGGGGTAGAGGTGTCGGAGTCTGGTGCGGGCGTCGCTGGTGGTGAAGTGCCAGTTGACCTGTCGTTGGTCGGTGTTGGTGGTGGCCTGCCAGGCGGCGAGTTCGGTGTTCAGGACGTCCA
>JBBRLM010000092.1:0-22095 GCA_038231335.1 Mycobacteriales bacterium
CCCGACCGACGCCAACGGCCTGGCCTACTCCCGCTCCGCGGGCTCGGTGCTCAACATCGTGTTCCTCAACCCGAAGAAGGTCACCTCGGGCGGGTTCTTCCCGAAGGGCGTCAACGGCACGATCAACACCAGCGCCAGCAATGGCTGATCCCCGGTAGGCGGTGCCGCCAGGCCCGCTGACGAACGGCACTCTCGTCGGAACCTGTCCGACGGGAGTGCCGTTCGTCGGACGTGGGGTCCGGCTCTCAGGAGCCGTCCCAGCAACCCATGATCGTCTTCGCGACGAGCATCGCGACGTTGGCCGGCGTCAGCGGCGGGCTCGACAGCGTGGCCGGCAGCGTCGAGTCGTCCACCAGCAGCACCTTGAAGTCCTTGCGCACCACCACCGAGCCGTTGCGGGTGACGAACGCGCCCTGCCCCAGTCCGTCGACGGCCTGGGCGCTGCCCAGCTTCGCGGCGAGCGACGCGAAGTACGTCGTGGTCTCGGGGTCGTTGACCAGCTCCTTGACCGACATCTGGAACGACCCGCTCGCGTAGTCGTAACGGCAGGAGTAGAGCCGGTCGGCCCAGGTGGGGGTCTCGACGCGCTGCGCGGTGATGCCCACCGCCTCGGTGATGTCGTCCTGCGCCTCCTGCTCGCAGACCATCCTGGCGCTGGTGGACGGGCCGGCGGGGGCCGCGGCCACGGTGGTGGTGGCCGGGGCGCCGGCGGGGTCGTACAGGCCGCCCGCGCACCCGCCGACAGCCAGCAGGAGCCCGGCGACCAGGGCGAGAGGGGCGCGGCGCATGCGGGCGAGGGTAGCGATGTCGCTACTGTCCGCGAGATGGGTGGGCACGAGATGCATCTGGGCTACCTGACGCACGTCGCGGGCGGTGAGCCACTTCTGGCCTACCGGCGCACCGTCGAGCTGGCGGTGGCGGCCGAGGACCTGGGGTTCGGCTCGTTCTGGCTGGCCCAGCACCACGGCGGGATCTTCGGCGGTCAGCTGCCGTCGCCGCTCGTGCTGCTCGCGGCGGTGGCCGAGCGGACGTCGGTCATCCGGCTCGGCACGGCGGTGATCGCGGCGTCGCTGGAGGACCCGCTGCGGCTGGCCGAGGACGCCGCCGTCGTCGACGCGCTGAGCGGGGGCCGTCTGGAGCTCGGTATCGGCGCCGGGGCCGACGACGCCGCGTCGGCCGCGTTCGGTCGCGACCACGCGAGCAGGCACGCCGACTGCGCCTCCGCGGTCGACGAGCTGTGCCGCCACCTCGACGGGTCGTCCCTGGTTCCCGCGGCGCCCGGGCTACGGCAGCGGCTGTGGTGGGCCACCGGGTCGGCGGCGGGCGTCGACGCCGCGGCCGCCCGCGGAATGGGGGTGATCACCGGTCGCCCGGACGGAGCAGCGGCCGACCTCGCCGGCTACTGGACGCGCGCGGTCGGTGAGCCACGTGTCGCGGCGTCGCGGATCGTCGGGGTGGGTGAGTGCGGGACGGAACTCCTGGAGCGCTGGCGCCGGGACCCGGTGCGGGACTGGGCGACGGAGCTGGTGGTGCAGACGCTGCCCACCGACGCCGATCTCGGCACCCACCTCGCGACGTTGCGAACCCTGTCGAAGGCGGTGCTGCGCGCCACTAATCTGGGAGTGTGAGCCCGTCCGAGCTGGTCCTGCTGCCGCGGGTGGCCTTCCGCGGCCGCGAGATCACCGGCGCCCGTCTGCACGGGCTGCTCGCGCTGCTGGCCGCCGAGCTGCGCACCGGGTGCAGCACCGCGCGGCTGGTGGACGGCCTCTGGGCCGAGGGTCGCCCCGAGCACCCGACGAAGGCGTTGCAGGTGCTCGTCTCCCGCGCCCGCACCCAGCTGGGGCCGGGCGTCATCGCCAGCACCGCCACCGGCTACCGCCTCGCGCTGGCCGTGGACCAGGTCGACGCGGCGGCCGTCCTGGCCTGCGTCTCCGCCGCCGGCCGGCACGCGCGGGAGAGTGACCACGCCGGCGCTCTCACCGCCGCCGACGAGGGCCTCGCCCACCTCGACGGGGCGGCGGCCGACGTCGAGGGGGGCCCGCTCGCCGATCTCCGGGCCGACCGGGCCGGCGCCCGGTTCGAGCTGGAACGCGCCCGCGCGCTGGCCCTGGCCCGGCTCGGCCGCCGCGCGGAGGCCCTGGGCGAGCTGGCCCGCGTCGCCGGGCGGGATCCGCGCGACGAGGAGGTGCTCGCCGAGCTGCTGCGCTGCGAGCCGCCCGCCGCCGCGCTGGCCCGCTACGACGCCCACCGCCGGGCCCTGCGCGACGAGCTCGGCGCCGATCCCGGCCCGGAACTGCAGGCGGCCCACCAGCGGTTGCTGCAGGGCGAGGCCCCCGAGGTGCGCCGCGGCGTGGCGCACGACCCCAACCCGCTGCTCGGCCGGGCCGAGGACATCGCGGCGGTCACGGCCCTGCTGCACAGCTCCCGCGTCACGTCGATCGTCGGGGCCGGCGGGTTGGGCAAGACCCGGCTGGCGCACGTCGTCAGCCGGGAGGCCGACCTGCGCGTGGTGCACTTCGTGGGGCTGGCCGGCATCGCCGAGGACGCCGACGTCGCCGCCGAGGTCGCCTCGGCGTTGGGCGTGGGGGACGTCCGCGGCCCCACCGGCTCCATGGACCTGCTGTCCGGTCTCGTCGACGCGCTGTCCGGCGGGCCGGTGCTGCTGGTGCTCGACAACTGCGAGCACGTCGTCGACGGGGCCGCCGAGCTGGTGCGGGCCCTCGTCGCGATGGTGCGGGACCTGCGCGTGCTCACCACCAGCCGGACGCCGCTCGGTCTGTCGTCGGAGTCGGTGTACCTGCTGCCCGAGCTGGCGCTGCCCACCGCCGTGGAGCTGTTCGGGCAGCGCGCCCGGGCCGCGCGGCCGGGCGTCGAGCTGCCGGCCGCCACGGTCGGGGAGCTGGGCGGGCACCTCGACGGGCTGCCGCTCGCCGTCGAGCTGGCGGCGGCACGGGTCCGGGTCATGTCGGTGTCCGAGATCGCCCGTCGCCTCGACGACCGCTTCGCGCTGCTGCGCGGAGGCCCCCGCGACGCGCCCGCCCGGCACCGCACCCTGCAGGCCGTCGTGGACTGGAGCTGGAACCTCCTCTCCGACGCCGAGCAGGCGGCGATGCGCGCGCTGTCGGTGTTCCCGGGCGGCTTCTCCGCCGACGCCGCCGGGCACGTGCTCGCCGACGTCGACGTGTTGGAGCACCTCGTCGACCAGTCCCTGCTCACGGTCACCGACGGCCCGTCGGGCGCCCGGTTCCGGATGTTGGAGACCGTGCGGGAGTTCAGCAGCGCGCACCGCGAGCGGGCCGGCGACACCGCGCGCGCCACCGACGGGCTCCTCTCCTGGGCGCGGGACTTCGGCGTCGCCCAGCACGAGGCGCCGTTCGGGCCCGGGCCGTTCTCCGCGCTGGGGCGCATCCGCGCAGACCAGGACAACCTGCTGCACGCGCTGCGGCTCGGCGTCGACCGGGAGGACGGGGCCACGGTCGCGGCCACGTCGGCGGTGCTCGCGTCGATGTGGACGGCCGAGCTCAACAACGGCCGCGTGCTGCGGCTGATCGCGGAGTCGTCCCGGGTGCTGTCGCACTTCCGGCCCGAGCCACCCTTCGTCGACGTCACCCGCACGGCCGCGGCGCTGTTCGCCGCCCACTCCCTGATGCTCCACGGACCCCGTGCCACCCGCGCCATGGTGGTGCTGCGGCGCCTGCCACCGGTCGCGCCCAGCAACGTCATCCGGGCCACCGCCGCCGTACTGGCGGCCCTCCCCGCGGCGATGGCGGAGCCGGACCGCTCGGGGCTGCAGGCGTTGTGCGACAGCACGGAGCCGCTGGTGGCGGGCATCGCCGACGTCGTCGCCTGCTACGTCTGGAACAGCGAGGGCGAGCTGGACCTCGCGATGGCGGCCGCCCGCCGGATGGCCTCCGCTGTCGGGGACCGGTCCTCGCTGTGGACGCAGATCGTCTCCCACTCGATGATCAGCGACATGTTCGTGCAGGTGGAGCGCGGGGACGAGGCGCTGCACCACGCGAACGCGGCGGTGGACCAGCTCGAGGAGCTCGGCGCCTGGGCGGGTACGGAGCAGTTCCGGTGGAGCATCGTGATGGCCCACATGGTGCGGGGCGACGTCGACGAGGCGGCCCGGGTGCTCGCCCGCGGCATACCCGAGCAGTCGGAGGACGAGCCCAGCTCGGTGCCCTACATCCTGGGCGTCGAGGCGGAGATCGACCTGGCCCGAGGCGAGACCGACGCCGGGCTGCTGCGCTGGCGCCACGCCGTCGCCGGTCTGGAGCGGCACCGGCCGGCCGCGCTCGGCGCGGCGGCGGGCAACATCGAGCTCATGTCGGCCGCCGTGCTCGCCCACGTCCGCCACGGCCGGCCCGATCTCGCCGAGGACGTCCGGGCCGAGCTGCGCGAGCAGGTGCACGCGGTGCTCGCCGACCCCGCCGTCGAGCTCCCGTCGTATCTCCTGGGCTTCCCCGTCTTCGGCGCGGCCCTGCTGGCCCTCGGCGCGGCGGACGGCGGCAGCGACGGTGCTCGGATGATCGCGATGGCCGACCGGGTGCACTTCGTCCGCAACTTCCAGCCCACGATGACCGACGCCAACGCCCGCTGGGCCGCCGAACGGGCCGACGCGGCGGCCTACACCGCCGCCGCGTCGGAGTTCGCCACCCTGCGTCGCGACGACATCCGGGCCGTCATGCTGGGGATGGTCCGGGGCTGATCACTGCGCCGGGTCGCGGTTGTAGAGCTTCAGCGACCACAGGTAGGACACCAGCGTGATCACCAGGCACCACCCGACGGCCAGCAGCCCGCTGGTGCCCACCGGGGTGCCGGCCAGCAACGCACGGAGCGTCTCGATCACGGGTGTGAACGGCTGGTAGTCGGCGAACCAGCGCAGCACGGTGGGCATGGAGTCGGTGGGCACGAACCCGCTGCCCAGGAACGGCAGCAGCGTCAGGAACATCGGGGTGTTGCTCGCGGTCTCCACGCTCTTCGCCTTCATCCCCAGCCCCACGCACAGCCACGTGAGCGCCAGCGCGACCAGCGCGATCATCCCGAGCGCGCCGAGCCAGCCCAGCGGCCCGGCCGCCGGCCGGAACCCGATGGCCAGCGCCACCGCCAGCACCACGACGACGCAGAGCAGGGCCTGCGCCACGCTGCCGATCGCGTGCCCCGCGAGCACCGAGCCCCGCGAGATCGACATCGTGCGGAAGCGGGCGACGATGCCTTCGGTCATGTCGGTGGCCACCGTGATCGACGTGCCCTGCGCGGCCGACGCCACGGCCATCATCAGGATCCCGGGCGTCACGTAGGCGAGGTACTGGTCGCGGCCGCCGCCCAGACCCGCGCGACCCAGCCCGGCGCCCAACGTGCCGCCGAAGACGTAGACGAACAGCAGCAGGAAGATGATCGGGAAACCGATGAGCAGCAGCGTCATCGACGGGTACCGGACGATGTGGCGCAGGCTGCGCCGGGTCATGGTGGCCGTATCAGCCAAGGCATACGTGCTCATGCCACCTTCTCCTTTCCGGTGAGTGCGAGGAACACGTCGTCGAGGTCGGGGGTGTGCACCGTCAGCTCGGCGGGCTCCACACCGGCCGAGTCGAGCCGGTCGAGCACGTCGCGCAGCGAGCGGACGTCACCACCGCCGGGGACGGTCATGGTGAGCGCGTCGCCGTCGGCCGTGCCGGCCAGGGCGCGCCCGGCCGCGGTGAACGCGTGGCCGTCGGCGAACCGCAGCCGGATGTGGCCCCCTGGGATGCGGCGCTTGAGCTCGGCCGGGGTGCCCTCGGCCACGATGATCCCGTGGTCGAGCACGGCGACCCGGTCGGCGAGCTGGTCGGCCTCCTCGAGGTACTGGGTGGTGAGGAAGATCGTGACGCCGCCGGCGACGAGCTCGCGGATGATCTCCCACATGCCGCGACGGCTGCGCGGGTCCAGGCCGGTGGTCGGCTCGTCGAGGAAGATGATGCGGGGCTCGCCGACCAGCGTCATCGCGAGGTCGAGCCGCCGCCGCATGCCGCCGGAGTAGGTCGACGCCACCTTGCCGGCCGCATCGGCCAGGTCGAACCGCTCCAGCAGCTCGCCGGCCAGTCGCCTGCCCTCTGCCTTTCCGAGGTGGCGCAGATCCGCCATCAGGTGCAGGTTCTCCCGGCCCGTGAGCAGACCGTCCACGGCCGAGAACTGACCGGTGACCCCGATCGCCGCACGCACTCCTTCGGGATCGGTGACCAGGTCGCAGCCGTCGATCCGGACGTCCCCGGCGTCGGCGCTGATCAATGTGGACAGGATCTTCACGACGGTCGTCTTCCCTGCCCCGTTCGGGCCGAGCAGGGAGAAGATCGTGCCGGTGGGCACGTGCAGGTCGATGCCGTCGAGCACGAGTGTGTCGCCGTAGGACCGGCGCAGCCCCGTGACGGAGATCGCGGTGGATGTCGCGGTGGATGTCATGGGCGGGAGCGTGCGGTTCGTCGGCTTCACGGCGGTTTCGCCACTCCTTCACGTGACGATCGAGACAGTGCGGTTGAGAAGCCGGACCCATCGGGAACCACGCATGTATGCCTACGACTGTGAACGCCTACGCCACCTCCGCGGCGAAGGCCCCGTTCGAGAAGACCACGATCGAGCGCCGCGACCTGAAGCCCGCGGACGTGCTCATCGACATCAAGTTCGCGGGCATCTGCCACTCCGACATCCACACCGCGCGTGAGGAGTGGGGCTCCACGAACTTCCCGCTCGTCCCCGGCCACGAGATCGCCGGCATCGTCGCCGAGGTCGGCCCCGAGGTCACCAAGTACAAGGTGGGCGACCGCGTCGGCGTCGGCTGCATGGTCGACTCCTGCCGCGAGTGCGTGAACTGCAAGGCCGGCGAGGAGCAGTACTGCCTCAAGGGCAACGTCGGCACCTACGGCGGCATGCTCGACGGCAAGCCCACCGACGGCGGCTACTCCGAGAAGATCGTCGTCGACGAGAACTACGTCTGCGGCATCCCCGAGGGCGTCGAGCTCGACGTCGCCGCCCCGCTGCTGTGCGCCGGCATCACGCTGTACTCCCCGCTCAAGCACTGGGGTGCGGGCCCGGGCAAGAAGGTCGCCATCGTCGGTCTGGGCGGGCTCGGCCACATGGGCGTCAAGATCGCCGCTGCGCTCGGCGCCGAGGTCACCGTGCTGTCGCAGTCGCTGTCCAAGAAGGACGACGGCGAGAAGTTCGGCGCCCAGCACTACTACGCCACCAGCGACGACGCCACGTTCGAGAAGCTGGCGGGCACGTTCGACCTGATCGTCAACACCGTGTCCGCGTCCCTGCCGATGGACAAGTACCTGTCGCTGCTCGGGCTCAACGGCACGATGGTCAACGTCGGCGCGCCGGCGGAGCCGTTGGAGGTGCCCGCGTTCTCGCTGATCCCGATGCGGCGCAGCTGGGCCGGCTCGATGATCGGCGGGATCGCCGAGACCCAGGAGATGCTCGAGTTCTGCGCCCAGCACGGCCTGGGTGCCGAGATCGAGACGATCTCCGCCGACAAGATCGACGAGGCCTATGACCGGGTCGTCGGCAGCGACGTGCGCTACCGCTTCGTCATCGACGTGGCGACGATGGCCTGATTCTCCCGAGGCGCTTGATGAAGTACTGAATCAGTGCTTCAATTCCGGAGTGCCCTACCGCCGGACCCCCGCGATCCAGTCCCGGATCGACGAGCAGCGCGCGACCGTCGTGAATGCGGCGGTCGCGCTTCTGCGTGAGCAGGGTTACGCCGGGTGCACGGTCGCGGCGGTCGCGGCGCGGGCCGGCATCGCCACCGGCAGCGTCTACAAGCACTTCGGCGGGAAGTCCGAGCTGGCCGTGGAGCTGTTCCGGACGGTCGTGGAACGTGAGGTGGCCGCGGTCGCCGACGTCGCCGCCGTCCCAGGATCGCTGCCCGGGCGGATCGCCGGCGTCGTCGAGACGTTCGGGGGGCGGGCGTTCAAGTCCCCGCGGCTGGCCTACGCGCTGCTCGCCGAGCCCGCCGACCCGGCCGTGGACGCGGAGCGTCTGGTGTTCCGGCGGGCCTTCCGCGACGTGTTCGCCGGCCTGGTGGCCGAGGGGGTCGAAGAGGGCGTGTTGCCCCCGCAGGACCCGCGGCGATCCGGGGCCGCGTTGGTCGGCGCAGTCGCCGAGGCCCTGGTGGGGCCGCTCGCCGGGGCCGACACCGGTCCCGACGTCCTACCGGGGCTGGTGGCGTTCGCGCTGCGCGCCCTCGGCGTCGACGAGGAGAGTGCACGTGCCCAGGACGCATGAGGTCACCAACCAGGCCCCGCCCCTGACGGAGCGCGACGTCTCCGCCTACCCGCCGCTGCGCGAGGCCCTGCACCGGCACGGCGCCGGGTGGGCCGAGCCCGAGCTGCGGGAGATGGGGGAGTGGGCCGGCGGCGAGCAGGCGCAGGAATGGGGCCGGCTCGCCGAGGCCCATCCGCCGGTGCTGCGCACGCACGACCGGTTCGGCAACCGGATCGACGAGGTCGAGTTCCACCCCCACTGGCACGACCTGATGCGCGTCTCCGTCGCCCACGGCACGCACGCCACGCCGTGGTACCAGGACGGGCCGGGCGTGCACGTGGCGCGGGCGGCCAAGCTGTTCGTGCAGAGTCACGCCGATCCCGGCCACCTGTGCCCGCTCTCGATGACCTACGCCGCGGTGCCCGCCCTGCAGGCCGCCCCGGATCTCGCGCAGCGCTACGGGCCGCTGCTCGGGTCCACCACCTACGACCCGGTGCTGCGCCTGCCCGACACGAAGCCCGGGCTGATCGCCGGCATGTCGATGACGGAGAAGCAGGGCGGCTCGGACGTGCGCGCGAACACCACCGCCGCCGTCCCGGACGCCGACGGCACCTACCGGCTGACCGGTCACAAGTGGTTCACCTCGGCGCCGATGTCGGACATGTTCCTGACCCTCGCCCAGGCCCCGGGCGGGCTCACCTGCTTCCTGCTGCCGCGGGTGCTGCCCGACGGCAGCCGCAACGCCCTGCACCTGCAGCGGCTCAAAGACAAGCTGGGCAACCGCTCCAACGTCTCGTCGGAGATCGAGTACGACGGGGCGGTCGGGTGGCGCGTCGGTGACGAGGGCCGTGGCGTACCCACGATCATCCGCATGGTCAACCTGACCCGTCTGGACTGCGTGCTCGCCTCCGCCGCAGGGATGGCCAACGCCGTCGCGCTGGCCGTCCACCACACCACCCACCGGTCGGCGTTCGGGGCCCGGCTCGTCGACCAGCCGCTGATGACGAACGTGCTCGCCGATCTCGCGATCGAGGCGGAGGCGGCCACCGTCACCGCGATGCGCCTGGCCGGGGCCGTCGACGCCGCCGAACGGGGCGACGGGGCCGAGGCCACGCTGCGCAGGCTCGGCATCGCCGTCACCAAGTACTGGGTGTGCAAGCGGGCGCCCGCCCACGCCGCGGAGGCGTTGGAGTGCCTGGGCGGCAACGGTTACGTCGAGGAGTCGGGGATGCCGCGGCTGTTCCGCGAGGCGCCGCTGCCCGGCATCTGGGAGGGCTCGGGCAACGTCGCCGCGCTCGACACGCTGCGCGCGATGGCCCGTCAGCCCGAGGTCGTGGCGGCGTTCTTCGGCGAGGTCGAACTGGCCGCGGGGGCCGACACCCGCTTCGACGACGCCCTGGCCCGCGTCCACAAGGAGCTCACCCAGCTCGACGACATCGAGTTCCGCGCCCGGCGGATCGTGGAGTCGATGGCGAAGCTGCTGCAGGGCTCGCTGCTGCTGCGCCACGGCCATCCGGCCGTCGCGGCGGCGTTCTGCGCGTCCCGACTCGACGGCGACAGCGGCCTCGCCTTCGGCACGCTGCCGACCGGCCTGGACACCGCGGCGATCCTCGACCGGGCCCGACCGAGGTAGCCGGGCCCGGTGCGAGGGCTCCTCAGGTGCGGGTGCGGAGCTCGCGGCGCAGCAGCTTGCCCGTCACCGTCTTCGGGATCTCGTCGAGGAACTCGATCTGGCGCGGGTACTTGTAGGCCGCCATGCGCTCCTTGGTGAACGCGATGAGGTCCGCCTCGCTCACCGTCTTCCCGGGGCGCAGGCTGACGAACGCCTTGACCGTCTCGCCGCGGTACTCGTCGGGCACGCCGACCACCGCGGCCTCGCGCACGGCCTCGTGCTCGTAGAGGACGTCCTCCACCTCGCGCGGCCACACCTTGTATCCACCCGCGTTGATCTGGTCCTTCTTGCGGTCGACGATGTAGAACCAGCCCTGCGCGTCCATGTAGCCGACGTCGCCGGTGTGCAACGAGCCGCCCGGTAGCGCCTTGGCGGTCTCCTCGGGCTTGTTCCAGTAGCCGACCACCACCTGCGGGCCCGTCGTGACGAGCTCGCCGATCTCCCCGACAGGCAGGTCCTTGCCGTCGTCGTCGACGATCTGGACGACCGTGTCGTAGATCGGGACGCCGACCGACAGCGCGCCGGAGGCCTCGTCGACCGGCGCGCGGGACCCGAACGGCACCCCGTGGCTGGGCGAGGTGGTCTCGGTGAGGCCATAGACGTTGTGGATGTAGTGCCCGAACGTCTTCTCGAACGCCACCACCGTGGACGGCGGGATGGGGGCGCCACCCGACAGGATCTTCGTGAAGGTGACCAGTGACTCCTTCTCCGCGTTGGACGCGTTCATCAGCGCGATGAACACCGTGATCGACCCGACCGAGAACGTGGCCTTCTCGTCGCGGATGGTCTCGATCGTCACGCTGGGGTCCAACCGGTACATGAGCACCAGCGGGGCCCCGACCAGCAGCGCGATCGCGATGTGGGCGATGAGGCCGGTGATGTGGAAAAGCGGCGCCACACCGAGGATGACGTCGTCACCGGTCAGCCCTACCCAGTCGCGGTAGCTCTGGGCGTTGAAGACCACGTTGCGATGGGTGGTCATCGCGCCCTTGGGCGGGCCGGTGGTGCCGGAGGTGTAGGTCAGGAACGCGATGTCGTCCGGGCCGAGGGTGACGGCCGGCGGCTGCTGGCCCCGGTACTGCTCCAGCAGCGTCGCCAGGTCGAGCACCCCCTCGTTGGCGATGCGCTCGACCCCGGCGAAGACCCGCGGGTCGTTGCGCGTCTGGTACTCCAGCTCCGAGGTGGTGATCGCCGTGCGCACCGCGGTGTTCGGGATGACCTTCGCCGCCACGTCGCGGTGCAGGCTCTCCATCGACACCAGCACGGTGGCGCCGGAGTCGGCGAGCAGTTCGGTGAGCTCCCGCTCCTTGTTCATCGGGTTGATCGACACGGCGATGCCGCCGGCCTTCCACGTCCCGATCTGGGCGATCAGGAACTGCGGCACGTTCTGCAGGTAGACCGCCACCCGCTCGCCCGGCGCGAACCCGTGCTCGGTGATCGCCGCCGCGAACGCGTCGGTCATGGCGTCGAGCTCGCGCAGGCTGATCCGGCCGTCGAAGTAGCGGATGATCTCGCCGTCCGGGTTGTGTGCGACGGCCGCGGCGAACATGTCCAGGGCGCTGTCGAACTCCACGGTGGCCGTGGACGGCTGGCCGTCGGCGTAGCGCGCGAGCCACGGCTTGGAGCCGTAGGTCGTGGACTCCTCCGCGGTGGTCATCGGATGGCGACCGGGTTGACCGGGGCTCCCGTGCCGCTGACGACCTTCAGCGGGGCGGCGACGTAGAGGAACGTCCAGCGGTTGTCGGCGGCGCAGGCGTCGGCGAGGTCGTCGAGCCACGCGATCTCCGTCAACGTGACGCCGAGGTTGCGCATCAGGGCGCAGTGCAGCGGCAGGGCGACGCCGGAGTTGGGGTCGGCGGTGACCTCGTTGGCGATCGTGTCGGTGACGAGGTTGGGCACCTCGCGCTCCTGGAACCACTCGACGAGCTCGCGTGAGTAGGTCAGCCCCGGCTCGACGAAGCCCTCGTAGAAGGACTTCGGGTCGTTGAGCTCGTACCAGTACTTCATCCAGCCCGTGCGGATCACGAGGATGTCGTGCGGCAGGATCTCGACGCCCTGGCTCTTGGCGGCGGCCTCGAGGTCGTTGTGGTCGAACGTCTCGCCCTTGTCGAGCCACTGCTTGCCGCGGTGGCGGGCCATGTCGATGAGCACGCCGCGCCCGACGATGCCCTTCTCGGCGATGGGCAGGACCGACGCCTTCTCCATGGCGCCGATCGTGGAGCGGGCGTCGTAGCCGTTCCAGAGCTTGCCGTCGTACCAGACGTGGCCCAGCGCGTCGTACTGCGTGGAGCCCTGCAGGAAGATCCGGGCGGTGTCGTCGGCGTAGTGCAGGCCGCCGGGGAACGCGGGGCCGTCGTCGCCGTCCCAGGTGCTCTCGTCGAGCTCGTTCTGGCGCTGGATGCCCTCGCGCCCGGGCCACAGCGGGTCGCCGGGGCCGTCGGTGCGGCCCATCTGGATCTGCAGGGTGAACGTCTCACCGGACTTGATGTGCTGCACGCCGCGCAGCACCTCGGCCGCGTCGAGGTAGTTGAGGCATCCGAGTTCGTCATCGGGACCCCACTTGCCCCAGTTGCTGGGGGCGTCGGCGCCCAGGAGTTCGGCCACCGTGGGTACTTCGGACATCATTGTCTCCTAGCGGGGGTGAACACGAGCGCGCGCGGCCGAGCGCTCGAACGGCTTGTGTTCAGGCGATGATGCCCGTCACAATCCGACCCGTCAACGGCAGGGTTTACGACCTAGCGTTTGGGAATTCCGAACGATGACGAGCGTCGCGACCGACGTGATCGTGGGGGCCCAGGTGCGGCTCGCCAGGTCCGCGAAGGGCCTGAGCCTGCGCGCGCTCGCCCGGATGATCGACGTCAGCCCGGCCACACTCAGCCAGATCGAGAACGCCCACACGGGCCTCACCGTGGTCCGGCTCAGCCGGATCGCCGACGTGCTCGGCCTGTCGGTCACCGAGATCCTCGACATCGCCCCCACTGCCGCCCCCGAGGTGCCGGCCCCGCCGCCGCGGCCGGCACCGCCCGCGGACTGGCGCCACTACGCCCCGATCGAGTTCGACCCGGTGCTGCAGGCCGCGCTGGAGGAGTTCCTGGCCGTGGGCTACCACGGCGCCACCGTGCGCGGTATCGCCGCACGGTGCGGGCTGTCGGTCTCGGGGATCTACCACTACTACGCGAGCAAGCAGCAGATGCTCGTCACGATCCTGGACCTGACGATGACCGACCTGCTCGCACGCGCCCGGTCGGCGCAGGCCGAGGGCGGGGACCCCGTGGAGCGGTTCCGCCTGCTCGTGGAGAACCTCGCGCTGTTCCACACCCACCGCCGTGAGCTCGGCGCCGTCGGAGCGAGTGAGATGCGCAGCCTCGACCCCGGGAACCGCGCGGCGATCGCCGAACAGCGCACCCTCCAGCAGCGGATGGTCGACCACGAGGTCGAGGACGCCGTGCGGCTGGGCCGGTTCGGCGCGGACCACTCCCACGAGGCTGCCCGGGCCGTCGTCACGATGTGCACCGCCCTGCCCACGTGGTGGCGGCCCGACGGCCCGCTGAGCCCGGAGCAGGTCGCCGGGCAGTACGTCGGCATCGCCCTGGACATGATGCGCCTGCTCCGCCGACCGTAACGCTGTTCTGATCGACTTCGATGCTGGAATGTCGGACCGCTCGGAGGGGAAGACGTCCGGCTACCGGGGAAATCGACCGGCAACAGCAGCGCCCGCTCCCGGGCACGGGGTGGGCGCTGCGCCGGTCCCGACCTACAACGGCGCGTCGATCCCGACCCGGTCGGACCGCGCGAGCAGGGCGGCCAGCGCGGCGGTGACCAGGACGACCGCCGCCAGCCCCCAGCGGTCGAACGGGGTCCGGGCGAACAGCACGGTGCCGGCGGCGCTGTGCCCGACGAGTGCGCCGGTCACCAGGAACAGGACGTGCCGGCGGGACCATCCCGCGCGCCGCGACCACCGGTGCACGAGTACGGCACCGGCCACCGCCAGCAGCAGCGCGACGACCATGGGAACGAGCACCCAGTTCCCGGAGGTGAAGGCCGGCTGTCGGGTGCCACGGACCGGGAACAGCAGCCCCAGCAGCAGCACTGTGCCCACGAGGCCGATGCCGGCGAGCAACCACGGCGACGGGACGCGGCCGGGCCCGGTGCGCGGGGTCCGGGCTCGGGGAAGGGCCCGGAGAGCGACGACGGCGAGCAGGAGAGCGACGACGCCACTGGCCACCGGCACCACCAGCGGAGCCACGTACCCCGGGTCGGCCGACGGAGGCACGGCGAGCCGGAGAACGGCCACACCCGCCACGGCGACGACGCCCGTCCCGACCAGGCCGAAACGGCCCAGGTAGGGCGCCCGTCCGTGGTCGGGGAACACGAGCTCGACCAGGACGATCGGGATCAGCACGCTGAACAGCACGTGGTAGAGCGCGTTCGCCTCCCAGTACGGAACGTTGAAGCCGAACAGGCGTGGGCCCCAGCCGGCCGCGCCGTAGAGGGTCGGGCTGGTCAGGGCCTGCAGGCCGATGCCGTCCTCGACGAGTTCGTAGGCGACGCCCAGGACGACGAGGCTGGGCCAACCCCGTCCGGTGCGCCGGACGGCTTCGCGGATCAGCAGGACGCCGGCGCCGTAGATCGGGAGCCAGAGGATCGTCAGCCACGCCATGCTCATCGGCGTGCTGCCCAGGGCCAGCTCGGCGACGAGCGGTGTGAGCAGTACCAGCGTCCACGCCGCCGGCCGGTTGGTTCGGGATTCGGACATGGGCGCATGCTCGCTCCGGCGGCATCGACGCGGCATCAGCACGATGTCGAGCAGGAACCGACTTTCGTCGTACCACGGCGTGGGTATCACGCATCCCGGCCCGGGGTGCTCCACTCCGTGGTGACGGCACCGGCACCGTTGTCGGTGATCTCGTCCCAGTAGGCGATGGCCATCCGCTCGAAGCGCAGTCCGAGCTCGAGTGCCGCCGCCTTGGGGGTGTCGGGTGTCAGGAACGGCGCGGCGGCGATCCGCTCGTACTCGGTGAGCTTGCGTCGGTGCGCTGTCGCCTGTTCGACGGCGAGGTCGTGCACGTCGGCCGCGTCCCCATCGCCGGGTGTGTGGAAGTACAGACGCAGCAGCCCGGCGTCACGGATCTCGGTGGGATCCTGCGTGGGGCTGGCCAGCCACGTCGCGAACTCGGCCCGGCCGTCGGGGGTGAGTGACAGCAACCGTCGTCGGCGCCCGGTCTGTTCCTGTTCCTCCTCGACCAGCGCCAGCCGGACCAGGCGGGCGGCCTCGGCGTAGAGCTGCGAGCGGGGGAACACCCAGAAGTGCCCGATGCCCTGGCGGATCGTGCGGTCGAGCGCGTAGGGGGTGGCCGGCCCCGACTCGTGGAGCAGCCCGAGCACGACGTAGGCGCTGGCGGAGAGCGTCGGCATCTCATCTCCCGGTCTGGACGGTCTGAACCTCGCCGTTGCGGGGTGCGGTCGAAGGCGAGCACGCTGATGGTACAAGCTGCACCATCACATGTGACGATTGGAGTGGTCATGACCGCCGCGACGACCCGCAACCCCTACCTCGACGGCAACTTCGCACCGGTGCCGGACGAGGTCAGCACCACCGATCTCCCGGTGACCGGGCAGCTGCCCCGCGAGCTGAACGGCCGCTACCTGCGGATCGGGCCGAACCCGACGGGGCCGGTCGGCGTCGACCACCACTGGTTCCTCGGCGAGCGCATGGTCCACGGTGTGCGCCTGCGCGACGGACGCGCGGAGTGGTACCGCAACCGGTTCGTCCGCGGCGACGCGGGGGAGACGCCCAACACCAACGTGATGGCGCACGGCGGACGGATCCTCGCCCTGGTCGAGGCCGGCGGGATGCCGGTGTCGATCAGCCCGGAACTCGACCGGATGGCCACGTGGGACGCCGAGGGCGCGCTGCGCGGTGGTTTCGTCGCCCACCCCAAGATCGACGCCGCCACCGGCGAGTTGCACGCCATCACCTGGAACGCCGCGTCGCCGAACCTGCGCTACCTGACGCTCGACGCCACCGGCCGTTTCACGCACGCCACCGACATCCCGGTGGCCGACGGGCCGATGGTGCACGACATGGCGCTGACCGCCACCCGTGTGGTGGTGCTGGACCTGCCGGTGACTCTGTCGAAGGAGGTGGCCCGGCGCGCCGGCCCGGCCGCGCCCCAGAGTGTGGGCCGCTTCCCGTTGCGCTGGAACGACGAGCATCCTTCGCGGGTCGGGGTGCTGCCCCGCGGCGGGAGCGCGGAGCAGATCCGCTGGTTCGACGCGCCGACCTGCTACGTCTTCCACGTCCTGAACAGCTTCGACAACCCCGACGGCTCCATCACCGTCGACGTCGTCCGCTACGACACCGTGTTCCGCGACGAGGTGCGCGCCCCGGCCGACGACCTGCCCGCACTGGCGCGGTGGACCATCGACCCGGCCCGCGGCACCGTCACCGAGCAGATCATGAACGACCACAGCGTCGAGTTCCCGCGGGTCGACCCGGCGCTGACCGGGCTGCCGCACCGCTACGGCTGGTTCGCCGGAGTGGGCGAGGGCGGCCTGCTGCTGTCCGACGACGTCAACCGCTTCCGCGACCGCGGCTTCGAGACCGGGCCACTGGTCAAGGTCGACACGACGACGGGGGAGGCCACCACCCACGACTACGGCACCGGCCGCGTGACGATGGAGCCGGCCTTCGTGCCCCGTCCCGGCGCGCAGGCGGAGGACGACGGCTGGATCCTCTCGGTGGTCCATGACGCCACCACCGACCGCGGTGAGCTCGTGGTGCTCGACGCCGCCGACCTGAACGCGGTGCCGGTCGCGCGGGTGCACCTGCCCAGGCGGGTGCCGTTCGGGTTCCACGGGAACTGGATCAGCGACGACGAGCTGGCAGTGCAGTAGATCGTCCTTCCAGGATCGACGATCTCATCCTTGTGGTTCCCTGGGGCGCCACGTAAGGAACGGACCCAGGACGTCTACGTGTAGCGGAAGGCGAAGGGTGCCAAGGCGCGGTCGCACTCGCGATGTTGGGTCCCGATCCACGCAACCGTGGTTGATGGCGGATGGTGAAGGAAGTCCGGCATGCAGGAGTGGACCGCCTTGGCCGGGGTGGTGGCGTGGCCCGCCGTCGTTCTGATCGGCGTGTTCGTGTTCCGGAAGGTTCTCCGGGACGTCCTGTCGAGGGACGATCTCAGTTTCAGCGGTCCCGGCGGGATCTCCTTCAGCGCCCGACGGGCGGCAGGAGCATTGGTCGAGGCGACGCAGTCGAAGCCGGCTGCCGGTCAGTTGTCGGACGTGGACGCGCAGGACCAGGTCCAGGAAGTGGCAGCATTCATCCGCAGGCTTCGCAGGAGCCCGCGCCTGCTCTGGGTCGACGATCAGCCGAGCAACAACCGGTACGAGACCTCTGCGATCGAGAGCATGGGGATGATGGTCGAGCTCAGCACCTCAACTGAGGATGCTCAGCGCAGGCTTGGCGGCCGGAGTCACTACGACGTTGTCATCTCCGACATGGGTCGTCCTGGCGATCCACGGGCTGATTACACCCTGCTCGACTGGTTGCGAAAGCACAACGACGACACGCCGTTCATCATTTACAGCTCGTCAAATTCGGCAGATCACTTCAACGAAGCGGTTGCGCACGGCGCGGTCGGCAGCACGGCTCGACCACAGGATCTGATCGATATGATCTTGCGATCCTTGAAGGATGCGCATCCCAGGTCGCGATGGCACCTTCGCCTGTGAGTCTTGCTTCTGGACGGCTCGGGGGCGTCAAACCGTGGGGTAAACCAGGGATGGATCTTCGACCGTCGTCGCGACCCCGTCGCTGACCTGGTGCCCCCGGCAGGATTCGAACCTGCGACACACGGTTTAGGAAACCGACGCTCTATCCCCTGAGCTACGAGGGCTGACCAGCGGAAACTCCTTCTCGGAGCTTCCTCCGTGCCATAAGCGTGCCATAAGCTGCGAGCAGCAACGACCACCGACGCCACGTGAGGAGCAGTCTAGTGGCACGCTCCCGACGCACCTGGGGCGCGGTTCGCAAGCTGCCCAGCGGCCGCTACCAGGCCCGCTACCGCGACGACGACGCCCGCCAGACGCTCGCCGCACCCCAGACCTTCGCCACCAAGCGCGACGCCGACGTGTGGCTGGCCCGCAAGCGCACCCAGCTCGACGCCGGGACCGCGACCAACGAGAAGATCGGCAACCAGCCGCTGAGCCAGTGGTGGCCGCCCTACTGGCGCTCGGTGCAGTCGAACAAGCTGCGCACCCGGACCGGCTACGAGGCCGCGTGGCGGCTGCGCGTCGAACCCCGCTTCGGCACCAGCCCGGTGCGGCGGATCAAGCCCGCCCACATCGACGACTGGGTCGCCGACCTCGTCGAGTCCGGCGTGTCGGCCTCGAAGGTCATCGAGACCCTCGGCGTGCTCAAGCGGATCCTCGACCTCGCCGTCCGCGACGGCGCCGTCGCGGTCAACCCGTGCTCGCTGCGCTCCGCCCGGCTGCCGCGGCGGCCCACCACCGACCGGCCGGTGCTGTCCCCGGCGCAGGTGCAGACCCTCGCCCGGGCGATGCCGCATCACAGTGATCAGGTGCTGGTGAAGATGCTCGCCTACACCGGCCTGCGGATCGGCGAGGCCCTCGCGCTGCGCTGGACCGACGTCGATCTCGACCGCAAGGTGCTGACCGTGCGCCAGAGCGTCGAGGACACCAGCGGCACGCTCATCGTCGGCCCCACCAAGACCTACGCCACCCGCACCGTGACGCTGCCCAACTCCCTCGTGGCCGACCTCGAGCACCGCCTGGACCGATCGGCGTCGCTGGTGTTCCCGAACCGGTCCGGTGGCTACCAGCGCTACCGCAACTGGCGCCGGACCTGGGACAGGGCCTGCGCCGCATCCGGGGTCACCGCGCTGCCGCACGACCTGCGGGCGACCTGCGCGTCGCTGCTCATCGACTCCGGGGCGAGCCCGAAGGACGTGCAACAACACCTCGGACACCAGGACGTGAACACCACGCTGCGGTTGTATGCGCGGGTCCGCCCGGGCCGATCGGCGGATCTGGCCAGCCGACTCGATGCGCTGATCAGGGAGGCTGGTTAGGCCGCTGTCAGGGGTCGGCGATCCGCGGGGACGATGGATGGCCTCGCCGCAGCTGTGAGCAGGATCCACGGTCGCCGTCAGACCGCGCGCGAGAGGTTAGACGGTGGGGCCGGTCATCGGCCGCGCATGCCGCAATACGCTCGAAGGCTCGACGCTGCGGCCCAGCGCCGGTCGCATGTGATCACGCCGCAGGCTGCGGGTCGTTGAAAGTCGTACGGTGCAATTAGGTTCGGCCATAGCGTACGACTTATGCTCGGTGGCGTGAGCCCCCGCGGACGCCCACCTCGCCTCGAGGTCTATCAGCGCCTCGAGGCGCAGATCGCCGAGCTGTCGCAACGCATGGGCGGCCTGCCCAACCCCCAGGAGGCCGCGGACATCTGGCGGGGGATCTGGTTCGAGGAAGCCCACCACTCGACCGCCATCGAGGGCAACACCCTCGTGCTCAAGCAGGTCGAGCAGCTCCTCGCCGAGGGGCGCGCTGTCGGCAACAAGGAGCTCAGCGAGTACCTCGAGGTCAAGGGCTACGCCGACGCGGCCGAGTGGGTGTACGGCCAGGCGATCGAGCCGGAGTACGAGAGCGACGACCTGCTCACCGTGACCGAGCTGCGCCGGATCCACCACCTCGCGATGCAGCCGGTATGGGATGTCGCTCCACATCCGAGCGCCACCGCACACGAAGGACCCGGCGAGTTCCGCCGCCACGACATCCACCCCTTTCCCGGTGGCATGGTCCCCCCGTCCTGGGTGCACGTCGCCGGTGAGATGCGCAGCTGGCTCGCCGCAACGAGGGAGCTCAACGCCGGCACGGCCGAGTTCCCCGAGCAGATCGCGAAGCTGCACTGCCGGTTCGAGCAGGTGCATCCCTTCCTGGACGGCAACGGCCGTACCGGGCGCCTGGTGCTCAACCTGCTGCTGGTGCGCCTCGGCTATCCACCGGTGATCATCTACAAGAAGCAGCGCACCCGATATCTGCGCGCACTCCGGCGGGCCGACGCTGGGGACTGCGGCGAGCTCGGCGAGCTGATCGCCCGAGCCATCTTGGACAACCTCTACAGGTTCGTCGTGCCCGCCATCGCGGGCCCGGCGAGACTCGTACCGCTCGCCGCACTGCCAACGCCGGGAGTCAGCTCCGCGGCACTCCGAGCAGCGGCTGTCCGCGGAGCCCTGCAGGCGGCCAAGGGGGCGGACGGCCAATGGCGATCCTCTCGCAAATGGGTCGATGAGTACGTCGCTGATCGCGCGAAGCGACTCGGGCGGCCGCGAAAGGGCGATACCTGACTACCGCTCCGCCTTTCCGTCTGGGATCGGTGAGCACCACGGCGATTGCAGCCGAGAACGCCATTCGCACCCCTGCGATGACTGGCCGGAGCGGGCCAGCCATGTGCCACGGAGTAATACGCGTTCAGGTCCGGCAGCCCGCGCTCGAGGCAGTGGTGTGCACCGCGTCCTCAGAGTGGAGATCTTGTTGATCCGCCGAGCGTGACAGGCACGGTGGATCCGCCGACGACGCCCGCGTCGACACCGGCGTCTCAGTGCAGGCGGATCTCCGGCAGCCGGTCGGGACGTCCCGCGCACGGGTAGAGGACGAAGAACTGCGCCCGGCCCGCTGGATGGGCCGGTCTCGGCGAGCACCCGGCGGGCGCGAACACGCCGGTAGCGCTCACGCGCGGGCGGGCGAGCAACCGGGCTGTGACGGCATCGACGTCGTGGACGTGGCCGAGGGCGAACTGGCCCACCAGCATGCCCGGCGTCGCCAGGCACGTACCTGGTCGCAGACTCGCCCCTGCTGTGATTGCCACCTCCGGCTGCTCAACACTTCTTTCTCCAGGGCCAGCTGCTTCACCCCACGATTCGCCTGGCAAATATCGACAAACAACGAGCAACAACGACAAGAATACCTTCCGCTGATTCCTTGCAGCACACCTATGCATTAGATAATGATCTTGGTACGGTGGTTTCATGCTCCGGGTCACCGCCATATCCGCCGGGGCGGTGGAGTACTTGATCCGCGGCAGCGGCTGCACCCATGGGCACGACGACGGGGTGGTCGATCTTGATGCCGCGCAGGATGGCTCAGATGGCGTGGACACGTCGGAGGCTGCCTCGGCGGGTGCGGAGCGCGGCGCGTCCGGGCGGGGCGTCGACGGTGCGGCGGGCTACTTCGATGCGGCGGTGCGTTCGGGGGAGGTGCCGGGCCGCTGGTTGGGTTCCGGGCTGGCCATGGTCGGTGCCCAGCCGGGGCAGGAGGCGGATCCGGAGTCGGTGCGGGCGGTGTTCGGTCGGGTGGAGCATCCGTTCTCGGGCGAGTCGTTGGGGCGGGCGCCGCGGCGGTTCAAGACCTACCGGCAGCGCCTGGCTGCGGCGGTCGCCCGCGAGCCCCTGCCGCCAACCCCGGAACGCCTGCGCGAGTTGGAGCTGGCGGCGAAGACCGATGGCCGGAAAGCGGTGGCCTACTACGATTTCACGTTTTCGCCGGTGAAGAGCGTCTCCGTCTACTACGCCGCCCTGCTTGCCGAAGGGTTTCTGGAGGAGGCCGAACTGGTGGTGGCCGCGCACCGGGACGCGGTCGAGATCGCGATGGCCTATGCGGAATCACATGCCGCCTACGTCCGGGTGGGCTATCACGGGCGGACGGCGGAGGGTCGGTCGGTGGGCCGCTACGAGGCCGCGGTGGGGTTGGTGATGACGGTGTGGGAGCACTCGACCAACCGGGAGGGCGAGCCGCAGCTGCACACCCATGTCGCGGTGTCCAACCGGGCGCAGACGCGGTCGGACGGGCAGATCCGGGCTGTGGACGGGCGCGGGTTCCGCCCGATCAAGGAAGCGGTCGCCGCCGCATATGAGGGGGCGCTGGAGCAGTTGTTGGGCGAGTCATTGGGGGTGGTGTTCGGGACCCGCCCGGACGGCATCGCCCGGGAGATCCTGGGGGTCGACCCCGGGGTGTGTGCGGAGGCGTCGACACGGCGGGCGCAGGTCCTGGCCCGGCTCGACGAGCTCACCGCCGACTACGTGGCGCGACACGGCCGTGCCCCGGATGCGGCGGCGCGTAAGGCGCTGTCGCAGGCGGCCACTCTGGACACC
>JBBRLM010000093.1:0-20483 GCA_038231335.1 Mycobacteriales bacterium
AACAGGCCGAACTCCGGGTTGACCGCGTACAGCCGGCCGTCGGCGCCGAACCGCATCCAGGCGATGTCGTCGCCGATCATCTCGGCCTTCCAACCCTTCAGGGTCGGCTCGAGCATCGCCAGGTTGGTCTTGCCGCACGCCGACGGGAACGCGGCCGCGACGTAGTAGGCCTTCTCCTCGGGGGAGATCAGCTTGAGGATCAGCATGTGCTCGGCGAGCCAGCCCTCGTCGTGGGCCATGGCCGAGGCGATGCGCAGCGCGTAGCACTTCTTGCCCAGCAGCGCGTTGCCGCCGTAGCCGGAGCCGTAGCTCCAGATCTCGCGGGTCTCCGGGAAGTGGGAGATGTACTTGGTGTCGCTGCAGGGCCAGGCGACGTCGGCCTGACCGGGCTCCAGCGGGGCACCGACGGAGTGCAGGGCGGGGACGAACTTGTCGCCGGCCGGGCCGTCGAGCAGGGGGAGCACCGAGGCGCCCATCCGGGTCATGATCTTCATCGACGCCACGACGTACTCGGAGTCGGTGATCTCGACGCCGAGGAAGGGCTGCTCGGCGTCGAGCGGGCCCATACAGAACGGCACGACGTACATGGTCCGGCCGCGCATGCACCCGCGGTACAGCTCGGACATGGTGGCCTTCATCTCGGCCGGGTCCATCCAGTTGTTGGTGGATCCGGCGTCCTGCTCGAGGACGGAGCAGATGAAGGTGCGCTCCTCGACGCGGGCGACGTCGTCGGGGTCGGAGGCGGCCCAGAACGAGTTGGGCTTCTTCGTCAGGCGCACGAGCGTGCCGGCGTTGACGAGGTTCACCATCATTCGCCGCCACTCGTCATCCGACCCGTCGCACCACATGATCCGGTCGGGCGTGGTGAGCTCGGCGACCTCCCGCACCCAGGACCGTAGGCGTTCGTTGCCGGTGGGTGCCTGGTGATCGTCCGCGGCGGTGGTCATGTGGTTTCTCCTTGCCTGCTGGGTGTGTCCGGATCCGCGGCGTGCGGGATCGGGATCGTGGTGGGCCTGCGTCGGAGTCGGGCGCTGCGCAGGGCGCGGGTGGCGGCCCGTTCGACTGCCGTGCCGAGTGCGGGGTCCGCCTGGTCGGGTAGGACCCGGCCGGGTGGACTGGCGTCGACCAGGGCGAGCGCGCAGGCGTGGTACACCGCGACGTCGAGCCGGGGATCGGGTGCGGTCGCGAGGGCGCGGAGAATCCCGGGCAGTGCCAGCAGCGCCCAGCTGGTGACGTCCGGGGTGATGATGATCAGGTCGGAACGGCCGCGGGCGGCGTCGGTGAGTTCCCGGCCGCAGCCCAGCAGGTCGATCACCACCTCGACGTCGCGGGTGGTGCGGCGCAGCGGGAATCGGCCGGCGTCCGCGCGATCCCAGCTGGTCAGCTCGCCGACGCCGGCCGCCGCGAGCAGCGGGCACAGCACCGGCATGGTCGCCGCGCCTGCGATCAGGACTCGGGTCCGTCGCGGTTCCATGCCGCGACGACGCAGCGTGCCCAGCAGTGCCGCGGTCACCGCGACGGCCGTCATCGCCGTGTCGGTGACCACCGGGAGGTCACCGTCCTGGCCCGCCCCATGATCCGCCCGATCCGAGCGGATCACGAGGAACCGTCCGATCTCGGACGGGAGGCCACGCAACCCGGCGCTGAGTCTCATCGCATCGTGGGCGACCACGTACACCGGACGGGCGGTGGGCCCGGTCCGATCGTGGATCAGCGCCGCCCACCGGGACAGGACGGGTTCGACGGAAGCCACCCGAGGGGATGGACCTCCGTCGGCGTCGCTGCCGGTACGGAGCACCACCACCGCGCATGTCACCGCACCGCATCGCGGCGGGTCCTGATCCCGAGCTGGATGTCCCCCGCGACGCGCGGGCCCCCGTGCTGGGGTCCGCGCGGCAGCGCGTGGAGCGTGGTCGCGATCGATGAACACCGGACACCTCCCGGTCGACGCGAGGAGGCTGAGGCGCCGACCCTCACGCAAGACTATCGTAACACGATATACTGATCCCATGATCGGATGGAGCGGGCGGCGTGGTGTCATAGGTCTCATGGTTACGGAGGTCGACGGCGCGGGATCGGAACCGCTGACGAAACAGGACTTCGAAGCGTTGGCCCAGTTCCGCTTCGGCATCCGCCACTATCTGCGCTTGAGCGAGGAGATGGTGCGCAAGGACGGGTTGACACCCCAGCAGTACCAGCTCATGTTGGCGCTCAAGGGCTTCCCCGGTCGGGATTGGGCGACGGTGCGGGAGCTGGCCGAGCGGCTCCAGTTGCGCCATCACAGCGTGGTCGAATTGGTCAACCGGGCCCAGAACCAGGGCCTCGTCGCGCGTGCCGCGGACCCGGGAGACGGTCGGGTGGTGCGGGTGCTCCTGACCCCGGCGGGGGAGCGGGTGCTGGGCCACCTCAGCGCCCTGCACCGTGCACAGCTCCTGCGCATGCGGGCGGTGCTCACCCTCCCGAGCTGGAGTGATCCGCCGAAGGAAGAGCGCGCTACACCGGCATGACCACAGCGGCTCACCGGCGCGCCCACGCCGAGACTCGCACGGCTGTTGCCCGCCGCTGAAGATGACGACGTAGGCGTCGTTCACGATGACGACGAGGAATGGACATACCGGGCGGGATTGGTCGCCAGCGTGTCGCCGTGGTCGTCACGGTGGCGGGAGCCGGCCGGGTGCGCGCCGGTTCGTGGTCGGCACGGTGGCGTCAGATTCCGGGCACACGGGAACGCGCCGGAGCTCAATCTCAGCCCGGTCGGGCCGGCGCCGGGCGTGCGACGAGCCGGCCACCGGTGATCTGGCCGATCGGCGTCACGGCCCGACGGGCGGGGCGACCCGGGGCTGGAGGGTGACAGCCGCGGCGGCCAGCGCGTTCAGCGCGTCAGCCGGCCGGGTGGGCTGCGGGGTGAGGTTGGAGATGACGTCGCGGTCGAACCGGGCGAGGCATGCCACCCCCTGGGTGCGTAGCCACTCCACGTGCTCGGGGTCGTGGACCGCGCGGATCCAGCGCCGCACGGTGGACAGCGGCCGGGCCATCTCCGCAGCGATCCGCCGGTATCCCGTCCCTCGGGCGCTGGCCAGCAGCGCCGAGCCGATCACGGCGGTGGTGTCGGCTCGGCGTGGGGCCACGACGGCGGGCAGTAGGACGTGGGTGCTGCGGCAGGTGCGGCAGCGGGCCCGCCGCGGTCGCAGCGCCACCGTGGTCGTGCCGTGGTCGCGCACGGTGCGGGCCCGGGCGTGCCCCCAGGGCTGCAGCGGGCCGGTGCACGACGGGCAGGTCAACCGCCCATCGGCGAGGTCGGTCTCGGCCTGGTCGGGGTCGGCGATGCCGATCATCGGTTCGGGGTGGGGGCACGGCGCATGAGCGTGGTCTACCAGGTCCGCAGCCGCGAGGGGTCAGCTGGTGGTGGGGCCGGGCCGCCTGCGGCGCACCGGGCCGGGCACGTCGGCCGGGACGGCTGGGCTCGGCACGTTGCCGACGGGGGGCAAGGAGGCAGCCGATCCTCGACGACCACAACGCGCGGCCGTCCGGGGGGTGTGGCGGCTGGCCGAGGGCGGTCGCCAGCTCGACGCCAATGTGCTGAACCTGTCCGGGGGGCAGACGATCGGGACCCACGCCGAACCCGACCTCGACGTTATCCTGGTGATCGTCGCGGGCACCGGGACGATGGGTACCGAAACGGGACCGCTCGCGCTCGTCCCCGGCGAGCTGGTGTGGCTGCCCCGTGGCTCCAGCCGCAGCCTCACCGCCGGCACCGACGGCCTCGCCTACCTGACCGTGCACCGCCGCCGGCCCGGCATGAAGATCCGCACAAGCGGACACGGCCCCGATGTCTGAGACCCCGGCTCGTCCATCAAGGGCGCAGGCAAATGGACCGCGCCTACTGCCCAGCCGAGGGTGGGCACGCGCTTCGAGCCCGTGTGATGCGGCTACGTCGCGGTCTTGTACCGCTTCTCCAGCAGGCTCTTGCAGAACTCGCCGTTGGTCTCGATCCCGACGCGTTGCAGCCGCGCCCGCCGCAGGTGCAACGGCACCTGGGCGGCGGTGATGCGGTGGCCATCGGCGTCGATGAGCAACGGCGCAGCATCGTCGTGGGCGAGCCCGAGGGCCGCCCGGCGCTCCCGCATCCGGACCAGGTCCGAGGACGGGGGCAGATCACCGAGGTTCATGTCCGACAGCTCGTCCGGGCCGGCCCCGGCGTCGACCAGCGGCCGGGCTACCCGGTCCTGCCCGGCCAGCGCGGCCTTGCGGAAGAACGCCGACCGCAGCTCGTCGAGCTCGGCCACGGCCTCGCCCTGGTCCGAGCCCTGGAACGAGCCGACGAACCCGGACTGGGCCGCGACCCCGCCGTTGATCTCGGCCGACGCGTGGTGGTCGGCCAGTGAGACGTCCGCGCGGGTAACACCCTCGACCGCCGACACCGCATCGTAGGCGTCGGCGACCATCAGGTAGGAGAAGTTCGGCGCGCAGAAGAAGGTGGGCAGCCGCAACCCGACGGTGGCCACCACCGCACCGTTGTCGGCCGGGTCTGAGATGGTGCACGACTCGACGAAGTCGAGGTCCGTGATGGGCTCGTCCAGCTCCGGGTCGAGCACCGTCCCCAAGGCCGCCCACACCGAATCCCGCAGCGCCGCGGACCGGGGCCCGGGATCGGGTGTGGTGACGGTCATGCCATGGCCCCCGCACCGGTATCGAGCTGCAGCTCCGCGGGCACCGGGATGTCGTAGAGCCGCGCGGCGTTGAGCCCGAGGATCTTCTTTTTGGTGGCCGTGGTGAGCTTGGCGTAGTCGGCGAACTGGTCGTCGTCGGGCATCTGCCAGTCGACCAAGCCCTCGACCTGCCACTTCGGCGTCCAGATGTTGTAGTCGCCGCCGAAGAGCATCTTGTCCTCGCCGACCCAGAACATCAGCTCGCCGATGCACTTGGCGAAGAACTTCGGGCGGGCGTGCATGAGGCCGCCGACGACGACCGACAGGCCGGCGTAGACGTTGGGCTCCTGCACCGCCATGAAGCAGAAGTCCTCGATGCGTGGCAGGCCCACGTGCTCGACGATGAAGTTGAGGCCCTGGAAGTCGGTGGCGGCGTGGTCGACGTCGGCCACGTCGAACGCGTCCTTGTCCAGCGGCCAGATTGTCGGGCCCTTGTGCACGTGGATGTTCTTGATCCCGAGCTCCTGGGTCCGCTCGAGGAAGCGGTAGCACTCGGGGTCGGTGAGCTTGTAGCCGCGGGAGCCGCTGTTCCACTCCGCGGTGTAGAGCTTGACGCCCTTGAAGCCGTACTTCTTGTGGTCCTCGCTGAACTCCTTCCAGTTGGCCTCGCCGTCGCGCGCGTCCCAGCGTCCGTTGACGATCAGCCGGTCACCGAACTTCTCGATCATCGCGGCGTTCTGTGCCACGGTGTTGAAGCCGTCCTTGTACCATTCCTTGAGATAGGTCGACTGGAACACCGAGTGGTCGACGTGACCCTCGGTGAACATGTCGCGCTCGAAGTCCTCGGCCGTCGGCTTGAGGAACTTCTCGTAGTCCCAGTGGGTCTCGGGCGGGCCGAGCTGGTGGTAGCCGTAGAAGCAGTCGATCCAGCCCTTCGCGTACTGCTCGGCACCTTCGACCCAGTTCTCCCGGCCGGCGTCCCAGAAGTGGCTGTGGGAATCGACGATGAAGTACTTCTCGCCGTTCTTCTCGTACATGGAGGACCCTCCTTGCGTCATGGAGCAGACATCGACCGCTCAGCGGCACCCGGCGCGTCATGCAGGACGCCCGGTGGCCGGGCGCGGCCCCTGCGCACGAGGTGCCCGCCGCCGTCCCGAGAACGATTTCTACTGCTCTGTACCGCCCCATCAGATGCGCTCGGCTCGACCCTGACAACCCGATGTCTTCTCGTTCTCCGATAGAACAGACATTTCGCCAGCCTGCCTGGACCGCGCGGAACCGCGATGGCGTCAGCCCCGGCCTCAGCACCTGAGATCGCGATCCACCTGGATAATCAGCAGCTCATACCCCATGAAGCCTTCGTGACATCGCCGGTGCAGGTAGCCTGGCCGGCAACCGGCTGGCGTCCGCGCAGCCTGGAGAAGCGAGAGCATGTCAGATGTCTGATGCCTGAGCTCCGACATTCGGTCGGGGCAAGCATGCAGGGGACACAATGGCCTCGACAGCTGATCGGCGGACCGCGGCTACGTGGTACGGAAGAGCTCGATGATCACATCGAAGTTCTCGATGGTGGCTTGTGCCGCGGCAGCCGGGTCACCGGCGCTGATGGCGTCGAACAGTGCCGCGTGTTCATCGGCGGTGTCGGGGAGGGGTTCCTGGTCCACCAGTGCCGCGAGAGCATGCGCCAATGGCTCGCGGAATTGGTCGAACAGCTCCAGCAGCAACGAGTTGCGGGTGATGGCGACGACACACCGGTGGAACTCGGTATCGGCTTCCACAAACGCGGCGGTGTCACCGCCGACCGTCCGCTGCCGCCGGTCGAGAAACTGCTTCAATGCCCGTACATCCTCTGGGCGGGCGTTTTCGGCCGCGAGCCGCGCCGCCTCGACCTCCAGCGCCCGCCGGACCTGATAGACCTCCACGATCCGAGCCCGGCGCACCAGTTGAGGCGTGCCCGCATGATGATTCCGTGTCAGCCCGGCGACGTCGGGCCTGGGAGGCATGTCTGCGGCGTAGGTCCCGGCGCCCTGTCGCACGACCAGCAGGCCATCCCGGCTGAGCAGCTGGATCGCCTCGCGCAGCGACGAGCGCCCCACCCCCAGGTCGCGGGCAAGCGCGGCCTCGGACGGCAGCCGCTCACCGGGTCGCCACCGGCCATAGGCGAGATCGTCACGCAACGCGTTCTCGACCCGCTGCACCACACTCCCGTTCCCGAGTCGACGCTGACGTGGGGCATCGGTGGTCATGAGACTCCTCCCGGCTCCCCGCTCGGTGTACCCGGCGTGCCGCCCGAGGGTAGGCGGCCGACCGACGCGCCGGCACCGCAGCGGTCCATGACACCGCCCCGTGTACCCGTGCCGGCCACACCGGCAGCGTGGTCAGGGCAGGATCTCCAGTACGCGCTCGGGTGGACGAGCGATGGCGGCCTGGTCGCCGACGAGCACGATCGGGCGCTCGATCAGCACGGGGTTCGCGGCGAGCGCATCCAACAGGTCCTCGCGGGCGGCGCCGGCCAGGCCGAGCTCGCGGTAGAGCGGTTCGCCGGTACGGGTGATCGCCGTCGGATCGTCGGTGCCGAGCCGGCGCAGGACGTCCTGGAGCTCGGCGCGCGTAGGCGCCGTGTCGAGATTGCGCACCACTGAGGGCTCGATTCCGTGCTCGGCGAGCAGGTCGAGTGCCCCGCGGCTCTTCGAGCAGCCCGGGTTGTGCCAGATGGTGATGTTCTCCTCGCCCATCTCGCGATCGTAGAGAACGATCCGGCCCCGTCCCGGTGGGGACGGGGCCGGATCAGAACTGCGAGCGGTCGGCGCTGTCAGGCGCCGTTGCGGACGGCCGCCTCGATCTTGTCGCCGATCTCCTTGTCGATGTTGTGCCAGTACTCGAACGCGCGGGCCAGGACCGGCTCGCTGACGCCGTTCTTGAGGTGCCCGGAGACGTTGCCGATGAGCCGCTCCCGCTGCTCGTCGTCGAGCACGTCGCGGACCATCGTGCCGGCCTGGCCCCAGTCGTCGTCCTCGGGACGCAGCGTGTACGCCGAGCGCACCATCTCGCCGTCGGCGTGCCAGAGCCCCGCGTCGTCGGTGCGAGCCGGGTCGGCCTTCGGGCCGCCGTAGGAGTTGGGCGCGTACACCGGGTCGGACACGTTCACGGTCCGCCCCACGCCGTCCTTGCTGTAGCTGTGGACCGGGACCTTCGGTGCGTTGACCGGGATCTGCTTGTAGTTCACGCCGAGCCGGGCCCGGTGCGCGTCGGCGTAGGCGAAGCCGCGGCCGATCAGCATCTTGTCCGGGCTCAGGCCGATCCCGGGAACCAGGTTGTTCGGCTCGAAAGCGGCCTGCTCGTTCTCGGTGTGGTAGTCGGTCAGGTTGCGGTTCAGGGTCATCTTGCCGACCTCGATCAGCGGGTAGTCGCTGTGCGGCCACACCTTGGTCAGGTCGAACGGGTTGAACCGGTAGGTCTTGGCGTCCTCGAACGGCATGATCTGCATGTGCAGCGTCCAGCTCGGGTGCTCGCCGCGTTCGATCGCGTTGTAGAGGTCGCGCTGGTGGTAGTCGGCGTCCTCGCCGGCGATCCGGTCGGCGTCGGCCTGGGTGAGGAACTCGATGCCCTGGTCGGTCTTGAAGTGGTATTTGACCCAGAACTTCTGGCCGGCCGCGTTGACCCACATGTAGGTGTGGCTGGAGTAGCCGTTCATGTGCCGCCAGGACCTCGGGATGCCTCGGTCGCCCATCAGCCAGGACAGCATGTGGGCCGACTCGGGCGAGAGCGTCCAGAAGTCCCACTGCATGTCGTGGTCGCGCAGGTTGTTAGCGGCGCGCCGCTTCTGGCTGCGGATGAAGTGCTGGAACTTCAGGGGATCACGCATGAAGAAGATCGGGACGTTGTTCCCGACCATGTCGTAGTTGCCCTCTGAGGTGTAGAACTTCAGCGAGAAGCCCCGCGGGTCGCGCCAGGTGTCGGGGCTGCCGCGCTCGCCCGCCACGGTGGAGAACCGGGACACCATCTCGGTCTTGACGCCGGGCTGCAGGAACGCCGCCCTGGTGTAGGCGCTGACGTCGTGGGTCACCTCGAACTCGCCGAACGCGCCACCGCCCTTGGCGTGCGGCTGGCGCTCCGGGATGCGCTCGCGGTTGAACTGCGCCATCTGCTCGATGAGGTAGTGGTCCTGCAGCAGGATGGGGCCGTCGGCGCCGAGGGTGAGCGAGTGCTCGTCGCTCGCGACGGGTGCACCACCGTCTGTTGTCGTATGACGCGGTTCGGTTGCGGTCACGGTGTCTCCTTCTCGTGGTGGGTCGTGTCGTGCCGGCGCTGTGATTTCCGGCATTGGGGGCACAGACCCCAGAAGACGATCTCGGCCTCGTCGAGCAGGTAGCCGGCGTCGTCATCGGGGATGAGGCAGGGGCGGGTTCCGACCGAGCAGTCGACATCGGTCGTGCGCCCGCAGGAACGGCACACCAGGTGGTGATGGTTGTCGCCGGTGCGCGTCTCGAATCGAGCGGCCGATCCCGCCGGCTCGATACGCCGCACCAACCCGGCGCCCGCGCAGGCGGCGAGGACGTCGTAGACCGCTTGGGTGGACACCTTGCCCAACCGGGCGCGGGCCATCCGCGCCACCGCGTCGGCCGTGGCGTGCGGGTGCTCGACGAGAACCTCGAGCACCGCAAGCCGCGGGGCGGTGACACGCAATCCCACCTCGCGCAGACGCTGGGCGGCGGCACTGTGACAAACCATCAGACACCCACCACACTCCCGTTTCTGGAATCAGTCACGTCTTGGTTGTCGACCACTTGGGGCCACTCCTGTCATCAGCACGGAAGGTGGGTCCGGAACCGGGTTGGCCCGGTGGGGGCCAGGCACCGAAGCCTTCGAGAGCAACGAGGTGCGCGAGGTCCCGGCCGCGCCGACCCGCCCCCTCCCGCTGTGCCCTGCGACCGACGGTCATCGGGCGTCATCTGCGGTGGCGTTGTGGCCGGCGCTGCCGTCGGTGGGGATGCCGTCGGTGGGGCTGGCGCAGCGCCAGCAGCGGTAAGGCATCCCTGCCGTCGGCATCGCGCCGCACTCGGGGCACAGACGGTGCGCCCAGCAGACCGGGTCACCGGTCTCAGCTTCGCCTGCACCGTATTGCTCGTGGTCCACGTGATCAGCCACCAACCGTGCTGGCCGTCATCGGGACCTCGGGTCATCGTCCGGCTGGGTCTCGTGGCTTACGATCTGCGCCGCGTGTTCCGAGGGCGCGGTGTGCCCGCCGGCGTGGGCCTCGGCGCGGAACCGGTCGACCAGGTGCGGGTAGTGGAGCTCGAAGGCCGGGCGTTCGGAGCGGATCCGGGGCAGCTCGGTGAAGTTGTGCCGCGGCGGCGGACACGACGTGGCCCACTCCAACGAGTTCCCGAACCCCCACGGATCGTCGACGGTCACCACCCGGCCGTACCGGTAGGACTTGAACACGTTGTAGATGAACGGCAACGTCGAGGCCCCCAGCACGAACGCACCGATCGACGAGATGATGTTCAACGTCGTGAACCCGTCGGTCGGCAGATAGTCCGCGTAGCGGCGCGGCATACCGATGTTGCCCAGCCAGTGCTGCACCAGGAACGTCAGGTGGAACCCGATGAACGTGAGCCAGAAGTGGACCTTGCCCAGCGTCTCGTCCATCATCCGGCCGGTCATCTTCGGGAACCAGAAGTAGATGCCGGCGTAGGTGGCGAACACGATCGTGCCGAACAGGACGTAGTGGAAGTGCGCCACCACGAAGTAGGTGTCGGTGACGTGGAAGTCGATCGGGGGGGAGGCCAGCAGCACCCCGGTCATGCCGCCGAACAGGAACGTGACGAGGAATCCGATGGCGAACATCATCGGGGTTTCGAAGGTCAGTTTCCCCTTCCATAGGGTGCCGATCCAGTTGACGAACTTGATCCCGGTGGGGATCGCGATGAGGAAGCTGGTGGCCGAGAAGAAGGCCAGCAGCACCGCGCCGGTGGCGTACATGTGATGGGCCCACACTGCCGCCGACAGCATGGCGATCGCGATGCTCGCGTAGATCATGCCCTTGTAGCCGAACAGTGGTTTGCGGGAGAACACCGGGATGACCTCGGAGATGATGCCGAAGAACGGCAGCGCGACGATGTAGACCTCGGGGTGGCCGAAGAACCAGAACAGGTGCTGCCACAGGATCGCCCCGCCGTTGGCCGGGTCGAACACGTGCGCGCCCAGGTGCCGGTCGGCCTCCAGCCCGAACAGCCCGGCGGTGAGCACCGGGAACGCCAGCAGGATCAGGAACGCGGTCACGAAGATGGTCCAGCAGAACAGCGGCATCCGGAACATCGTCATCCCGGGCGCGCGCAGGCACACCATCGTGGTGAGGAAGTTGACCGCACCCAGGATCGTGCCCAACCCGGCGATGATCAGGCCGGTCGCCCACAGGTCCTGGCCGACGCCGGGGGAGTGGATGGCGTCCGAGAGCGGGGTGTAGGCGAACCAGCCCGAGTCCGCCGCCCCACCTGGGGTCAGGAACCCGGCCAGCACCACCAGGCCGCCGAACAGGAACAGCCAGTAGGAGAGGGCGTTGAGCCGCGGGAACGCGACGTCCGGGGCGCCGATCTGCAGCGGCACGATGTAGTTGGCGAACCCGAACAGGATCGGGGTGGCGTAGAGCAGCAGCATGATCGTGCCGTGCATGGTGAACAGCTGGTTGTACTGCTCGTTGGACAGGAACTGCTGCCCGGGCTCCGCCAGCTCGGCGCGCATCAGCATCGCCATCGCCCCGCCGACCATGAAGAACCCGAACGAGGTGACCAGGTAGAGGATCGCGATGTCCTTGGGGTCGGTGGTGTGCAGCATCTTCAGCAGCACCGATCCCTTGGCCGACCGTCGCGCCGGGTACGGGCGGGCGGTGATCGGCTCCGGGCGCGGGACGGTCGCGGTCATGGCAGCCTCTGATCCGGTGATGTGGTTGTGATCGTGACGAGCTCGCTGGCCGGCTGCCCGCGCAGCCGGCGGCCGATCGACCCGGCGATCCGGGTGGCCTGGACCTTGGCGAGCTCCGCTGTCGGCCCCCGGTGCCGCTCATCCACGGTGGCCGACCACAGCTCGAGCCACCGCGCGAAGTGGGCCGGGGTCAGCTCGACCTTCGCGTTCAGGGCGAGGTGGGGCCGCAGCGCGTTGCGGTGGTAGCTGCCCGCGCGCAGCAGGACGGTCTCCCAGAAGTCACACATGATCGGCAGGTGCGCGGGCAGGTCCATCCGGGCGATGTCGACGAACACCCGCCCGAGGAGCTCGTCGGCGAACGCGCACCGGTAGAACGCGGTCACCAGCGCGGCGATGTCGTCCCGGTCGAGGATGTCCCGGCGACCCTCGTGGGTGGTCATGCCGGCAGCCGCAGGACGAGCAGGACGCCGAGGACCGCCAGCAGCGCGACCTTCACGGCTTCCAGGGCGATGTAGGCCAGGTGCAGGTGCGAGCGCGCCGGGGTGTCCCCGGCCAGGATCATGCGGGTTCGCCGGTCGAGGCGAGGCCGCAGCACGGTCACCTGAGCGGCGAGCAGCACCCACAGTGCGGTCAGCACGACGGTCGGCGCGTCGGCGCCGAGACCACCGGTACCGATGATCATCGCCGCGGTGAGCGCGGCGGCGAGGACGAGCTCGAACACGGCGAGGGCGCGGAACACCAGGCGGCCGATGCCGAGACCCAGTGCCACGGTGATCCCGGGCGCGCGGAACTTCAGCGGGGTCTCCAGGAACGAGATCCCCAGCACTGCCCCCAGCCAGGTGAACGGGACACTGACCTGCACCAGTTCGGCGATTCCTGGGGTCATGAGGCGACCCCCGTCGGCTCGTGGGTCGGGGTGATGCGCGCGACGCACAGGTGCGGCGTGACGAACGGAGCCAGGCTGCTCGTGTTGGCCGGCGCCCCCAGCTCGTCGAGGGCGCCGCGGAGCAGGCCCAGGTGCATCGAGCACACCACCTCCGGGTGTTCGGTGGCGACCGCCCGGAACGGGCAGTCGTGCAGCCGCAGCTGCAGATCGTCGCCCTCGCCGGCCACCTCGGGTTCGAAGCCGAGCTCGGCGAACAGCCCCCCGACCCGGGCCACCGCGTCTTCGGTGGTGATGGGTCGGGACGAGGGCCCGGTGGTGAAGCCCTGTTCCGTGGCCATCGCGCGACCGGCGCGTTCGGCTCGCTGGGCCCGCTCCGCCGGGGCGTCGGCCCAGTGCGCGGCGAGCACCGTGGCGAGCAGCTGGTAGCCGGCGGGTGTGCCGGAGGCGGTGCCGCCGACGGTCGTCGGGGTGTAGAGCAGCCGGGGGCGCCCGCGCGACCCCGAGCTGTCGGGCTCGCTGCGCACCAGTCCCGCCTCGGCGAGGATCTGCATATGGAACCGCACCGTGTTGAGGTGCAGCCCGCAGATCGTGCCCAGGGTCCGCGCGTCGAGGGCGTCCTCGCTGGCGCGCAGTGCGTCGAGCAGCCGTAGCCGGCTGGCCACGGCCAACGCCCCATGCGTCCGGTTGCGCTCGGTCAACGGTCTCGGCGCCACTCTCATCGCCGCCCGGCCGGGGTGGCGTGGACCGGGCCGGCCAGCTGCGAGAGCCGGGCGCCCACCCCGCCCCACTGCAGCGCGATCATCTCGGCCGCGATCGACACCGCGGTCTCCTCCGGGGTGCGTGCCCCGAGGTCGAGGCCGACGGGGCTGCACATCCGCGCCAGCTCGTGGGGGGCCAGTCCGCGCTCGCGCAGCCGCGCCAGCCGGTCGTCGTGGGTGCGCCGCGAGCCCATCGCGCCGATGTAGCCCACCGCGGGCAGCCGCAACGCCACCTCCAGCAGCGGCACGTCGAACTTCGGGTCGTGGGTGAGCACACAGATCGCGGTGCGTCCGTCCAGGCGCCCGGCCGCCGCCTCGGCCGCCAGGTAGCGGTGTGGCCACTCGACGACCACCTCGTGCGCCTGGGGGAAGCGGGTGGCGGTCGCGAACACCGGCCGCGCATCGCACACCGTGACGGTGAATCCCAGGAAAGCCCCGATGCGCGCCATCGCGGCGGCGAAGTCGATCGCCCCGAAGACGATCATTCGCGGGGGCGGGGCGAAGGACTCCACGAAGACCGACAGGCCCTCACCGCGGCGTTGGCCGTCGGTCCCGTAGCCCAGCAACGCGCAGCGGCCCGCGGCCAACACACCGCGGGCGTCGTCGCGCACCGCGTGGTCGAGTCGCGGCGACCCGGTGGTGCCCTCGGCCCGATCCGCCCAGACCACCAGCCGCCGCCCGACTCGCGCCGCCGGGCCCGACACCACGGTGGCCACCGCGACCGGCTCCTGCCCGCGCACGGCAGCGACCACCTCGTCCAGCTGCGGGAAGGACCGCGCATCGACCCGCTCGACGAACAGGTCGAGGATCCCGCCGCAGGTCAGCCCGACGCTGAAGGCGTCATCGTCGGATACCCCGTAGCGCTGCAGTACCGGGATGCCGCCGTCGCGCACACCGGTCCCGATCTCGTAGACCGCGCCTTCCACGCATCCGCCGGACACGCTGCCGACGGCCTCGCCGTCCGGGCCGATGAGCATCGAGGCGCCCGGCTGTCGTGGCGCCGAACGAAACGTCCCGACCACGGTCGCCAGCGCGACAGCCCGGCCGGCCAGCCACCAGGACTCCAACTCGTCGAGCACGTCACGCATCCGGACCGCCTCCCCTGCTGGTGGGCGCGGCTCGCCTGGACCGGGTCGACACCGGACGTGCGCTCGGTGTCTGGCTGGTGCCGCCTGCCTGGGCTCGAACCTCGCTCATATCCCGACCTTAATAAAAGCGATGGCGATAGTCTAATATCTGGCGTCGAGACGATCACACAGCGGAGGAGAGTCGCCATGGCCGGTGCGGTCAGAGCAACGACCAGGCAGCCGGTGAGCGGATTGCCGGCTGTGCCCCGCCGCGCGGGCACCGACAGACTGTCTGCTGGGTCCGTTGCGCGCGGGCGCCAGGCCGGACCGCAGGCACAGTCGACGGACACCGCAGTCATCCCGGAGAGATCCCGGGGATGAGGTCGATCGAGATCGTCCGGCTTTCGCTGACTCCCCTCTGTCACCCGGCACCGTCCGGTTCACCGGGCGACGTCGTTCGAATCAGCGACGGCGTCACCACCTGTTTCCTGCTCCCTGACGACTTCGATGTCGCCAGCGAGGCGGACCTTCGCTCGCTGCTCGCTCAACGGGCCACCGCTTCCCCCTGATGCAAGCGAAGACGATCGCGATCACTGCATCTGCGGCTGGGCCGGAGGGTCCCGCATCACCGCGTGCGGGGTGCCGGTGGTCATCGGCTGTCGGTGCGAGCGGCCGGTGAGGAGGCGGGGGCGGCGGCTTCGGCCATCGGCACGGAGGGGTCGGCGAGGCGCTGCGGGTCCACCGGCCGGCCGCCCTGGATCAGCTCCTGGACCGGGGCGATGCCCTGGTCCCACTGGTTGACGTGCATGCCGGCCACGACCCGGCCGTCGGCGAGCCAGAACGCGTGGAACGCGGCCCCGTCGAGGTCTCCGCGGGTGACGAGGGTGTCGTAGCCGCCCGGGGGATACCAGCCTGCGTATTCCATGCCGATCTCGTACTGGTCGGTGAAGAAGTACGGGACCCGGTCATCGACGGCGTCGTGACCGAGCATGCTGTGCGCTGCGGCCGGGCCTGCGTGGAGGGCGTTGGCCCAGTGCTCGACGCGGATCCGGGTGCCGTAGCGCGGGTGGAAGGCGTTGGCCACATCGCCGGCGGCGAACACGTCGGGGTCGCTGCTGCGCAGGTGCTCGTCGACCAGGATGCCGTTGTCGACACTCAGCCCGGCTTGTTCGGCCAATTCGGTGCACGGCCGGGCCCCGATGCCGACGATCACGACGTCGGCCGCGATGTCGTCGCCGTCATCGGTGGCCACCGCCGTGACGTGGTCGGTGCCCCGGAACCGGGTGACGCCGCAGCCGAGCCGGAGATCGACACCGTGGCGGCGGTGCGCCGCGGCGAAGAACGCACCCATCTCGGCGCCGAGCGCCGCCTGCAGCGGTGTGGCCTGGGGCTCGATGACGGTCACCGCGCAGCCGTACCCGCGTGCCGCGGCCGCGGTCTCCAGCCCGATCCATCCGGCCCCGATCACGACGACCCGGCCGCCTCGCTGGATCGCGGCGCGCAGTCGTTCGGAGTCCCCGACCGTGCGCAGGTGGTGCACGCCGGGTAGGTCGGAGCCGGGCACGGCGAGCCGGCGGGGGAGCGCCCCGGTGGCGATCAGCAGCTTGGTGTAGTCGAGTCGGTCGCCGCTGTCGAGCTCGACCTGGTGGGCGTCCCGGTCGAGGGCCGTGACGCTGCGGCCGAGCAGCAGTTCGACGTGCTGCTCGGCGTACCAGCCCTCCTCGTGGACGTACAGGCTGGACCTGTCGTCGCTGCCGGTGAGGAAGCCCTTGGACAGCGGAGGCCGCTCGTAGGGGCGTTCGGGCTCGGCGCCGATCAGCACGATCCGTCCGTCGAAGCCCTCCTCACGCAGGGTCTGGGCGGCCTTCGCCCCGGTCAGGCCGGCGCCGATGATGACGAAGCTCTCTGCGGTGCTCATCGCGGTCGTGACTCCTTCTCGGATGGGCCGGGATCGGCCGGGGTGTGGAGGCGGTCGGTCAGCAGTGCGGCCAGCTGTGCCCCGGACGCGGCGAATTTCGCGACACCGTCGTCCTCGAGCACCGCGACCACCTGGTCGTAGTCGATCCCGGCCGCGGCGAGGGCATCGAGGGTGTCGCGGGCGGCGCCGTAGCCGCCCCGGACGGTGTCGCCGCGAAGCCGGCCGTGGTCGGCGACCGCGTCCAGCGTCGCTTCGGGCATCGTGTTCACGACGCCCGCGGTGACGAGGTCGACGACGTAGCGGGTGTCGTCGTAGGCGGGGTTCTTGATCCCCGTGGAGGCCCACAGCGGTCGTTGTGGGCGGGCCCCGGCAGCGGCCAGGGCCGCCCAACGGTCGGTGGCGAGGATCTCGTCGTGGTGGGCGAAGGCCAGCACCGCGTTGGCGATGGCCGCCGTGCCCCGCAGGGCGGAAGCGGCGGGCGTGCCGAGCTCGTCGAGGCGGGCGTCGATGTCGGTGTCGACCCGACTGACGAACAAGGAGGCGACCGAGGCGAGCCGGGTCAGGTCGAGGCCGGCGGCTTCGGCGCGTTCCATGCCGTCGAGGTAGGCGTCCACGACGGCGGCATAGCGCTGCAGCGAGAAGATCAGTGTCACGTTGATGCTGATGCCCTCGGCGAGGCACGGCGCGATCGCGGCGATTCCGGCCTCGGTGGCGGGGATCTTGATGAACAGGTTGGGTCGGTCGACCAGCCACCACAGCGCCCGGGCCTCGGCCACGGTGGCGGCGGTGTGGTGCGCGAGCCGGGCGTCCACCTCGATCGAGACGCGCCCGTCGACGCTGTTCGTGGCGTCGTAGGTGGGGCGGAGCACGTCGCACGCCCAGCGCACGTCGTAGGTCGTGATCATGCGGGTGGCCTCGTCGACGCCGACACCCCGCGCGGCGAGGTCGTGGATCTGCGCGTCGTAGAGGTCGCTGCCGGCGATCGCGCCGGCGAAGATGGTCGGGTTGGACGTCACCCCGACGACGTGACGCTCCCGGACCAGGTCGGCCAGCGTTCCGGACGCCAACCGGGGCCGGGACAGGTCGTCGAGCCAGATCGACACCCCGGCCGCGGACAGCTCGGCGAGCGGGTCAGGCACGGGAGGTGCCGGTCAGGGCGAACAGCTCCTGCCGCGAGCGCGGGTCGTCGCGCAGCACGCCGCGCAGGGCCGAGGTCACGGTGCGCGAGCCGGTGGCCCGCACCCCGCGCAGCGACATGCACAGGTGCTCCGCCTCGATCACCACCCCGACGCCCTTCGGGGCCAGGTCCTGCTGGAGCCGGTCGGCGACCTGCTGGGTCAGGCGTTCCTGCACCTGCAGGTCGCGGGCGAAGTGCTCGACGATCCGGGCCAGCTTGGACAGGCCGAGGATCCGGTCCCCGGGCAGGTACCCGACATGCGCGACGCCGTGGAAGGGCAGCAGGTGGTGCTCGCACAGCGACTGCACCGGGATGGCGGTGGCGAGCACCAGCTCGTCGTAGCCCTCGTCGTTGGGGAACGTCGTCAGTTCGAACGGGCGCGGGGTGAGCAGCTCCGCGTAGGCGCGGGCCACCCGGCCCGGAGTGCCGGCCAGGTGCTCGTCGGTAGGGTCCTTGCCCAGCGCGACGAGCAGGGCGGTGACCGCCCGCTCGGCGGCGGGAAGGTCCACCTGCTCACGGTGGGAGACGATCCGCAGGTTCCGGCGTTGGGGGGTCGCTGATGACCCGTGCAGTACCTCACGTGCCTCGGCGGAGCTCATGACGCCGCGTGCGAACGGGTGTGCCGCGCGGGGGCGTAGCGACAGGCCAGTCGGGCCAGCGCCACCGCGGCAACGAGCAGGCCGAAGTCGCGCAGTGCGACGTCGAAGAAGCCGGGGAAGGTCAGCAGGTTGACGATGATCCCGAGCAGCCAGGCGGCGACGAGCCACCCGCCGAACCGGGGCGCCAGTGCGACCGCGATCCCGGCGACGATCTCGACGACCCCGATCCCGTACATCGCCTGCTGCGCGGTGCCGGGGACGATGGCGTCGATCCACGGCGCGAGGTAGTGCGGCCAGTCGGTGAGCAGGTTGGTGAACTTGTCGAGCCCGAACAGGATCGGCGCCACCGTAAAAACCGTGCGCAGCAGGAGGAATGCCTGGTAAGCGGGGTCGGACAGGTCGGCTCGACGGCCGGCGGACACCTCGGTGGACATGACGACTCCTTCTAAATACAACTCTGTTGACTGATAGAAGGGACGCTAGTCTGGCGGCGCACTTTCGTCAACGCTAGTTGGTTATAGACTGGGGTCATGCAGGAGCACCAGGACGCCCAGCTCTCCGCACTCGCCGCGCTGGACGAGCCGACCCGTCGACGGCTCTACAACCATGTGGTGCGCCAGGCCGAGCCGGTGAGCCGCGACGACGTCGTCGCGGCGCTGGGCGTACCGCGGGCGACGGTGGCGTTTCATCTGGACCGGCTGGCCGACGAGGGACTGCTCGACGTCGTCTTCGAGCGGCGCACCGGGCGCACCGGGCCCGGCGCCGGGCGCCCGGCCAAGCTGTACCGGAGATCAGCGTGCGAGGTCGCCGTGTCGTTGCCCGAACGGCACTACGCCTTGGCCGGGCAGCTTCTCGCCGCCGCCGTCGAGGAAACCGACCGGTCCGGGGTGTCGCCGCGCACCGCACTCGACCGCGGCGCCTACGACGCGGGCCGGGGTCTCGGGTCGGCTGCGGGCCCCGCCGCCGACGCCCGGGCCACCGTGCTGGCTCTGCTGGAAGGCCAGGGCTACGAGCCGTGCGTCGAGGGCCCCGACATCATGCTGATGAACTGCCCGTTCCACACCCTGGCCCAGGAACACACCGAACTCGTCTGCGGGATGAACCTGCGCCTGCTCGACGGTGTCCTCGACGGCGTCGGCGCCACCGGCCTCACCGCTCGCCTGCATCCCATCCCGGCCCGCTGCTGTGTACGCCTCGAACCGCTGCCCGCCGGGGAAAGTTGAACACCTCCCGGGGTGTCCGGAGTGGCCCATGGCAGCCCCGGCATACCGGCCGCCGGTCTCGATCTCGTGGATCAACTGGTCCGGGGTACCGCTGCTGGCGGCGAACCCCCGGCTCGATGAGGAAGGTCTTCGATCATGGATCCCAGGGAGCGTGTGCGGGTGTTCTGCGAGCGGTTCGGGCTGCGGTGCCCGATCGTGCAGGCGCCGATGGCCGGAGCCTGCCGGCCCGAGCTGGCGGTCGCGGTAGCCGAGGCCGGCGGAATGGGTGCCAGCGGAGTGCTGCTCGATGCCCCGGAGCGCATCGCCGAGTGGGTTCAGCAGTTCCGCGCCGGTTCCATGGGGGCCCTGCAGCTCAACATCTGGATCCCGGACTCGTTCCGTGACGACCGGGAGCGCGTCGAGGCGGCTGCGGAGTTCCTCGGTCGTCGTTTCGGGGCACCTGGTGATCCGGGTGGGGCGGCGCCGGTGTTCGCCGCTCAGTGCGAGGCGATGCTGCAGGCCCGACCGACGGTGGTCTCCTCGATCATGGGCGTGTTCGAGCCGGACTTCGTGCGCCGGCTACACGAGCGCGACATCGCCTGGTTCGCCTGTGCCACCACGCTGGAGGAGGCTCTGCTCGCGCAGGACGCGGGTGCGGACGCGATCGTGGCGCAGGGCATGGAGGCCGGTGGGCATCGGGGCAGCTTCGATCCCGACGCCGCGGAGCGTACCCAGGTCGGGCTGTTCGCGCTGCTGCCCTGGTTCGCCGACCACCTCCGGGTACCGATCATCGCGGCGGGCGGTGTCGGCGACGGGCGTGGGGTGGCCGCTGCCCTCGCACTCGGCGCGAGCGCTGTCCAGGTCGGTACCGCGTTGCTGCGCACACCCGAGGCGGCCATCGACCAGGACTGGTCGACCTCGCTGGCGGGTTTGCCACCGGAGGCCACCGTGCCCACCCGCGCCTACTCGGGACGGCTGGGCCGGGCGGTATCCACCCCCTACGTGCGGGCATGGACCGAGCCCGGTGCTCCGGACCCGGCGCCCTATCCGCATCAGCGTCGGCTGGTGGCCCAGTGGCGACGAGGTACGACCGATGGTCTGGACCGGGTCAACCAGTGGGCAGGACAAGGCGCCGCACTGGCCACCACCGAACCCGCGGCCACACTAGTGGTCCGGTTCGTTAGTTCGTCGGGGGTCTGAGGTCCTGCCAGGCGGTGGGATCGTCGAGGTAGAGACCACAGGCGAGGTCGAGCGCGTCCTGGCAGGTTCCGACGGGCAACCCGCTGGGGAAGATCGACCGGGC
>JBBRLM010000094.1:0-19766 GCA_038231335.1 Mycobacteriales bacterium
CCGGCGACCATCGCGACCGGCCGGATCGTCAGAAGGTTGAAGATCCCGGTGACGCCCTTGACGTAGCGCACCGCGCGTTCCGCCGCCTCCCGCTGGAACTGCCGGTCCACCGCGCCGGACAGCGTGACCACGTTCCCGTGCGCGGTCCGCGGGCCCGGACCGGAGGGTCGAAGGTGGACGGCTTCGCCAGGGAACGCCGCCTCGTGACGCTCGTCGTGATGGGCGTGTCGGCAGTGGGCAAGACCGCCGTCGCTGACGCTCCCCCCTCGTCTGACGCGTGCCGACCCCCGCCCACCACTCCATCCTTGCCGACTTCTATAGTTTGCAATGTTTGCAAGCGGCGGTAGGGAGGCCGGAACGTGAGCACGCCACTGCATCAGCTGAAGGCGGAGTTCTTCAAGACCCTGGGACACCCGGTACGGATCCGGGTGCTGGAGTTGCTCAGCGCGCGGGAGCACGCGGTATCGGAGCTGCTCGCCGAGATCGGGATCGAGCCGGCGAGCCTGTCACAGCAGCTGGCCGTGCTGCGCCGGGCGGGCCTGGTCCGCACCCGCAGGGAGGGCTCCGCCGTGCACTACGCGCTGACCAGCCCGAAGGTCTCGGACCTGATGGCGGTCGCCCGTTCGATCCTGACCGGCGTGCTGTCGGACCAGGTCGGGCTGCTGGAGGATCTGCGCGCAACCTGATGTCCGCGCCTGATCCCCACACGGTCCCGAACGTCGCCCGCCCACCGGCGCGGCGACCACCTCGACAGAAACGGGACCGATCGTGCTCAAGCTGTGGCGAACGATCCGGCGCACCGGCCGGATGGCCGAGGCCCCACCCCAGGCCCCGGACGGGCCGCGGCCGGCGGCCGCCGTCGAGCTGGCCGGTTCGGTGGGCGTCCGCCACGTCGACGCCGGATCCTGCAACGGGTGTGAGATCGAGATCGGCTCGGCGTTCGGGTCCATGTACGACGCCGAGCGATACGGTGCCCGGCTGGTGGCCTCGCCACGGCATGCGGATGCGCTGCTGGTCACGGGGGTGGTCACGCGCAACATGGCTGAGCCGCTGCGCCGCACCTACGAGGCGGTGTCCCAGCCGCGGCTCGTCGTGGCGGTGGGCGACTGTGCCTGCGACGGCGGGGTGTTCGCCGGTGCCTACGGCGTGGTCGGCGCGGTGGGCGACGTCGTGCCCGTGGACCTCGGGGTGCCGGGCTGCCCGCCGCGCCCGGAGGCGATCGTGGCGGCGCTGCGCACGCTGACCGGCCGATGACGATGGCCCTCCTCCTCGCGGCACTCGCCGCCGGATCCGCGGGTGTGGTCGCCGCGCTGCTGGTCCCCCGCGCCGCCCGGCCGCGGGCCGTCGGCGCCGCCACCGCACTGGCCGGGCTGTTGGGTGCCGCGGCCGGGGTCGCCGCGATGCTCGGCGACACCTGGTCGGCCGCGGTGCCGGGCCTGCTGCCGCTGTCGGGCGCGGTCATCGCGGTGGACCCGCTCGGTGGCGTGTTCCTGACCGTCAGCGGCGCGGTGGCCGCCGCCGCTGCCGTGTACGGGATCGGCTACGCGCGCCACGGCCTGGACGGCCGGACCGTGCAGGCCGCGTTCGCCCTGTTCGTGCTGTCGCTGCTCCTGGTGCCCGTGGCCGGGAGCATCGGGACGTTCCTGGTCTGCTGGGAGCTGATGGCGCTGGCGTCGCTGCTTCTGCTCGCGGCCGAGCACCGCCGGCGGGCCGAGGTGGCATCGGCGGCCCGCTGGTACGCGGTCATGACCCACCTCGGCTTCGTCGCGATCCTCGTCGGACTCCTCGTGCTGGCGACCCCCGCGGCCGGTGACTCCTTCGACGCCGTACGCCGGAGCGCGGCCTCCCTGTCTCCCGCGGTCGCCGGGCTGGTGTTCGTGCTGTGCATGGTCGGGTTCGGGTCGAAGGCCGGGATCGTGCCGCTACATGCCTGGTTGCCCCGCGCGCACCCGGAGGCGCCGAGTCACGTGTCGGCGTTGATGTCGGCGGCCATGGTCACCATGGGCGTGTACGGCATCGTCCGGGTCGGGTTCGACCTGATGGGCGGCGGGAGCCACTGGTGGTGGCTGCTCGTGCTCGCGCTGGGGATGTTCTCGGCGGTGTACGGAATCCTGCAGGCCGTCGTCAGCACCGACCTGAAACGGCTGCTGGCCCATTCCACCACCGAGAACATGGGACTCGTGCTGGTCGGGGTCGGGGCGAGCGGACTGTTCGCCACCACAGGGGCGCCGGTGCTCGCCGCGCTGGCCATGACCGCCGCTCTGCTGCACGTGATGGGCCACGCCGCGTTCAAGACGCTGCTGTTCCTCGCCGCGGGATCGGTGTTGCACGCCACGGGCACCCGTGACCTCGACGAGCTCGGCGGCCTGCGCGCCGGGATGCCGGCGACGACCGCGGCGTTCGGGCTGGGCGCACTGGCCGCGTCGGCGTTGCCGCCGGGTACGGCGTTCGTCAGCGAGTGGGTGCTGCTGCAGTCGCTCGTGCACGGGCTGCCGACACCCGGGGTCGCCACTGCGATCATCCTGCCGATCGCGGTCGCCGCGGTGGCGCTGACCGCGGGGCTGGCCGTGGCGACGTTCGTCAAGGCGTTCGGGGTGGGGTTCCTCGCCCGGCCCCGCAGCGACGGCGCCGCGGCGGCCCGGGAGAGCCCGCCCACGATGATCGCCGGGATGGCACTGGCCGCGGCGGCGTGTGTCGGGCTGGCCGTCGCACCCACGCTGGTGCTGCCGGTGCTGGGCCGGATCGCCGGATCGCTGGTGGGCACGTCGTCACCCGTCACCGGGGTCGTCGCCATCGGCCTGGTCGGCGTGAACGGGGCGCTGTCGCCCGCACTGCTGCTCGTCGCGCTGCTGGCGGGCGCCGTGGTCGTGGTGGCCCTCCCCCGGCTCCTCGGCGCACGCCTGGCCCGGCGCGCGGCGCGGCTGTGGGACTGCGGAGCGGGCCCGCCCACCCCGCGCATGGAGTACACCGCCACGTCGTTCGCCGAGCCGCTGCAACGGGTCTTCGAGAACGTGCTGCGCCCCGAGCAGGACGTTGACGTCACCCACCACCGGGAGTCGCACTACCTCGTGGAGGCCGTCGAGTACCGGCGCCGGGTGCCGGACCGGATCGAGCAGCGGCTCTACGCGCCGGTGCTCGCGACGATCGCGGCGTGGGGCGTCGCCGGGCGGGGACTGGCGACGGGCAGCGTGCACCGCTACCTGGGCTACGGCTTCTTCACCGTGTGCGTGCTGCTGGTGGCACTGGTGGTACTGCGATGACGGCCGTGTTGGGTGCCGCGCTGCAGGGTCTCGTGATCGTCGCGGGATCTCCGCTGCTGGTGGGGATGATGCGTCAGATCCGGGCCAGCATGGAGGGCCGCGCCGGGGCCGGCGTCCGGCAACCGTGGCGCGACCTGCGCAAGCTGATCCGCAAACAGCCGGTGACGCCGCGCGGCACGAGCGAGGTGTTCCGCGCCGCCCCGGTGCTGCTGGTCGCCACCACGCTCGTGGTGGCGGTGATCGCCCCGTTCGTCACCACGACGTCGGCACTGGGGCCGGCCGCGGACCTGTTCGCCGTGGTGGCGCTGCTCGCACTCGGCGCCGTCGGGCTGGCGCTGGGCGGGATCGACACCGGCACCGCGTTCGGCGGCATGGGCGCGAGCCGCGAGGTGACGATCCTCGCGCTCGTCGAACCCACCCTCCTGGTGGCGATCTTCGCCCTGTCGGTACCGGTCGGCTCCACGAACCTCGCCGCGATCGTCTCCTCGACCCTGACCGATCCGGCGCGCGTCGTGTCACCGGCGAGCCTGCTCGCCGGGGTCGCACTGCTGGTCGTGGTGATCGCGGAGACCGGCAGGCTGCCGGTGGACAACCCGGCCACCCATCTGGAGCTCACGATGGTGCACGAGGCGATGGTGCTGGAGTACGCCGGGCCGGACCTCGCACTCATCGAGCTGGGCTCGGCCATGCGGCTGGCGGTCTACCTCGGGCTGCTCGCGAACCTGTTCCTGCCGTGGGGCATCGCCACGGGCGCCGGCGTGCTCGCGCTCGCGGTCGGCGTGGTGGCCATTGTCGTCAAGGTGGCGGTGCTCGGAGCGGCACTCGCGGTGGCCGAGGTGTTCCTGGCGAAGGTCCGCCTGTTCCGGGTGCCGGAGCTGCTGGCCGGATCCTTCCTGCTCGCGCTGCTCGCCGTCACCGCCTCCTACTTCCTGGGCGGCTGAGCCGTGGACGTCGTCCTGCTCGACCTCGCCGCGGGCGCCCTGCTGCTCACCGCCGTCCTCATGCTGTGGCGTCGCGAGCTGTCGGTGATCATCGGGCTGTACGCCGTGCAGGGAGCGGCACTGGCGGGTGTGGTGGCGTTGCTCGCGGTGCAGGACGGCTCCGTCGAACTGGGTCTCGCTGCGGCCGGGGTACTGGTGCTCCGCGCCGGGGTGCTGCCCACTGTCCTGCGCCGGGCCCTGGCCGCGGCCGGGGCTGAGCGGCGGGTGACGCGGCCACTGGTCAACGTCGCCGCGTCGCTGCTGGCCGCAGCCGTTCTGACCCTGCTCGCGCTGGCGGTGTCGCAGCCAATCGTCGACCTCGCGCCCTCGCCGGCCACCCGGGCCGCACCGATCGGCGTCGCCGTCGTCCTCATCGGCTTCTTCGTGCTGGTGACGCGGCGCCGCGCGCTCTCGCAGGTGATCGGGTTCCTGCTGATGGACAACGGAATCACGACTGCCGCGTTCCTGACCACCGCCGGGATCGGGCTCGTTGTCGAGGCGGGCGTGGCGCTCGACGTGCTGCTCGTGGTGGTGGTGCTGCAGGTGCTGGCCGGGCGGATGCGCGACCTGTTCGGCGGCACCGATCTCGACGAGCTGCGCGAGCTGAGGGACTGATGACGCTCCTCGTCGTCGCGCCCGCGGCCGTTCCCGCGCTCACGGCCGCGGTCTACGCCGTGGCAGGGTGGCGCCGGGCGACCGTGTGGCTCGGCACCGTGTCCGCAGTGCTGGTCCTGCTGGCCGCGGCACTGCTCGCTCGCACGGTGGTGACCACCGGGCAGGCGGCGACGGCCGGCCCGCTGCTGCGCGTCGACGCCGTCAGTGCGTTCATGTTGGTGGTGATCGGTGCAATCGCCCTGCTCACCGCCGTCGCCACCCCGGCCCACCTGGCCGCCGAACGGGCCGCGGGCCGGGCGAGCGCCCGCACCGCCGCCCGGATGAGCGCGCTCGTGCAGCTGTTCCTGGCGGCGATGGCGATGGCCGTGCTGGCCGCCGACCTCGGGGTGCTGTGGGTCGCGGTCGAGGCAACGACGATCGTCACCGCGTTCCTGGTCGGCCTGCGCCGCAGCCGGGCCGCGGTGGAGGCGGCCTGGAAGTACGTGGTGATCTGCTCGGCCGGCATCGCTCTCGCCCTCCTCGGGCTGGTGCTGCTCAACTACGCGGCCGAGCAGACGGGGACCGGCGCCGGGCTGGACTGGGTGGCGCTCGTCGCCGCAGGCCCGCAGATGGACCCGGGCGTCACCCGACTCGCCGTGGTGCTGCTGGTGGTCGGGTTCGGCACCAAGGCCGGGCTCGCCCCGTTGCACGCCTGGCTGCCCGACGCACACAGCCAGGCCCCCGCGCCGGTCTCTGCGCTGATGTCGGGGGTGCTGCTGTCGGTGGCGTTCTACGCCCTCCTGCGGATCAAGGTCGTGGCCGACCTCGCCCTGGGCCCGGAGTTCATGCGTGCGCTGCTGCTCGCCGCGTCGCTCGCGTCGCTCGCGATCGCCGCGTCGCTCCTGCTGGCCCAGCGTGACTACAAGCGGATGCTGGCGTACTCCAGCATCGAACACGTGGGGCTGCTCGCCCTGGGCGCGGCCGCCGGCGGTACGGCCGCCACCGCCGCGGTGCTGCTGCACGTGCTCGGGCACGGCCTGGCCAAGGGCGTGCTGTTCCTCGGGGCCGGGCGGCTCCTGCAGATCAGCGGCTCCAGCCGGATCGACGCCGTGCGCGGTCTCGCCGCCCGGCAGCCGGTGCTGGCCGGCTGTCTCGGCTTCGGGATGCTCGCCCTGATCGGGCTGCCCCCGTTCAGCATCTTCGCCAGCGAGCTGGGGATCGCGCGCGCCGGGTTCACCGAGGGCATCGGCTGGGCCACAGCCGTGGCGCTGGTGCTCGTCGTCGTCATCGCGGCGGCGCTGGTCGGGCACACCAGCCGGATGCTGCTCGGCGCACCCTCCGAGGCACCACCGGCCCCGCCGCTGCCCCGCTCGACTGCCGTCGCGATGGTCTCCGGCCTGCTCGCGGCCGCCGCCCTCGGGATCAGCACCGGACCCCTGACCGTCCTGATCGAGATGGCAGCCCGCACCCTGAACGGATCCGGATGAAACCCGACGACCTGCCCGGGCGGGCCGCGTCGCTGCTCGCCGACGGCCATCGGATCGCGCTGATCAGCGGGCACGACGACCGGCCGGCCGGCGGCGGGCTACGCGCGGTGTACCTGTTCACCCGCGGCGTCGCCGGCCCCATCCCGGAGAGCCGGGTGGAGCTGCACGTCGCGCTGGACCCGCGGCAGCCGCAGGTCCCGAGCCTCGCCGGCCTGTCGTTCCCCGCGGGCCGCTTCGAGCGCCAGATGCGCGACCTGTTCGGCATCACCCCCGTCGACCACCCCCAGCCGCGGCGCCTGGTCCGGCACTTCCACTGGCCCCGCGGCTGGTACCCGATGCTGTCCGACGCCGGGGACCCGCCCTCGTTCGGCGGCACCGACGGCCCCTACCCGTTCCGCGCGGTGACCGGCCCCGGGGTGTACGAGATCCCGGTCGGACCCGTGCACGCCGGCATGATCGAACCCGGACACTTCCGGTTCTCGGTGGTCGGCGAGACGATCCTGAAGCTCAAGGCGCGGCTGTGGTTCGTGCACCGCGGTGTCGAGAAGCTGTTCGAGGGCCGGACCCCCGAGGAAGGCGTCGCGCTGGCGGAGCGGGTCAGCGGCGACACCTCCGTCGGGCACGCCCTCGCGTTCTGCCTGGCGGTGGAGGACGCCCGGGCCACCCCGGTCGACACGGACGTCCAGCGACGGCGTGCGGTCCTGCTGGAGCTCGAGCGCCTCTACAACCACATCACGGACATCGGGGCGCTCTGCAACGATGTGGGCCACAGCGTGCTCAACGCCCACGCCCAGCGGGTGCGTGAGCAGCTCCTGCGGATCAACGACGAGGTGACCGGGAGCCGGCTGCTGCGCGGCGCGATCCGGCCCGGGGGCACGGATCTCCTCATGCTGCCCGACCCTTCGGTGCTCGCCGGCCTCGCCACAGAGGTCGCCGGGATCGTCGCACTCGCGCTCGACCACAGCGTGGTGCGCGACCGCTTCACCGGCACCGCCGTGCTCACACCCGTCCAGGCCGCCGACATCGGCACCCTGGGCTATGTGGCCCGCGCCAGCGGCCTGCCGACCGACGCGCGCCACGACCATCCGGTACTCACGCCGCCGCCGCGGTCCGTGCCCGCCCACACCGGTGGGGACGTGCTCGCCCGGTTCTGCCTCCGGGCCGAGGAGTTCGCCGCATCCGTCGCCTACCTCACGACGCTGGTGGAGGACGTGGGTCAGGAGATCGGGCAACGGACGCCGTCCGGAGCCGGGACGGGCGTCGGGATCACCGAGGGCTGGCGCGGCACCGTCGTGCACCGGGTGGAGCTGGGTCCCGACGGCAAGCTGGGCCGGGTCGCCATCGTGGATCCCAGCTTCCTGAACTGGCCGGCGTTGCCCGTGGCACTGTCCGGCACGATCGTTCCGGACTTCCCGCTGGCCAACAAGAGCTTCGGCCTGTCCTACGCGGGCAACGACCTGTGACGCCTCAGCCGGCCAGCGCCTTCTCGAGGTTCTCCGCGAGCGTCGTGAGGAACTCCTCGGTGCTCTGGTGCGGGGCGTCCGCACCGATGAGCTGCGCCAGGTCCTTCGTCATGGCGCCGCTCTGCACGGTCTCGATCACCACCCGCTCGAGCGCCTCACAGAAGCCGACCAGTTCGGTATTGCCGTCCAGCCGGCCGCGATGCGCGAGGCCCCGGGTCCACGCGTAGATCGACGCGATCGGGTTGGTGGAGGTCGGCTCGCCCCGCTGGTGGCGGCGGAAGTGCCGGGTGACGGTGCCGTGCGCGGCCTCGGCTTCCATGGTCGCGCCGTCCGGTGTCAGGAGCACCGACGTCATCAGGCCGAGTGAGCCGAAGCCCTGGGCGACGGTGTCGGACTGGACGTCGCCGTCGTAGTTCTTGCAGGCCCAGACGTAGCCGCCCGACCACTTGAGCGATGCGGCGACCATGTCATCGATCAGGCGGTGTTCGTAGGTGATGCCGGCGGCGGCGAAGGCGTCCGCGAACTCGGCCGCGAAGACCTCGGCGAACAGGTCCTTGAACCGGCCGTCGTAGGCCTTGAGGATCGTGTTCTTGGTCGAGAGGTACACCGGGTAGCCACGGCGCAGGCCGTAGTTCAGCGACGCGCGGGCGAAGTCGCGGATCGAGTCGTCGAGGTTGTACATCGCCATCGCCACGCCGGGCCCAGGCGAGCGGAAGACCTCCCGGACGATCGGGTCCGAGCCGTCGTCCGGGCTGAAGCTCAGCGTCAGGGTGCCCGCGCCGGGGAACCGGAAGTCCGTCGCCCGGTACTGGTCGCCGTAGGCGTGCCGCCCGAGGATGATCGGCTCGGTCCAGCCCGGCACGAGGCGCGGGATGTTCGAGATGATGATCGGCTCGCGGAAGATCACGCCGCCCAGGATGTTGCGGATGGTGCCGTTCGGGGACGGGTACATCCGCTTCAGCCCGAACTCCTCGACGCGCGCCTCGTCCGGCGTGATCGTCGCGCACTTGATGCCGACGCCGTGGCGGAGGATCGCCTCGGCCGCGTCGACGGTGATCCCGTCGTCGGTGGCGTCCCTCGAGGAGATGCCGAGGTCGTAGTACTCCAGGTTCACGTCGAGATGCGGTCGGATCAACGTGTCCCTGATGAGCTGCCAGATGACGCGGGTCATCTCGTCGCCGTCCAGCTCGACGACCGTGCCCGCGACCCCGATCCGGGTCACGCCAGCACGGCGGCGTCGAGGCGGACGACCGCGACCGGGCACGCGGCCCGGTGCAGCACGGCGTTGCCGACCGACCCGAGCACCGATCCGGCGACCCCGCCGCGCCCCCGCGCCCCGACGACCACCAGCTGAGCCCGGGCGGCCTCCAGCAGCAGACTGTGCGACGGACGGTCGCGGGTGACCAGCCCCTCCACCGGCACTCCCGGATACCTGTCCGACCACGCGGCCAGCCGCTGCGCGAGCACCAGCCGCTCCTGGGCCTCGACGGCGTCCCACTCGACGCTCGGCGCCATCCCCAGGTCGATCACCAGGTCCCACCAGGTGTGCACCGCCAACAACGGCACATTTCGCGCGGCAGCCGCCTCGAACGCGAACGCGATCGCCGCCTCGCTGGTGGGAACGCTGTAGACACCGACCAGCACCGGCGACAACGGTGCCGCCTCGCCTCCGCGCACCACGACCACCGGCCCGGCCGCATGGGCGGCCAGAGCCACGGCAACCGATCCCACCGACCCCCCGTCCACCCGGCCCAGCCCGCTGGCCCCGAGGACCACGAGCTGCGCGCGGGCCGACTCGTCGTCGAGCACCGGGATGGGGTGCCCCACCACGAGGTGCTGCTCGACATCCACGTCGGGCTCGGCGAGCGCGGCCACCGCCGCGGCAGCCGTCAGATAGCTGTTCGCACGGTCGAGCAGGACCGCCCGATACCGCTCCTCCAATCCGGGACGGGCGCCCACCTGGTCGACCATCCAGGCGAAGGCGGCCACCAACCGCAGACGTGTCCGCCGTCTCGCGGCCTCCGCCGCGCCCCAGCGCACGGCCCGCATCGCACTCTCCGAGCCGTCCACGCCGACGACCACCGGCCCCGGTACCTGCCGCGTATCCATCGCCACCTCGCCTCACCTCGCCTCGCATCGCCTCGCACGATGGCCCCCACACGATGGCCGCGACACCGGCGCACGGCCCCGACCCAGGGGCCATTCGGCCCGCATAATTCAGGACTTGCATATATTGTTGATTGCAAACATCGTTGAGCTACCTGACAGCGGAACGGAGTTGCCGACCGTGATCGGAGAACTGCACACCCAGATCGTCACGTGCCAGCACAACCTGGCCCTCGCCGAGCAGGCGGGCCTGCCCTACGAAGCCCACTTGCACCGTGCCCGCCTCGAGGACCTGAAGGACCTGGCCGCCCGGCACGGCATCGACGTGAGCCCGTGGATCGACCAGCCGATCCGGCCGCGCGAGGCCATGGGATGCCTGACTCGCGTTGCCGCGGCCCCGACGCACGTCTAGGTTCCACACCACTGGCTCCAGTCCTCGGCCGGTTCGGAACCCAACAACGGGTTGACGATCCGCAAGGGGCGAGCCGTGGCCGTGTCATCCGCAGTGCCGCCATCCGCGGTACCGATCCCGGCGACCGGCATTCCCGCCCCGGCGTGGCGCATGCTGGCGTTCGCGACCGTCGGGTTCCTGCTCAACTTCTGGGCCTGGGCCCTGATCAGCCCGCTCGGCGGCGCCTACCGCACCGAACTGGGACTCAGTGCCTTCGAGCAGGCCTTCCTCGTGGCGGTCCCGGTCGTCGTGGGGTCGGTCGGGCGGATCCCCGTCGGCGCGTTGACCGACCGGTTCGGGGGCCGGGTGATGTTCCCGGTGGTGAGCGCGCTGACCATCATCCCGGTGTTGTTCGTCGGGTTCGTCGCCGACTCCTACCCGCTACTGGTCCTCGGCGGGTTCTTCCTCGGGCTCGCGGGCACGGCGTTCGCCGTCGGGGTGCCCGTGGTCAGCGCCTGGTTCCCGCCGCAGCGACGCGGCCTCGCCCTGGGAGTATTCGGGGCCGGCATGGGCGGCACGGCCGTATCGGCGTTCACCACGGTCGGGCTCGCCGACTCCTACGGTCGCGCCGTCCCGTTCGTGATCGTCGCGGTGGTGCTCGCGGTCTACGCCGTGGCCGCCGCCGTGGGCATGCGCGACGCCCCCGGCCACACCCCGGCGCGCGGTTCGTTCCTCGCCCGGACCTGGGCCACCGTCAAGCTGCCGGCCGTCGGGCAGCTTTCCGTGCTCTACGCCGTGAGCTTCGGGGGTTTCGTGGCCTTCAGCGTCTACCTGCCCACCTACCTGCGCAACGCCTACGAGCTCACCGCGGGCGACGCTGCGACGCGCACCGCCGGGTTCGTGGTGCTCGCGGTGGTGATGCGGCCGGTCGGGGGGTGGCTGTCGGACCGGGTCGGCCCGATCCCGGTGCTCGGGGTCAGCTTCGTCGCCGCGGGTGTGTTGGCGGCCCTGGCCGCGCTGGGGCTGCCGCTGCTGCCGATCGGCACCACCGCCTTCCTCGGCCTGGCCGCAGCGCTGGGTGCGGGCTCGGGCGCCACGTTCGCCCTGGTCGCGAAGCTCGCGCCCGCGGAGAAGGTTGGTGCGGTCGGCGGGCTGGTCGGAGCGGCCGGCGGGCTGGGCGGTTTCGTGCCACCGCTGGTGATGGGCCTGGTGTACGGCCTGCTCGGCAGCTACTGGCTGGGCCTGGCTCTGCTCGCGCTCGTGGCGCTGGGCACCGCCGCTTTCACCTGGACGTCGGTGCGCCGCGCCGCGACCGCTCCACCCCAGGAAGGGACCCGTCCGTGACCCTCACGCCGCCGAGCCCCGGGCTGGACGACCCCGCCACCGAGGCGCTGCTGCGGGTGCGTCGGTTTTTCCAGAAGAAGGTGGTGTCGCTCGACCTGCGCACGCTGCACCAGATCGGCGGCCGCGACGCCGACAGCTTCTACCGCGACCGTTGGAGCCACGACAAGGTGGTGCGCTCCACGCACGGGGTGAACTGCACCGGTTCCTGCTCGTGGAACATCTACGTCAAGGACGGGATCATCACCTGGGAGGCCCAGCAGACCGACTACCCCTCGGTCGGGCCCGACAGCCCCGAGTACGAACCGCGCGGCTGCCCGCGGGGTGCGGCGTTCTCCTGGTACACCTACTCCCCCACCCGGGTCCGCTACCCGTACGTGCGTGGCCTGCTGCTGGAGATGTACCGGGAGGCGAAGGCCCGCACCGGTGATCCGGTCCTCGCGTGGGCCGACATCGTCGGCGACCCCGCGCGGTCACGGACGTACAAGTCGGCCCGCGGCCGCGGCGGGCTGGTGCGCGCGTCATGGGACGAGGCCGTGGAGATGGTGGCCGCCGCGCACGTGCACACCATCAAGGAGTTCGGCCCGGACCGGATCGCGGGGTTCTCGCCGATCCCGGCGATGTCGATGGTGTCGCACGCCGCCGGGTCGCGGTTCCACGCGCTGATCGGCGCGCCGATGCTGTCGTTCTACGACTGGTACGCCGACCTGCCGGTGGCCTCCCCTCAGGTGTTCGGCGACCAGACCGACGTCCCGGAGTCCGGCGACTGGTGGGACTCCACCTACCTGATCATGTGGGGCTCCAACGTCCCGGTGACCCGCACTCCGGATGCGCACTGGATGGCCGAGGCGCGCTACCGCGGCCAGAAGGTGATCGTGGTGTCACCCGACTACGCCGACAGCACCAAGTTCGCCGACGAGTGGCTCCCCGCCGCCCCCGGCACGGACGGCGCGCTGGCCATGGCGATGGGCCACGTCACGCTGAAGGAGTTCTTCGTCGACCGGCAGGTGCCGTACTTCACCGACTACGTGAAGCGCTACACGGACCTGCCGTTCCTGGTGATCCTCGACGAACTCGGCGACTCCCACGTCCCCGGCAAGTTCCTCACCGCCGCCGACCTGGATGCCGACGGTGGCGAGCACGCCGACTTCAAGACCGTCCTGATCGACTCCGCCACCGGGGAGCCGGTCGTGCCCCACGGATCACTGGGCTTCCGCTACGGCGACGAGGGCGCCGGGAAATGGAACCTCGACCTCGGCGAGGTCGATCCCCTGCTGAGCCTCTACGGTGCCGAATCCGTTGCGCTGCAACTGCCCCGCTTCGACGCCCCCGACGGATCCGCCGATGTCGTACACCGCGGCGTGCCGGTCCGCCGGATCGGCGAGCACCTCGTCACCACGGTGTTCGACCTGCTGCTCGCCCAGTACGGCGTCGGCCGCGACGGCCTGCCAGGCACCTGGCCCACCGGCTACGACGACCCCACCCAGCCGGGCACGCCGGCGTGGCAGGCCGAGATCACCGGCGTGCCCGCGGAGAAGGCGGAGCGGATCGGGCGGGAGTTCGCCACCAACGCCGAGGACTCCCGCGGCCGCTCGATGATCACATGGGCGCGGGCACCAACCACTGGTTCCACTCCGACACGATCTACCGCACCTTCCTCACGCTGACGACGCTGACCGGCTGCCAGGGCGTCAACGGCGGTGGGTGGGCCCACTACGTCGGGCAGGAGAAGGTGCGCCCGCTCACCGGCTACACCCAGCTGGCCAACGCCCTGGACTGGTCCCGCCCGCCCCGGCACATGATCGCGACGGCCTACTGGTACCTGCACGCCGACCAGTACCGCTACGACGGTTTCGGCGCCGACACCCTCGCCGCCGCCACGGCCGGCGGGCAACTGGCCGGCAAGACCACCGCCGACGTCATCGCCCAGTCCGCGCGCATGGGCTGGATGCCGTCCTACCCCACGTTCGACCGCAACCCCCTCGCCCTCGTCGACGACGCCGCGACCGCCGGGCTCCCGGTGGCCGAGTACGTCCCGGCCGAGCTGAAAGCGGGCCGGTTGCGGTTCGCCTGCGAGGACCCGGACTCTCCCGAGAACTTCCCGCGCGTGGTGACGGTGTGGCGGTCGAACCTGCTCGGCAGCTCGGGGAAGGGCGCCGAGTACTTCCTCAAGCACCTGCTGGGCGCCGACTCCGCCCTGCGCGCCACCGAGGCCCCTCCGCAGGCCCGGCCGCGCGACGTCGTCTGGCACGACGAGGCCCCCACCGGGAAGCTGGACCTGTTGCTGTCGCTGGACTTCCGGATGACCAGCACTACCTTGTTCTCCGACGTCGTGTTGCCCGCGGCCACCTGGTACGAGAAGCACGACCTGAGCACGACCGACATGCATCCGTTCGTCAACTCGTTCAACCCGGCGATCGCCCCACCGTGGCAGACCCGTACGGACTTCGACTCGTTCGCCACCATCGCGAAGGAGTTCAGCCGGCTCGCCGCCGTGCATCTCGGGGTGCGCCAGGACGTCGTCGCCGTGCCGCTCACCCACGACACCCCCGACGAGATGGCCAACCCGCACGGACGGGTGCTCGACTGGAAGGCAGACGAGTGCGAGCCGGTGCCCGGCGTGACCATGCCGAAGCTGGTGGTGGTCGAGCGCGACTACGGCGCCGTCGCCGCGAAGATGGGCGCGCTGGGCCCGCTGCTCGACACCCTCGGTGCCACGACGAAGGGCGTCACCTACGAGGTGGGCAAGGAGCTCGAGTACCTCCGCCACAAGAACGGCACCGTGCGCGGCGGGGTCGGTGACGGGCGCCCGTCGCTGGCCCGCGACGTGCACTGCTGCGAGACGATCCTCGCACTGTCGGGCACGACCAACGGGCACCTGTCCACCCAGGGCTTCCGGACGCTGGAGAAGCGCACCGGCCAGCCGATGGCCGACCTCGCCGCCGAGCACGAGGGCAAGCAGGTGACCTTCGCCGACACCCAGGCCGGCCCGGTTCCGGTGATCACTTCGCCGGAGTGGTCGGGCAGCGAGAGCGGAGGGCGCCGCTACTCGCCGTTCACCATCAACGTCGAGCGGCTCAAGCCGTGGCACACCCTCACCGGCCGGCAGCACTTCTTCCTCGACCACGACTGGATGGCCGAGCTGGGCGAGAACCTGCCGGTGTTCCGGCCGCCGCTCAACATGCACGCGCTGTTCGACGAGCCGGAGATCGGGGAGAACGGCGAGCTCGGCATCACCGTGCGCTACCTCACCCCGCACAGCAAGTGGTCGATCCACTCGGAGTACCAGGACAACCTGTTCATGCTGAGCCTGTCGCGGGGCGGGCCGACGATCTGGATGAGCCCGCAGGACGCCGACAAGGTGCGCGTCCGCGACAACGACTGGATCGAGGCGGTCAACCGCAACGGTGTCGTGGTGGCCCGGGCGATCGTGTCGCACCGGATGCCCGAGGGCACCGTGTTCATGTACCACGCCCAGGACCGGCTCATAGACGTCCCGATCTCGGAGACCAGCGGCAAGCGCGGCGGCGTGCACAACTCCCTGACCCGGCTGCTGATCAAACCGAGCCATCTCATCGGCGGCTACGCCCAGCTGTCGTTCGCGTTCAACTACCTCGGCCCCACCGGCAACCAACGCGACGAGGTCACCGTGATCCGCCGCCGCTCCCAGACCGTGGAGTACTGACATGCGAGTGATGGCCCAGATGTCGATGGTGATGAACCTCGACAAGTGCATCGGCTGCCACACGTGCTCGGTGACGTGCAAGCAGGCATGGACCAACCGCAGCGGTGTCGAGTACGTGTGGTTCAACAACGTCGAGACCCGCCCCGGCCAGGGCTACCCGCGCACCTACGAGGACCAGGAACGCTGGCAGGGCGGCTGGACGCTGAACAAGCGCGGCCGCCTGACGCTGAAGGCGGGCAGCCGCGTCCGGAACCTGCTGTCGATCTTCTCCAGCCCGAAGATGCCCGCGATCACCGACTACTACGAGCCGTGGACCTACGACTACGAGAACCTCACCAGCGCCCCACTGCAGGAGCACGTCCCGGTGGCCCGCCCCAAGTCGCTGATCAGCGGCGAGAACACGAAGATCTCGTGGAGCGCCAACTGGGACGACGACCTCGGCGGCGCCCCGGAGCTGGCCCCGGCCGACCCGATACTGGCGAAGCTCTCGGAGAAGGTGAAGCTCGAGTTCGAGCAGACCTTCATGTTCTACCTGCCCCGCATCTGCGAGCACTGCCTCAACCCCAGCTGCGCCGCGTCGTGCCCGTCGGGCGCGATCTACAAGCGCAGCGAGGACGGCATCGTCCTGGTCGACCAGGACCGCTGCCGCGGCTGGCGCAAGTGCGTCACCGGCTGTCCCTACAAGAAGATCTACTTCAACCACCGCACCGGCAAGGCCGAGAAGTGCACGTTCTGCTACCCGCGCATCGAGGTCGGGCTGCCCACCATCTGCTCGGAGACCTGTGTCGGGCGGCTGCGCTACATCGGGCTCGTGCTCTACGACGCCGACAAGGTCCTCGACGCCGCCTCCGTCACCGACGAGCACGACCTGCTCGCCGCCCAGCGCGCGGTGTTCCTCGACCCCGACGACCCGGACGTGATCCGCGCGGCCGAGGCGGCCGGGATCTCGCGGGACTGGATCGACGCGGCCCAGCGCTCCCCGATCTGGGCGCTGATCAACCGCTACGAGGTGGCTCTCCCGTTGCACCCGGAGTTCCGGACCATGCCCATGGTCTGGTACATCCCACCGCTGTCGCCGGTGGTCGACGTCGTGCGCGACACCGGCGTCGACGCCGAGGACAAGCAGACGCTGTTCGCCGCGATCGAGACCCTCCGCATTCCGATCGACTACCTCGCGGAGCTGTTCACCGCCGGCGACCCGGCACCCGTGACCGCCGTGCTCAAGCGGCTGGCGGCGATGCGCTCCTACATGCGCGACATCAACCTCGGCCGCGAACCCGACAGCGCGATCCCGGCCGCGGTCGGGATGAGCGAGGAGGACATGTACGACATGTACCGCCTGCTCGCGCTGGCCAAGTACGAGGAGCGCTACGTCATCCCCAGCACCCACGCCGAGCAGGCCCACGGCCTGGAGGAGCTCGCCACCGAGTGCAGCCTGAGCTACGACGGCGGCCCGGGCATGGGTGGGGACGGCCCCTTCGGCGAAGGCTCCGGCGAGAGCGCCGCGCCGGTGTCGGTGGAGAACTTCCACATGCTCAAGGACCGTCAGACCGCGGACGCCTCCACCGACACCGGCGACAAACGCGGCCGGGTGAACCTGCTCAACTGGGACGGCAAGGGCACCCCGGCCGGCCTGTTCCCGGCCCGGACCCCGAAGCCCCCGTCATGACCCGGCTCCGCCACCGCACCGACGCCACCGCCCGGCAACGGGCGCTGGTGCACCGGATCGCCGCCCTCGTCCTGGACTATCCGGACGACGACCTGCGTGCTCGGCTCCCCTCGCTCCAGGCCGCGGCGACCGGTCTGGACGAGCCGTTCCGCGGCCTGCTCGGCGCGGTGCTGGGGCACCTCGACCGCACCCCCACCCCGGAGCTGGCCGCGGACTACGTGGCCACCTTCGACCTGCGCCGCCGTTGCTGCCCCTACCTCACCTACTACGCCTACGGCGACACCCGCAAGCGCGGCATCGCGCTGCTGGTGTTCAAGCAGGCCTACCGCCTCGCCGGCCTGGAGCTGACCGCCGACGAGCTGCCCGACCACTTGTGCGTGGTGCTGGAGTTCGCCGCCACCGCCGACGCCGACGCGGGCACGCGGCTGCTGATCGAGCACCGCGCCGGTCTGGAATTGCTGCGGCTCGCGCTCGCCGACGGCGGCTCCCCCTACGCCGACGCGCTGGCCGCCGTCTGCGCGACCCTCCCACCGCTGGTGGGCCCGGAACGGGAGGCGGTGGCGCGGCTCGCCGCCGAGGGCCCACCCGCCGAGGACGTAGGCCTGGAACCGTTCGCCCCGCCCGACTACATGGGAGCCCGAACATGAGCCCCGCCCTCGACATCGTTCTCTGGGTGGTGGTGCCCTACGTCTGCCTCGCCGTGTTCGTCGTCGGGCACTTCTGGCGCTACCGCTACGACCAGTTCGGCTGGACCACCCGCTCGTCACAGCTCTACGAGCACCGGCTGCTGCGCTGGGGCGGGCCGCTGTTCCACTTCGGCATCGTGTTCGTCTTCTTCGGGCACGTCGTGGGCCTGGGGATCCCGGAAAGCTGGACCGCGGCCGTCGGGATCTCCGAGACGGCGTACCACGCGGTCGCAGTCGGTACCGGATCCCTCGCCGGACTCGCCACCCTCGCCGGCCTGGGCATCCTCGCCTACCGCCGGCGCACCGTCGGGCCGGTGTTCAGCGCCACCACCCGCATGGACAAGGTCATGTACGTGTTCCTCGGCGTCATCATCGCGCTGGGCCTCTACAACACGCTGGCCGGCGTCGCGGGTGAGTACGACTACCGCACCGGGGTCTCGGTGTGGTTCCGCGACATCTTCCTCCTGCAGCCGCACCCCGAGCTGATGGCGCAGGCGCCGCTCGGTTTCCAGCTCCATGCGCTCACCGCGTTCGGGCTGTTCGCCCTGTGGCCCTTCACCCGGCTCGTGCACGCCTTCAGCGCACCGATCGGCTACCTCTGGCGCCCCTACATCGTCTACCGCAGCAAGGAGGATCGCCTCGGCACCCGAGCCCGACGACCCGGGTGGGGGACGCATGGAGGACAGCAGCCGCCGCTGAGCAGGCCTCACGGACTCGATGTCGGCGCCACAGGGGTCGGGATGAGCCACGCACCGTCGGCTTGGCTCGGGTCCCGAGTGGGGTCCGTGGACGGGACCGGTTCCGGCGACGACGTGGCGCAGGGCGCCACCCTCGATGGCGGAGCCGTCGGGCTCGTCGTCGGGTCGCTCGATCGGGGGGCGGGCCGGGGAGACGACGGTACGGTGGTCACCACCACGGTGCCGCCGGCCACGGCCGCAGGCGGCGGGCGCAGCTCGACGTAGAGCACCATCGCGCCGACGAAGATCGGCGCAGCGCCACCGTCGACAGGCGGAGACTGCTCACAACGAGAAGCTCCCCGTCGACTGGGCCGTATCCAGATCGGCGGGCACCGTCGTGCCCTCCTTCCGGACCGCCACCGCCACCCGCGTGCGCAGTTCGCGGCCCACGGCGAACTGCTTGCCGGGCACGGTCCCGGCCACGACGCGGATCCGGAACTCGTCGACCTCGATCGTCTCCACCCCCATGACCGGCGGGGCACCCAATTGCAGTGACCGCAGGTCGGTGTCCCGCAGGCGGCTGCCCCGATCTTCTGCAGGATCTCCGCCGCTCGGCCCACCCCGACCGTCGCCGGGATCGGCACGTCGATCAGTGCACGGGCCGAGTGACCGTTCGGCACGATGATCACTTCCCCGTCCGCCGACCATAGTCGGGTGACCCGGAGGTTCACGTCCTCCACCGTGCCGGTCGCGTCTCCCACGACGCCCGTCGTGGACACGCGGACGAGGTCACCGAAGCCGTACTGCCGCTCGGCGTTGATGATGAACCCCGCGAGCAGGTCCTGCGATGCGCTGACCGCTGACCGCTGAGTACGAACGCAAACCCCAGGATCGTCGCCGGAGCCACGAGACCGCTGAGCGGGACACCGAGCAAGGTGAGGATCAGCACGCCCGCGAAGCCGTAGACCAGCACGAGACCCGTCGCCGACGTCCTCGCACCGGCTGCGGTTCTGACGCCGGCTCAGTACTCGATCTGCAGACCGTCGGTGACGCCGTACTCGATCTGCAGGCGATTGGACACCTCCGTGACCCCTGGAGCAGCCCAACAGGCGTCCTCGGCATCGCCGGACTCGGCCCACGAGCGAACGGTGCCCTCGAGCGTGGCCAACCCGTCGGCGGAGGTGGTCACCCTGATGTTCCCGCTCTCGAGCCGGGCGTTGCGCACGAACGCCGCCGTGATCGCCGCCGCCACCCCGGACGCCATCACGACCGGCCGGATCGTGACGAGGTTGAGCACGCCGGTGACGCCCCTGGTGCGGTGCACGGTGCGTTCCGCCGCCGCCCACTGGTGGCGCGAGTCCACCACACCGGACAGCGTGACCACGTGGTCGTGCACCGACGCCTGCACCGTTTCCGGAACGTCGACC
>JBBRLM010000095.1:0-19572 GCA_038231335.1 Mycobacteriales bacterium
ACCTGCGAGAGGCAGCCACATCTGCCCGACCCGACCCCGACCGACCCGGCCCCCGACCGCGGTTCCCATGCGCCACGCACAGTCCGCTCCAACTTCAAGCCGAGCCACAGAACCGGCTTCTTCAGCGCCGTCCTAGGGCCGGTCGCCGACGGGCCGGGCACCCGGCGGGGCGCCGGAGCGGTCGGCGAGGATAGGAGCCGTGGCTGCTCCTGGATCACCCCGTGAGTCGTTGTTCACCGCCGGACCGGACCTGACCGACCTCGTCATCCGGATGGACGGCGTGTCCGTCCGCCGTGGTGACTCCACACTGCTGCACGACGTCGACTGGGCCGTCGAGCTCGACGAACGCTGGGTCGTGCTCGGCCCCAACGGCGCCGGCAAGACCACGCTCCTGCGCCTCGCGTCGGCCGAGCTGCACCCCACGAGCGGCACCGTCCACATCCTGGACGAGAGGCTGGGGCGGGTGAACGTGTTCGAGCTGCGCACCCGCATCGGGCTCACCTCGGCCGCGCTGGGTCTGCGCATCCCGGGCGACGAGACGGTCAGCGACGTCGTCGTCAGCGCCGGGTACGGGGTGCTGGGTCGCTGGCGGGAGCGCTACGAGGCCGCCGACACCGACCGGGCCGAGGCCCTGCTCGACGCCATGGGCGTGCGCGGCCTCGCCGACCGGACCTACGGCACGCTCTCCGAGGGCGAGCGCAAGCGCACCCTGATCGCCCGTGCGCTCATGACCGACCCCGAGCTGCTCCTGCTCGACGAGCCGACCGCCGGCCTCGACCTCGGTGGCCGCGAGGACCTCGTCGGGCGGCTCTCCAGGCTGGCCCTCGACCCGGACGCCCCCGCGTCGGTGCTGGTCACCCACCACGTCGAGGAGATCCCGCCCGGCTACACCCACGGGCTGCTGCTGCGGGAGGGCGGCGTCGTCGCGTCGGGGCTGTTGGACGACGTGCTCACCGACGAGAACCTGACGGTCACGTTCGGAGTGCCGCTGTCGGTGCAGCGCCGTCGCGGCCGCTACTCGGCCTGGCTGCGGTGACCCGAAGTTCAGGAAAGCCACTTTCAGGTCATGTGGGGACAGTAAAGTGGCTTTCCTGAACCCGCAGGGGGGCCTCTCGGGTCGTTAGGGTGTTCTTGTGACCGAATTCGTGAAGCTCGAGGTTGACGGCGGCGTGGGCACCATTCGGCTGGACCGGCCTCCCATGAACGCGTTCAGCGCGCAGGTGCAGGAGGAGCTCAAGGCCTGTGCCGAGGAGGCCGCGCGCCGGGCCGACGTCCGTGCCGTGATCGTCTACGGCGGGGAGAAGGTGTTCGCCGCCGGCGCCGACGTCAAGGAGATGGCGTCGATGACCTACCCCGAGATGGCCACCCGCGCCCGGCGGCTCTCGGCGTGCTTCGGCGCGATATCGGAGATCCCCAAGCCCACGGTCGCGGCCATCACCGGCTACGCGCTCGGCGGCGGCATGGAGGTCGCCCTGGGCTGCGACCGGCGCATCTGCGGCGACAACGCGAAGATGGGCCAGCCCGAGATCCTGCTCGGCCTCATCCCGGGCGGCGGCGGCACGCAGCGGCTGGCGCGGCTGGTGGGTGCCCCGAAGGCGAAGGACATCATCTTCACAGGCCGCATGATCAAGGCCGACGAGGCGCTGGCCATCGGGCTCGTGGACCAGGTGGTGGCCCCCGACGACGTCTACACCGCGGCGCGGACGTGGGCCGAGCAGTTCGTCAACGGCCCCGCCCTGGCCCTGGCGGCGGCGAAGAAGGCCATCGACGGCGGCCTCGACACCGACCTGCGCACCGGCCTGGACCTGGAGGCCGAGATGTTCGCGGCCCTCTTCGCCACGGAGGACGGGCGCGACGGCATGAAGAGCTTCGTGGAGAACGGGCCCGGGAAGGCGCAGTTCACCGGACACTAGGGAATGGGCGGACCCGCGCCCGACTTGATCCGGGGAGTGAGCCCGACCTCCTCCGCCGTCGGCCTGCGCTCCGAGCGCGGACCCGTCCTCCTGGCCCTGATGGTGTCCACCGGCGTCATTGCGATCGACGCCACGGTGCTGGCCACCGCGGTGCCGTCGGTCGTGCGCGACGTCGGCGGGTTCTCCCAGTTCCCCTGGCTGTTCTCGGTGTACCTGCTGGCCCAGGCGGTGTCGGTGTCGGTCTACGCCAAGCTCTCCGACACCTTCGGCCGCAAGCCCGTCATGCTGGTCGGGATCGGCCTGTTCCTCGTCGGGAGCGTGCTGTGCGGGCTGGCGTGGAGCATGCCGGCCCTGATCGCGTTCCGCGCCGTGCAGGGCCTCGGCGCGGGCGCCGTCCAGCCCATGGCGATCACGATCGCCGGTGACATCTACACCGTCGCCGAGCGCGCGAAGGCCCAGGGCTACATCGCGAGCGTCTGGGCGGTGTCGTCGGTCGTGGGTCCCACCCTGGGCGGGGTGTTCTCGGAGCTCGGGCTCTGGCGCTGGATCTTCTTCGTCAACGTGCCGCTGTGCCTCCTGGCCGGCGGGCTGATCCTGCGCAACTTCCGGGAGAAGCCCGAACGTCGCGAGCGCCGGATCGACTACCTCGGCTCGGCGCTGCTGACCAGTGGCATGACGCTGCTCATCCTCGGGGTGCTGGAGGGCGGGCAGGCGTGGGCGTGGGCTTCGGCCCCGAGCGTGGCCGTGTTCGCCGCGGGTGCCGCGCTGCTCGTGGCGTTCGGGCTGGCCGAGCGGCGGGCCGCCGACCCGGTGCTGCCGCCCTGGGTGTTCAGGCGCCGGTTGCTGCTGACCACGACCTTCCTGAGCCTGGGCGTCGGCGTGATGCTCATCGGGCTCACGTCGTTCGTCCCGACGTACCTGCAGAGCTCGCTCGGTGTCTCGCCGCTGGTCGCGGGTCTCGCCCTCGCGGCGCTGACGATCGGCTGGCCGGTCGCCGCCAGCCTGTCCGGACGGCTGTTCTACCTGCGCTTCGGCTTCCGTCCGACGGTCCTCATCGGGCTCGGTCTCGTCGTCGCCGGGGTCGGCACGCTGGCCCTGCTCGCGCACCGGCCGTCGGTGGTGCTCGTCGCGCTCACGTGCTTCGTCGCCGGGCTGGGGATGGGTCTCGTCGCGTCCCCGTCGCTCATCGCCGCCCAGGCCAGCGTCGAATGGCACGAGCGCGGAGTGGCGACCGGCACGAACATCTTCGCCCGCTCGATCGGCAGCGCCGTCGGTGCGGCCGTGCTCGGAGCCGTCGCGAACGGCGTCATCGCCGCGTCCGGCCAGCCGGGCACCGACCCGCTCGCCGCCACGGACGCCGGTGCGGCGGTGTTCGTCGGCGTGCTCGTCGCCGCGGTGCTGACGGTGGTGGCGGGGCTGGTGATGCCGCAGGTGTACGCGCCGGCTCCGTCACATCAGTAGTTCTGGAATGCTGCTACCCATGAGTAACGACCCGGCGCCTCGTCCCCACGCCACCGCCGAGGAGGTCGAGGCCGCGCGCCACGACCGCAAGCTGGCGAACGTGCTCTACCACGACTGGGAGGCGGGCTCCTACGACGACAAGTGGTCCATCTCCTACGACGAGCGCTGCATCACCTACGCCGCCGATCGCTTCAGGTACGCCGCAGGTGACGCCGACTGGCCGTACGAGCGCGCCCTGGAGCTGGGCAGCGGCACGGGGTTCTTCCTGCTCAACCTCATGCAGGCCGGCCTGGCCAAGCACGGCTCGGTCACCGACCTGTCGCCCGGCATGGTGCAGGCCGCACTGCGCAACGCCGAGCACCTGGGCCTCGACGTCGACGGTCGCGTGGCCGACGCCGAGAAGATCCCCTACGACGACGACACGTTCGACGTGGTCGTCGGGCACGCGGTGCTGCACCACATCCCGGACCTGGACACGGCGTTCCGCGAGATCCTGCGGGTGCTCAAGCCGGGCGGGCGGTTCGTGTTCGCCGGGGAGCCCACCCAGATCGGCGACCGCTACGCGCGCACTCTCGGGCAGCTCACCTGGAAGGCCACCACCCGCCTGACGAAGCTGCCGGCACTGGCGTCGTGGCGGCGGCCGCAGGCGGAGCTCGACGAGTCCTCACGCGCCGCCGCGCTGGAGGCCGTCGTCGACATCCACGTGTTCGACCCCGCCGAGCTGGAACGGCTCGCACGCACCGCGGGTGCGACGGACGCGTGCGTCGTCACCGAGGAGTTCACGGCCGCGATGCTCGGCTGGCCGGTGCGGACGTTCGAGGCGGCCGTCCCGCCCGGGAAGCTCGGGATGCGCTGGGCGCTGTTCGCGTTCCACGGGTGGTTGACGCTGTCGTGGCTGGACCAGCACGTGCTCTCGCGCGTGGTGCCGCGAGCCTGGTTCTACAACGCGCTGATCACGGGTACCAAGCAGCAGTAGTCCTACCGATCCACGCTGCGTGCGCGTTCGCCAGGATGGGGGCGTGACCCTCCCGGACATGGAGCGCCCCCTCGAACCGCTGTGGCGCGGCCTGCTCGTCTACCGGGTGCTGACCCTGCTGAGCTCGATCGCGGTGGTGCTGTACACGCTCGACGAGTTCGACTCGGGGGCCGGGGCGATCGGGGTACTCGTCGTGATGGCCGGCTGGACGGCCGTCACCACCTACGGCTACTTCGGCGGGCTCCCGGGGGCGCGCGACGGGCGCGGCCGGTTCGCGATCGCGGACCTCGCCGTCACGGCCGGCGTCATGGCCACCACCCCGCTGGTGCAGAGCCACGCCCAGATCGCGGCCAATGCGCCGGTCATGGGTTCCATCTGGACGCCCGGCGCGGTGCTCGCGTGCGCGCTGTTCTTCGGGATCCGCGGCGGCCTCGCCGGCGCCGTGGTGATCTCGACGATGCTGCTGTTGATCTCGGCGACCTTCCGCACCGAGCTGGGCGACATCGAGCTGATCCTGCTGGTCGGCATCGTGATCGGCTTCGCCTCCACGGTCCTGCGGCGCTCCGCGGAACGGCTGCGGCGGGCGGTGGCGGCCGAGGCGGCGGCGCAGGAGCGGGAACGGCTCGCCCGGGCCGTCCACGACGGGGTGCTGCAGGTGCTCGGGCTGCTGCGCAGGCGCGGGTCGGAGCTGGGCGGCGACGCCGGGGAGCTCGGCGCGCTGGCCGGTGAGCAGGAGTTCGCGCTGCGCACGCTGCTGACCACCGGGCCCGCGCCCGTCGACGGTGCGGGGCGCCGCGACCTCGCCGCCGCCCTGCGGGTGGCGGCCTCCTCGCGCGTCGTCGTCTCGACGCCCGCGCATCCCGTCGAGCTGCCGGCCCACGCCGTCGACGAGCTCGTCGCGGTGGTGGGTGCGGCGCTGGCCAACGTCGAGCAGCACGTCGGTCGGGATGCACCCGCGTGGGTGCTGCTGGAGTCGACCGGCGAGGGTGTGGAGATCAGCGTCCGCGACGAGGGCCCCGGCATCCCGGCCGGTCGGCTCGACGGCGCGGACGACGAGGGCAGGCTCGGGGTGGCCCGCTCGATGCGCGGCCGCGTGCGGGACCTCGGAGGGGAGATCGTGTGCGAGACGGGACCGGAGAGGGGCACGGAATGGATCATCAGGCTGTCACGGTGATGGTCGTCGACGACCACCCGATCTGGCGGGAGGGAGTCGCCCGCGACCTCAGCGACCGCGGGCTGACGGTGGTGGCCACCGCCCCGGACGCCGACGCGGCCGTCCGCATCGCCACCGCCACCCGCCCGCAGGTGGTGCTGATGGACCTCAACCTCGGCACCGGCACCGGGCTGGAGGCCATCGAGGGCATCCTCGGGGCGCTCCCCGAGACGCGGATCCTCGTGCTCTCGGCGAGCGGGGAGCACGCCGACGTCCTCGAGGCGGTGAAGGCGGGTGCCACCGGTTACCTGGTGAAGTCGGCGGGGGCCGAGGAGTTGCTGGCCGCGGTCCTGCGCACGGCCGAGGGGTACCCGGTGTTCACGCCCGGACTCGCCGGGCTGGTGCTCGGGGAGTTCCGGCGGACGGCGGGTGAGCCGGCGGCCCCCGTCCTCACCGACCGCGAGACCGAGGTCCTGCGCCTCGTCGCCAAGGGGCTGACGGCCAAGCAGATCGGGGAGCGGCTCGTCCTCTCCCACCGCACGGTCGAGAGCCACGTGCAGAACACCCTGCGCAAGCTCCAGCTCAACAACCGCGCCCAACTCGTGCGGTACGCGATCGAGAAGGGACTCGACGGCGAGTGACCTCGCGCTGATCCCCCCGGTGCCGGATGATGATCACGGCGGAGGGGGCCGGGGGATGGACGAGGCGGACGTGGTCACCGTGGTGCTGGTCTGCGCCCCGGTGTCGCGCACCCCGGCGGCGCTCGCCGTCCGGGAGATCGAACTGCTCGCGCAGACCGCCGATCCCGACGAGGCGGCGCGCCTGGTGGCCGACCGGCAGCCGCAGGTCACGGTGGTGGATCTCGACGCCGCGTCCGCCCACGTGATCGCCCTGGTCGCGGCCGCGGGGGTCCCCGTGCTCGCCGTCTCGGGTCAGGGGGAGCCGTCGGCGGAGGCGCTGGCGGCGGTCCGGGCCGGGGCCACCGGCTACCTCGTCCGCCCGGGGAGCGCCGCCGAACTCGTGCGTGCGGTACAGCGGACGGCGGCGGGTGAGGCCGTGTTCAGCCCCGGTCTGGCCGACGGCGTGCTCGCCGCCCACGGTCCCGGCTCCTCGGTGGTGTCGCTGACCGAGCGGGAGTCGGACGTGCTGAGGCTGGTGGTCGACGGGTTGACGGCCCGCCAGATCGCCACCCGCCTCGTGCTCTCGCCCCGGACGGTGGAGAACCACGTGCAGCACATCCTGCGGAAGGTCGGCCTGTCCAACCGGGCGGCACTCGTCCGGTACGCCATCGAGGAGGGTTTGGCGTGATCGAGCTTCGCGAAACGCCCACGGATCCGAGGATGGGCTGGGACGATGTCCGGATGGCGAGTCTTCCGGACGGTGGTGGCGGCACCAGCCTCGACGACAAGATCATGGGCGCGCAATGGCGGCTGTGGATGGCGAGGATCGAGGAGAACGGGTCGGTGCAGGCGGCGGGTGGGTACGTCGTGGATCCGGAGCGGGCGGAGGAGTGCATCCGGGAGTTGGATCGGATCGCCGGGGATGTGCGTGCGGCGATTTACGATTCTGGAAAGTTGACCTTTCTTGCGCCGGGATATGACCTCGTGAGTCAGAACGTGGCCCAGCAGGGCTCGGTTATGGCACAGCGGGCCGAGGTCTATGTCGCTACCTGGGCGGCCCACATCGACGCTACCCGCGATGCGCTGGTCGCCCAGCTTGCCGCCTACCACGAGGTGGAGCGGAGCAACTCGGCTCGGCGCACGTGACGGATTGGCGCTTTCGAGCGATCCTTGGTGCAGTGTTGTTGACCTTGGTGGCGTGTACGTCCACAGTCCAAGGTGGAGCGTCACCGGCGCCGGTACCAATACCGTCGTCGTCGGTGTCGCCAAATGGGGCTCCTGCAGGTGGGGACAAGCCACCACCTCGGTACGCCCCGACTGTGAAATCGCCCCTCGATGCTCGCGGCGTCCTGCCCTGCGATCTATTGACGCGATCGCAGTTGCTCGAGCTGAACCTTCGCCCTGACACTGCACGGCCTGGAGGGACAGACGTCTCGAAGACCTGTGTGTGGATGTCTTCGGTGGATGCTGGAAACCCCGGCGGCCTTCAGATCAGAACCGACTCTCCGATTCCCGCGCTCGATGGCCTCTATCTCATTCGCGACACTCTCGCCGTTTACGAACCTACGGAGGTTTCCGGTCATCCAGCCATCCGCGGAGACAGCACAACCATCACTGGCTGCAGGATCTACACCGCCATTGCGGACTACCAAGCCGTCGCTACCGGCACCAACGTAGCTGGCCGGAAGCTCGCCGACCCCTGCGCCGGGGCGCGCCGGATGGCCGAGATGATCCTGTCCAACCTCCCACCCCTGCGCTGATCCGCCCGGGCGCAACCTCACCCTGCCCAGCACCTGCAGGACGTTGCGCATCCCGCCCACCTGCCGCGGAAGATCGCTTCCTGCGCAACCTCGTGGAGGAGGGCGGATGCGTCTGGTTGCAGCCGCGATGATCAGTGGACCCGCGTCAGCCGGAGCCCCGGCACCTTCGGCGTCCTCGGCCCCACGGCGGTGATCAAGGCGTCGGCGTCGCCCTCGGAGGTCGATACGCGACATCTGCGCCTTGAGCACCGCGGTTCGGGGGCGCGCGTCGGGGATCAGCCGAGCGAGCTGAGTCGGGTCAGGATCTCTGCCAGCACCGCGTCGGTGTCGGCGGCCAGGGCCACCGCCACCGTCGGTCCGGGGCCTCCGGCCACCGTGGCCCCGCGGGCCGGGCCGAGGTCGCAGGCCACCTGCAGGGGGTGCGGGGTGGTGCGCAGCGTGCCGGGCAGGATCGCCTCCAGCACCGCGACGGCGTCGTGCACGGCCACCGCGTCCACGCCGAACCGCGCGCGGTAGGCGGTGCGGTAGTGGGTGATCACCTCGCCGAGCTCGGCGCAGCGGGGGCCGGCGGCGGCGAGGGCGTCGAGCCAGGCGGGGCCGACGGGGCAGCGGTGGGTGAGGTCCAGTGGCACCATCGTCACCGGCACGTCGGACTGCGTGAGCACCCGGTGCGCCGCCTCCGGGTCGCAGTGGGCGTTGAACTCGGCCGCTCCGGTGACGTTGCCCCCGCTCAGCGATCCGCCCATCCACACGATGCGCCCGATCCGCGAGGCGAGCTCCGGGTGCGTCGCGAGCAGCAGAGCGATGTTGGTGAGCGGCCCGATCGTCGCGATGGTCACCGGCTCGGACGCCTCCCGCAGCACCGCCACCTGCATGGCGAGTGCGCCCCGCGGGTCCGGCCCCGGCCCCGACGGCAGGCCCGCGGCGCGCCCGCCGAGCCCGTCGTCACCGTGCCATTCCTCGGCCCGTTCGGCCTGGGCGTGCACGAGCGGGCGGGCCGCGCCCGGAGCGACGGGCACATCGGGCCGACCGGCGAGGACGAGCACCTTTCCGGCGTTGGCAGTGGTGCCGGGCAGCGGCACGTTGCCGAACACGGTGGTGACGGCGAGCAGGTCCACCTCGGGCGAGGCGCACGCCAGCATGAGGGCCATGGCGTCGTCGACGCCCGGGTCGGTGTCGATGATCAGCGGGATCACAGGACGGCCTCCAGCTCGGCGGCGGTGGGCAACGACGGTTGCGCCCCCGCACGGGAGACAGCCAGCGCCCCGGCCGCGCAGGCGTAGCGCAGGGCCTCGGCGTCGGAGCGGCCCGACAGCAGGGCGACGGTGAGCGCGGCGGTGAAGCAGTCGCCCGCACCCGTGCCGTCGACGACGGTGGTGGGCGGCGGGGTCGCGGTGGCCACCACGACGCCGGCCCGGCGGATCTCCGCCCCGTCGCCGCCGTGCGTGATCACCACCGCCCCGGCGGCGTCGAGACCGTCGAGCTCGGCGTACTCGGCAGAGTTGACCACGACGACGTCCACGCGTCGCAGCACCTCGGGTGCCACCGGGCGGGCCGGGGCGGCGTTGAGGACGACCAGCCCGGTGGCCGCGCCGACGGCGGTGGCCACGGCCTCGTCGGGAACCTCCAGCACGGACAGGACGGCGTCGGCGTCGCGCACGTCGGCCGTCTCCACCACCGGCGCGTCGTTGGCCCCCGCCGCCACGACGATGGTGGTCTCGCCGTCGTCGTCGACGGTGATGAGCGCGTGGCCGGTGGGCCGGTCGGGCACGCGGCGGACGGCGCCGAGATCCACGCCGTCTTCCAGGAGCAGGGCGAGGGCCTCGTCCGCGGCGGCGTCGGTGCCCACCGCCCCCACCAGCGCGGCGTCGGCGCCGAGGCGGCGGGCAGCCAGGGCCTGGTTGGCGCCCTTGCCGCCCGGATGCCGCGCGAGACCGGAGGCGGCGAGGGTCTCGCCCGGTCCCGGCAACCTGCGTACGCGGGCGACGATGTCCAGGTTGACGCTCCCGACCACGACGATCTTCACTCGGGCACGATAGACCCGCCTACTCCGAGCGGGTCGGTTCGTCATCCTCGTCGGGGCCGTCCATGTCACGGCTCGCCCGCTCGGCGGCGCCGCCGACCCCGCCGCTGTCGGTGTCCGTGTCCGGCTCGACCGACGGGGGCCGGTAGGAACGCGAGTCGTCCGTGGTCGCGTCGGTGGGATGGTCGACGCGGCGGGAGACGACGCGGTCGAGGTCCTCGGGTTCGTTGCTCACCCGGGACGCCTACCCGGGGGGCGCTCCCGGGCAAACCCCGCCGCGGCCGATTGCTGTCAGCGGACCAGCGGGAGCAACCCTCTGCCCGTGATCAGCGGTCAGTGCTTCCGGGGGCTCGTTTAGGGTCTCACCATGACCAGCATGTGGGGGTCGCCGCTGCGCGACCGGTGGGGGCGGGCCGGTCGACGGGACCCTCAGCAGGCCCGCTTCCTCACCCTCGCCTCCCTGCGCTGGGTGATCCGCCATCGCGCCTGGACGCCCTGGTACCTCGTCCGCTACGCGCGGCTGCTGCGGTTCCGGATGGCCAACCCGCACGTGGTGCTGCGCGGCATGGTGTTCCTCGGCAAGCGCGTGGAGCTGCACGCCCGGCCCGGCTTCGGGCGACTGGAGATCGGCCGCTGGGTGCACATCGGCGACGGCAACTCGCTGCGCTGCCACGAGGGGTCGCTGCGCATCGGCGACAAGGTCGTGTTCGGCAAGGACAACACCGTCAACTGCTACCTCGACATCGAGATCGGCGGCGCCAGCATCGTCGCCGACTGGGTGTACGTCACCGACTTCGACCACCGCATCGAGGACGTCACCGTCCCGATCAAGGACCAGGGCATCGTCAAGACGCCGGTGCGGATCGGACCCGACGTGTGGATCGGCACGAAGGTCTCCGTGCTGCGCGGCACCAGGGTGGGCCGCGGGTCGGTGCTCGGGGCCCACGCCGTGGTGCGCGGGGACATCCCCGAGTTCTCCATCGCCGTCGGGGCGCCGGCGCGGGTGGTGCGCAACCGGCTCGCCGACTACGAGGCCGCCGCCGAGAAGCGGGCCGCGATCAGCGACATCGCCCGCAAGACCGCCAAGGCCGTGCAGCAGCGCCTGGAGCGTTCTGAATCGATGTGAGCTGGGACAAACTCGGTAACGAAGGTCCTCTACGGGGCGTAGTACTGGGTGGACCCCCACAGAAAGGCACCACCATGAACGACGCCACCGTCCGCCGTCTCAACGCCCTCGACGAGCAGTACACCGCCGCGGTCAACGAGGCCATCGCCGAGGACCGTGACGACCTCGTCCGGCAGCTCGTCGCCGAGTACCCCGACGCCGCCGCCGAGATCATCACCAGCGAAGCCGCCTGATCTAGGACCGTCCGAACACGTTGCCCGTCGGGATCTTCGGGCGACCCAGCTCCTGCGGCCCGCCCGTCCGGGCCGAGGCGTACACCTGCGCCGTCCCCGTGGCGATGTGCGCCCAGTCGAAGTCGACGCCCAGCCGGGCCCGGGCCGTCCGGGCCCGCCGGGCGGCTCCCCGAGGGTCCGTGAGCACCCTCCCCACCGCCGCGGCCAGTGCCGCGACGTCGCCGGGCGGGAACGTCACCCCCGTCTCCCCGTCCACCACCACCTCGCCGAGCCCGCCCGCCGTGGACGCCGCGAGCGGCGCGCCGGCTGCGGCCGCCTCCAGCGCGACGATGCCGAACGGCTCGTAGCGGCTCGGGAGCACGACCGCGTCGGCCGCGGCGAGCAGTGCCGCGAGGTCGTCGTCGGGCAGGTGGCCCAGGAACTCGACGCTGCGCAGCACCCGATGGGTACGCGCGGTCTCGACGAGCATGTCGGCCCCCGTGCCCGTGCCGGCCACCACCAGCCGCGCTCCCGGGTGGGCCCGCCGGATCCGCGGCAGGGCCGCGACCAGGTCGTGTACGCCCTTCTCGTACTCCAGGCGGCCGAAGTACAGCAGCAGCGGCTCGCCCCGGGGCGCGTGCTTCTGCCGTGCCGCCGTCACCCGCTTCGGTCCGACCCGCCACTCCCGCGGCGCGATGCCGTTGTGCAGCACCGTGACCGACTCCGCGTCCAGGTCGAACAGTTCCGCGATCTCGTCCCGCATCGCCGACGAGCAGGCGATCACCGCGTCGGCCCGGTTGGCCAGCCACCACTCCGCCGAGTGCACCTGCCGGCTCAGCGGCGAGGACAGCCAGCCGTTGTAGCGCCCGGCCTCCGTGGCGTGGACGGTGGCGACGAGCGGCACCCCGAGCACGTCGGCGAGCGCGACGGCCGGGTGCGCGACGAGCCAGTCGTGGGCGTGCACCACCTCGGGCCGCCACCCGCCCAGGCGCACGAGGGCCGCGCGCAGCAGGGCGTGACCCATGGCGAGGGTCCAGGCGACCATGTCGCGCTCGAACTCCAGGTGGGTGGGGTCCTCGGCGACCGAGATCACGCGCACGCCGTCGACCGTCTCGTCGAGCGTCGGGTGGGTGTGTGCGTCGGTGCCCGCGGGCCGGCGTGACAGGACCACCACGTCGTGACCAGCGGCGGCGAGCTCGGTCGCGAGCGCGTGGACGTGCCGTCCCAGCCCGCCGACGACGACCGGCGGGTACTCCCAGCTCACCATCAGCACCCGCATCCGCGAGATCATCCCAAACGCGCCCGATCGAGTTACCCGCGGGTAGGTCAGGGGGCCGTCATGATGGGGTGATGCGTGTGAACGTCGGCAGCGCCGTGCTGCTCGTCTGCCTGGCCACGGCGGCGTGTGCCACGGCCCCGGTGGTGAGCGTGCCCGCTCCGGTGCCGGTCGCCACGCCGGCCCCCCTACCCGCCCCGGTACCGGTCGCCACGCCGGCCCCCGTGCCCGCTCCGGAGTGGACGGCGGCCGGAGCGCTGTTCGGAGGCACCCCCGACGCGCCGGCCGACCACTACTGCAGTGGGTCCGTGATCGACACCCCCGCAGGGGACGAGGTGCTCACCGCCGGTCACTGCGTGGCCACCGGCGACGGCACCCCGGCCCGCACCGGCATGCAGTTCGTACCCGACTACGCCGCGGGCCGCGCACCCCTGGGCGTGTGGACGGTGACCGCGGCCGTCGTCGACCCGCGGTGGCTGGCCGACGGCGACCCGTCCGTCGACGTCGCGGTCCTCACCGTGCACCGCGCGGACGGCGTGCCGATCGAGCGGCTCACCGGCGGCTTCCATCTCGCGGTCGACCCCGGCTCGGTCAACACCGTGTCCGCCATCGGCTACCCGGACGGCAGCGACCAGCCGCTGATCCGCAGCGGCACCACCTCCCGCTTCTCACCCACGCAACTCGAACTGGACGCCCACGGTCTCTACGACGGCACCAGCGGCGGGCCGTGGGTGCGCAACGGGAACGAGGTCATCGGGGTGACCGGCGGGTACGAGCAGGGCGGCCTGACCCCCGACGTCTCCTACGCGGCTTACCTCGACGCCCGCACGACAGCCCTGGTGACCCCCGCGAGTTGACTGATCCACCACTCGCGGGAGGGGCTCAGGGTGTCGGGTGGGCCAGGAGCGGGTTGCGGTCGCTGGCCACCACCGCGCCGGGCTCCGCGCCGGGGATGAACTTGCGCCAGTCGCCGCTCACCATCGTGGGGGCGGGGACCACGCGGACCCCGTCGGCGAAGTACGTGGTGGCCAGCACCATCCGGGGCGAGGTGGTGCGGTTCGCGCCCGCGGTGTGGAAGCAGCGCGCGGAATGGAAACTGATCTCCCCGGCGGCGAACGGCCCGTCCTCGACCTCGACGCCGCCGCGGCGGAACGCGTCGGAGACGCCTCGGTCGTAGGAGGTGCCGTGCTTGTCGAACTCGACGTCGGCCACGAGCGTCCACGAGTCGGCCCCGCGCGCGAACGCGAGGGGTCCCATCTCCACCGGCGTGGCCTGCAGCGGGATCCAGGCCGTGAGTACCGAGGGGGAGTCGAGGGGGAAGTGGTGGGCGTCGTAGTGCCAGGGGGTGCGCCCGGCACCGGACTCCTTCGACAACGCGTTGTCGTGGTAGAGCCGCACCTGCTCGGCGCCGAGCAGGGCGGCGGAGATCCCGCCGATCCGCGGCGAGAGGACGGCCGCGCGGACCAGTGCGTCGTCGAGCCACATCATCTCGAGGCTCTGGAAGCCGACCGACGGGTCGACGGCGGCGTCGAGCAACTCGCGGAGCCGCGCCCGCAGCCGGGCCACGGCGCCGGGACTCAGCACCCCGGGGAGCTTCACGAACGACTCGGCCCGGAAGAACGCGACCTGCGCGGCCGTGATCGGGTACGGCACGGCCAGCTCGGCGCCCACCTCGTCGTCGGACGGCAGCGGGCCGGTATCGGCGATCTCGACGTCCACGAGCGGGCCGACGGACGCGGGGGAGTCGGCGAGCGACATGTACCAGTCCCACCACTGGTCGTTGCCGCGGTCCCATTCCACGGCGACGTCGGACGCCGTTCCGGCCGCGGTGGCGGAGGAGAGGTAGGGGTTGGTCACGCGCTCTCCCAGGTGATCAGGTGCGCCTGGTGGCGGAACTCGTAGGAACCGTCCGGGGCCCGGCAGCCGGCCAGGTACGACGCCAGCGGCTCCACGGTCTCCATCCGCTCCAGGGAGACGGTGTCGTCGAACGCGCAGCGCTGCAGGAACCCCTCGACGACGCCGCGGTCGGCCGAGCCGGTGCGGTAGTCGAGCACCTGCACCGCGACGTCGGCGCCCGCGGCGCGCAGCGCGGTGGCCACACCCTCGGCGTCGGTGTAGGGCGCGACGTCGGGCGCGAACGCGGGCCGGTAGGCCTCGTAGAACGCGAGGTAGTGCGAGAGCGACGAGCCCTGCGCGACGACGCCGAACCCGCCCGGCCGCAGCGCCGCGACCATCCGCGCCGCGCCGGCGGCGAGCTGGTCGGGCGGCAGCGCGTAGAGGGCGTGGGTGGCCCAGGCGACGTCGTAGCTGCTCGGCGCGTCGAAGTCCTGCAGGAACACCTCGTGCTCGGCCGCCGCGACGAACGGGGGCGCGAGGACGGCGCGGGCCTCGGCGATGCTGAACGCGGACGGGTCGAGCAGGTCGACGGTGACGACCGGGGACGCAGGCAGGCCCGCGGCCAGCAGCGCCGCCGGGAACTTGCCGCTCCCGCAGGCCACGTCGAGCAGGCGCACCTGCCCGTCCCGGGCGTGCCCGCGCAGGTCGGCGGCCCAGTCGCGGGCGCCGGCCAGCTGGCGGTAGTCCTCCGTGGCGAGGGCGTAGAACGCCTGCATCTCGGCACGTCCCGCTTCGCTCCAGTGGTCGAGGCTGCGCTGGGCCGTGTCCGGGATCGTCACCCCCCGAGCCAACCACAGCTCCCGATTCACCGCGCCGCGAACGAAGCAGGCGCTTACGTTGGGCTGTGACGATTCTGCGCTCTTCCCGTCCGCTGGACCGGCTGCGGGAGGAGGTGCGGGGCACCGCACCCCTTCCCGCGCTGACCGGTGAGCGGTACGCACTGACCCACGCCGCCTACGAGGCCGCCAGTGACCAGCGTCCGCGGCTGGAGGCGTGGCTCGCCCGTGAGCTGCCGCCGTTGCTGGCGGGCATCGACCCGGTGCGGGTCGTCGGGGTCGGGGTCGGTGACGGCACCGTCGACGCCGTGCTCGCCGCGGCGCTCGCGGCCGACGGCCGGCGGGTGCACTACACGGGCGTGGAGCCGCACGCGGCGTCGGCGGTGGGGTTCGCCGGGCGGCTCGCGGCCCTCGCGGTGTCGGCGCTGATCCCGACGGTCGTCATCGGTGACTTCGCCGACCACGACGCCGGCGCGCCCGCCGACCTCGTGCACTTCGTCCATTCGCTCTACTACGTCGACGACCTGTCCGCGGCCCTGGACCACGCGCTGTCGATGGTGCGTCCCGGCGGGCTGCTCGTGGCGGCGACGGCGCCGTTGGAGCCGCTGTGCGTCCTCACTGAGCTGCTGTGCCCGTGGGGCGGGCACCGTCCGTGGTTCGCCGAGGACGTGCGCATCGAGCTCGACCTGCGCGGGCTGGAGGTCCGGGCGGAGACCCTCGTCGGCCGGCTGGACGTCCGCGGCGCGCTGCGCGGCGACGGCGGCGGCGAGGACGTTCTCGACTTCCTCGTCGGCGCCCGCACGGCGTCGATGGAGCCGCAGGTGCGTGAGCGGGTGATCGACTACCTGCGGGAAATCTCCCTGCCCGGTTCGGTGGGCGTTTTGCCCCATCCGTTGGATTTGACCATTGCGCGGATTCCCTGATCGGCCGGATGGTCTTGTCTTTGAGCCACTTGGTGGTCAAGACTCACCCGGATTTCACTCGTCCGGGCACGGCCCACAGGGGGACATGAATGCGAAGAGTTGCCGTCGCGCTCGCCACAGCAGGACTGCTGGCAGCCGGCATCATCACCGCGCCACTGGCGCAGGCGGCCCCATCAGGGCCGTCCGCCACGCCGGATTTCCAACCCGCTCCCGTCACATGGGGGCCCTGCACCACCAATGCCACGCTCAAGGCGAAGGGCGCCGAGTGCGGGTTCGTCGAGGTCCCGCTGGACTACGCGAACCCGAAGGGCACGAAGATCCAGCTCGCGGTCTCGCGGCTGAAGCACACCACCACGGACTTCCAGGGCGTGATGCTGGTCAACCCGGGTGGTCCCGGCGGATCCGGCCTCATCTACTCGGTCCTGCGCGACAGCAAGAACTTCAAGGGCGCCGGCCTGTCCTACGACTGGATCGGCTTCGACCCGCGCGGCGTCGGCTCCAGCAAGCCCGCCCTGAGCTGCATCCCGGACTACGCCGGCTACAACCGGCCGTACTACATCCCGGACAACCCGAAGGACGAGGCGGCCTGGCTGAAGAAGTCGGTCTCCTACAGCGCGGCGTGCGCCGCCAAGGGCGGTGACCTGCTCCCGCACCTGACCACCGCGGACTCGGCCAAGGACATGGACAGCATCCGCAAGGCGCTGGGCCAGAAGCAGATCAACTACTACGGCTTCTCCTACGGCACCTACCTCGGCTCCGTCTACGCGACGCTGTTCCCGCAGAACCTGCGCCGGGCGGTCCTCGACGGCGTCGTCGACCCGCGCGGTGTGTGGGAGCAGGACAACTACGACCAGGACATCGCGTTCGAGCGCAACATCAAGGTCTACTTCACGTGGGTCGCGAAGTACGACTCGATCTACCACCTCGGAACGAGCGAGGCCGCCGTCGAGAAGCTCTACTACGACCAGTACCAGAAGCTCCGCACCACCCCGGCCGGCGGCAAGATCGGCTCGTCGGAGTGGAACGACATCTTCCTGCAGGCCGGCTACTACGTGTACGGCTGGCAGGACATCGCCACGGCGTTCTCCAACTGGGTGAACAAGGCCGACCCGGCCGGGCTCATCGCGCTGTACGGCGTCCCGCCGTTCGACGACAACGGCTACGCCATCTACCTCGGCGTGCAGTGCGTCGACGCGAAGTGGTCGAGCTACCCGCAGTTCCGTGAGAAGAACATGCAGGTCTACAAGAAGGCGCCGTTCGAGACCTGGTCCAACGCCTGGTTCAACGCGCCCTGCACGTTCTGGCCGGCGAAGGCGGGCACCCCGGTCAAGATCGACGGGAGCAAGGCCCCGCCGGTCCTGCTGGTCAGCGAGACCCTGGACGCGGCCACGCCGTACTCGGGTGCGCTGCAGATCCGCAAGCAGTTCCCGAAGTCCTCGCTCGTGGAGGGCGTCGGCGGCACCACGCACGCCGGCTCGACCGGAGACGTCTGCGAGGCCACCATCGTGGCGAGCTACCTCGCGACCGGAGCCATGCCCAAGCGGGTGAACGGCAACAAGTCCGACGCGCAGTGCGCGCCGACTCCGCAGCCGGTTCCGACCGCGCCCGCCCCCGCAGCCTCGATGGCGGCGACCGGTGCCAGTGCCGGATCGCAGGCCGTCCCGGGCAGCGGGACGCAGGCGCTCGCGGCGGAGGCGGGGTGATGGGGGCCACGACGCGCAGAGCCACCGTCCTGCTCGCCACCGCAGGTCTGCTGGTGGCGGGGATGATCACCGCGCCGCTCGCGCAGGCCGCTCCGGCGGGTCCCGCGGCGGTGGCGGACTTCCAGCCGGCCCCGGTGGTCTGGGGGCCCTGCCCGACCGGCGCGGTGAGCAACCCGGCGGCCGAGTGCGGCACCGTCACGGTGCCGCTGGACTACAGCAGGCCGTCGGGGACGAAGATCCAGCTCGCGGTCTCGCGCGTGAAGCACACGGTGCCCGACGCGCAGTACCAGGGCGTCATGCTCGTCAACCCCGGCGGGCCGGGCGGTTCCGGTCTCGGGCTGTCGATCCTCGGGCAGTTCGTGCCGAACGGCGTCGGCCTCACGTACGACTGGATCGGGTTCGACCCGCGCGGCGTCGGCTCCAGCAAGCCCGCGCTGAGCTGCGACCCGAACATCGCCGGTTACAACCGGCCGTACTACGTCCCGGAGACGCCCAAGGACGAGGCCGCCTGGCTCAAGAAGGACGCCCTCTACACCGCGCAGTGCGCGATCAAGGGCAGGGAGCTGCTCCAGCACCTGACCACGGTCGACTCGGCCAAGGACATGGACAGCATCCGCAAGGCGCTGGGCCAGCAGCAGATCAACTTCTACGGCTTCTCCTACGGCACCTACCTGGGGTCGGTCTACGCCACGCTCTACCCGAAGAACGTGCGCCGCATGGTGCTCGACGGCAACGTCGACCCGACGCGCGTGTGGGAGGCGGCCAACTACGACCAGGACGTCGCCTTCGAGAGGAACATCAAGATCTACTTCACGTGGGTCGCCAAGTACGACTCGATCTACCACCTCGGGACGACCGAGGCCGCGGTCGAGAAGCAGTACTACGACCAGTACCAGAAGCTCCGCACCGCCCCGGCCGGCGGCAAGATCGGCTCGTCGGAGTGGAACGACATCTTCGTCCAGGCCGGCTACTACGTCTTCGGGTGGGAGGACATCGCCACGGCCTTCTCGAAGTGGGTCAACAACAAGGACGCGTCGGGCCTGCTCGCCCTCTACCCACCGCCCGGTGACGACAACGGCTACGCGATCTATCTCGGCGTGCAGTGCTCGGACGCGAAGTGGTCGGGCTACCCGCAGTTCCGCAAGGACAACGCCGCCGTCTACAAGCAGGCCCCGTTCCTCACCTGGGGCAACGCCTGGTTCAACGCGCCGTGCACGTTCTGGCCGGCCCCGGCCAAGACCGCGCCGGTGAACGTCGACGGCAGCAAGGTCCCCGGCATCCTGCTGGTCAGCGAGACCAACGACGCGGCCACGCCGTACTCGGGCAGTCTCGAGCTGCGCAAGCGGTTCCCGAAGGCGTCGCTGGTCGAAGGCGTCGGCGGCACCACGCACGCCGGCACCTTGTTCAACTCCGACTGCGAGAACAACGCGGTGGCGGCCTACCTGTCCGACGGCTCGCTGCCCAGGCGAGTGTCCGGTAACCGGTCGGACGCGCAGTGCGACCCCAACCCGCAGCCGGTGCCCACCGGGCTGGCCGGAGCGGCGGCGATGAGCGCTGCGGCCAGTTCCGCGGCGCGGGCCGTCGTGGCTCCTCAGCGTTGGGGGAACGGGCGGCGCTAGGACGGCGCTGAAGAAGCCGGTTCTGTGGCTCGGCTTGAAGTTGGAGCGGACTGTGCGTGGCGCATGGGAACCGCGGTCGGGGGCCGGGTCGGTCGGGGTCGGGTCGGGCAGATGTGGCTGCCTCTCGCAGGTCTG
>JBBRLM010000096.1:0-19557 GCA_038231335.1 Mycobacteriales bacterium
CGAAGGACCCGACGACCGATCATGGGCCTCCGGTTGGGGGGTCGCCACGTACCGGGGACGAGATCGCCCGGATCCAGCAGCACACCCGGGACATACTGGCCGGGATCCGGTCCCGGGCCCGCGACGCCGCCCTGGAACGGTCGCGCGGACAGGGCGCGGCATCGGTGCAGCGCTGGCGCGATCACTTCACCGACCGCGCCGACGCCCACGACCTGAGCCCCGACCCCGAGACCTGGCGCGGACCCGGGCTGGACCGCGACATCGAGACCTACGACGCCGGAATCGACCTGGACTAACCGGATGATCCACTGCGCTCCGTGCGTCGCGCACACCATGCCACTGCTCGGCGGCGATGAAGCGGGCCTGAGCCTCGGTGACCGTCATCGGTTCGAGTGAGTCGTGGTTCGGACGTCCGCGGGTCGGTGATCTCGGTGTGGACGTCGTCACCGCGCACGGCGCGCAGCAGCAGCGGACCGGTCGCGGGGTCCAGGGTGCGGATCGGGGTGGCCAGCTCGCGGGCGCGGGTGAACGCGGCCGTCGCGTCGGCCCGTTCCTCGAACAGCAGCGCCGCCAACCCGCGCCCGGTTCCCCACCCGAAAGAGGCCAGGTCGGCGTCGTGGGGGGCCAGCTCGGCGGCGTGTCGCAGCAGCCGCCCCATCTCGACCCGTCGCCCGGTGAAGCCGTGGCTCACACCCTCGATCGCGGCGGCGGCGGCGACCACCGGGGTGGCACCCAGCGGGACCGCGAGCTGCCGGGCCTGCTCACAGAAGGCGAGCGCCTCCCCGATCGCACGGGTCATGGCGTGCACGGCGGCCAGGTTCACCGCGGCGCTGGCCGCGATATCTAGGGCGCCGATCCGCAGCGCCAACTCCAACGCCCGTTCGAGTCGGTCACCGCGGGCGTCGCACAGCAGCTCGACGGTACCCAGCTCATTGAGTGCGCGCAGCCGCCACAGCACCAGCCCGCCCGCCCCGGCGACCGCCAGCTCGCGGCGCAGCACCTCGCCAGCGGCGCCCAGATCACGCATCCGGGTAGCCGTCCGAGCAGCTGCAACGCCTCGCAGGTCAGCTCCGGATCACCGGCCTGCTTTGGCCAGCGCGACCGCCTGACCGGCCAGGTGCCCGGTGACGGCCAGCCGGTCGACGCTGGCGCCGGCCATCACCACGGCGCCCTGCACGATGCGTAGCTGGGCAACCCGCCGCGCGCTCAATCCGGCGGCGGCGGTGACCGCGCCGAGGTGGGGTTGCGCCTCCGTCGGTGTACCGGCCGCGACCGCGGCCATGGCCAGCAGCAGCCGGACCGCGGCGGTCAGGTCGCTGTCGTGGGCGAGGTCGTCGAGGGCCTGCACACCGAGGGTGCTCAACTGCCTGATACGCCAGGCCCCAGCAAGCAGCTCGAGCAACTCCCGGCGTAACGGGCCGAGCAGCTCGGGCGGCGCACTGGCCAGTGCGCTGCCGAGCATGGACTCCGCCGTACTGGTCGCACCGGCGATCCGCGCCCGGTGCGCGGCCCGGCGAAACGCCTCTGCGGCGCGGCGCGGGTCGCCGGCATGCGCCCACAGCTCATCCAGCCTGCCCGAGATCGCGTCCCGCTCCGGGCAGGCCTCCAACACAGCGGCCGCGGACCGGCACAGCGCCGAGCGGACCGGTGCCGGGAGCGCGGCCAGGACCAGCTCACGGGTCAACGCGTGCCGGAAGCCCAGCCGGTTCCCGGCCGCGATCAGCACCATGTTCTGGGCAGCCGCCTCGACCGCCGCGGCGAGCGGCACGTCGGAGAGGCCCAGATTGTGGAGCGGCTGACGTTGAGCAGCCGCGCAATCGAGGAGACGGTGTTGCCGGGCCGGGCGAGCAGGTCGGGCGTGGCGGATCTGTTCCGGGGTCATCGCGGGTGGCCGGCCCAGTCGGACACCACGGGCCCTGGCCGCGGCCAGGCCCTCCCGGGTCCCGTCGACAATGAGCTCCCGGATAAACTCGGCAACGCGGCGAGACGTGGAACACCAAGCGTCCCCCGGCGTGGTGGTGTCGAGGTTCTCGCTCAGCGATCCGAACCCGAACCCGCGCCGGCGCAGCTGCGCGACGAGGGTGATGAGGTCCTGCAGGGAGCGGGAGAGCCGGTCGAGGCTCGTTGCGACGGGGGTGTCACCGGCTTGGAGGTAGGTCAGGCAGGCTTTCGACCTCGTTTGTTCGACAGTCAGGACGCCTCGTTCCAGACCAACCAGCGACGGTAGGGAGAGTGTCGGAGACCGTGCGACCTTTCAACGGCAATCGTCGGGCGACATCAGTGGAACCGGGGTCTGGCCGTCTGGGTGGTCAGGCGCTGGTTCATGACCGGCCGTGTCGCACCGCCGGGTGCCGAGCGTCCAGGGGCAGCCGCGTACGTCGTAGTGGCCGAACCGCTCACCGACAGCTCGGATCGGCTTCACGGCGCACTTCCCAGAGTCACTCGATAGGGCCACGGTGGGAGCCGTGCCGGTCCGCTGTGGGCCGGGCTGAAGGGGATCACCATGTTCGTACGGATGAGCACGATCCACGGTGCGGAAGGCAAGACCGACGCGGCGGTCGAGTTCGTCGAGGAGGTGGGACGGCCCGCTCTGGAGTTCGCCGCCGGCAGCCGGGGTGTCGCGGTCTTCGTCGATGACGAGTCCGGCCGGACCGTCGTCGCCTCGTACTGGGACACCGCCGACGCGATGCGCGCCTCGGAGAGCGCTTTGGCGAGTCTGCGCGGCCAGGCGGCCGCCGTCGGTGGTGGTGACATCACGATCCAGAGCTACGAGGTGGCCGTCGCCCGGCGGCTCTCGGTGCCGGCGGTAGGAGCGAGTGTGCGCCTGCTGCGTGTGCAGGGCGACCCGCCCACGATCGATGACATGATCGGGTTCTACCGCGCGGAAGCGCTACCTGTACTCGTCGGTCTGGCCGGGTTGTGCAGCGTCCAGCTGCTCATCGATCGGGAGTCGGGTGACGTGATCTCGGCGACCGCCTGGGAGGATGCAGTGGTCCTGGCCGCCGCGCAGGGCGACCTCGCCAAGGTAATCAGTAGGTTCGGGCACCGGTTCGGCGACTGGGTGACCGGCGTGGACAGCTACACGATGGTCGGCACCACGGTGCGGATGTCCTGATCTACGGAGCCGGTCGGTCCGTGTCCACCGCGTCGGACCGGCCAGCTCGCAGCGATCCGCCGTGCACCTCACCACGTGATGGGCGCGTAGTGGCCGCGCACCGGGCTGCGGCGGGGGTGACCCTGCACCGGTGTCGTCCCGGCGACCCTGCGCGCGCGGGAGCGCGCCGGGATCCTCGTTCCCGGAGCGGGAGCCGCGGACCGGGCAGCGCTGCTCCGATGCCGACCAGGTCCGTGACGTCGAGCTCGCGCACCTCCTTGCGCCGGAGCGGTTACCCGCTCGCGCATATTGCGTGGTTCTGGAGCAGGTCCGGACGGGGGCGGCCCCGGCTCGTCGAGCGGGGGCTCGCCGCACCACCACGACCGTGCCCTCTGCTGTTGTCCAGTCCTCGTGCCGCAGGCCCAGCGCCTCCTCGATCCGCGTCCCTGCTCGGAAAGTCCTGCTCTCCAGCTCCTGCGGTCCACGCACGACGACGGCGACCGGCGCGGGCGCGTCGTGCACCTCACACCGTGCGGGATGAGCATGGTCCGTCTCCTCCGCGAGACGCTCGAAAAGATCGAAACTCGGCTCCGCGACCACGTCGCTGACGCGGCCTTCGACGGGTTCCTGAAAGTCCTCGACGAGGTCGACGGCCTCGCGTCTACAGTCGGACACCCGATTCATCGTTGAACGTGAGTGCTGCCCGTCGACGACTGCTGAGAGCCGACGACCTTGGCGCGCAAGCCACCCGGCGCTGTCAATTTCATGGCGCCCGCGCGAGGCGATGGGTCAAGGAATCGGGGACGACAATCGGCCATCGCAGCTGCGTGAGCGCGGTCCGCATGGTCGCCGAGGTGCGAGACTGTGACTATGGCCGAGACGGCGCGGTTTACGATTGGGTCCCACGCCACGTGCAACGACGGGTATTGCGGCACGGTCAGCATGATGGTTGTTGATCGCTTCGCGCGGGTCCTCGTCCATCTCGTGGTCGAACCGAAACGCAGCAGCGGGCTGGCCCGACTTGTTCCTCTCGAGCTGGTCGACGCCACAACTGGCGGAATCCGGCTCCGCTGCTCGCTGGCGGCCTTCGACAAGCTCGAGCCCGCCGAAGAAACGGCGTTCCTGTCGGGAATTAGCGCCTACCCCGGATACTGCCCGGACCAGGCGCTGTCGTGGCCCTACAACGGCCTGAGCACCGGCGCGGGCACCGGTCTGGGACTGGGCAGTGTCGCGATGCCAGTCACCAACTACATCGTGCCGGCGGGCGAGGTGACCGTGCGTCGTGGCGAGCACGTTCACGCGACCGATGGGGAGATCGGACGCGTCCAAGGGCTCGTCATCGACCTCCGCGATCATGCTGTGACCCATGTGCTCCTGCAGAACGGTTACCTTTGGGACCGCAAAGAGGTGGCCATCCCGATCGGCGACGTGACCGGCGTCGACAACGGTATCCGGCTCAATCTGACCAAGCACGAGGTGGCGGCCCTGCCCAGGGTCGAGGCATAGTCGCGATAAGCGGCAGCTGACCTGCGGCGACACACCACGGGCACGTACGAGGACGGGCGCAGGTCCAACGTGATCATGAGGGTGGTCTCAGTCCTTGATCACGTCAGGAAGTCCGTACCCGCGACAGCAGTGTTCTTGATCGTTGCCGTCCTCGATCACCCGGAGGTCACCATCTCGCCGGAGATGGTCCCGGCGGTGGCGTTGTCGCTGGTGGAGGCGTTGGCGCAGGTGCCCGACCTGCGCCAGGCCCGCGGGATTCGCCACGCCGTGCCGGCGATCCTACTGCTCGGGGCGTGCGCGGTGCTGACCGGGCGCGGTCGTTGGCAGCAATGGGGGAGTATGCCCACGACATCGGCCGCTGCATCCTCGACAAGCTCGGTGTCACAGCACGACCTCCTCGTTCAGATGCCCGACCGTAGGAGCGCACCAACGGGCGAGGGAAACACCGACTGCTGGTGGAGTCACCATCAGCCGTGGTGAATGCGGGTGACGCCATTGATCGAGTCTTCGCGATAGCAGCTAGCCGGCATGCGCGGGCCGCGTCGCGCCCAGCGTCCAGCCCGGAGTCTTGCGTGATCAAGGTTGATACCCGCGAATGGTTCGGATTACGTGACGGTAGGAGGTTGGGTCGATCCTCGCGTCCACGACGAGCGGTCCTCTCGCCGACGATGCGAGAGCGCGGCGCAGCTCGTTGATGTCGGCGACAACTACTCCGGGGACCCCCATGGCTGCGGCTGCCGCCGCGAAGTCCGTCGTCTGATACGTGACAGCGGGGAGGCCGCCCTGCGCGTCGCCCTGCTTCAGCGCGATCAGTGTGAGCGCGGTGTCGTTGAACACCAGGACTATGACGTTGAGCGCGAGGCGGCCGAGTGTCTCGATCTCGGCAAGGACCATGCCTAGGCCGCCGTCGCCGACCAGGCAGGCGACCTGGCGTGCGGGGTGGGCCAGCGCCGCCCCGATCGCTGCGGGGAGTGCGAAACCCATGGTGGCTAGGCCGTTGGAGATCAGCACCGGGTCAGGACCGTCCGTCGTCCACACCGGCATGGTGACGAGCATGTGCGCACCGGCGTCCACGGTGAGTAGGGCGTCGCCAAGCGAGTCTCGGGCGGTCCGGACCACGTCGAGCGGGGTCAGGGCACCGTCCGGGGTCGTGGGGTGTTCACCGAGCCGGTGGAGGGTCGCCGCGTTCGCGGTGCTCCCAGCTCTGGGCGGCCAGTCCGGCGCGGCCGCCCCCATCAGGGCGGGTAGCAGCGTCGCGTAGGGGCCGACGAGCAGCAGCGGGTCGCCGAAGTAGGCGGTCTCGACCGGGTGGGTGTGCACGAGGATGACGGGTGCGTGACCGGGCCACGGGCCCGGTATCGCCTCGACGGGGTCGAGCCCGACCCCGAGGACGAGGTCCGCGCGCTCCAAGAGCGGCCGTTCGATCGCCGCGCCGGTGAAGAGCCCGGCGAAGGTTGGCCAGGACTCCGGCACCACGCCCTTTGCCTCGTAGGTGACCAGGATCGGGCAGTCGAGACCAGCGAGGGCCCGGCGGACGGTCGCGCCGTCACCGATCGCGTCGATTCCCACGACGACGACGGGGTACCGTGCCGCGGCTACCAGCTTGTACGCGGTCGTAAGGTCCGGCGGATCGGCGGCGAATCGGGGTGACGATGTGGGGGGTGCGTCCCCGGGCGCCGTCGGGTCGAAGGCCAGGTGAACGGCGCCCGCCGGGGCGTGGAGTGTCAGCCGGGCCGCAGCCGTGGCGACGGCCACGGGATCGGTGTAGCCGAGGGTGCCGCTCCACTTCGTCAGCGGCGCGGCCACGAGGACCTGGTCTAGTCGCTGGTGCGCGGTGCGGTCCGCCGAGGACGCCGTGACCGTATCGCTGATGAGCAGCAGCGGGGCCCGGTCGAGGGTCGCCTGCGCGAGCCCGTTGGCTGCATTGGTCAGACCGGGCCCGCGGGTCACGACCGCGGTGCCGGGCGTGCCGGTCAACCGGCCGAAGGTCGAGGCGGCGATGCACGCTGCGGTCTCGCTGTGGGTGAGAACGAAGTCGATCCCACGCTCGGCGGCGGCGCCTATCATCTCCAGGTTGGGGCCCCCGCCAGGCACGCCGAAGATTCGCTCCACGCCCGCAGCGTGCAGTCCCTCGGCGAGCGCATCGGCCAATCCCCGAGCTGTGGTCGGATCACCCACGCTAAACCCCCTGAAGTGTGGACACTTGGACTGGAGGGCGCCACAGTAGTGCCGCTCACGGATGGATCGACAGCCTGGACATGACGAGTGTCGCTCGCTACGTTCGGCCGAACTGTCAGCAGTAGCGTGCGCGCGTCGATCTGAAGGAGTCAACGATGGGGATCACGGTGGCCAAGTTCCGGGACGTGGCCGAGGGTACGCAGCCCGGCCAGTTCGAGGTCGGTGACCACGCCACGGTCCAGAGCCTCAACGACCTCGACCCGATCTACAAACAGCTGATCGACAACCCGGTGACGGCCGTCATCTCGGTCATTGGGAGCACCGGCAGGTCGAACCTGACGCCGGTCTGGTTTGACTACGAGGGCGACACGGTCCTGCTCAACCTGGCGACGCACCGCAAGAAGGTCGACTGGCTGCGCAAGACGCCGCAGGCCACGTTCCTTCTGATGAACCCGGTGAACGCCTACCACTGGATCAGCATCAAGGCGACGGTGACCCGCGAGATCTCCGAGGACGACCCGCAGGAGGGCGCCCGGGTGACAGCCCAGCTTGATCGGATTTGGAACAAGTACACCGGCGACCCGGGTGTCTACGCGCTGCGCGACCCGAGCAGGGATGAGCGCCGGGTGCTGTTCGAGCTCGCGGTCGACTCGATCGCCACCTTCGGCCGTCCTTGAGCGCCGGGCGCGGCCCGATGCCGTCGGTCGCGATCGTCGGGGGTTCGCTGGGCGGACTCACCACCGCGTTGTTGCTGCGAGACATCGGCTGCGAGGTCATCGTGTACGAGCGGTCGCGGGCGACGCTGCAGGCCCGGGGCGCCGGGATCGCGGTGCTGCCGGAGACCCTGCGCTACCCGGTCGAACGGTTGGGCGTCCCGGTAGACCAGATCACCTCTAGCACCGAGTGGATCCGCACCCTGCACCCGGGCGGCTCGATCGTCCACGCACAGCGCCACCGGTACCGCTTCTCGTCATGGAACACGATCTACGGCACGCTCCTGGACGCGTTCGGCGCCGAGAGCTACCGGCTCAGCCGTGACATGACGTCCTTCGCGCCCCAGGGAGACGGTGCGGACGTGAGGTTCGCCGACGGTGACGAGGTGCGCACCGACCTGCTCGTTTGCGCCGACGGCATCGGTTCCCTTGCACGGTCGACGCTGCTCCCGGACGTCGGGCCACGCTACGCCGGCTACGTCGCGTGGCGCGGCACCGTGCCCGAACGTGAGCTCGACGGGCCCACGTTCGACGCCTTGCACGACGCGCTGACCTACCAGGTGCTGGCCGACAGCCACATCCTCGTCTACCCGATCCCCGGGCCGAACGGAGCAGTCGGCGTGGGTGACCGCCTGATCAACATGGTCTGGTATCGCAACGTCGCGGAGCCCGACCTGGGCGGGTTCCTCACCGACCGGGACGGGCAGCCGCGATCGGTGTCGCTGCCGCCGGGGTCGGTGCCCGACGAGCTCGTCGAGGAGTTGCGCAGCTCCGCCGCGGCCCTGCTGGCACCGCCGATCGCGCAGATCGCCATGCGGATGCGGGAGCCGTTCGTGCAGGCCGTGTTCGACATCGAGGTGCCGCGCATGGCGTTCGGTCGGGCTTGTCTGCTCGGCGACGCCGCGTTCGCCGTCCGGCCGCACACCGCGGCGGGCACGGCGAAGGCGGCGGAGGACGGCTGGGTCCTCGCCGCGCAGCTCGATGCCGCGGGCGGTGACGTGCTCACGGCGCTGACCGCGTGGGAGGCCTCTCAGCTCGCGCTCGGCTCGCAGCTGCTTGAGCGCAACCGAGAGATCGGCGACAGCTCCCAGTTCGGCGGGACCTTCCGGCCCGGTGATCCGCGGCTGGTCTTCGGCCTGCACGGCCCGGGGCGATGACGCGGGTGGCGACCTCGGGGAGCAGCCGTGTGGAACAGGAGAACGCGGTCCCGGACCGGGTGGTCGTCCCGGGTGCTCGAGATGCCACCGATGTGATCCACGCCGACCTGCGCGGTCGCATCCTGTCCGGAGTCGTCGCGGCGGGTGCTGGCCTGTCGCAGGCGCGGATAGCGAAGGAACACCTGGTCAGCAGGGGTCCCGTGCGGGAGGCGTTCCGGCTGCTGCAGCGCGAGGGCCTCATCGAGGTGGAGGTCAATCAACGGGCCCGGGTCACGGACCTGTCCGTGGAGGAGGTCGAGCACCTCTACGCGCTGCGGGTGTCGTACGAAACCCTGGCCCTCGGGCTGAGTGTGCCCCGCTTCACCGAAGCCGACCTCGACGATCTCGACCGGCTCGTCCACGCGGTCGCGGAGGCCGAGTCACACGGGTTCGACCGGTGGGAGGACCTGCACCACCGCTTCCACATGCAGCTGGTCGCGCACGCTGGAGCGCGCATGCTGCGCTCGATGGTCCAGTCGGCCGAGCACACCCGGCGCTACCGCAAAATCTACATGAGCCGCGACGGCAGCGGGTGGACGCTGGGGGCCCGCGAGCACGCCGAGCTCGCCCGGCTGTGCCGAGAGCGTGACGCGGCCGCGGCCTCGACGCTGCTCGCCCGCCACCTGTCGCGGGCGGGGCTGGCCTTGATCGCCTCGATGGACCCGACACACGAGCCTGCGCTGCTCCGCGCCGCCATCCGGCAGGCGCTCGCGACGGCAGAGAGGAGCACCTCATGACCGACCAGCTCACTGCCCCGGCCCCGGTCGCGGTCGCGGAGCGGATGGCGGCCGCGGCCCGGGCCTGGCTCGACGCGCTCGACCCCAACCAGCGCACGCTCGCCCACTGGCCGGCCCCCGACGCGGACGCGGAGTCCGACGCCGAGCGGCTGCGCTGGTACTACACGCCCACCGACCACGGTGGCCTGCCCGTCGGCGTCCAACGCCCGGCCCAGCAGAGCCGGGTGATGCAGCTCGTCGCGGCAGGCACCTCCACCGCCGGCTACGTGACGGTCGCCGCGATCATGGGCCTGGAGAACGTGCTCGACCACGTCGAGCAGTTCGCCGTCGACTGGGGCCGCGAGCGCGGCCGCGACCCAGGGCTCTACTACCTGCGGGTGTTCGGCGAGCCAGGGCCGACCGGGGTGTGGGGATGGCGGTTCGGCGGCCACCACGTCTCGCTCAACATGCTCGTCATCGACGGGGCCGTCCGGTCCAGCACGCCGTGCTTCCTTGGGGCCGATCCCGCCTCGTCGCCGCTGGTGGGGGGTGGGGTGCAGCGGCCACTGGGCCGGGTGGAGGACCTCGCCCGGGACCTGGTGCGGTCGCTGTCGCCCGAGGCCGCGGCCCGCGCGGTGCTGCTCGACCGAGCCCCGAGCGACATCGTCGGGGGCAACCGCACCCGTATCGCCCACGGCGACGAGATGATTCTGCTGCCCGATATCTGGCGCGGGCACTTCACCGAGCAACGGCTGCACGACCGGATCACCGCCATGAGCCGCAAGGCGGAGGAGGCGTCGGGCCTCGACGCCGCCGACCACCGCCTGCTGGCGCTCACCGACGAGCCGAAGGGCATCCCGGCCACCGCCCTCGACGCCGGCCAGCGTGAAATCCTGCGCGGCCTGCTCGCGGCGTACCGCGGCCGTGTGCCCGACGGCCTCGCGGCAGCCGTGGACGAGGATGTCGTCCACTTCGCCTGGGCCGGGTCGACCGAACCGGGTGCGCCCCACTACTACCGACTGCAGGCGCCGCGGCTGCTCCTCGAGTGGGACGACACCGCGCGAAGGGCCAACCACGCACACTCCGTCTGGCGCGATCCCGAGGCAGACTTCGGGCTCGACGCGCTCACCATGCACCGGGCCGAGCACCACCGCTGAGGGCCGTCGCGTGGACGAGGGAGCCCGGCCTCTTGCCGGTTGGGCCCAGCGCGGTGACAGTGCACGAGTGGGTGCACCGCAAGTGCCGTCGACATTGCGCTCGTGGATGAGCGTGGTGGGCGAGATCGCGCGGGCCGTGAACGCCGCTGAGCCGTTGGACGGGGTGCTGGCCACGGTCGCCGAGCAGGCGTGCGCGCTGATCGGCTTCGAGTACTGCGCGGTGATGTTATCCGAGCCCGACCAGGAGCACCTGCGGGTAGCGGGCTCGTGGGGGCTGTCGCGTGACTACGTCGCCCTGGTCAGCGACACCGGTTCGTTGCTCATCCACCCGGCCGGCCCGCAGCTGGACACGCCGGCCGCCGCGGCCTACCGCGGCGGGCGGACCGTGGCGGTCTCGGACGTCGGCAACGCGCCCCGGTACGGGCGGCTGCAACACCTGGCGCCCACGCAGGGGTACCGGGCGCTGATCGCGGCGCCGTTGCACGCACCGGATGCGGGACTCCTCGGCGTGGTCGTCGCGTACTCGGTGACGGCTCGGGAGTTCGGCGCCCCGGAGGTGGAGCTCATCGAGCTGCTCGCCGACCAGGCCGCGCTGGCCTGCGAGACCGCACGGTTGCGCAGCGACCAGCAGAACGTGATCACTGAGCTCTCTCGGACGAATGTCGAGCTGCGGCGTAGCCGCGCCGTCACGGAATGGGCCGAGCTGCAGCACCGGGGACTCATGCGGTTGATGCTCGACGAGGTCGGCCTGGCCGGGCTGGTCACCGCGCTGGCCGAGACGCTCGGCGCGTCGATCACCGTCGAGGACCGCCACGGCAAGGTCCTCGCGCAGGCGCCGGCGATCGGCTATCACCCGCCGCCGGACATCGTGGCGCGCCGGCGCCAGCCGCTACGGGCGGCGCTGGACACCCTGGCCCGCCAGAACGAGGTGGTGGAGGTGCGCTTCGACCGCTCGGGCCGTCCGGGTGCTTCGGCGATCGGGCACCCCGTCGTCGGTACCTACGGTGTCTGGGTGGCACCGGTGGTGGTCGGCGGCGAGCTGGCCGCGCGGCTGTGGGTCACCAACCCGCGTACGGCGCCCGCACCGGTGGAGCGCCGGGTGATCGAGCGGTTCGCGCTGGTGGTGGCGCTCGAGGTTCTCAAGCGGCAACACTTGGTGGAAGTCGAGGAACGGTTGTCGGGCGACCTGATCGGCGATCTGCTCCATCCCGGCGGTCCGCTGCACCCGCAGGGCGTGCTTGACCGGGCGGCCGCCCTGGGCCACGACCTCGCCCGTCCGCACGTCGTCGCGGTTCTGGCGCTCGACCCGCCTGGCCCCGCTCCCCGGCTCACTGAGCTCGTGCACGCGGCTGTGCGCCAGACGAGCTCACCGCTCGCGGGGCCACCGCTCGTCGGGCCGCACGAGGACGTCCACATCCTGCTGTTCCCAGACGCTCCCGATCTCGACGAGCGGCTGCGGGGCGTCCTCTCCCAAGTCGAGCACGCCCTGCCGGAGCGGATCGCGACCCTCGCGGTCGGGCCCGCGGCGGAGGAGCTCACCGACCACGGGTCCGCCTACCGGGTGGCACGCGGCGCGGTCCGGTTGCGCCGCGCTGCATACCCAGGGGGTCTCGTCGACGTCCGCGACCTCGGTCTGGCCGCCTTCCTGCTGGAGGAGGGGGCACCCGACGCGCTGCGCCGGTTCGCCCGGAACCTGCTGCGGCCGGTCGTGCTCCACGACGCCCGGCGCGGCGGCGACCTGCTCCAGACACTGCGGGAGTGGCTCGCCACCGGTTGCTCCGCGTCGGCCACCGCGCGGGTGCTCGTCGTGCACCCCAACACAGTCGCCTACCGACTCACCAACATCGAGAAGCTGACGGGGCGCAGCCTGAGCCGCAACGACACCCGGCTGGACCTACAGCTCGCGCTGACTGTGCGCGACATCGTGCGCGTCGAGGGCCGCTGAGGGTCGCGCTGTGAGTCGCCGTTGTGGGTCGCCGCAACGATCGACTCCACGGGCTCCCGCTGTGAGAACTCTCAGCGGATGTCCGGTTCTTCTGGGTGCTCACACATGGTCCGTGGTCCGCGGACTCGTCACGCTCGAGGTGCTCCGGCGACAGCACGTTCCGACCGCCGAGCAGACGACGAGGAGGTCGCCGTGAAACCGCCCCCGTTCCAGTACGTTGCGCCGACGAGCGTGGCCGAGGCCGTCGAGCTGCTGGGCGCCCACGCCGACGACGACGCGCGGGCGCTCGCCGGTGGCCAGAGCCTCGTGCCGCTGATGAACTTCCGGCTGGCCCAGCCCTCGTATCTGATCGATCTGCGGCGCATCGAGGAGCTGACCCGGATCCGCTCCGCGGGAGAGACCCTGGTGATCGGGGCGATGGTCCGCCAGTCTCACGCCGAGCATGCTCCTGAGGTCGCGCTCATCACGCCGCTGCTGGCCGAGGCGCTCGGGTACGTCGCGCACCCGCCGATCCGCAACATCGGGACGGTCGGCGGCAGCATCGCGCACGCCGACCCGGCTGCCGAGCTGCCCGCCGTCGCCGTTGCCTTGGAGGCCGAGCTCGTCGTGGTCGGCCCGCAGGGGGCGCGCACGATCCCGGCCGCCGAGTTCTTCGTCGGCCCGTTCTCGACTGCGATCGAGGCCGGCGAGATCCTCACCGAGGTGCGGGTCCCGCGCCGCGCAGGAGGGCATGCCTTCGTGGAGTTCGCCCGCACTCACGGCAACTTCGCGCTGGTCGGCGTCGCGTCGGTCATCGAGCTGGATGGCGACACCATCGCCCGGGCGTCGATCGCGATGAGCGGGGTTGCGCCCGCGCCGGTGCGCGCCACCGCCGCGGAACGGGCGTTGACCGGCACGGCACCGGACGACGCGTCGATCCGTGCGGCCGTGGACGCCACCATCGCCCAGCTTTCCCCGTCCGGGGATGTGCACGGCAGCACCGAGACCCGCACCGACATCGCGCGCAGCTATCTGCGCCGGGGCATCGAGCTGGCGCTGGCCCGCGCCCAGGACCGGAGGTGACCGCGATGGTCAAGCACGATGTGACCCTGACCGTGAACGGCCGTCTGTCGACTGTGTCGGTGGAGCCGCGCAAGCTGCTCGTCGACGTGCTGCGCGAGGACCTCGGGCTTACCGGCACCCACATCGGATGCGAGCATGGCGTCTGCGGCACCTGCACCGTGCTGCGCGACGGCGAGAGCATCCGCTCCTGCACCACGTTCGCCGTGCAGGTGGACGGGGCGCGGATCCGCACCGTCGAGGGCCTGGCGAAGGGTGCCGAGCTGCACCCGCTGCAGGACGAGTTCTGGGACAAGCAGGGCCTGCAGTGCGGCTACTGCACACCCGGGATGCTCATGCGGGCCTGCGAGATCATCGAGCAGAACCCCGACGTGACCCACGACCAGGTGCGCGAGGGCATCGCGAGCAACCTGTGCCGGTGCACCGGTTACCAGTTCATCACCGAGGCCGTCTGCGCGGCAGCCGCGCGCATGAAGGCGGACTCGGACACGCCGACGGGAGCCCAGGCATGACCACCGTGGACCGGCCCGACGCCCCACCCGTGCGCACGCACAAGCAAAGCCGCAACTGGGTCGGCAAGTCGATCCGCCGCGTCGAGGACCCGAAGTTCCTGCGCGGCCGCGGCGGCTACATCGGTGACATGACCGTCACCGGCATGCTGCACGCCGCCGTCCTGCGCAGCCCGCACGCCCACGCCAGGATCACCGGCATCGACACCGCTGAGGCACTCGGCGCACCCGGCGTGCACGCCGTGATCACCGGCGCGCAGGCGGCCGAGCTGTGCGACCCGCTGCCCGACTTCGGGCCCGACCCTGCCAAGCACACCTGGCGCTGCCTCGCGCTGGACAAGGTGCGTTACGTGGGCGAGGGCGTCGCGGTGGTGGTCGCCGAGAGCCGCTACCTCGCCGAAGACGCGCTCGCGCTAATCGACGTGGACTACGAGCCACTGCCCGCCGTCGTCGACCCGGAGCGGGCACTGCAGGACGGCGCCCCGCTCGTCCACGACGATCTCGGCTCCAACTGCGCCTACGAGCGCACGTTCGACTTCGGCGACGTCGAGAAGGACTTCGCCGAGGCCGAAGTGATCGTCACCGACCGGTTGCGCTGGCGCCGCTCGGGCGGCCAGCCGCTGGAGACGGTCGGCGCGCTCGCCGACTTCGACCACGCCACCGGGCAGCTCACCGTGCACACCAACTCACTGAGCTTCACCAGCTACCTGTTCATGGTGGCCGGCACGATGAAGATCCCGGCCAACAAGCTCGACATCCGGCCAGTGCCGGCCGGTGGCAGCTTCGGCTCGAAACTGTTCGCCACCAAGCCCGCGGTGATCGCCGGAATGTGCTCGCGCGAGGTCGGCCGGCCCGTGCAGTACCTCGAGGACCGCGTCGACAACATCTCCAACTGCGACCACCACGGCTCCGACCGCGTCTACGACGTACGCCTCGCCGTGATGCGCGACGGCACGCTGCGCGGCATCGACATCGACACCGTCGATGACTACGGCGCCTACATCCAATTCGGCGTCGGCCACCACGGCAACGCCCTCGCGCAAGTCGTCGGACCGTATGCGATGACGAGCGTGCGCTACCGGGTGCGCGCGGCGATGACGAACAAGAACCAGCAGGGCGCCTACCGCGGCTTCGGCTCCGAGGTGAACAACTGGATGCTCGAGCAGATGGTGGACAAGGCCGCCCGCGAGCTCGACCTCGACCCGGTAGACATCCGGCGGCGCAACTTCATCCGCGAGTTCCCGCACTTCATCCCCACCGGCAACGTCTATGACTCCGGCGACTACGACGCCGTACTGGACAAGGCCCTGGAGCTCTCGGAGTACAAGCACTGGCGAGCATTTCAGGCCAAGGCTCGCGAGGAGGGCCGCTACATCGGCATCGGGCTGATCACCGCGCAGGAGCGCTCGGTGTTCTCCGCGACGGAGTTCTGGTTCTGGTTCGACGAGCCGGGCGCCCCGGTGACGTCGATGCCGGAGAGTGTGACGCTCAAGGTCGACGCCACCGGTGGTATCACCGCCACGCTGTACTCCTGTGCGTTCTGGGGCAACTCCCCAGAGACGATGGTGGCGCAACTCGTTGCGGAGGAGTTCGACTGCGACCCGCACTCGGTCTCGATCGTCTACCAGGGCAGCAAGAACGGGCTGCCCGCCACGGGTCCTGGCGGCTCGCGCACCACGGTGATGCTCGCCGGCGCGGTCGAGGGCGCCACCGCGAAAATTAAGGCGAAGGCGCTGCGCGCCGCTGCACACCTGCTCGAGGCCAACCCCGACGACATGGAGTGGGTCGACGGCGGCTTCCAGGTCAGGGGCGTGCCGGAGCAGCGCAAGAGCCTCGCCGACATCGCGGTGATGCTGCACCTGTTCAAGCACAGCTTCCCCGAGGACATGGAGAGCGGACTCGAGGACTCCAAGGTCTTCGACCACCCGTACACGACCATGCCCTCGGCCGACCGCAAAGACCTCGGCGTCTTCTACCCGTTCATGGGCCACGCCTGCCACGTGCCGGTGGTGGAGGTGGACATCGAGACCGGCAGCGTCTCGTTCTTGTCCTACGCCGCCGTGCACGACTGCGGCACACTAGTGAACCCACGCTCGCTGGCCGGCCACATCGTCGGCGGCACCGCACAAGGCATCGGCACGGCGCTCTACGAGGAGTTCGTTTACGACGAGGACGGCCAGCTGCTCACCTCCAGCTACCTCGACTACCTCATCCCGTCGGCGATGGAGGTACCGGAGCTCAAGATCGGCCACCACGAGACACCGTCGCCGTACACGCTGCACGGCATCAAGGGCGGCGGCGAGGGCGGCCGGATGATGGCGCCCGCGGCGATCAACGTGGCGGTCAACGACGCGCTGGCCCACCTCGGCGTCCGCGTGACGGAGCTGCCGATCACCCCGGACCGCCTGCGGGCGGCGATCCGGGCGGCCGAGTCCGCCCGGGACTCGGGGTGACAGTGCGGGTCGCCGTCGTCACCGGGGCCAACCGCGGCATCGGGCGCGCCATCGCCGTCGCGCTAGGCGCCGCGGGTTTCGCGCTGGCCGTCACGGCGCGGGACCCCGCGACACTGAAGGAGACGCTCGACGACGTGGAGGCAGGCGGGGGCACGGCGATCGCGCTGGCCTGCGACGTCCGCGACGAGGCGTCGGTGGCGGACATGGCCGGCGCCGCGCGCGAGCTCGGGCCCGTGCACACCGTCGTCGCCAACGCCGGCATCGCCGGGCCCACGGCGCCGCTGCACAAGATCGCACTGGCCGACTGGCGCGACTGTGTCGCCACCGACCTCGACGGCGTGTTCCTCACCTTCCGCGCGTTCGCCGCGGACCTGATCGCGGCGGGGGAGGGCAGCCTGATCGCCGTCTCATCCATGACGGGCAAGCGCCCACTGCACGGCCGCACGCCCTACGCGGCCGCGAAGATAGGTGTGATCGGGCTGGTCCGCACGCTCGCGCTGGAATTAGGCCCGCACGGGATCCGCGTCAACGCCGTCTGCCCCGGCGCGGTGGCCGGCCCCCGCATCGACGACGTGATCGCCCGCCAGGCCGCGGCGCGCGGCATCAGCGAGGCCGAGGCGCTCGCCGCCTTCACCGGGGCGTCGCCGCTGGGGCGGCTGGTCGAGGCCGGGGAGGTGGCCGCGGCGTGCGCCTACCTCGCCTCCGACGCGGCGGCGTCGATCACCGGCGAGGACATGAACGTGACCGCAGGCGTCGTGATGTATTAGGAGTGGACATGCAGCTGATCGATCTCTCGCAGGACATCTACGAAGGCATGAAGGTCTACCCGGGGCACCTCAAGACCGTGCAGTTCGACCACGCCACACACGAGGAGACCGCCCCGCGCTTCGACAGCGGGTTCTCGTTCCAGACAACCGGTTTCATGCTCAACGACAACGGGCCGACACACGTCGACTCGTTCTCCCACCTCGATCCGGACCCGTCCGCGGAGACGATCGAGAAGATGTCGCTGGACCTGTTCTACGGCACCGCCGTCTGCTTAGACGTCACCGAATTCAAGCCCCAGACCGACATCACCGCCGAGGACCTCGACCGAATCGTCGCCGACTCGCCCGTGGACGTGCAGCGCGGTGACATCGTGCTGTTCCACACCGCCACCTGGAACAGATACAACGGTGACAAGCGCTACCTCAGCGAGTTCGCGGGGCTCGGCGAGTCGGCCAGCGAGTGGATCGTGCAACAGGGGATCAAGACCTTCGGCGTCGACAGCCCGACACCCGACAACCCAGCAAGCAGCAGCTACCCGTGCCATATGATGTGCCGCCGCGAACACATCACCCACTACGAGAACCTCGCGAACCTCGACAAGATCGTGAACACCCGGTTCACGTTCGTCGGTTTCCCGCTCAAGCTGCAGGGCGCGCACGGCGGCCCGACCCGGGCCGTCGCGCTCGTAGAATGATCTGCCAACGAGAAGAAGCAGGAACCGCCCTGTTCGCCCGCGGCAGCGGCGGCACCGCAGGCAGCACGCCCACACCCCTGTCGCCGACGACCGAACCTCTGGCCACGCGAACGAAGACAGGCCACACTCGTCTGCACGGCGACTAGCTGGGAGCCCCCTGGCACAGGCCCTGATGCGAGGATCGGACACCCCAGCATTGCCCACGCCCCGACCGTGGTGCCCCGGAAGGTCAAATGTTGATGCTCGAGTGGATCATCGCCATCATCTGCTTGCTGTTGTTACTGGCCGCGGCCGCTGTAATGCTGGTGCTCGCCCGAGATCCGCACGCGAACATCCTACGCTGGACAATCCGCCGCCACCGTGATGATCATGAGTAGCTGGAGTCCGACAAGTCATGCCGGTGGACGAGTCATTTCGCGTGAATCCGCCACGCATTTCGCCGCGACCACAGCTCGACTGCGCAATCGGGGCCGGAGCGCCGTTAGTCCGGGTAGTCCTGAGCCGGGTCGACTCGATTTGTGCCGTTGGCCAACGATCGGATCAGACCGGCGAGTGTGGCCGGCGCCTCCTCGGGGAGATAATGCCCGCATCCTTCCAGCACGCGACCGTCCACGTTTGACCATAGTGCCGCGACCTCATCAATCATCTGCTGGCCGCGGCCGGTCTCACCGCTGACCACGAACACCTCCCGATCGAATCTCGACGCTGCCACGATCGCCGGTGCGGCGGCGATAGATTCGGGTAATGCGTGGTAGAAGCCAAGCGCTGCGTCGAGGACATCTCTCGCTATACACCGCCGCAAAATAGTCGATGCGACTGTCCGGAAAAATATCGGGCGTGCCGGTCTTAGATCGAAGGAACCAGGCGAGGAAGGTGCGCAACTGTCCGGCGATCAGGACCCTCGCGGCTTCGGTATGAGCATGGAGGTGCATGTGCCAGAGGGGACTATCGGGCCTGAGCGCGAGTGCCGCAGGGTCAGTGATACCGGGAATAAACGCGTCAATCAGCATCAGATTGGTCAGTTCCTGTGGGTGGGTGGCCGCGAATGCCGCGGCGATCCACGCGCCGATGTCGTGGCCTACGACCGTCACGGGCTCGACGATCCCGGAGCTGGTCAGGACGCTTGCGAGCCACTCGGCGAGCGCGAGGGTGGACGATCCGCCGGGCCACGGCTGTGAGGTCCCGATTCCTGGCAACACCGGCACCACCACGTCGTAGGTGTCGACGAGATCCGCCATGATTCCTGACCAGACGGTCCAGTCCTGTGGGTATCCGTGCAACAGCACCACCGGCCGGCCGGTCCCGCCACGCACGACGAACGTGCTGGTCTCGTCCGCCGCGAGAACGTCGTGCCCTCGGAATCCGAGCTCCGCGAGGGGCTTCGTGATCTGCCGCGTCACGGACCCGGCGTGTCTCGCTGGGTTTGGAGGCTCTTCAACTTTGGGCGGGCACCGTCGGATTCCTCGCTGACAATCGGCGGGTCTGCCGGGTGCAGTGCAACCGTACCCGGCGCCGGTAGTTCTCCCGGTTCCGGAACCCGCACGCAGCGCGTTTCACCTGCTTGATCAA
>JBBRLM010000097.1:0-19548 GCA_038231335.1 Mycobacteriales bacterium
TCCGTGCCGGCGCGGTGTTCGAGGGCGGCAAGCTCGTCGAACGACCCGCCGAACACCCTCAACCCGACGCTGCCTAAAAAATCTTCATCCACAGGTCTTGACTATTGCTCGGGCCTCCGACGTCACGACGATTTCTGACCACAGGCTGGTCCGCAGCCTCGGTGCCGACGCCGTCGATCGACAGTAGCCACGACTTTGGCCCTGTTCGTGCTGGTCGGACTGGTGGAGACGAGGGGAATCGAACCCCTAACCCCCGCCTTGCAAAGGCGGTGCTCTGCCAATTGAGCTACGTCCCCGTGCTGAGCAGGACGATACCTGCTCAGTTGGTGGTGGCCTCGTGCCAGAGGTCGTTGTCCTCACGGGAGGACCGGACCTTCGAGAATACGAGGGCACCAGCCGCAAGTGCGACGACGACGGCGAGAATCTTCTTCATTGATCGTCCTGCCTGTCCCGAGGGGATACAGAGTGGGCCTAGGTGGATTTGAACCACCGACCTCATCGTTATCAGCGATGCGCTCTAACCAACTGAGCTATAGGCCCCCTGCGGCGGAGTCGAGGTTACCCCAGCGCCTCCGGCCGCCCGCAAGGGGATACCCCTCAGTCACATCCCAGCTCAGTCGCGCTCGGAGAGCGTGACCTCGATGCCGCCGACGAGGTCGGCCGACACGTTGTAGACGAACGCCCCGACGGTGATGGCCACGGCGAACAGCAGGCTGTTGATCGCCCCGACCACCGCGGCCAGGCCGAAGACGCGGCCCGCACTGATCAGCGGGCTACCTGTCGGGGCCGAACCGGAGACCAGGTCGGCGTAGGTGCCGTTGAGGCGGTCCCACACCCCCATGCCGCCCAGGACTCCGTAGAGCACCCCGACAGCAACCAACCAGATGAAGAAGAGCACCACCGCGAGCACCAGGGCCAGCTTGAGCACGGACCACGGATCGAGCCGCTTGAGCTGCAGTGCGGCCTGGCGCGGCGGACGGTTGCGCACCGCTCGCACCGAACCCCAGGCGCTGCCCTTCTCCGCCGGTGGACTGTCGGGGCCCGCCGTCTCGTTCGCCCGGGCCGGGGCCTCGAGGAACGCGGTGGGGCCCTCGTCGTCGAGCAGTCCGCCGGCCGGGCGTGGAGCCGCCACAGGCGCCGGGCCGGACTGCGACGGAATCTGCGCCTCCCGGCCCGGAACGCGCTGCCAGGGTGGCGGCGCGGCGGCCGCCGGTCCAGGACCGGGCACCGGCCCCGTGGCCGGGAGCTCCCCCGGGCCGACGGGACGGGTGACGTCGTCGTCGGACGGGGTGGGGCGCGCACCGTTCGACGGGGCCGGCACCCGCATCTGGGCGGTCGGTGCGTCGGCCGCGACCGCCGCGGAGGCGCCGGCGCGCTTGTCCAGCGACGGTGCTGTGCCGTTCGTGGCCGGCTGCTCCGGCGCCGTGGCGACCGGTACCTCCGGCTCCTCCTCGACGACGGGCTCAGTCGCGGCCGCATGTGCCGCCGGACCGGGCGACGGCCTCGGGGATACCGGGGGCGCCCCCTGGGTGCCGTTGGCGTTGCCCGTTCCGGCAACCGGGGGGACGGCCGCCTGCTCTCCCGTGGCCACCGCTCCCCGACCGTCCAGGTCGGTGCGGTCCGGGTCGTCCGGTGTGCTCGTCGCGTCGTTCACGAGAGAGGAATCTCCTCGGTTGGGTGGCCCACTGATCAGTTGCCGTCGCCCTCGGGCTCGGTACCGGTCAGTGCGGTGTCGTCCGCATCGTCCTCGGCATTGCGTGCCACCGCCAGCAGCGTGGCGGTCTCGCCCAGGTTCATCAGGCGGACCCCCTTCGTCTGCCGGCCGGCCTTGCGCACCTGCCGGGCCGATGTCCGGATCACCCCGCCGGTGGAGGTGATCGCGTACAGCTCGTCGTCGATACCGACGATGAGCGCACCGACCAGGGTGCCACGGCGCCGGTCGTACTGGAGGGTCAGAACACCCTTACCGCCACGACCCTGCACCGGATAGTCCTCGATCGGGGTGCGCTTGGCGAAGCCGCCGTCGGTGGCGACCAGCACGAACGTGTCGGGCTGGACCACCGCGAGCGCCAGCAGCCGGTCGCCGGTGTTGAACCGCATCCCGAGCACGCCGGACGTGGCCCGGCCCATCGGGCGCAGCACCTCGTCGCTCGCGGTGAACCGGATGGACTGGCCCTCCGCCGACACGAGCAGCAGGTCGTCCTCGGCCGAGGCCAGGACGGCGCCGACGAGCTCGTCGTCCTCGCGCAGGTTGATGCCGATCAGGCCGCCGGAGCGGGGCGAGTCGAAGTCGGTGAGCTTCGACTTCTTCACCAGACCGGTTCTCGTCGCCAGGACGAGATAGGGCGCCGCCTGGTAGTCCTTGATCTGCATGACCTGGGCGATGTGCTCGTCGGGCTGGAACGCGAGCAGGTTGGCCACGTGCTGGCCCCTGGCCGAACGGTTGGCCTCGGGCAGCTCGTAGGCCTTGAGCCGGTAGACCCGGCCCTTGTTGGTGAAGAACAGCATCCAGTCGTGCGTGGAGCAGACGAAGAAGTGGGCGACGATGTCGTCCTGCTTCAGCGCCGCGCCCTGCACGCCCTTGCCGCCGCGCTTCTGCGCCCGGTAGAGGTCGGTCTTGGTGCGCTTCGCGTAGCCGGTCTGGGTTATCGTCACAACGACATCTTCGACCGCGATCAGGTCCTCGTTGGTGACGTCGCCGTCGTCGGCCACGATCCGCGTGCGCCGGTCGTCGCCGTGCTTCTCGACGATCTCGGTGAGCTCGTCGCGCACGATCTGCCGCTGCCGCTCCGGCCGCGCCAGGATGTCGAGGTAGTCGGCGATCTGGAGCTCGATCTCGGCCAGTTCGTCGATGATCTTCTGGCGCTCGAGCGCGGCGAGACGTCGCAGCTGCATGTCGAGGATGGCCTGCGCCTGGATGTCGTCGACGTCCAGGAGCTCCATCAGGCCCGTCTTCGCGACGTCGACCGTGGCCGACGCGCGGATCAGGGCGATGACCTCGTCGAGCGCGTCGAGCGCCTTGACGTAGCCACGCAGGATGTGGGCCCGCTCCTCGGCCTTGCGCAGCAGGTAGCGCGTGCGCCGGACGATGACCTCGATCTGGTGGCGCACGTAGTTGCGCACCACCTGGTCCAGGCGCAGCGTGCGCGGCACGCCGTCGACGATGGCCAGCATGTTGACGCCGAAGCTGTACTGCAGCTGGGTGTGCTTGTAGAGGTTGTTCAGCACCACCTTGGCCACCGCGTCGCGCTTGAGCGTGATCACGATGCGCATGCCGATGCGGTCGGACGACTCGTCGTTGATCTCGGCGATGCCCTGGAGCTTGCCGTCGCGGTGCTGGCTCGCGATCGACTCGATGAGGTTGTCCGGGTTGACCTGGTACGGCAGCTCGGTGGCGACCAGGATGGTGCGCCCCTTGGCGTCCTCCTCGACCTCCACCACCGCGCGCATCTTCACCGAGCCACGGCCGGTGCGGTAGGCCTGCTCGATGCCGTCGCGACCCGGGATCAGGCCGGCGGTGGGGAAGTCCGGGCCCTTGATGCGCTCCATGAGCGCCGTCAGGAGCTCGTCGTCGGTGGCGTCCCAGTTGTCCAGCGCCCACACGACGCCGTCGCCGACCTCGCGCAGGTTGTGGGGCGGGATGTTGGTGGCCATGCCGACGGCGATGCCGGAGCTGCCGTTGATCAGCAGGTTGGGCACCCGCGACGGCAGGACATCGGGCTCCTGCGCCTTGCCGTCGTAGTTGTCGGAGAAGTCGACGGTGTCGGACTCGATGTCCTGAAGCATCGCCATCGCGAGCGGGGACAGGCGGCACTCCGTGTAGCGCATCGCGGCGGCCGGGTCGTTGCCGCGCGAGCCGAAGTTGCCCTGCCCGTCGATCAGCGGGTAACGCATCGACCAGGGCTGGGCCAGCCGCACGAGTGCGTCGTAGATCGAGCTGTCGCCGTGGGGGTGGTAGTTACCCATCACCTCGCCGACGACGCGCGCGCACTTGACGTAGCTGCGGTCGGGGCGGAAGTTGTTCTCCCCCATCGAGTACAGGACGCGCCGGTGCACCGGCTTGAGGCCGTCCTCGACCAGCGGCAGTGCGCGGCCGACGATGACGCTCATCGCGTAGTCGATGTAGGAGCGCTGCATCTCCTGCTGGATGTCGACCGGCTCGGTGCGGTCGCCTCCGCCGCCTGCGGGCGGCAGAGTCGGGTCGAGAGTGTCTGTCACGTCGTTCCTTCTGCTCGTGCGGCTGGGCGGCTAGGACATGTGTTGATCGTTCGACCCTGCGAGCAGGTCTCACACATCCAGGAACCGCACGTCCTTGGCGTTGCGCGTGATGAACGACCGGCGGGACTCGACGTCCTCGCCCATCAACACCGAGAACAGCTCGTCGGCGGTGGCGGCGTCGTCCAGGGTGACCTGCAGGAGCACCCGGTTGGCGGGGTCCATCGTGGTCTCCCACAGCTCCTTGGCGTTCATCTCGCCGAGGCCCTTGTAGCGCTGGATGCCCTCGTCCTTGGGGATCTTCTTGCCCGCCTCGCGGCCGGCGGCGAGCAGTCCCTCGAGCTCGCGGTCGGTGTAGGCGAACTCGGGCTCGGCACCGCGGCCACCCCACTTGATCTTGTAGAGCGGCGGCTGCGCGAGGTAGACGTGGCCCTCCTCGATGAGCGGGCGCATGAAGCGGAACAGCAGCGTGAGCAGCAGCGTGCGGATGTGCTGGCCGTCGACGTCGGCGTCGGCCATCAGCACGACCTTGTGGTAGCGCAGCTTGCTGACGTCGAACTCGTCGTGGATGCCGGTGCCCAACGCGGTGATGATCGCCTGGACCTCGGTGTTCTTGAGGACGCGGTCGATGCGGGCCTTCTCGACGTTGATGATCTTGCCACGGATCGGCAGGATCGCCTGGTACATCGAGTCGCGGCCGGACTTGGCCGAGCCCCCCGCGGAGTCGCCCTCCACGATGTAGACCTCGGACTTGCTCGGGTCGGTGGACCGGCAGTCGGCGAGCTTGCCCGGCAGGCCGCCGATGTCGCCGGCGCTCTTGCGGCGCACCAGCTCCCGGGCCTTGCGGGCGGCGGCGCGCGCCTGCGCCGACTGCACCGCCTTGTTGACGATGATCTTCGCCTCGGCGGGGTTGCGCTCGAACCAGTCGGCCAGCCACTCGTTGCTCACGCGCTGCACGAACGACTTGACCTCGGTGTTGCCGAGCTTGGTCTTGGTCTGCCCCTCGAACTGGGGCTCCTTCACCTTGACCGAGACGATGGCGGCCAGGCCCTCACGGATGTCGTCGCCCGAGAGTGCCGGCTCCTTCTCCTTGAGGAACTTGCCGTTGCGCGCGTAGCGGTTGACCGTGGAGGTCAGCGCCGAGCGGAAACCCTCCTCGTGGGTGCCGCCCTCGTGCGTGTTGATCGTGTTGGCGAACGTGTAGACCGACTCGGTGTAGCCGTTGTTCCACTGCATCGCCACCTCGAGCGCGTGGCCGGCCTCCTCGCCGGAGAACGACACGAGCTTCTTGTGGATCGGGTCCTTCGACTTGTTGAGGTAGGCGACGAAGTCCTCCAGCCCGTTGGGGTAGTGGAAGACGTGCTCCTTGATCTTGGCGACGAAGCCCTCGGCGTCGGGCACCTCGGCCTCGTCGTCCTCGCGCGAGACCCCGTCTCGCTCGTCGCGCAGGACGATGGTGAGGCCCTTGTTGAGGAAGGCCATCTCCTGCAGGCGGCGGCGGATGGTCTCGAGGTCGTAGTCGGTGCTCTCGAAGATGTCGGGATCGGCCCAGTACGTGACGGTGGTGCCGGTCTTCGTGGTGGCCGCACCCTTGTGCAGGGGGCCGGGCACCGACCGGGTGTAGTGCTGGCGCCACTCGAACCCGTCGGTGTTGATCTCGACGTCGAGCGCGATGGACAGCGCGTTGACCACCGAGATGCCGACGCCGTGCAGGCCGCCCGACACCGCGTAGGAGTCGCTGTCGAACTTGCCGCCCGCGTGCAGCATGGTCATGACCATCTCGACGGCCGGCTTCTTCTCCACCGGGTGCATGCCGACGGGGATGCCGCGGCCGTCGTCGACGACCGTGATGCCGCCGTCCTCCCGCAGCGTGACCTGCACGCGCGTGGCGAAGCCGGCCATGGCCTCGTCGACCGCGTTGTCCACGACCTCCCAGATCAGGTGGTGCAGACCGCGCGGGCCGGTGGAACCGATGTACATGCCGGGGCGCTTGCGAACCGCGTCCAGTCCCTCGAGGACCTTGATCGACTCCGCGCCGTAGCCGTTCTTCTTCTCCGCCACGGGCTGACTGTCTCCTCGCCATGAAGAATCCACACGGTGCGGCGACGCCGCGATGTGGAGACCTGCTCGACCGGGCTTACGGGGATCTGCCCGGAACATGGCTCCCATCATACCGGTCCACCCCGACAGAAACGGTGTTGGGACACCCCCAGGAGCGTCACAGAACGACGAACGCGACTTCGGTCGGGTGCCGACGGCCCAGCGGGGGTCTCGACGGGCTGTGGCGTCGTCACGTCGCCCTCAGTCGCCGGTTGCAGCCCCCGATCGACGACATCGCGGTGCCTGATCGGCCAACTCACCGTGTCGGGATCGTCGACCCGCGGGGTTCAGACGTCAGCCGTAGGTGTCACGGGGGCCGCGGCCACGCACCGTACGTGGACCGTGCTTCCAGCTCGGACCACTGGGGGCCACCACCCGGATCCGCTTCACGACGTCGCGCCCGACGCTCGCGGCGAGCCGCGTCAGCAGCTGGCGTTGCAGCTGGCGCAGCTGCGTGGCCCAGGCCGTGGACTCCGCCTGCAGCACCAGCTCCCCGTCGCGCAGCGACAGGGGCGTGCAGTGGTCGGCGATGTCCGGGCCGACCAGCTGTGGCCAGCGGCCGAGCACGGTGGCGTCGGTCAGCCGCGGCGACCAGCCGCGGTCCAGTGACACCCGGGCGACCAGCCGACCGAACGGCTGGGGATCACGCTCGTCGGGGCCGGCGCCCGACCAGCGGCGCCGCCTCCCCCGGTTCGACGTGGGCTTGGCCCCTCCGCGCTGGGCCGCACGTTCCGCCGAACGCTGCGCGGAGGCTTCCCTCGCGGCGCGCAACGCGTCCCTCGCGATGTCGGCCCCGCGACGAGAGGTCGGCTGTCCCCCATCCCCAGGGCTGGGGACAACAGGCCCCGAATCGGGCGCGACAGGCGGTCGGCGGCCGTCGCCGGACGGTTGTTTGTGCCGGTCATCACCAGTGCGGCCTGAGTTATCCACAGTATCCACAACCTTGTCCCCAGGTGTCCTGGATCACAGTCATCATCATGACGTGGACTCTTCCGGCAGCAGCTCCACAACGCCGCCGCCCACCGCAAAACGGGCGCCCGCCAGACCGTCCGGGACGTCCTCGGGCACTGCGGCGGTGATCAGCACCTGTTCGGCGCGCCGGGCGACGTCGGCGAGCGCCCGGCGGCGGCGCGTGTCCAGCTCGGCGAACACGTCATCGAGGATCAGCACCGGTTCCACGTCGTCGTCGCGCAGCAGCCGGTAGGACGCCAACCGCAGGGCGAGAGCCAGCGCCCACGACTCCCCGTGGCTCGCGTACCCCTTCGCGGGGCCCTCACCGAGGCTGAGCTCAAGGTCGTCGCGGTGCGGCCCCACCAGGCAGACGCCGCGCTCCACCTCCTGACGGCGGACCCGGGCCAGCGCGTCGAGCAGCAGGGCCTCCAGTGCCGGGCGATCGGGCGGGAGGTCGTCCCCGAGCCCGCTGCGGTAGCCCACCGCGATGGGATCCGACGTGGGCGCCACCTCCGCGAACGCCTCGACAGCCCGCGGCGCGACGGCGGCCACGAGGTCCAGCCGGCCGGCAAGCAGCGCGGCACCGTGCGTGGCGAGGTGGCCGTCCCAGACGTCGAGGGTGGAGAGATCGCCGCGTCCGTTGCGGGCGGTCTTCAGTAGGGCCGAGCGCTGCCGCAGCACGCGGTCGTAGTCGGCGCGGACCGTCGCGTAGCGGGGGTAGCGGGAGACGAGCATGTCGTCCATGAAACGGCGGCGCTCGCCCGGATCGCCGCGCACGAGCGCGAGATCCTCCGGGGCGAACAGCACCGTGCGCAGGACGCCGAGCAGGTCGCGCGGCTTGGCGGGCGCCCGGTTGAGCCGTGCCCGGTTCGCGCGTCCGGCGGTGATCTCCAGCTCGACGCCGAGCTCGCGACCGTGGTGCACGACCAGGCCGCGCACCACGGCGTGCTCGGCACCGCGGCGGATGAGCGGGGCGTCTCCTGCCACGCGGTGGGAGCCGAGCGTGGCGATGTACCCGACGGCCTCGACGAGGTTGGTCTTTCCCACCCCGTTGGGGCCGATCAGCACCGTGACCCCGGGCTCGAGATCCAGCTCGGCCTTCTCCCACGACCGGAAGTCGGCGACGGCGAGGCGTCGCAGGTGCATGCCAGGAGGCTAGCTCTGCGTCGAGCCCGTGCCCGAGCTCGGCCCCGCGTGCTCGCCGGGTGTGCCGGACGGGCCGGCCGCGGACTTCACCGCGTGCCCGCCGAACTGGTGGCGCAGCGCGGCGACGGCCTTCATCGCGGGCGACTCCTGCTGCCGCGAGGCGAACCGCGCGAACAGCGCCGCCGAGATCACCGGGAGCGGCACGGCGTGCTTGATGGCCTCCTCGATGGTCCAGCGGCCCTCGCCCGAGTCGTCGACGTAGCTCTCGAGCTTCTCCAGCGTCGGATCGTCCTTGAGGGCCAGCACGAGCAGGTCGAGCAGCCACGAGCGCACGACGGTGCCGCGCGACCACGCCTGCAGCACGGCGGGCACGTTCTCGACGAGCTCCGCGGCCTCCAGCAGCTCGAAGCCCTCGGCGTAGGCCTGCATCAGGCCGTACTCGATGCCGTTGTGGACCATCTTCGAGAAGTGGCCGGCACCGACGGGGCCGGCGTGCGCGAAGCCCTCCTCGCGGGGGCCCTCCGGGCGCAGCGCGTCGAAGATCGGCATGGCCAGGTCGACGTGTTTCTTCTCGCCGCCGGCCATCAGGCCGTAGCCGTTGTCCTTGCCCCAGATGCCGCCGGAGACACCGCAGTCGAGGTAGCCGACGCCCACGGCGTCGAGCAGCGCCGCATTGGGGCCGTCGTCGGTGTAGCGGGAGTTGCCGCCGTCGATGACGAGGTCGCCGGGCTCCAGGACCTTCGCGAGCTCCTTGACGGTGCTGCGCGTCGGGTCGCCGGAGGGGACCATCACCCAGACCACGCGCGGAGCGGTGAGCGCCCCGGCGAGCGCGGCGAGCGAGTCGACGTCGGTGACCTCGGGACGGGGGTCGAACCCGATCACCTCATGGCCGGCCGCCCGCAGGCGGTCGCGCATGTTGCCACCCATCTTGCCCAGACCGATGAGGCCGAGTTGCACGGTGTCGCTCCTGTGGTTCGTCGGATCGGAGATCGCTCGCGCTGCTGATCGTCTTGGGGGCGAGTATGGATCAGCCGGGCAGGCGTACGGGCATCAGCAGGTGCAGGTAGCCCGGCAGCGGCTCGGGGGTGTCCGTCGCGACCGTTTCGTCGCTCTCGGCGGGCGGCGCCGGGACCGGGCGCACCAGCGCGGGCCGGTTGGGCGTGGTGAACGTCAGCTGTGCGCGCTCGGTGTGCAGCGCGCCGAGCGAGTCCAGCAGGTAACCCGGGTTGAACGCGATGGTGAGCGCGCCGCCGTCGAGCTCGCAGGGGAGCTCCTCCTCGGCGCTGCCGACGTCGTCGCCGCCGGCGGCGAGCCGAAGCCCGTCCTCGCCGAACTCCATGCGCACCTGGGCCACGCGGTCGGTGACGAGCGCGACACGCTTGATCGCCTCGACCAGCCCGGCCACCTCGACGATGGCGGCGCTCGTGTGCTCGGCCGGGATCAGCTGACGGAACCGCGGGAACTCCGCGTCGAGCAGCCGGGTGGTGGCGCGGCGGCCGCCGCCGGTGACGCCGAGCATGCCGTCACCCGCCGAGAGCGCGAGCTCGACCGTGCCCGCGCCGGACAGGGCCTTCGCGACGTCGGCCAGGGTGCGCGCCGGGATCAGCACAGCGCTCGACTGACCGGTGTCCTCCGGCGTCCACTCGATCTCGCGGACGGCGAGCCGGAACCGGTCGGTGGCGGCCAGGGTCAGCCGGGAACCCTCGATCTCCAGCCGGATGCCCGTCAGCATCGGGAGCGTGTCGTCGCGGCCGGCGGCGACGGCCACCTGCGAGACGGCCTGGGCGAGCTCGGTGGCCGCCACCGTTCCGGCGAGCTGCGGCATCGACGGCAGCTGCGGGTAGTCCTCGACCGGCATCGTCGGGAGGCTGAACCGGCTGTTGCCGCAGTTGATCGTGGCACGCGATCCGTCGACGACGAGATCCACCGGCTTGGACGGCAGCGCTCGGGTGATGTCGGCCAGCAGCCGGCCCGAGACGAGCACGCGGCCGGGGTCCCCGATGGTGGCGTCCAGCTCGACGCGCGCCGAGGTCTCGTAGTCGAAACCGGAGACCGTCAGGCGGTCGCCGTCCGCGCCCGTCGTCGCCTCGATGAGAACCCCGCCGAGGACCGGCACCGGTGGACGCGCCGGCAGGCTGCGGGCGACCCACGCTGCCGCGTCGGCCAGGACGTCGCGTTCGACCCGGAACTTCATGGCGGGGACCTCTCGCACTGGCGGTGTCGGGGAACCGGACGTCTCGATACGCCGGACCGGCCCTGTCGTCGGTGTGAACCGAGCCGGGGCCGGGCGCTCACCGTAGAGCCTCCGGGCGGCGGGTGTCATCCCGGCTGGTGCCCACCCCGATCGGGGAGACGTTCGTCGGTCGGTCCACATCGTTGTTCTTCTTGTAGTTCATCTAGAAGAGATATCCAGCAGTAGTACTAGCACCTGTGCACAGTGTGGACGGAGCACGTTCCCGCAGGTCGCAGGGTGTGGCGCGATGTGGAGCGAGTCCTGGGACGGATGGTGCACACCTCTCGGCGCCGGTGGATGGAACGCGATCACGGCGATCTGTCCCCGGGATGAACACCGGTTGTCCACCGTTGGAGCACGATCCGTCCACGGGTGGACGGGCATCCGTCCACAGAGTTATCCCCAGATGTGGGTGAAGAGTGGTCGCGCGGAAACACAGCGCGACCGGATTTCCTGGTGGTGGCGCGTCGCGGCGGCGGCCGGGAACCCACAGAAGTCCCTCACGGCACATGAACCAGAACGCTCCGTGACCGGATCCGGTGACGGAGCGATCTGATGATGATCACGCGGAGCGACGAACACCGCGCGGTGAACGACGAGTGGTCGAGCCAGGTCGCTAGGACTGCGTCGAACGGCTGCGTCCGACGCCCGATGTCGCATGATCGGGACCGAGGGCGCGGTGGTCGAGGACAGGGGCCGGCACCTGACCTCGCAGCACGCGTGGTGTCGTCGCAGCCCGTCAGCGCGCTGCGAGGTGGCACCACGGGCTGCGAGGGTCGCGCGGCCGGCTGGGCCACCGACCTCGCCTTCCCGGGCCGGTGATCTGCGGGAGTCAGTGGCGCGCGCGCTGCTTCACGCGCGCCGTGAGCTCCTGCACCTGCTCGAAGGTCTTGCGGCGCTGGGCGATCTCGTTGCGGATCTTCTTGTCCGCGTGCATGACGGTGGTGTGGTCGCGGCCGCCGAAGATCTGCCCGATCTTCGGCAGCGACAGGTCGGTCAGCTCGCGGCACAGATACATGGCGATCTGCCGCGACTGGGCGAGGGCCTTCGTCTTGCCCGGGCCGCACATCTCGTCCATGGTGATGCCGAAGAAGTCGGCCGTGACCGCCATGATCGTGGGCGCGGTGATCTCCGAGGCTCCGGAGTCCGGGATGAGGTCGCGCAGCACGATCTCGGCGAGCTGGGTGTCGACGGGCTGACGGTTGAGCGACGCGAACGCCGTGACCCGGATCAGCGCGCCCTCGAGCTCGCGGATGTTGCGCTCGATGCGCTCGGCGATGAACTCCAGCACGTCTCCGGGAACGGCGAGCCGGTCCTGCGCGGCCTTCTTACGGAGGATCGCGATGCGCGTCTCGAGCTCCGGCGGCTGGATGTCGGTGATGAGGCCCCACTCGAACCGCGTACGCATCCGGTCCTCGAGGGTCTCGAGGCGCTTGGGCGGGCGGTCGGAGGAGACGACGATCTGCTTGTTCGCGTTGTGCAGCGTGTTGAAGGTGTGGAAGAACTCCTCCTGGGTCCCTTCCTTTCCCTCCAGGAACTGGATGTCGTCCACCAGCAGCACGTCGACGTCGCGGTAGCGGCGCTGGAACGCCACCTTGCGGTCGTCACGCAGCGAGTTGATGAAGTCGTTCGTGAACTCCTCGGTGCTCACGTACCGCACGCGCATGCCGGGGAACAGCCGCTGCGCGTAGTGGCCGACGGCGTGCAGCAGGTGGGTCTTGCCCAGCCCGGACTCGCCCCAGATGAACAGCGGGTTGTAGGCGCGCGCCGGCGCCTCGGACACCGCGACCGCGGCGGCGTGGCTGAACCGGTTGGACGCACCGATGACGAACGTGTCGAACGTGTACTTCTCGTTGAGGCGGGTCTGCGAGCGCGGCTGCACCTGCTCGCCCGCCGACGGCCCGGCGTACGTGGGCCACACCTCGCCGCCCCGGGGCCCGGGTCCGGTGGGGCCACCGTTGCGGATGCCGCCGTCGACGTCGGCCGGATCGTCGGCGGCGGAGTCCGCGTCCGCTGCGCCGGTGACGCCGAGCGGCCCGGTGGTGGGCATGGATGCGCCGTCGGAGCCGTGCTGACCGCCGTCGGACGGATACTGCTGCGTGACCGGGACGTCGACGCGCTCGGGCCGTGGGATCGGCGCGGCGCCGACGGAGGGTCCGCGCCCGGGCGGGTCGGGCACCTCCGTGCCCCCGGACGCCGCCGACGCGTCGACGACGACCGCGAGGTTGACGGCCACGCCGAGGTGGCGCCCCAGGGCCTCGCTGATGGGCCGGCGCAGGATCCGCTCGATGGCGTCCTTCGCGAACTCGCTGGGTGCGGCGAGCAACGCGGTGCCGTCGATCAGCCCGAGCGGGCGGGTGAGACGGAGAAATGCGCGTTGTTGCGGGGACAGCGTCTGGGCGCCGGACCCGGCCGACGCCCCGGAGAGGTCGGCGATCACGCGGTTCCAGACCTGTCCGAGGTCTCCTGCTTGGTCGGCCACCGGTCGGCTGCCCCCTCCGGTTGTCGCCCGCGGGTAGCCCCGGTACCCCGTTCGGGTCCGATCATCCCCAGACTTGTCCACACCTGTGCGCAAGACCGTACGCGGACACGCCGAGTGATCTCGTGCGGGCCCGTGTGGTCCTGGCGACGATCCCCCCGGATCGAGCGGTGGGGAGGCACGCTAACAACAGACGCCGTCCACCACAAGACCGGCCTGTCCCGGGGTGGTTTGACCCTCCTTCTCCGGGCTGCGTACCCTCTAGTCAAGCGTGTCCCGCGCTCTGCCAGACAGGCATCACCGAAACGGCATCGTGGGGCACCACCATGTACAGCACACTTCCCCGACGGTCGGTCCGCCGCCGTCGACCCAGGAGAGCCGACCGTGAGCAAGGGCAAGCGCACCTTCCAGCCGAACAACCGCCGCCGCGCGCGCACGCACGGGTTCCGGCTGCGTATGCGCACCCGGGCCGGGCGCGCCATCGTCGCCGCCCGTCGCGGCAAGGGCCGCGAGAAGCTCACGGCCTGATCCGGCCGTCCCGATGTTGCCGGCCGGTTCCCGGCTCACGCACCGGGACGATTTCAGCACCGCTGTCAGGCGTGGCCGGCGCGGGGGCAGATCCCGGCTCGTCGTGCACCTGCACGGTGCCGACGGGATCGGCGCTCCCCGCGCCGGCTTCGTCGTGAGCAAGGCGGTAGGAGGTTCCGTGGTGCGACATCGTGTCGCTCGACGGCTCCGTCACCTCGTCGGTGCGCGTCTCGCCGGGCTGCCGCCGGGCTCGCTCCTCGTCGTGCGGGCGCTCCCTCCTGCCGCGTCCGCGTCATCGGCCGAACTGGCCGGTGATCTCGACGCCGGGCTGCGCTCGGCGGTCCGCAAGCTGGAACGACCGTGAAGCGCCTTCTGCTCTGGCTCATCCGCGGCTACCAGACCTACGTCTCACCCGCGCTGCCCCCGAGCTGCCGGTTCTACCCGTCCTGCAGCGCGTACGCCGTCGAGGCCCTCGAGGTCCACGGCGTCGTTCGGGGCACGGGTCTCACGCTCTGGCGCCTGTTGAAGTGCGCGCCATGGCACCCTGGAGGTATCGATCCGGTGCCACCGGTCCGCGACGTCCGACACCGTCCGGTCCAGGACCACCACGAGGAGCAAGCGCCGTGCTGAACTTCATCTACTACCCGGTCTCCTTCATCCTGAAGATCTGGCACGACGTGTTCAGCTTCCTGCTGCCTGGTAATGGGCTGGCCGGCGGCGTCGCGTGGGCGCTGAGCGTCATCTTCCTCGTCTTCACACTGCGCGCCATCCTGTACAAGCCGTTCGTCGGCCAGGTGCGCTCGATGCGCAAGATGCAGGAGTTCCAGCCCGAGCTGCAGAAGGTTCGCAAGAAGTATGCGAACGACAAGCAGAAGCAGGCCGCGGAGATGCAGAAGCTCCAGAAGGAGCACGGCGTCAACCCGGTGGCCGGCTGTCTCCCGGTCCTGATCCAGGGTCCGGTGTTCATCGGCCTGTTCCACGTTCTGCGCACCTTCGGTCCCGTCAACGCCGCGGGAGTCCCCGTCAACAACGACGGCTCGATCCGCGTCGAGAACTACGCCTTCGACCAGTCGGGCGTGCTGTCGTTCAACAACGCCAGCCTGTTCGGCGCGAAGCTCGGTGAATGGGTCACCAAGGGCGACGCCGCGCTGAACGCGGCAGGCACCTCGATCCCCGCGATGCTGATCGTCATGATCCCGCTGATGATCGCGGCAGGCATCTTCACGCACATCACGGCGCGGCACTCGGTCGCCCGCCAGACCGCTGCGCAGGGCGACAACCCGCAGACCGCGATCATGAACAAGCTGATGCTGTACGTCTTCCCCATCGGCGTCGTCGTCGGTGCGCCGTTCCTGCCGCTGGCCGTCCTCCTGTACTGGGTCTCCAACAACCTGTGGACGCTCGGCCAGCAGTACGTCGTCTACAAGAAGATCGACCAGGAGCAGACGATCAAGCGCGAGACGGCGGCCGCGAGCCGCCAGTCGCTCGCCCCGAAGCCGGGACAGAAGCCGGTCCGGCCCGAGATCGTCGTCGATGACGTCGAGGCACCCGCCAAGCGGCCCGGAGCGAAACCCGTTGCCCGCAAGCCCAACATGGTCAAGGGCGGCGCCGCGGGCACGAACGGCTCGGCCTCGAACGGATCGGCCACGAACGGCTCGGGCACCAACGGATCCACCAGCACCAACGGCTCGGCCGGTGCCGGGGCCCGCAGCGGCGGCGGATCCCGCCCGCCCGCGCGCAAGCCCCGTAAGCGCCGCTGAGCCCATGTTCCACCTGCGGTCGCCTGCGTCGGCGGCCGCCGCGGGGCGCGTGCTCCATCCGCGCCACCGCACCATCGCAGGGAGAGGAGACGCACCGTGCCGAAGACCGTGCAGGACGGGGCGCCGCAGGACGCCGAGGCGACCGCGACACCCACCGAGAAGGGCTCGCCGCGAGCCGCGGTGTCCACCGGCGAGGACCAGCTGGTCCGCGAAGGCGACATCGCCGGGGACTACCTGGAACGGCTCCTCGACGTCCTCGACTACGACGGGGACATCGACCTCGACGTGGAGGCGGGCCGAGCCATCGTCAGCATCGACGGCGGCACCGACCTCGAGAAGCTCGTCGGGGATCGTGGCAACGTCCTGGAAGCCCTCCAGGAGCTGACGCGTCTTGCCGTCCAGCAGACCTCGGGCAACCGCAGCCGGCTGATGCTCGACATCGCCGGCTGGCGCCAGGGGCGTCGCGACGAGCTCACCGAGATGGGCCTGCGCACGGCCAAGGAGGTGCTCGAGTCCGGGGAGTCGGCCCGGATGCGCCCGATGACCCCGTTCGAGCGCAAGGTCGTGCACGACGCCGTCGCCCGGGTGAAGGGCGTGTCCAGCGAGAGCGAGGGCGAGGAGCCGCGTCGGCAGGTCGTCGTCTTCCGCGGTGCCTGACGAGGGGTCCGGGGAGCCGATGACTCCGGCGGTGGAGAAGCTCTTCGGGGAGCGGCTGCCGCTGGCTCTCCGCTTCGCCGAGCACCTCGCCACCTCCGGGGTCGAGCGTGGCCTGATCGGACCGCGGGAAGCGCCCCGGATCTGGGACCGGCACGTGCTCAACTGCGCCGTCGTCGCCGAACTCGTGCCGGACGGCGCCCGAGTTGTCGATGTCGGCTCGGGAGCGGGCCTTCCCGGGATACCGTTGGCACTGGCCCGTCCCGATCTCGGCATGGTCCTCGTCGAGCCCCTGGCCCGCAGGGTCGAGTGGCTCCTCGAGATCATCGACGATCTCGGCCTCAGCATCGAGGTCGAGCGCGGGCGGGCCGAGGAGAACACCGTCCGGCGGCAATGGGAGGGAGCCGACGTGGTGACATCCCGCGCTGTCGCGCCCCTGCACCGCCTCGCGGGCTGGTGTCTCCCCCTGCTGCGTCCGGGTGGCACGATGCTGGCGGTGAAGGGGGCATCGGCGCCCGAGGAGATCGAACGGGACGAGGCCGCGGTGCGCAGGCTGGGCGGTGGCGCACCGCGCGTCGAGAGGTGCGGCGCGGGGATCGTGGATCCCCCGAGCACGGTGGTTGTCGTGGAGCGGGTCGACCGTCCGCGACGTAGGAGAGGACAGGCGTGACAGTGCCCGATGTTTCACGTGAAACACCCGGCTGGACGCCCATCGCCGAGGAGGCGGAGCGGGCGGCCCGGGTGCTGCACCCCGATCGGCACGGGATGCCGCGCCCGTCGCACCGGCGGGTCCTCACCGTGGCCAACCAGAAGGGCGGCGTCGGCAAGACCACCAGCACCGTCAACCTGGCGGCCGCTCTGTCGATGCACGGCGTGCGGGTGCTGGTGATCGACCTCGACCCCCAGGGCAACGCCAGCACCGCGCTCGGCGTCGAGCACCGGTTGGGCACGCCGTCGGTCTACGAGGCGCTGCTCGGGGAGATCTCCCTCGCCGAGGCGGCCGTGCCCAGCACTGCGTCACCCGATCTGCTGTGCATCCCCGCCACCATCGACCTGGCCGGTGCCGAGATCGAGCTCGTCAGCATGGTCGCCCGGGAGAACCGCCTCAAGCAGGCACTGTCCCCGGAGGCCCTCGATGCGCTGGACGTCGACTACGTCTTCGTCGACTGCCCGCCCTCCCTCGGACTGCTGACGGTCAACGCGCTCGTGGCGGCGCAGGAGGTGCTGATCCCGATCCAGTGCGAGTACTACGCGCTGGAGGGGCTGGGCCAACTCCTGAGCAACATCGACCTCGTACGTTCACACCTGAACACGGCGCTGCACGTCTCGACGATCCTCCTGACCATGTACGACGGCCGCACGAAGCTCGCAGACCAGGTCACCAACGAGGTCCGCAGTCACTTCGGCCCCACGGTGCTCCGCACGGTGATCCCCCGCAGCGTCAAGGTGTCCGAGGCACCTGGCTACAGCCAGACCGTGCTCGCCTACGACCCGGGATCCCGCGGTGCCATGAGCTACGTCGATGCCGCCCGTGAGATCGCCGACCGCGGCGCCACCATGGCCGTTCCGGGCGGGCGGTGATCCCGGTGGCCGAGCAGCGCAAGGGTGGCCTCGGACGTGGCCTCGCGGCCCTCATCCCGACGGGCCCCGAAGCCCTCGAGATCCGCTCGTCCAGGCCGTGGGACGCCCCGGCCGAGCCCGCGCTTTCTCCGGTGCCGGAACCGGTGGCCACGCCCGGTGCGATCTACCGCGAGGTCGACCTCTCCGCCGTCCATCCCAACGCGCAGCAGCCGCGCACCACGTTCGACGAGGAAGCCCTCGCGGAGCTGGAGCACTCGATCCGCGAGTTCGGGCTGCTGCAGCCGATCGTCGTGCGCGAGTCGTCTCCGGGCCGCTACGAGCTCGTCATGGGCGAGCGTCGCTGGCGCGCAGCGCAGCGAGCGGGCCTGCAGCGGCTGCCGGCGATCGTTCGCCAGACCACCGACGACGCCATGCTGCGCGACGCGCTGCTGGAGAACATCCACCGCGTTCAGCTGAACCCCCTCGACGAGGCTGCGGCCTACGAGCAGCTGCTCGTCGAGTTCGGCGTCACGCACACGGAGCTGGCCGACCGGCTCGGACGCAGCCGCCCCGTCGTCACGAACACGATCCGGCTGTTGAAGCTGCCGGTGTCGGTGCAGCGTCGGGTCGCGGCCGGGGTGCTCTCGGCAGGCCACGCCCGCGCTCTGCTCGGGCTCGACGACGCCGCGCGGCAGGAGGAGCTCGCTACGCGCATCGTCGCGGAGGGCATGTCCGTGCGGGCCACGGAGGAGGCCGTGGTGCTGCTGCGCCGCGAGGCTCCCAGCAAGGAGAAGCCCGCTCGACGCAAGCCGATCCAGGCGCCCGGCCTCCAGGAGCTCGCTGCCTCGCTGTCTGATGCGTTCGACACGCGGGTGAAGGTGGAGCTGGGGCAGCGCAAGGGGCGGATCGTCGTCGAGTTCGGGTCGGTCGAGGACCTCGAGCGCATTGCGGACCTGATGCGTCGCTCCCCCGATGGTCAGCCCGGCAACGCCTGACCCACCCGGTTCATCAGTGCGGCCAGGAAGCACTGGGCCCCCGTGCCGAACGCGGCGGCAGCGGCTTCCACGGGCTCTGCGCGCAGTGCGGTGAAGTTGACGACGGCGGCCCACACGACGGCGGTGAGGCCGCCGGTGGGTCTCACGAAGGATCCGAGCTCCTTCTCGACGTCGAGCGACGTACCCCGGACCAGCCGTGAGGCGTCCGGGCTGCGGGGCGTGCCCGAACGCGATAAGGGCGGCGGGTCAGGCCGCCCTTCGCCGGCCTGAGTCCCGCTGCTCACCGTCCACCCGCAGCACGCGGAACGACGTGTCCGCGTGCCGATCGGGACGTAGCTCCGCACCGGTGCCTCGGCCGCTCGACCGATCGTGACGCGGGAAAGGGACGGATTTTCGACGACGCTTCCGTTGTGGGCCGCGACGATCACGTCGCCGAACACGGGATCCACGATGTGGTGCGAGCTCGGCCGGGCATGCCCCGAACCTACCGGCGTCGTGATCGACGCCGGTGCGCCCGGTGATCACATCCGCGATGCGCTCAGAGTTGTGGGCGCGCCCATTCCATGGATCGACGCGGGGACCGGAGACTGTCGACGGAGGAGCGCCGGACCGAGCCGAGGTGCCGCGCGTTGGCGCCCGTACAGCTCTGCAGGCCGCCGCGATCACCTGTGGTGGGCGACCCGTCTGCGCCGGTTCCCCGCCGACCCGACGGGCGCACTGGTCCCTCGCGCGTCCTCACAGACGGAGCGTCCTCCTCATACATGCTCGGGATGCTGTGAGGAGGGTGAGTGGTGTCCACCAAGGTGGTGTGCGGCAGGCCCGGTGACGGGCGTGGCGCAGACGGATAGGGCGGCCACCGCGTGATCTTCTTGAGACCTCTCACAGACTCGAGGAGTTCCACGCGATGACCGCTCCGTCCAGTATCGA
>JBBRLM010000098.1:0-19349 GCA_038231335.1 Mycobacteriales bacterium
ACCCACGCCCAGCGCGCCCATGCCGACCACGCCGGCGGTACCGATGCCGGCCGCGCGCAGGAACCGGCGACGGTCCAGCGGGTTCTCGGAACTGCGGGCGATGGCGTCCTTGACGAACGCCTGGTTGAACCCTTCGAACACTGTGTCTCCTAGAACGGGGAGGGGTGCCGAGCTCGGTGCGGCCTACGGAACGACACCCGGGAGGCGAGAATTTAATTCACAGCGCGAGTGCACTGTCGATATCTGACGTGCGGAAAAGTACAGCACAAAGCAGATCGAGGCAAAATTCGCCCGAGACAAACACTTTCAACGTCCATCTCGAGAAAAGGTTGCGCCGAGTAGGGTAACGATTCGATCACGACTGAACGTGACCGGCGTTCGACTGCTTCGGCGCTGCACCGCAGGTCGCGGCCCTGCGGCCGGGTAGCGTTGCTACGTTCGGTGACGCTCCGAAGCTGGTCGCTCGAACCGCATGACTACTTTCCTCACGACGAGAACTGAGACCGAACCGATCGGCCGGGCGCGCCGAACGCTAGGCTCGACGTGTATTCCGAACGTGGTCTTCCAGCGAAAAGAGAACCTGTCATGGGTGCACTGAGTCCCGCGCACTGGCTCATCATCGTCGGTGTCGTCGTGGTGCTGTTCGGGGCGAAACGCCTCCCGGACGCGGCGCGCAGTCTCGGTCGGTCGGCGCGGATCCTCAAGGCAGAGGTCACGGACATGAAGGACGACTCCGCCGCCACGGGGGAGCAGGCTCCAGCGACCCTCGCGCCGGTCCGGTCCGAGGTCGACCAGCCGATCCCTGTCCGGTCCGAGCGCTAGGACCCGGGGTGTTCGACCTGAGCTTCGAGAAGATCCTGTTGTTGGTCGTCGTGGGGCTGTTCGTGCTCGGCCCCGAACGGCTCCCCGCCGCCGCCGAGTGGCTCGGCAGGTCGATCCGGCAGCTCAAGGGCTTCGCCGCCGCGGCGAGCGAGCAGATCCAGGCCGAGATCGGCCCGGAGCTCGACCAACTGCGCCAGCCGCTCGCCGAGCTGCGCGCGCCCCTCCAGGAGCTGCGGGCCCTGCGCGACCCCCGCAGCGCGGTGATGCGCCACCTCATGGCCGATCCGCCCGGCAGCACGGATGCGGTGCCGATGAGCACGGCCACCGCCGTGACGACGCCGCCGATCGACCACGACGCGACCTGACCGTCGCGAGTCCGTGGGCCCGCTGGGTGATCACGACGCCCCGATCGCCGCGCCGATCAGGGTGACGTAGCCGAGCGGCCGGAGATCCTCACCGCACGGTCACGCTCGCTGTCCTCTGCCCGCCCGGTACCGCAGCCGGAGCGCCCGGCCGATACCGACGCCGGCGGCGATGGCGGAGACGACCACCCATGACGACACGTTGAGCTGTGCCACCCCGGACAGGCCGTGCCCGAGGTTGCAGCCCCCGGCGATCCACCCGCCCGCTCCGAGCAGCGCGCCGCCGGCGGCGAGCTGGGCATAGCGGACGGGCTGCTCGCCCCTTAGGTGGAACCCACCGGCCGAGAGAGCGGCCACCAGCGCCCCGGCGACGATGCCGGCCAGGAAGCTGATCAGCCACAGGTTGGGCGCTCCGGCCGCGATGCTGCTGACCGCACCGACCGAGCTGGGCCCGAACGGTGAGCCGCCCAGCGCAGCCAGCACCCAGCCGGACACGGTGACGACGCCGAGCGCGGCACCCAGCGCCGGCCAGCTCCACTGCCACGGTTGCTCGGGCCGCTCGACGGACCGGCGTCGCCACAGGGCCACCACGACGACGGCGAGGAACACCACTGCCACGACGGCGCGCGGCAGCCCGAGCAGTCCGGGAATCGTCGCGCCGTCGCCCGGTGGCAGAAGAACCGGCCCCGGCACGCTGATCCCGCGGGCCACGAGTTCGCCCACCGCCCAGCCGGCCAGTCCGATCGTCGCGCCCACCATGCCGGCGCCGAGCTTGAAGAACAGGCCGGACACGCAGCTGCGGGCGACGACCATGCCCAGACCGATGAGCAGTCCGCCCGCGACGTTGCCGACCGGGGCGAACGGGAGGCCACGGTCCAGCCCGGCCCCGAACGGGGTCGCGAACAGCGCCGACAGGCCCACCGCGGCGATCGCCACGGCCAGGAACCACGCCCGCAGGAGCGGGAACCTGCCCCGTTGTGCGCCGTCGATCATCGAGTGGAAGCACAGCTGGCCGCGCTGCAGGACGTAGCCCATGGCGATTCCGGCCAGACCGCCGGTTGCCACCGCCTGAATGCTCATGGTTCCTGTCCCTCGGTCGCCCCACCCTCGCACGTGCGGCGGGCAGGTCGGTCGGTGACCATCAGGCAGATGACGCCGTACGGCGGTGGCGGCCGCTCCGCCCCTCGCGTCCGCCGACGAGGGACCGGGCAGCGTCCCAGGTGACGGGCCGGTCCGATCGACCGGCCCTCTCGACGATCGCCACGACGAGCAGTGTCTCGGTCTCGTCACCCACGAGGGCGAGAACCTGCCGGACGACTCGTTCGTGATGGCCCGGTCTCTCGAACGGACAGTGCCCGGCCGCCGCCCCGCAGGCGGCGCAGCGCAGGTGCACGGCGTTGCACGGGGGTGCACAGACCGCCCGGTCGAGGGCGCGACCCCCGGTGTGGGCGCACCACAGCACGACGCTCGTGGCGTCGCTCGGCTGCTCGGTCACGACGTCTGCCCTCCCGGGCCGGGGTGTGACGTCAGCCTGCCCCGCGCGGTGGGCATCAGGCCTTACCGTCGTCGAACGCTGTGTGAGGGCTGCGACACGCGCTACCGCCGCCGGGCGCGGACGCCGATCTCCGCGACAAGCGCCGGCAGGTCCTGCTGGGCCGACGATCCGACCCCGAGCACGGGGTGGACCACCACGTCGAGGCTGGTGATCGGGTCCACGGCGTGCCGTACATGTCGAAGCGAGCTGCCACCCGTCGTCGCCCGCTTCATCGGTGACCGTTCGGGACGGATCGGCGGACGTCTTTCCGAATACGAACGAGTGGCTCCCTCGGTGGAGGTGAGTCGTTCGGAGGGCCATGCTCGGCTCACCGAGATGGCCGGAATGGACGGAGAATCCGATGTCACCCGAGGTGACTGCACGCACCGTTCTCGACGAGCAGCGTCGAACGCTACGGTCCGGCCGTGAGTGACTCGAGCACGGACTTCAGCGGCCTCACGGCCCTGTTCGTCAACACGACGCTGACCCGTTCGCCGGCGGCGAGCCACACCCAGCTGCTGGTCGATGCGAGTGCGTCGATCATGGCGAAGCAAGGGGTGCGGGTCGACCAGTTCCGGGCGGTCGACCATCCCATCGCCAGCGGGGTGTATCCGGACATGCGTGAGCACGGCTGGGAGGTCGACGCGTGGCCCGAACTGTTCCCGCGGGTGCTGGCTGCGGACATCCTCGTCATCGCCGGGCCGATCTGGCTGGGCGACAATAGCAGTGAGACGAAGAAGGTCATCGAGCGGCTCTACGCCCACTCCGGGGAGCTCAACGACCGCGGTCAGTGGCTGTATTACGGCAGGGTCGGCGGATGCTTGATCACCGGCAACGAGGACGGGATCAAGCACTGCGCGTCCAACGTGCTCTACAGCCTGCAGCACATCGGCTACAGCGTGGCGCCCCAGTCGGATGCCGGCTGGATCGGTGAGGCGGGGCCGGGGCCGAGCTACGGCGACGTGCTCGAGGACGGCAGCCGCGCCGGGGTGGACAACGAGTTCACCCAGCGCAACACCACGTTCATGACGTGGAACCTGCTGCACCTGGCGCGGATGCTGCGCGACGCCGGCGGGTTCCCCGTCCACGGCAACCAGCGCCGGGAGTGGGATGCCGGGGCCCGTTTCGACTTCCCCAACCCCGAGTACCGCTCCTGAGATCAGATGCTGCGGCGGCCCCACACCGCGGCTCGCCGTGCCGCCGGCGGCCGAAGCCGAGGTCCTCGCGTGCGTCGCTGTTGTCCGTCATCGGGTCCCGCCGCTCGCGCGAACCTGCGCGGCGGTGACGACGACCCTGTGGTCGGTGATCTTCACGATGTCTCCTCGGTGGCGGGGAGTCAGGCCAGGGTGCGGTCGGCTGCGGCCAGCACGTCGGCGGGCTCGGTGCGGGTGGTGTAGTCGGGGTGCACGTCGATCCAGCGGAGGACGCCGTCGGCGTCGAGCAGGACGACGGTGGGCATCGGCAGGCCGGTCGAGCCGTCGGCGTTGACGGCGGTGAGGTCGAGGCCGAGCGCGGTCTGGGCGGCGCGGACGTCGTCGGACGGTGCGGTGAGGATGCCGAGCGCGGTGGCGATACGGTTGCCCGGGTCGGACAGGACCGGGTAGCTCAGCTCGTTCTTCTCCTGCATCGTCAGCGAGCCGTCGGGGGTCTGGGGGCTGATCGCGACCAGTGCGATGCCGCGGTGGTCGAGCTCGGGCGCGAGCTGCTCCTGGTAGGTGCGCAGTGCCACGTTGCAGTACGGGCACCAGGCGCCGCGGTAGAAGACGACCACGGCCGGTCGCCCGGCTGCGACGGTGGCCACGGTGGTCGGCTGCCCGGTGGCGTCGACGAGTTCGGCGTCGGGGAAGGCGCTGCCGGTGGCCGGGACCGCGGCCGGTACGCCCGCGGCCTGCAGGTCGGCCTGCTCGGCGGCGAACGCGGCGCCGACGTCGGCGGGCAGCTTTCCGGCCATCCCGGCCTGGAGGGTGGCCACCCGGGCGGCGATGGTCTCGTGCGTGCTGGTCATGGGCTGCTCCATCGCCGGAAGGATTCTGGACTGATCACGCCAATCTGTACGCTGCCGTTTCTGGACTGTCAACTCCAGAAAGGGGGTTAGAGTGGACGCCGTGTCGTCCCCGCGCCTGACCCGCAAGGGCCTCGCGACGCGGTCGCGGATCGTCGCGGCCGCGGCGCAGCTGATGTTCGAACGTGGCGTGGCCGGCACCAGCACCGAGGATGTGCAGGCGGCGGCAGGGGTCAGCAGCTCGCAGCTCTACCACTACTTCGACGGCAAGCAGCACCTCGTCCGGGCTGTCATCGTGCACCAGACCGAGGCGGTCCTCGCCGCTCAGGAGCCCCTGCTCAGCCGCCTCGACAGCATCGCGGCGCTGCAGGCGTGGCGGGACCTGGTGGTCGAGCTGCAGGCCGGGCACGGCTGCGAGGGTGGTTGCCCGATCGGGTCGCTGGCCGCGGAGCTCGCCGAGATCGACCCGGCGGCCCGGGCCGAGCTGGTGGCCGGGTTCGCCCGCTGGGAGGGTGCGATCCGCGACGGTCTGGCGACGATGCGGCACCGTGGTGAGCTGCGCTCCGACGCCGACCCGGCCCGGCTGGCGACGGCGACGTTGGCCGGGCTGCAGGGCGGGCTGCTGCTGACCCAGGTTCGCCGCGAGACCGCCCCGCTGGCGGCGGCGCTGGACATGGCGATCGCCCACATCGCGTCCTTCCTGGTCTGAAGCGGCGGCCGGGTCGCGTACGCTGGCCCGCCACCGTCGGGTCGGAGTGCAGCTGTGAACGTCGAGGTCGAGGTCCAGACCGTCATCCGCGCTCCGGTCGCGGACGTGGCCGCCTACGCGGCGGACCCGTCGCACGCTCCCGACTGGTACGTGAACATCTCCTCGGTCGAATGGGAGACCCTGCCGCCCGCGCAGGTGGGATCGAGGGTCGCGTTCGTGGCCCACTTCCTGGGGCGGCGCATCGCCTACACCTACGAGATCGTCGAGATGGTGCCCGGCGAGCGGACGGTGATGCGCACCGCGCAGGGGCCGTTCCCGATGGAGACCACCTACACGTGGGTGGCCGTCGACGGCGGCACCCGGATGACGCTGCGCAATGTCGGGGCGCCGAGCGGGTTCGGGGCTCTGACCGCGCCGCTGGTGGCGCGCGCGATGCGCCGGGCCACCACCAAGGACCTCGCCGCGCTGAAGGCGATCGTGGAAGACATCGGGAGAGGTCGGCGCTAGAACGCGGAGTCGGAGCGAGCTGGTCCGGCTGACGGCAGGGGTTGATCGAGGGCTCTCCCCGCCGTCGTCGGTCGCCGTTCCCAGTGCCGGAACAGCAGCCGCGTCATGCCGGCCGCTGCGTAGGACATCAGGAGCGTCGGGGCCGCGTAGAACGCGACCGTCGACCAGTCGGCCCGCCACGCCACCCGTAGGACGAGGACCCACATGAAGAGCGCGACAGCGACGAATCCGACCGCCATGTAGCGGTCGGTGGCCCGGCGGAGCTTGAACACCGCGGGTGGCACGTTTCCCTGAACCACCCTGACAGGGTGTGCCCGTACGGTCACGCTGTGGGCGATGGACGTGCTCTGGTCGGTGGTCGTTCCGTTGCCCGCGCCGAACGGCCGCTGGATGCACGTCGTCCCCCGGGGCGATGGGGTGCTGGAATGGGCTGGTGCATTCCGAGAACGTCCTTCCGCCGCTCCCGAAGGACTACGACGCGGTGGCCGTGTTCCGCCCCGGGAACCTGCTGCGCGAGGCCCGCCGACAGCGGGACCTTCCGGACGTCGCGGTGCCGGAGGTGTGTCTGCTCGACCCGGACGGTGACATCGTGCGTCATCTCGTCGGGTCCGGGCGGGGCACCCGCCATCCCGGTTGGGCCTGCTACCACACGGAGATGTGGACGGTGGGGCTCGACGGGATCGAGGTCGGGGTGGTCGGGATGGCGGTCGGGGCGCCGTTCGCGGTGCTGGTGGCCGAGCAACTCGCCGAGTCCGGTTGCGGGCTGCTGGTCAGCGTGACCTCGGCGGGGCGGATAGCACCGATCGGCCCGACCCCGTGCTTCGTCCTGATCGAACGGGCGCTGCGCGACGAGGGGACGAGCGTCCACTACACACCGCCCTCGCGGTGGAGCCGTCTGGATCCCACGACGCGGCTGCGTCTCGCCGGCGCCTTCGACGACCTGAGGGAACCGGTGGTCATCGGTTCGTCGTGGACGACCGACGCGCCCTACCGGGAGACCGAGGCCGCCATCACGGCCGCGGCGGCAGACGGAGTCGTCTGCGTGGAGATGGAGGCCGCGGCGCTCTACGCGTACGCGGCCGCGACCGGCGCGCAGGTCGTGTGCCTGGCCCACGTCACCAACACGATGGCCACGGCAGGTGACGATTTCGAGAAGGGCGCCGACAACGGCGTGCACGACGCACTCGCGGTGGCACGTGCCGTGGCGATCGCTCTGCGGTGACTCGCGTGCGTCATCGATACTTACGGTCAGGGGACGGACCGTCGAACCCGGCCCTGCGAATCCCCGCGCGCTCTAGCCTGACCTGAAGGAAAGGCCTACTGAGGGGTTCACGACGATGACGGACACTGTTTCCGCGACCGATCCGGTGGTCGCTGCACCGCACTCCTACCGCCTGATGACGCGGGTCTTCACCGTGCTGCGCGTCTTCACGGGCCTGGTCTGGCTGACCAACGGGATCGCGAAGGTGATCGAGGTCGGGAACTACGACTTCGGTTTCATCTCGTTCAATCTCGTCACGAAAGGGGTGGCCGAATCGATCGCCCGCGACGCGTCGTCGAAGACCTACATCGCGCCGCTCGGATGGGCCTACCAGAACCTGGTCCTGCCCAATTGGGGCTTCTTCGGCCCCTTCCTCACCATCGTGGAACTCGCCGTCGGCCTCGGGCTGATCTTCGGTGTCGCCACCCGGCTGGCCGCGGTGGGCGGATTGCTGCTGCTGGCCCCGATCTGGCTGATGCTGCTGCACACCGGCGGCTACCTGTGGGAGTACCCGGCCGAGGACCTCTTCCCGCTCCTCATGCTCGCGATCGTCCCGGCCGGTCGGCACCGGGGCTTCGACGCCACGCTGGCCCCACGGTTCGGCTACCGCTGGCCCTTCTGATGCGGGGAGGGCCAGCGGGCCGCGGTCGTCCTGGTCACGAGACCTGCCGGGTCTGCACTCCGACGTGGTCGATGTGGTCGGCCGGTACGACCGCCGAGTAGACGGCCGTCCAGCAGCCGGGGCAGCAGTACTGGCGGAAGACCACCGGCGCGTCGACGTAGTCGGCCGGGTCGGTCAGGATCTGCGGCCCTGCGTCGGTCGAGGGGCCCTCGTGGACGGCCAGCCGGAGGGCGTCGGGTTCGCCGAGCCGCTCGCCGCAGTGCCGGCAGGCGATCACCGTGGCGCCCCGCTCGGTCGTCTCGACGAGGTTGTCGTCGAGCCGCCGGGCGGTACTGACGTCGATCTTCGTACCGCCGTCGCCGTGCACTGTGGAGCGGTCACCGCGGCCGGAGCGCCTCCGGTCGCGCTCGGCGCTCGTCGCGGGGCCGTCCACCGTGCCGTCGTCGAGGACGACGCCGTAGACGTCGCGGGCGGCCGCAGCCGTGATCTTCTCCTCGCACAGGTCTCGGGCCACGGCCTCCGGATCGCGGTGCAGCGGGTCGCCGTAGCCGCCACCGCCCTGCCAGGTCATCGCGAACACCTCGCCGGGGGCGAGGTAGCTCGACGCGTAGTTCTGGCCGATCTCGAGGGTGTCGCTGCACTCCGCGAGCGTGGACGGCATCGTTCCGGCGGCGAGCAGCTCGGTCACGCGGCTCTGCCGGGCGACGACGTCGAGGCCGCTGTTTCCGGGGTGCCCGCCGGACAGGCCCGCATTCTGTGCGACGGCCTTGCCGGCCGAGGCGAGAACGAGTCCCATCGGGAACGACGTGCCGTGCGGGGTGATCGCGACGGACGCGCCGACGCCGCCGCGGTGCCGGCCGGGGCCGCCGGAGTCGGGTTGCTCGCGGCGCCAGAGCGTCAGCAGCGGGTAGAGGAACTCCGTCATCTCGACGTCGGGGATGCGGCCCATGGGGATGCAGAACAGGCCGCCGGTGTCGATGCCGTCGGCGTGCGGGCGCGCGCCGTACCCGCCGGCCATCGGCTCCATGATGATGTTGAGGAACGGGACGGGCTGCTCACCGCGCTGGTCCAGCCCGGCGATGACGGCGGTGTCCCAGGTGCCGCAGCAGGTGGCCTGCACGTTCCTGCCGAGCTCCAGGTCGCGGTCGAGCATCTGCGCGAGGCACTCGGCGACGAGGCTGCCGGTGAGCCAGGCCGGGCCGATCGGGCCGCGGCCGACGGCGGCGGGATAGGTGGCGTTGTTGAGCGTGCCCTCCTCGGTGACGAGGTCGAAGCAGCGCATCAGACCGCCCGCGGACCACGGGATGTCGCCGGCCAGGATCGGCAGCATCGCCATCATGACGCCGCCGCGCATCCCCGCGTAGGTGCAGTTGACGACGCCGGCCTGGGGGTCGGTGCCGGTGAAGTCGAACGTGAGGTGGTCGCCGGTCTTGGTGGTCCTCACCGTGATCTTGTGCAGGCCGCGGTCGCCCTCGTGCGACTGGTCCTGGTAACCCGTGGCGCTCCACGAGCCGTCGGGGAGGCCCGAGAGTTTGTCGCGCAGGCGCGACTCGGCGTCGCTCATCATCCGCTTCATGACGGCCTTGACCGTGTCGGCGCCGTACTGCTCGATGAGCGCGAGGATCCGCTCCCGGCCGACGTTGTTGGCGCCGACCTTCGCGCGTAGGTCCAGGCCCACGAGCATCGGGACGCGCGAGCGGCGCACCCACGCGTCGGCGACGTCGCGCTGCAGCGTGAAGTCGCGCACGACCTTGATCGGCGGGGTCGGCAGCGACTCGGAGAACACGTCCTGCGCAGCGGGGGAGAAGGACCCCAGACCGACGCCGCCGAGGTCGGGCTCGTGGCAGATCGCGCTGGTCCAGGCGAAGAGCCTGCCCTCGTGGAAGACCGGCTGGAAGACCATCGTGTCGTTCTGGTGCAGTCCGCCACCGACCCACGGGTCGTTGGTGAGGAACATGTCGCCCTCGGCGATGCCGGGGTTGACCGCGCGGTGGCGCAGCGTCCAGTAGATCGCGAGGTCGACGGCGCCGACGAGCATCGTGTTGTAGAGGCCGACCTGCACCTCCTGGCCCAGCTCGTCGCTGATGGCGAAGTCGAAGTCGTTCGCGTCGGTGACGATCGGCGAGCCGGACATGCGCTTGAGCGCCTCGCCCATCTCGTCGGTGACCGACCACAGCCGGTGCCGCACGACCTCGTAGGTGAGGGGGTCGAGCCCGTCGATCTGTTCCTGCGTGACGGTATGGGCGGCGAGGGTCGACGGCAGCGACCGCGCCAGCTCGTCGGGGTCGACGGGTCGGCTGGAGAAGATCTCCGAACCCGGGATGGGGAAGGTCATGACTCACTCCGGATGCTGAGGTTGCCGAGACGGTCGACGGTGCCGGTGCTGCCGCCGGGGACGACGACGGTGGTGGTGGGTACCTCGACGATGGCCGGGCCGCCCACGACGTGGCCCGCCCGCAGGTGCTGGTAGTCGTAGATCGGCGTGTCGACGAACCCGGCCGCGGCGTCGAGACAGACGGGGCGGCTGCCGACCTGGGCCGCGGTGGGATCAGCCGATGCCGCGACGAGGATCTCGGGGAACTCCGGGGAGAACGGCAGCACGCCGATGCCACGGACCCGGAACGTGATCGCCTGGATGCCCGCCTCGCGGAACCCGGCCTCCGCGCCGTAGAGCGCGGCGTAGCGTTCCTCGAACGCGGCCGCGGTGGCCTCGATCGCGGCGGCGTCGAGGGGCCCGTCCGGCACCGGGGCGGTGACCTCGGCCAACTGCATCGTGTAACGCATGTCGACCTCGCGGAACACCTCGACGGTCGCGAACGTCAGACCCTGGCGGTCGAGCCCGTCGCGGACACGTTTCTCCAGCTCGGCGAAGTTGCGCTCGGCCCGTGCGGGGTCGAAGGGGACGAACGTGGGGTCCGACAGCTCGGCGGCCAGCACGATGTCCGACGACGCGAGCCCGTAGGCCGAGAACGCCGACGCCACCGGTCCGAGCGGGACGACGACCTCGGCCACGCCGACCTCCGCGGCGTAGCGGGCGCAGTGCGCGGGTCCCGCGCCGCCGAACGCGTAGAGCACGAACCCGCGCGGGTCGTGCCCGGCCTCCACGACGGACTTGCGCAGCAGGTCCCCGGTCTGCGCGTTCTGCACGGCGTGGATCGCCGCTGCGGCGTCCTCGACGGACAGCCCGAGCGGCTTGGCGATCTGGGTGTCGATGGCCTGGCGGGCCAGCTCCATCGACAGCGGCTTGCGCCCCCCGAGCAGGCCCCGCTCGGGCAGGATGCCCAGCACCAGGTTGGCGTCGGTGTTGGTCGGTTCCGTGCCGCCCTGGCCGTAGCAGGCCGGCCCGGGGACGGCCTGCGCGCTGCGCGGCCCGATGCGCAGGTTGCCGCCGGCGTCGAGCCAGGCGATGGCGCCACCGCCCGAGCCGATCGCGTCCACGCGCAGCGTCGGGACGTTGATCGGGTGGTGGTTGATCACGGTGGTGGTGTCGCGCACCGGCTCGCCGTCCACGATCAGCCCGGCGAGGAACGTGGTGCCGCCGACGTCGGTGGAGATGATGTTCGGGTGCCCGAGCTGGCGGCCCAGCGCGACCGCGCCGACGACGCCGCCGGTGAGCACGGATCCGACGGTGCTGATCGCGGCCGAGGGAGCCTCCGATGCCAGCACGGCACCACCGTTGCTCTGCATCACCAGCAGCGGCCCGGCCAGCCTGCGCTCACGCAGGGCGTCCTCCAGGGAGGTCAGGTAGTCGCGCAGGCCGGGCCCGATCTGAGTGCTCATGATCGTCGTGGCGTTGCGGGCGAACTCGCGGATGCGCGGGCTGACCTCGCTCGACAGCGCGACGAACACCTCAGGATCCTGCTCGGCGACGAGCTCGCGCAGGCGCTGTTCGTGCGCGGGGTTGCGGAACGACCACAGCAGCGAGATCGCGATCGCGCGCACCCCGTCACCCCGCAGGGCCCGGATCGCGGCGCGGGCCTGGTCCTCGTCGAGGGCGACGATGACGGTGCCGTCGCGGTCGATGCGCTCGGTGAGCTCCAGCGCGTGCCGCTTGGGCAGCAGGTGGTGGCCCTTGTCCTGGGCGAGCACGTGCTGCAGTTCGTGCGGTGCGCGTCCGAGGTAGCGACCCTCCACGTTCATGATGAAGATCGAGTCGCGGTGCCCCTTGGTGGTCAGGAAGCCGACGGGCGGGACGTTGCCCGTCACCAGCGCGTTCAGCGACGACGTGGTGCCGTGCGCGATGTGATGGGTGTCGGCCAGCATCTCCGGCAGCGTCTTCCCGATCTGCCCGGCGAGCAGCTCCAGCACGTCGAGTACCCCGAGGGAGTAGTCGGGCGGGGTGGACGGCGACTTCGCGGCGACGACCGTCCCCGCGTCGTCGTCCAGGACGGCGTCGGTGAACGTGCCGCCCACGTCCACGCCGATGACATAGGTCATGACTCACGCTCCTTCGCGGCGACGGCCGCAGTGAGCTGCGGACCTGACGGTTGCGTAGACTATTTAACGTCTGCGATGGTAGTCAAGGACGACGACGGACGAACCCGGGAGAAACGCATGCAGCTACGCAAGGTGGCCGTGCTCGGTGGGGGCCCCGCAGGCCTCTACGCCGCGCGCCTGCTGAAGCTGGCCCAGCCGCACTGCGAGGTCGTCGTGCACGAGCAGGGCGACCGCGACACCACGTTCGGTTTCGGGGTCGGGCTCGCCGCCGGTACGCAGCGCAAGCTCGAGGCCGCCGACCTCGACACGCTGCGCGACATCCAGGCCGCGGGCAGGCGCCACGACATGACGATGGACGTCGGTGGCGCGGTCGCGCGTGTGCACAACGACAACCTCATCGGCATCGCGCGCACCGAACTGCTCGACGTGCTCCAGCGGCACGCGGAGAAGGCCGGGGTGCGGCTGGAGTACGGGGAACGGTGCTCGGCCGCCGATCTCGACGCCGACGTCGTGATCGCCGCCGACGGGGTCGGCAGCGCCACCCGCGAGGCGGGCGACTTCGGTGCCTCGGCGGCACTGGGGCGCGGCCTGTTCCTCTGGTGCGGCGCCGGGTTCGCCCTCGACGACGCCGTCTTCACGCCGGTCGAGACCGAGCACGGCACGTTCGTCACCCACGCCTACCCCTACGCCGGGGACCGCAGCACGTTCCTCATCGAGACCGACGAGCCCACGTGGCGCGCGGCCGGTCTCGACATCCCGGACGTCGAGGGTGACGGGTCCGACGATGCCTCGCTGGCCCACCTGCAGGACGTGTTCCGCGCCGTCCTGCGGGGCCACGACCTGATCGGCAACCGGACGCGCTGGCAGCGCTTCCGCACCGTGGTGTGCGAGAGCTGGTCCGACGGCCGCGTCGTCCTGCTCGGCGACGCCGCCCACACCGCCCACTTCTCGATCGGATCCGGCACGAAGCTGGCGATGGAGGACGCGATCGCGCTGGTCGCCGCCCTGGAGGCCGAGCGGGACCCGGCCGCGGCGTTCACCCGCTACGAAGGGGTCCGGCGCCCGGCCGTGGAGCGGCTCCAGGAGCTGGCGCGGCGCAGCCAGCTCTGGTGGGAGTCGTTCCCGTCGCGTACCCACCTCCCCGTGGAACGGCTGATGGTCTCCTACATGACCCGGGCCGGGAACGTCCCGCTCGACCGCTTCGCCGTCACGAGTCCCGACATCGTCGGCGCAGCACTCGGCCAGTTCGCGGGCGGGCCGCCGCAGGTGCCGCCACTGCTGACGAGCTGGGTCCTCCGGTCCCACGAGGCAGCCGACGACCTGGACGCGGTCGTCGTCGACGTCGTGGAGGACGATCCGTGGGGTCCGGGGGCCGATGCCGTCGTCGCGGCCGCACGGGACACCGGGGCCGCCACGTTCCGTGTCGTCGGACCGCCCGACCGCCCCGCCCTGCTCACCCGGCTCGACCTCGCCGAACGACTCCGCACCGAGGTGGGTGGGACGGTGGTGGTCGAGGGGCCGCGCGAGTTCCGGGACGACCTCGCGGCCGGTCTGGTCAGCGGCCGCGCCGACCTGGTCGCCTTCGTGGGGGGAGCGTCGTGAGGGGCACCGACCCGCGCCTCGTCCCGTACCCGCCCGAGTTCGTGGCGCGCTACCGCGAAGCCGGGCTCTGGGGTGGGCGGACGATCGCCGACGAGTTCCACGCCGTCGCGCAGGCGCATTCCGAGCGGCTCGCCGTCGTCGGGCTCGACGCCCGCCTGACCTACCGCGAACTCGACACCCGGTCCGACCTGCTCGCCGCGGGACTGGCGGACCTCGGCATCGAGCCGGGCGGCCCGGTGCTGTTCCAGGTCACCAACCGGGTCGAGGCCGTCGTCGCGTGGTACGGCGTGCTGAAGGCCGGCCTCGTGCCGGTGTGCACCCTGGCCGCCCATCGGGGCCACGAGATCGGCGCGATCAGCAGGCGGGTGGGGGCCGTCGCGCATCTTGTGGAGGGCGGGACACGCGGCTTCGACCTCGTCGGGTTCGCCGCGGAGCAGCAGGCAGGGCATCCGACCCTTCGGCACGTTCTCGTCCTCGGCGAGCTGGCGGCGCTCGGTGCCGGCCCCGAGCCGGTGACCGCGCGGAAGGTCGTCGACGGGATCCAGCAGGGCATCCACGCCGACGACGTCGCGGTCTTCCAGCTGTCGGGCGGCACGACCGGGGTGCCCAAGGTGATCCCGCGGCTGCACGCCGAGTACTGGTACAACGCCGCCGAGTACGCCCGTTCCTGGGGCTGGACGCCCGAGACCCGCGTCGCCCACCTCATCCCGATCATCCACAACGCCGGCATCGCCTGCGCCGTGCACGCGTCGCACAGCGTCGGGGCCTGCCTCGTGCTCGGGACCGCCGACCTCGACGTGTCGTTGCCGCTGCTCGCCGACGCGGGCGCGACGCACGTGCTGCTCGGGCACGGCCACTTCGGCGCGCCGATGCATCCGGCGTTCGACGCCGCAGCGCGGACGTTGACGCAGGTCGTCCTGTCCGGGACGAAGGTCCCGCCCGCGCTCTTCGACGACCTGGAACGCCGTGGCCTGTGGTCGGGCCAGCTGTTCGGGATGGGCGAGGGACTGCTCCTCACCACCCGCCCCGGCGCGCCGCGGGCGGCCCGCGCGACGACCGTCGGCACCCCGATCTCGGAGCTCGACGAGGTCCGCGTCCTGGCGCCGGGCACCGAGGACGGGGTGTCCGACGGTGAGATCGGTGAGCTGTGCTGCAGGGGCCCGTACACGCTGCGTGGCTACGTCGACGCGCCCGAGCACAATGCGCGCGCCTTCACCTCGGACGGCTTCTACCGCACCGGCGACCTGGCGGTGATCACCGAGATCGACGGGGAGCGCTACGTCGCCATCGAGGGCCGCATCAAGGACCTCATCAACCGTGGCGGCGAGAAGATCAGCGCCGAGGAGGTGGAGCTGCTCCTGCTGCGCCATCCCCGCGTCCGGCACGCCGCGGTCGTCGCCGTGCCCGACCCGCGCCTGGGTGAACGGGCGTGCGCGTTCCTCGTCGTCGACGGCGAACCGCTGACCCTGCTCGACGTCCAGGAGCACTTCGCGCAGCTCCAGGTCGCGAAGTTCACGTGGCCCGAACGCGTCGAGCACCTGCCCGAGATCCCACGGACACTCGTCGGCAAGGTCGACAAGAAGCGCCTCCAGGCCGTCGCAGCAGAGGGAGTGTCGTGACCCACCGGATCGGGCTGGTCGTACCCAGCTCCAATGTCACCGTCGAGACCGAGGTGCCCGCGCTGCTCGCCCGGCACGCCGATGCGCGGTTCTCCTTCCACTCCAGCCGGATGCGCATGCACCAGGTCACCCCGGAGGGGCTGCGCGCGATGAACGACCAGCGGGAGCGCTGCGTCGACGAGATCGCCGACGCCGGCGTCGACGCGGTGCTCTACGCCTGCCTCGTAGCGCTCATGGCTCAGGGACCGGGGGAGCACCGCCGCGCCGAGGAGGCCGTCACGGAGCAGCTGGCCAAGGCCGGGCAGAACCCGGCCGTTCTCTCCAGCGCCGGGGCCCTCGTCGACGGGTTGAGAGCGCTCGGCGCCCGCCGGATCGGACTGGTCACGCCGTACCTGCGGCCGCTGGCCGAGCACGTCGTCGGCTACCTGGAGGCGGAGGGTTTCGCGGTGCTCGACTGGGCGGCCCTGGAGGTGGGCGACAACGCCGAGGTCGGCTGCATCCCCGGTGACCGGGTTCTCGATGCCGCCCGGGGGCTGGATCTGGCCGGTGCCGAGGCGCTGGTGATCTCCGCCTGCGTGCAGATGCCCTCGCTCGATCTCATCGGGCCCGCGGAGGCGGAGTTCGGACTGCCCGTGCTCTCCGCGGCGACGGCCGGGGCGTACGCGCTGCTGCGGGCGCTGGACCTACCGGCGCTCCTGCCGGGGGCGGGCGCACTGCTCGGGGCCGGCGCTTACGATCACGGGCATGACCGGCGCCGCTGACCGCAGGACCGGCCGGGGCGGCACGCGTCGCGAGCTCGTCGAGAACGAGATGTACGAGCACGCGATCCGGCTCTTCGCCGAGCGCGGCTTCGCCGGCACCAGCCTGCAGGACATCGCCGACGCGATGGGCATCACGCGTCCGGCGCTCTACTACTACGTCAAGAGCAAGGACGAGCTGCTCGCGAAGCTCGGGGTCGACGTCGCGGGCGGGTCGGCCGCCGAGATGGCCGAGTTCGTCGCCCGTCCCGACCTCGACGCCGTCGGCAAGCTGCGCGGCATCGCCAGGCTGACGGTGCTGCGGATGGCCCGCCAGCCCGACCGGTTCCGCCTGCTCATCCGGTCGGAGGCCGAGCTGCCGCCGGAGCTCGCGGAGTCCTACGACGCGAGCAGGCGTGCCGTGCTCAAGACCGTCATCGAGGTCGTCGAGGAGGGCATCGTCGCCGGCCAGCTGCGCCCGGTCGACGCGCGCGTCGCCGCCCTGGCCGTGATCGGCATGTGCAACTGGGTGGCGTGGTGGTTCCGTCCCGAGCGCGACGACGTCGACGCCGTGGCCGACCAGCTCGCCGACATGGCGCTGGCCGCGGTGCAGCGGGCCGACCACCGCACTCCGGAGGGCGAGGGTCCCGCCGCGGCACTGGCGATGCTGCGCCAGGACCTCGACCACCTGGAGCGCATCCTCGACGTGTGATTTTGCATGTCCGTCAAACTGTTGACGCAAACGTAGACACCCGCGTAGCGTCGTTCCCATGACGAAGCTCGACCATCGCGTCCAGGGTGTCGACCACACGGCCTTCCCGACCTTCGATCCGGCCGGCACGGTCCGCTTCTACCGCGACGTCCTCGGCTTCCCCGTGGTGCACTCCATCTGTGCCGCCGGGTGGGGCCCGGAGGACCACCCCGACTTCATCCACTTCTTCTTCGACATCGGCAACGACGACCGGATCGCGTTCTTCTACTACTTCGGTCTCGAACCCGTGCACACTCGGCAACGCGGCGACGTCTACGCCGCGTTCGGCCCGGACGTCCCGGAGTTCTTCGTCCGGTCGCGGCACCTCGCCATCCACGTCGGATGCGAGGCCGACCTGCTGGAGTACCGCAGGCGTCTGGACGTCAGCGCCTGGCCCGTAGAGATGCAGATCAGGCACGAGACCATCGAGTCGATCTACACGCACGATCCCAACGGCTACATGGTCGAGTTCACGCGCGCGATGCGGCCGGTCACGCCGCAGGAGGATCTCGACGCGAACCTCACCATCGACGCCCTGCTCGACGTCGTCGACGAGGGTGAGCCGACCTTCGGGAAGCTGCTGGCGCGCAAGGCCGAGCTGATCGTGGAGCGGGCGGCGGAGTGGGAACGGGCGGCGGAGTCAGCGCGATGACCACCCTCTTCGTCCTCGACGTCCCGGAGAACACTCCACTCGCGAAGATCGCCGCGGAGGATCCGGAGGTCACGGTCGGCCGGATCGGGCCCTACTTCGAGATCACGGCCGAGGGCCCGATCGTCATCGACCGGCGAGCGACCGGATGCCGGCACGCCGTCTGGTACAGCTCCGTTGCTGGGGTGGCGCGGGGGAGCCGCATCACGCAACACGACAAGGACGCGCTGCGGGTGGAGCAGGGATGAGTACGGCCGAGCGTCTCGGCGCGGGCCGCTATCTCGCCGCCGGCGCCCGCCCGGAGGGCACGCGGACCTCGGTGCACGAGCTCGCCACCGCCGACGGCGCCACCGTGCGCGGGGTGCTCGCCACCGTGCCGGGCGCGACCACCGTGGTGTGCCTGATGCACCCGCGTCAGGACGTCACCCACCACCCGCTGGTCCCGGTGCTGCTCGGCGCCGGGGCCGCGGTCTGGACGCAGCAGAGCCGGTCGATCAACAACGACCTCACCCTGGTGCACGAGCAGGCGTTGCTCGATGTGGCCGCCGGGATGGTGTTCCTGAGGGATCAGGGCTTCGCCTCGGTCGTCACACTCGGGAACTCCGGTGGTGGCCCGCTCTACGCGTTCTATCTCGAGCAGGCCGGCCTCGCGGCGGTCGACCGGATCGCGACGACGCCCGGCGGGCGCCCGACCGGTCTGGCCGACGCGACGATGCCCGTCGCCGACGGAGCTGTCTTCCTCGCCCCGCATCCCGGCCAGGGTCAGCTGCTGCTGGGCTGCATCGACCCGTCCGTCACCGACGAGTCCGACCCGCTCTCGATCATTCCCGAGCTCGATCCGTTCGACCCCGCGAACGGGTTCGCCGAACCGCCCGCCAGCTCGTCCTACAGCGGAGAGTTCCTGGCCCGCTACCGGGCCGCCCAGCGCGAGCGGGTCGCGCGGATCGACGCCGTCGCGCGTGAGCACCTGGGTCGTGCGGCCGAGGCGCGCGCGGGTTTCAAGCGCACAGGCGCGGTCGCCGACCGCCGTCGGTCCATCGCCCCGCGGATCATCACGGTGTTCCGTACCGACGCCGACCCGCGCACGGTGGACCTCTCGATCGACCCCAGCGATCGTCCCTACGGCTCGCTGTTCGGTCGCCGCCCCGATCTGATCGACTACGGGCAGGTCGGCTTCGGCCGGCTCACCACGCCGCAGGCCTGGCTGTCGACGTGGTCGGGTCTCAGCTCGAACGCCGATTTCGTCCGGTGCGCGCCCGGAGTCGCCGTGCCGACGTTGTTCGTCGAGGTCACCGGCGACCAGGCCGCCTTCCCGTCCGACTCGGCGCGCATGGTCGCGGCCCTCGGCGCACGCGATCTGACCCACCGGACGCTGCGCGGGCTGCACTTCGGCGGTGCGCTCACGACGGGCGAGCCCACCGGGAACGACCTCGCGGGGGAGGTCGTCTCGGCGTGGCTGGGCCAGCGGTTCGAGCTCGCGCCGCCGATCTGAGAGTGAACGGCCGGCCGAGAGCACGATTCTGACGTGAACCCGATCGGGGTGCACCGTGGTGGTGCGGGCTGTCAGCCGAGGATGGTGGAGACGTTGTCGGTGGCGGTGGTGAGCTGGACGTAGAGCTGGGCCCAGGCCTTGTCGGTGTCGGTGGCGGCTGCGCCGTCGCAGAAGGGTTCCTTGCCGGCGGCGGTGTAGTAGGCGAGGAAGGTCAGCTGCTGTGGGGGCTGGGAGTCGGGGCCG